>DAOTWA010000061.1:0-40715 GCA_034435955.1 Anaerolineaceae bacterium | reverse complement strand
TCATGCTGGGAATCTATCTGGCGAGCGTTGGTGTGAACGGCATTTTTATGCTGCGGAGGAGTCCAGAGACCATTGCCGAACGCGGTCAGCCAGGGGAAATGAAATCCTGGGACAGGCTCATCGGCGGACTGTGGGGCGCGGCCCAATATATCTTGGTCCCACCGGACCTGTCGCACCCGTCGATGCGCGCCTGGCTGGCCGAGCTGCCCAAGGGCCGCGGGCGGGCGGCCGCGTTCGAGACGCGCCTGTGGTGGTCGCCCGGGGGAGCGACCGGGAAGATCCTCAGTGGACTGGCGGCGGCGGGATACACAGCGCTTACCAGAGCGGGGCGCTTCATCGTCAAGGGCGCGTACGGGCCGCTGAAAGAAGGTGAGCTTGACTGCGCCCGGCAGTGTGGGGCGGAGCTGGCGCGGCTGATGGGCTGATCCACATCTCGCCGTTCCAGGGTCTAATCGCCGTTTCCACTTCAAGCGCCATACTGGACAAACGGCCAGGGCGGAGTCTGTCCGGCTGGCGGAAGCGGATTCCACAGACTGCCATGGTGTGCAAGGCATCCCTGGGATATGCTTGGAAAAAGAAACTGCTTATTGGCAGAAGCAGGACGTTTATGATCTAAAGTTTCCTGCAACCAGCACACATCATTTACGTATTCAATTATGGACGAAATTCAGTTATGGACTCAAGGAGGTTCTCATGGACTCGAGCAGAAATTCCAAGAATGCCACGGTTCAATCTGGCAGCCTGGTGGGGCCATTCTGGTTCGCTGGCTGGCTGTTCACGATCGCCTTCGTGAAGCTGGTCTGGTGGCAGGCCATTCTGGGACTGGTGGTTTGGCCGTATTATTTGGGGCTGGCGGTGCGATAGGCAGAACGAGCCGGGACGAGCTCCAATACCAGCTTTATGGTTGACATTAGAATACCGAAAACTTTTACTGTTATTCCTATTCATCGGTAAATCAATCGAATAAGCAGAGACCGCAGAGAGCGGGAAGGGAAGAGCCGTCCCGTTGTAGAGCCATGCTATGCGAGGACGGGGTTGAATAGGCCATCCACCGGTTGTCTCTGCAGCGAAGGCAGGTCAGAGAAAAAGCGTACATCGAGGTTGATATGGAGCCACGACCAGTTTCCAGCGTCGCGCTGGCGCGGGACATCACCCGCGAGGCGAGCAAACAAACGTATTACACCATCCGCTATCTGGTAGACGATGGATTGAGCGACGATGCCTATCAGGCATACGCCTATTTCCGCTGGGTGGACGACTGGCTCGATAGCGGCTCACGGCCGTTAGTCGAGCGACTGGAATTCGTCCGGCGTCAGCAGATGCTGATCGATCGCTGCTCGCGCGGGGAGCCGCCGGCCGATCTGACGCCGGAGGAACATATGCTGGTGAATTTAATTAGCGGTGAAACGGACAGGAACAGCGGGCTGCACGCCTATTTGCGCAACATGATGACGGTGATGGCTTTCGACGCAGAGAGGCGCGGGCGGCTGATCTCTCGCCGCGAGCTGAGCACGTATACGCGCTGGCTGGCCGTAGGGGTGACGGAGGCGATGCATTATTTCATCGGCCGCGGCTGTTTTTCACCGCAGGGCGAATTACGCTATCAGGCGGTCATGGGCGCGCATATCACTCACATGCTGCGCGACGCGCTGGAGGACGTCGAAGCGGGTTACTTTAACATCCCGCGCGAGATCGTAGAGTCTTACGGCATCCAACCGGAGGACGTGGGGAGCCAGGCCTACCGCGATTGGGTGAAGGCCAGGGTGAGCAGAGCGCGGGCCTGCTTCAAGGCCGGAAGAGGGTATTTAACCCGCCTGGAAAGCGCGCGCTGCCGGATCGCCGGATCCGCCTATATGCACCGTTTCGAGATCGTGTTGGACAGCATCGAGCGTGAGGGCTACCGGTTGCGCGCCGCCTATCCCGAACGGATGGGCTTCGGCCGCGGGGTTGAGATGATCAGCCGGGCGCTGTGGATGGGGCTCAAAGTTCGCCGTCAGGCAGCCGCCTCCTCACCAATCATTGTCAGGTGAGACGATGAAAAGTAAAACAGTTGTCATTATTGGCGCAGGGTTGGGAGGGATTGCCGCGGCGATCCACCTGGCACAGCGCGGTATGCACGTCACCGTGCTGGAGAAGAACGGACGCCCTGGCGGGCGGTGCGACCGCATCAGCCGCGACGGGCACCACTTTGATACCGGCCCAACCCTGTTCATCATGCGGCGGGTGTACGAGGATGAATTCGGCGCTCTCGGCACCTCGCTACACGAGATGCTCGACCTTCAACGAGTGGATCCAACCTATCACCTGATCTTCGACGATGGCAGCCAATTATCGCTCACTTCGGACCTGAAGAAGATGGAAGAGCAGCTTGACGCCATCGAGCCGGACAGCTTTCAGGGCTTTCTGCGTTATATGGAGGAGGGCCACCGGCATTACAACCTGGCCATGGAGCACCTGGTCAACCGCGATTTCCGCACCGCGGGCCAGTTCTTTAATCTGCGCAATTTACCGCTGATTTTCAACCTGAAACCGTTCGCGCGGCATTATGAGCATATGGGGGCCTATTTCGATGAGCCGCGGCTGAAGGCGGTCTTCACCCTGCAGGACATGTACATGGGGCTGAGCCCATTCGAGGCCCCAGCGACCTTTTCGATGATGCCCTACACGGAGATGGCCCATGGAGTCTGGTATCCGCGGGGTGGTATGTATCGGGTGACGGAAGTCCTGATGGAGCTGGCCAATCGGGCAGGAGTGGAATTTTCCTTCGATACGGCGGTGAGCCGCATCGATGTGGATGGGGCGTATGCGCGCGGGGTGACGCTGAAGGATGGGCATTCCCTGCGGGCCGACGCCGTGCTTGCCAACGCCGACCTGCCGTACGTGTACCAGGAACTGTTGCCAGAAGATCGCCAGACCAAAGAATTGGCCCGCAAACGTTATTCGTGCTCGGTGATCAGTTTCTTCTGGGGGGTGGACAAACCATACCCGAATTTAGGCCCGCATACGTTATTCCTGGCGGACGATTACCGCGGCAATTTCGACGAAATCCTGAGCGACCTGTGCATCCCCCGCAACCCGAGCCTGTACGTGCATGCGCCAGCGCGTCTGGATGCGTGCATGGCGCCGCCGGGCGAGGACACGCTGACGGCCATCGTACCGGTGGGGCACATGAACGGGCGCGAGGATTACGATTGGAAGGGGTTGATCCGGCAGGCGCGTGAGGCGGTCTTCCGGAGGTTAGAGAGTGTGGGGATCGACGACCTTAAGGACCACATCAAGTTCGAGACATGCTTCACGCCGCTCTCGTGGCGGCGACGCTATAACCTGGTACGCGGTTCAACCCATGGATTGAGCCACAACCTGATGCAATTGGGCTACTTCAGGCCGGCCAATCGCCATGCGCGCTACCATAACCTGTACTTCGTTGGGGCGAGCACTCATCCTGGAACGGGGATGCCTACAGCGCTGGTTTGCGCGCGGCTGACCAGTCAGCGGATGGCGGAAGATATGGGAATGGCGTGATGCGAGTGGGGAGGGAGATCCCCTCGCTTTTCGATTTTCAATACCCGCGATTTGGATCGTAACGGTTATAGAGCGGCAGACCGGCCAGGTAACGGTTGAGGTTCTCTGCGAAGAGGGCCACGGCACGTTCGTTATAATGCGGGCTGTCACCCGAAATGTGCGGGGTGATCAGCACGTTGGGCATTTTCCACAAGGGGCTGGTGGGCGGCAAAGGTTCCTCAGGGAAGACGTCCAAGGCTGCGCCTGATAGTTTACGGCTCTGCAGGGCTTCGAGCAAAGCGGCATGGTCCACCACCCCGCCACGTGAAATGTCCACCAGGCAGGCACCGAGGGGCAATGCATCCAGCTCCTCTTTGGTGATCAAATTGCGCGTCTCGGGGGTGAGGGGCACGCACACCACCACGAAGTCGCATTCGCGAAACATCGAGCGTAGAGCCTGAGTGGGATAGAGGCGCTTGAACAACTCCCCTTTCGGGTCGCCCATGCCCTCAGGGGTATATTCCTGATCCTCGGGGTGCATGACGTCGCGTTTGGCGGCCAGCACGGTCGCGCCGAAGGGCTGCAGCAGGCGGGCGATCTGGCGGCCGATGCTGCCGTAACCGACGATGCCGACGGTGCTGCCGCGCAGCTCCTTGGGGCTGAAACGCTCCCACTTATCCTTAGGCCACTCGGCTTTCATTTGATTGGCGAACAGATCGGGGAGACGATGTCCGAGAGCCAGCAGCATCATCAGAGCGTACTCGGCCATTTGTGAGGAAGCCGCGCCGCTCAGGCTGGTGACGATCAGTTCGGGCCGGCTCATGAGCGGGTGGTCGAGGGCATGCTCGATGCCTGCCAGATGGAACTGCACCCATTTCAGGTTGGGAGCCTGCTCAGGGGCAGGCAGGACGCGCTCGGTGTAGAGCACCTCGGCACGCGCCCACTCTTCAGGCGGGATGTCTTCGGGCTTACGCGCCGGGTGCACAGTCAGCCGCAGGCGCGGGGAAACCTCGCGCAGGGTGGTGATTAGCGCCTCGGGGAAGGAATGAGTAATCAGGACATTAACAATATTGTTCATCGTTTCCTCCGCCTTCAACCCAGTCCTACCAATTCCCTCTAGAATTTGACAAGAAAGAAAAATAAAGGAGCCGGGTGAAGGCTTACAAATAAATTCCTTGTGGATCCAATTCTTGGCGAAGGATGCGCAGCTCCTCGTCGGAGGGTGGATCCGTGTAGCGCAGAGAGGGAGAAACCCTGAGATGCCAGCCGGTGTTGGCGCGCGCTTCCTCAACGCTGCGCCCGGGGTGAAGCGCCGCCAGAATCAGCTCGCCGCTCTCATCCGGCTCGAGGACACCAATATCGGTGACGACGGCCTGAGGGCCTCTGCCGCGCAGGCCGAGGGCTTCGCGCTGGCCGCGGCCGTCGAGGAAGCCGGCCGAGGTGCGGAAATCCACCTTCTCGGGGAAGCGACGGCGCTGGTGGGGGGTCATGATGTAGCAGCGATCCGCCCAGGCAGCGATTTCCATCGAGCCGCCGGAGCCGGGCAGGCGCACCTTGGGATGAGAATACTCGCCGATAACGGTGGCATTGATGTTACCGAAGCGGTCGATCTGAGCGCCGCCCAGAAAGCCGACGTCCACGTTGCCGCGCTGGAGGTAGAGGGTGAAGATGTCATACATGGAGCACACGCCAGCGGCACCGCTCACCAGGGTGGGGTCGCCGATGGAGAGCGGCAAACGTGAAGGCCGCGCCCCGATCACGCCAGCCTCGTAGATCATCAGCAGGTTGGGGGCGTGGGTGCGCATGGCCAGGTTGCAGGCCAGGTTGGGCAAGCCAACGCCGACGAAGACGCTGTCGCCGTCGCGCAGCAAGCGGGCAGCATTGATGGTCATCAATTCGGAGGCAGTGTAGTCCATGTCAATAATCTCCGTAATTCACCGGAGCGGCAAGGCGTGGGCGCACCGCCAATCTGGCATGCACCTCGGGGCCCAGCTTATGCCAGTACTCGTCGCGGTCCTGGACGCCAAAGACCCATTCGTCCAGGTAAGCCTGCACGCGGGCGGGGTCCTCACTGATCTTATCCCACTGCAGGTAGAAATCGTTGTCGCGATCGTAGTAGCCCTGAGTGTAGGAGGGGTGAGCGGCGTACGGCACGCGGCAGACCGCATCCACGATGAAGGCCGGGATGAGGGTGCGGTTTGGGTCGGAACGGATGACGGCCTCGTCGACAATCTCCTCGGCAGTGATGATCACCCGCCGGGCAGCAAAAGCCACCTCTTTCTGCTCGCCGATGATGCCCCAGATGTGGGCGTTGCCCTGGGCGTCGGCGCGCTGGACATGGATGACGGCCACGTCAGGGTGGAGCGGTGGTACCACGACCACCTCACGCCCGGTGTAGGGATCGGTAACACGGCGGTAATTGGGGTTGGCGCGCTCCAGGTCGTCGGCGCCGGTGAGGTTCATCGGCAGGAAAGGCAGCCCGGCCGCACCGGCCTGCAGGCGGGTGATCATGGAGAAGTGGGAATACTCCTCCCATTCGAGTCGACCCGCTTCGATCTCAGAGCGCACGATGCGCAGCGAACCCACGCCCGGATTGCCCATGTAGGAGAAGATCACCTTACGCGCGCAGCCGGCGGCCACCATCTGATCGTAAATCAGATCGGGGGTGGCGCGGGCCAGCACCAGGTCGCGACGGCGCTGGCGGATGATCTCGTGTCCGGCAGCGAAGGGGATCAGGTGGGTGAAGCCGGCCAGGTAGATGGTATCCCCATCGCGCACGTAGCGGGAGATGGCCTCGGAAAGGCTGATTAATTTGTGGCTGGATTTTCGTTTGTCGTCACTCATCAAGTCGGTTGAACCTCATTTTTTTCAAGCTACTCTTTCTTGTCTTTGCCGCGCATTTTGCGCAGGGTGCGGAAGCGTCCGGTGTCGCGCGGCGGCGGCTGCCCTTTGCGCCATAATGGAATGCCGACCAGGAAGATCAGCACGCCCAAGAAGAGGAGATTGAGCTGGGGCTTGCTGGCCTGGTCGGAGAGCAGGTAGAGCAAAATAAGGGCGCCGCCCACCAGCATCAGGAAGCAGCCCATCCGCCCGAGGACGCTCACGGGCGCTCCTCCTGGCAAAGTTCACAAACCAGGGGCGGGGTACAGACCCGTCCCTGGCTCCAAAGTAAGTGACAGGAAGGGGCGCTGGCGGTGCTCACACCCGCTTTACAAAGGTGCGGATCTGCTCGCGCATATAAAGAGGCAGGTAATACAAACCGCCCGCATTTTTACCAGTCGCCCCTGAGCCCTTCCAGCCGCCGAATGGCTGATAACCAGGCCAGGCGCCGGTAGTGGCGCCCTGCGGGCGGTTGACATAGGTCACGCCAGCCTCGATCTTATCGAAGAACCAGTCGGCCTCATCGGGTGACCCGTAGAAGCCGGCCGTGAGGCCGTACTTGACGTTGTTGGCGATCTGCATGGCCTCGTCCAGGTGCTTAACTTTGGCGATGGTGGTGATGGGCACGAACATTTCGTACTGCCAGAGGCGGTGATCGAGGGGCAGGTTATCCACCAGAGTGGGCGCGCAGAAGTAGCCTTTGCTCAATTCGCCTTCGGTGAGTATCTTGCCGCCGGTGAGGATGCGGCCGGCCTGGCTGAGTTCTTCAGAAAAGCTCTGGTAATCGCGGTAAGAGTTGCGGTTGATCACCGGGCCGAGATAGACACTCCGCCTGGTCGGGTCGCCAATCTCCAGCTTTTCGGTCAACTCGACGAGACGCGGGACAAGCTTGTCGTAGACAGACTCCTCGATGATGACGCGCGATGCGGCCGAGCATTTCTGGCCCTGCAGGCCGAAGGCCGAACGCACGATCCCTACGGCGGCGTCCTCCAGGTTGGCATTGCGGGAAACGATGACGGGGTTCTTTCCGCCCAGCTCCAGGATGATCGGGCGGATATAGTCGCCGGCGGCGAAATCGCGGTACATCTTCATGCCCACGTCATAGGAGCCGGTGAAGGTGATGCCGTCGATTTCGCGGCTCTCGATGAGGGCCTGGCCCAGGCTGCTGCCAGGTCCGGTGACGTAGTTGAACACACCCTCGGGGACGCCGGCATCGCGCAGGCATTCGGCGATCAGACGCGAAGTCCAGGGGGTATCGGTGGCAGGTTTGATGATCAGGGTATTACCGGTGACCAGGGCGGCGGCTGAGGGACCACCAGTCAGGGCGCAGGGGAAGTTGAACGGGCTGATCACCACCCACACCCCGTAGGGGCGCAACACCGAAGTATTGGTGACCTCGAAGCCGACGAGCGGGTCGCGGCCCATCTGAGCCACGTAGCCGTCTGTAGCCTCCATGCGGTCGCAGGCATAGCGAAACAGGTCAGCAGTCTCGGCCACATCGCCGAGGGCTTCCATGCGATTCTTACCGACTTCCATCGAGATGACAGCGCCCATCTCGTAAATGCGCTGGTCCATGATATCGGCGGCTTTACGGATGAGCGCCACGCGGTCCTGCCACTTCATATGGCTCCACATGGGGAAAGCTTTGCGAGCGGCAGCGATGGCGGCCTGGGCGTCCGCGGCGGAGCCTTTCTGGAAAATCCCCAGCACTACGTCGGTGTTGGCGGGAGAGCGGTCTTCGAACTTTTCTGCCGCGTAATGTTCCTTCCCCCCGATGATCATGGCGTGCTCCTGTCCCAGGTTGGACTTGACTTTGGCCAGGGCCTCCTCGAAGCGCTGATGCATTTCTTCGGGCGGGTTGAACATGGTCGCGTAGGTCAGTTTGAAGGGCGCATTGGTTGCCATACCTCAGAGACCTCCTTTTGGAAAAGAACGGAGTGGATTGGCGAATGACCTGATTGATCAGGCGAGTATAAGTATAGCCCAAGGCTGCCCGGCAGTCAAAGAGCGGGGTGAGGGAGTGTGAGGATCCAGGGGATCATCAGGGACCTCAGCCAACACCCAATCCCGTTGTTGTTCCAAAGAGTCAATAAATCTCTCTTGACATCATAGAACATATATTCTACAATGAGTACAGGTGAAATTCTTTGCCCTGGAAGTGAGGTTCTATGACTGGCAAGCGACTGCTATATCGCGGGTACGCGCTGGTCTATCTGCAAGGCGAGGATGCGCTGGAGCCTGCGCGGGATTCGGACGAGCGCTGTATGACCTACTTCGTCGGCTCTGCGCTGAGCGGTATCCGGGTGAGCGATTACCGCCAGCCGTCGGTGGAGGTAGCGCGGCGCACGCTGGCAGGCGAGCCGACGCAACCCTTCGCCGACGCGTTCAATCAGCCAGCCTGGGTCGAGGTGCGCGCCGCTGAGGATGGGGTGGAAGTCAAGCTGCGCGAGTGCCGCGCGAAGGAAGGGCTGCCCATTCTATGGATGGGGGTGAGCGAGGGCGAGTCCCTGCCCGAGCACTACGCGGAGTGGGAGGTGGTGCGGCGGGTGAGTCACCGCCGGCTGGCGTTTGCCAGTTTGATACCGTAGAAGAATGGACTATATATACAGGCGGCCCTGAAGCACACCTATCGTTCTTCCCCCCGCAGGGGATCATCAAGGGTTGAATATGCAGTTATATCTTATTACTTATTTCGAAAGGGATACCAAATCGTTTATCTACTTCTAAACCGGCCCAGTCTACACAGGTGAGCTGTACAGTAAATTCAGGAAACTATACTAATTAACTTGAATAAACAATGCCCTGCTTAACTTCCCACACCGAGCTCGCGAGCGCGCAAAGCAGCCTGAGTGCGATCCTGTACCCCCAGTTTCTGGAAGATGACCGAAACATAATTTTTTACAGTACCTTCGGTCAGGTTGAGCCGGCCAGCAATCTCCTTGTTGGTTAGCCCGCGAGTTATTCCCTCCAGGATTTCTTGCTCTCTTGCGGACAGCGGCTCGAGTAGTTCTTGCCTGGGAGGTGTCCTTTCTGGAGCAAGACGGGAGAATTCCGCCAGCACCTTGCGCGCAACGGAGGGCTGGATCAATGCGCCGCCACACGCTACTTCGCGTACAGCAGCAGCAAGCTCCGGCCCGGAGATATCTTTAAGCAAATAACCCAATGCTCCGGCTCGCAAGGCGTCATAAATATAGGCATCGTCGTCAAAGGTGGTCAGGATGATCACCCGCGCCTTGGGCCAGCGTTCCAGCAAGTGCCTGGTAGCCTCCACACCATCCATGACGGGCATGCGGATATCCATCAGCAACACGTCTGGCTGAAGCGCGGCATATGCTTCCAGGGCTGCGGCGCCATTTTCGGCTTCGCCGACTACTTCTATCCCTTCCTCCAATTCCAGTAGCAGGCGCAAGCCATCGCGGATCAGGCGCTGATCGTCTACTAGATAGACACGCGCCATTGGCAGAGCCGTTTTATTCATATGCGCTTCCCCCGGAATCGCCTGCTGGTACAGAGCCGGCCTCTTGAAGCGAGGGAATACGGAAAGTGATCTGCGTCCCACCGCCCGGGCGCGCGTCGACGTGGAACTCGCCCCCTTGAAGAACAGCCCGCTCCTTCAGCCCCAACAACCCAAAACCCGATTGAGCCCGTTCAGGCGAGATCCCCACTCCGTTATCGCTGATCAGCAGGCTGATCATCCCCTGCTTCCCGGTCAATTGAACCCAGGCCTCGCTGGCATGGGCATGGCGCTGGATATTCGTCAGGGCTTCCTGAGCTGCCCGGTAGAGAGCCTGACGTTGCGGCTGAGAAAGATTATCGGGGCAGCCTTCCAGGCTCAAGTGGATTTTCAAGGCGGCAGCCTGCTGAACCTGATCCACTAATCGGGCCAGCGCTTTGTCCAGGGGCAAATCTTCTTCCACCGAAGACCGCAACATCGCCACCGTCTGACGCAGCTCGGTTAGACCTTCTTTCACCTGCTCGCGGACGGTCACAACGATGGAAGCCGCTTTATCCGGGTTAGTTGGGATCAAGCGCTGGGCGCCTTCTAATTGGACTGCGGCAATGGTCAGACGATGGCCCAACGTATCGTGCATCTCCCGTGCCATGCGGTTGCGCTCCTGCGCAATGGTCAACTCTTCGACCCGAGCGGCGTAATCCTTGAGTTGTTGATGAGCGCTTTGTAGCTCTACAAAGAGCTGATCACTGCGGGCACGGTTGCGATCTGCCTCGATCATCATCCAACCGAAGATGCCGAAGAAGACGTATCCTGCCGCGTACGGCAAAAGCGAGGCCAAGCCGAGTATCCCATTGATGGCAACATAGATTGTTCCGGTGATAAAGGTGAACACCCCAATCCAAGCAAAACCGGCCTTAATGGGTAGGTAAATCATTGCCAACGGCGCGAGAATAAAGAAGAGAATCGGGAACAACCCTATGGCAGGCCGGAAAGTCATCAAAATAGCCGTAAATGCAGACAGGACCGAGAGCCCGATATGAACTAAAATGACACGACCACGCCAGAAAAATGGGCCGAACAGGAGGATCGCAAAGATAATGAGCAAGGCCGCGGCGACGATACGGCCTGATGTCTGTGGTATGGCTATCATGCCGGAAATGGCTACCGACACCAACACAAATATCATCGGGATTTCTGCAAAGCGCCAACGAGCCTTATGAGAGATCATCACCCACATTGTAACCTGGATTTTAATAAAATTTCGTGGATGGGTAGGCTAAATACCCATCCACGAAGCCATTCAATTTCAATCGAAGCGGAAAAGCCTAAGAGCCAAAGCCCAAAAGGCCAGGGCAAAACCCATCAACACACCCACTACCGGTAAAATGGCTTCGAATCCCTGTCCACGCACAATGACATCCTGAAAGCCGGTCAGCGCCCAGGCTTGCGGGATAGCCAGCGAAAGCTTTTGCATAAAGGCAGGCATGACATAAACCGGCACCATCACCCCGCCCAGGGCAGAGAGGACGATCGAAAGTACCGTGCTCAGGTTGCCCACTTGTTCCTGGTTCTTGCCAAGGCTGGTGACCAGCAGGCCCAGACCGGTAGCCGCCGCAGCGGTTGCCAGGGAGAGCGGCACCAACCCCAGCGGATGGCTGCCCAGGCCAATGTGGAAGACGACGATCCCCACTAAAAGCATCAGCGCTATCTGAACCAGGTTCAAGAGGTAATACGGCAGTAACTTGCCGATCAGGAGAGCTGTGCGGGAGATGGGCGCGCTCTGCAGGCGGCGGAAGGTGCCTTCGTTCTTCTCGCGGAACAGGCTGGCCGAGATGATGGTAATGATAAAGAACACCCCGTAGATCATGTAACCGGGCACATTCTGCTCTGCTGAAGATGGATAGCGAACAGCCTGAAATTTGGCGGGAGGCAACACCTGGATATCGAAGCCCAGGTTTTGCGCCGTGCTGTCCTGCGCTCCGCTCATCTGCGCAGCGAAACGAGCCCCCAGATTGCGGATAAACCCGGCCTGGCCGTCCGGTGCGGCCGAAGCCATCTGATTGAAGAACTGGCGGGTCTGGATCGGGGCTTGAGCAACCGATGCTTCGCGATCGATATACCCCTCCACCAGGCCTTTGACCGGCGATAGCAATTGATTTCCCACTGCCGGGTCAGTAATAAAAGATACCAGCGCTTTTTCCGCGGAGGGGTTGCTGGCGGCGTTGATGATGCGATCGGAAAAATCGGCTGGGAAGATCAGCGCCAATGAATAGGTGCGCGCGGCAATCAGATTTTCCGCAATTGCCCGCGTTATAGGCTGGCTATCTTGCTCTTCGATCAGCGTTAGCCCAGTGGCACTGCTCAGATCTGCAACCACCTTCGCTGCAATCGCTCCGTGGTCCTGGTTGACGACCAGCAGATCGATTGGATGGTTGTTGCCGCCGGCGTCGAATACTCCCTGAAGGGCAGTGGTCATGACAAGAATGAAGGCGATAGGCAGGATAAACAACCCGGTAAAGGCCCTCTTATCCCGCAAGAGCACCTTAATTTCCTTAATCGTAACAGCGACTATCTGGTATACCATGGCAATTGTCCCTTTCTTTTACTCGCGCAAATTTTTTCCGGTCAAATTGAGGAAGACGGTTTCCAGGCTGGCATTCAGAATCTCCAGCGCGGTGACCTGGGCGGATAAGCCCCGGGTTATTTGCAGCACTTCCATCAGCGTTTTTTGAGCATCCTGGACATGAATGTTCAGGGTGTGATCCTGGCGGTTAACCTCGCGGACCATGGGCAATTCGCGCACCTGTTGCTCAACGGAGCCGATCAGCCCATCGAGGATCGAGAGGCGGATCACGCTCAACCCCTGGGAGCGGACCAGGTTGGCGGGCGTGTCCATGGCGATGATCTGACCGTGGTCGATAATCGCCACCCGCTGGCACAGACGCTCAGCCTCTTCCATGTAATGGGTGGTGTAGATCACCGTTAACCCGGCGTGGTTGAGCGCTTCCACGGCCTTAAAAATGGCGTTACGGCTCTGTGGGTCCACGCCCACCGTGGGCTCATCCAGGAAGAGGATTTCCGGTTGGTGCAGCAGTCCAATGGCCAGATTGATGCGCCGCTTCATTCCACCGGAATACACGTTCACGAGCTCATTCGCCCGGTCGGTTAGCTGGACAATCTCGAGCACTTCGTCGATGCGCTTCTGGAGTTCCTTTCCGCGCAAGCCGTAAATCCGGCCCCAGAAAACCAGGTTGTCCCGGGCTGAGAGGGTCGGATAAAGCGCGATGTCCTGGGGAACCAGTCCAATACGCGCTTTAGCCGTAGTCAAGTTTTTGGACAGATCCAAACCATCGAGGGTAATCTGCCCAGTGGATGGAGGGAGAAGGCCGGCCAGTATCGCTAGCGTAGTGCTCTTCCCTGCCCCATTGGGTCCCAACAAGCCGAAGATCTCTCCCCGCATGATTGTAAAGGAGAGGTCTTGTACGGCGGAAACTGTCCTATACGATTTGGACAAATTGCGGACGATCAAAATCTCACTGTTCATATTCCATTTCCCTTCGTTTTTTTGATCTTTCTGGAACACTATAACCGGTAAGGGGTCACCTCCAACATTCCCGTTCGTCACCAGGTAGTCATATGACGCAAGGGATAAGATCAAATTTGTATCTACGTGACGGGTGTGCTACAAATTTAGTTGCGTCGACGAGATTTTCAAGACATAATCAAGTCAGGATGCTCTTCACGCGCACGACCTTTGTGGGGATCGATTTAACCGGCGGCCGACGGCCATTCGTCTACGCAGCCATGGACCACGAGCGCTGTCTGCTGGCGCTCAGCCAGGGGGAGATGGAGGACGTTCTGGCGTTCCTGGCGGGACAGGAGGCGGCCTTCGTGGGAGTGAACGCGCCGCGCAGCCCCAGCCGGGGACTACTGACGCGCGAGGAGGTACGGCGCACGCTCACCCCGCCGCCGCGCGCCGGTCGCTGGTCCGATTTCCGCGTGTGCGAGTACGAGCTGCGCCAGCACAACATCCGCGTGATTCCCACGCCGCGCCGTGAGGAGGACTGTCCGACCTGGATGCAAACCGGCTTCAAGCTGTATCACAAACTGGAGTCGCTGGGTTACCGACCCTATCCGGCCGGCGAGGATGTCCCGCTGCAATATCTGGAAGTCAATCCGCACGCCAGCTACACCGCCCTGCTGGAAGTGATCCCCTTCCCCAAGTTCTCGTTGGAAGGGCGGTTGCAAAGACAGCTCGCGCTGTACGAGCGGGAGGTGGATGTGTATGACCCGCTGCGCTTCCTGGAGGAGGTCACCCGGCACAAGCTGCTGCGCGGTCTGCTGCCTGTGGAGCAGATCTATGAGCCGGTTGAGCTGGACGCGCTGGTGGCGGCCTATACAGCCTGGGCGGCAGGCGCCCACCCGGAGCAGATCACCTTGCTGGGCGATCCGCTGGAAGGGCGCATCTGCCTGCCAGTGGGGGAATTGAAAGGGAAATACTAAGCCTGAGGCTGCCTTCAGGCCACGCGCGGCCGCGCCTCAGGACGCGGCTTTATTGTCGTTCATAAAGGTGACGGAAGCCATCCCCCATCCGTTAGATAATTACGATAATGAAGAGGTTTATTGGGGTATAATTCGACCGGCATTATTGAGGGTCCAGGAGGATGACAGTATGAACGTATCGATGTGGCGCAAGGCTTTGCAGGTGATCCCGCGCATCAGCAAGGAGGAGTGGGATACGCTGGACGTGATTTCGCGCTGGCTGATCTCCACGCGCGCGGCGGTGCTGATCATGACATTCATCTCGGCTGCCATTGCCGGCCTGATGGCTTTGCGGGCGGGGAGATTCAACCTGGGATTGTGGCTGCTGCTGGCAATCGGTCTGATCATGGCCCATGCAACCAACAATCTGCTCAACGATTGGACCGATCACCGCCGCGGAGTGGACAAGGACAATTATTTCCGCACACAATACGGACCGCAGCCGCTCGAGCAGGGGTTGATGACCGGCCGCGAGCTGCTCACTTATGCGGCCATCACCGCACTGATCGCCCTGGCCTCTGGTTTATACCTGGTCATTCTGCGCGGCCCGCTGGCCTGGCTCATCCTGGGGCTGGGGGCGTTTTTCCTGCTCTTCTACACCTGGCCGCTCAAGTACATTGGCCTGGGGGAAGTGACGGTTTTGACCGTTTGGGGGCCTCTGATGGTAGGCGGCGGCTATTTCGTCATCACCGGCGCCTGGGATTGGAATGTGGTGCTGGCCAGTCTGCCGTACGCCTTGGGAACCACCATGGTGATCTTCGGCAAGCACATCGATAAATACAGAGAGGACAGGGAGCGCGGCATTCATACCCTGCCCGTGGTGATCGGAGAGAAGGCGGCGCGCATCACCACCCTAGTGATGATGGGTCTGCAGTATTTGCTGGTGATCTATCTGGTGGCGATCGGCTTCTTCTCGCCGGTGCTGCTGGTGGTGCTGGCCGCCCTTACGGCTGTACCGCTGGTATGGGCGGTGTACAAGGCGCCCAAGCCCGAACAGCGGCCTGAGGGCTATGATCCCAACACCTGGCCGCTGTATTATGTGGCGCTGGCCTTCCTGCACAACCGGCGTTTCGGGTTGTGGTATCTGGCGGGAATCATCTTGGATGTGGCTCTGCGATTGGCGCACGTGATCTGAAATCGCCCCGCACAGGAAGAATCGTCCATAAATATAAAGCCCCGTAATCGTTTGGATCACGGGGTTTTTTTATTCATGTGTTTTCGCCAGGGATGCAAGCGCGCCGGCCGAGGTCAGGCCGAGGCGTGGTCGGAGACGTCGAAAATGGTGAGGGATGGTTGAGCGCCGGCGGCGCGGAACATGAGCACGCCGCGCGGGGCGCCGCCGGCAGCGCGCATCAGGTCGAGGGCTTTGCGGCTCTCCCAAAAGGTCAGGATGCGCCACAGGGTGGGGTCGCTGGAGCTTTGGACCAGGAAAGTTTGGGTGATGCCGGGGTCCAGAGCGCGGATGCCCTCAGCGAAGGCGGCTTGCAGGGCGGGGGTGTTTTGGGGGTCTACATGGGCTTCGAGGACGGTTAGGACCATAGGAGGCCTCTCAGGGCAGGGGATGGGCAGGTCTCACCCGCGGGGCGGGGACCGCTTGTCAGAGCTTAGCGCAGCAGACACAGGGCGGAGACTCGCAGCGAGGACCAGCCCCTACATGCGCACTTCGATCCAGCTTTCGGCGGGGGTGGCCAGGGTGCCTAATTTTACTTCTCCCTGGGGTGTGAACGCGGCGTACTGATTGTCGATCCAGATTACCAGACCGAGCGGCGCGGCCGGGCTGATTCCGGTTGCAAGGACCCGGTTCCCATCGACGATGAAAACCACCTGCTCAATCTCCCACACAATGGCATAGTGGTGCCATTGGGTGGTATCCAGGTCCAGGAGGACAGCCGACTGATGCACCCAGCGGCGCGCCATTCGACGCAGGCGGCGGGCGGCGGCTGGCCAGCCCAGCAGAGGCGCGAACGCCAGGGCCAGGAGCAAAAGGACGGGCGGCCATCGTTTTGAGCGGAAAGTGGCCGCCAGGAAACCCTGGGCGGGGAGGTCGTCGTGGATTGAGAGAAAATTAGGGGCCGAAGCGTGGAAAAACCAGGCAGCGTTTGGCAGGGCGGGCAGCCGGCGACGGGCGCCGCCCAGCCCAAGGCTCAGGCTGAACGGATCGTTCCACCAGCCGAAGCCCCATGTGCCGGGCAGGTCGGATGCCGATGCGCGCGCCTCCAGCTCGAGGGCGGCGGGCGGCTGCCAGGGGAAGGCGTCACGCGGGCGTTGCAGGTAATCGTCGAGCTGCGCCCAGCGGTAAGCGCCCGCCGGCCCAGAGGGAATGGACAGGCGCCAGCCGCCGGGGAGCGGGGTAACGGCGGCCCCTGCGGTCGTGCGTGGGGCGAGCTGGGCGGTCCCGATGGCGGTCATCTCGCTCAGCGGGGGATGAGGAAGGGCGGCATCCAGAAACCGCCCAGGTGGAATCCGTAGACAGCCACGATCGAGCCAACCAGGATCAGCGTCGCGAAGCCCATCAGGGCATAGTCGTACCAGTGAAAAATGGTCGTCGCCACCCAGGTGCGTTTTTGCAGGCCGAAACAGCGCAGGTCCATGGCGTTAATCACGTCCTCGCCGGTCATGATCGAGTTCATGGTGATAGGGACAATCAGGGGGGCGACGCGGCGCACCTGGGTGATAAGGCCACCCTCGACGCGCTCGATCTCATAGCCGCGCGCCCGTTGGGCGTCGAGGGTGATCTGAAAGTCGCGCGCCAGGGTTGGCACATAGCGGAAGGCCAGGTCCATCGAGAAGGCCAGACGATCAGGCAGACCCAGCCCGTGGAAGGTGACCCCGTAAAGGCGAGGGTCCATCGAGTAGGGGATGATCAGAAAAACGGCCGAAATGGAGATGACGCGCACGAACTGGCACAGCGCGAACCAGAGCCGTTCGGCGGTCAGGTCGAAGTGGATGGCCCAGCCGGTGAGCGGAAAGCGGCCGCGAATGGACCAAACGGTATGCTGGCCGCTCTGAGCCAGGATGCCGCGCGAAGCAGCGCTGGTGATGATGGTATTGACCACCACCATGATCACCAGCAGAGTGGTGACGAAAATCCAGGCTCTGCGTGTCTCGCGCCAGCGGGCGCGCGCCGAGAAATACCACAGCAGGGCGACGGCCAGGAAGCCTGCCAGGACACGCATGTCCCAAAAGAAGGTGACCGACACCAGGAACAGCAAGGAGAAGATCCAGCGGGCGCGCGGATCGATCTTCTCCATGATGCTGTTGCGTTGGCGGTAGCGCCAGGTGGCCAGCATAAATCCTAACCTGCTACAGTCGCTTGACTGATCTTATTTTTGCAGCCTCACCCCCGTCCCCTCTCCGCAACGCGGAGAGGGGAGATACGGGGTCTGTCCGTATGATCGGGGTGAGGTCTTAATGGTCGAACACTCCGTTTTCTGCTTCTTCGCATGAAGCTCGGACCTGTCCAGGCAACTCAGCGAACGTCAGCGACCCGAGCGGGCGGTCACTGCGTCGTAGGCGACCATCAAGATAGGGGTGAGGATCAGGCCCCAAAGCAGATTGGTAATGACAGCGGGGACGAAGTTGACGCCGACGACCGTGGCCCAATCCGCGCCGGACACCCACGACTCGGAGACCGAGGCGATCCCCATGCCGACCAGAACGCCGACGATCACCATGATCTCGGCCTTAAGGATGGACGAACCAGCCTTATAGCTTGCCAGGCCTGCTGCGATCAGGCCGGGGAAGAAGCCCAACAGGCCGTTGCCCAGATCCCACCACGGCCAGAAGCCGTAGCCAGAAAGCAGGTCGCCGATCACATTTCCGAGAAAGCCGGTGATCAAGCCGACCCATGGGCCGAAGACCACGCCAAAGAACATAGGGATGGCCACCGCCGGGCGGATGGAGACCTGGCCGGCTCCGGGAATCTGTAAGGCATTGGTCGCAAAGGCGAGGACGCCATACAGCGCCGCTCCGATGGCTGCGAAGACGACTTCACGTGTACCGAATGACCACAAAGATTTCTTTTCCATCTCTCTCTCCTTCTTGAAAAGAAATTGGACAAACGGCGGGTCTCTTATGGCATTATTTTCTCCGTTTCACCTCCTTTGGCAACTGGTTTGCATGATGAGAAATAAAAAAACCCAAGCCTGCTTGATGTTGACAGCATGAAAATCGTCCGGACAATTACACAGAGCCATGTAGTATAAAACCGAACCCCGTCCGAGGTTACGCAGCCTGGCCGGGAACAGGGATGACCTGGGCAAGCGCTTCGGCGCGCAAAAAGCGCCCGGTGCGCGGGTAGTGTTCGAGGTTCAGGTGAAGCAGAGAGGTGGGCAGCACCCGGCAGCGCCGCAATCTCTCTTCGTCCTGCAGGACTTCGACAGGAGGCCCGTCGGCCACAATGGCGCCGTCGTAGAGCAGGAGAATGCGGTTGGCGTAGATCACCGCCAGGTCGACGTCATGGGTGATGAACAGCACCGCATCGAAGCCGGGCATTTGCAGGATGGAATCCATGAAGGCCATATAATTCCAGTAATCCTGCCCGGCGGTAGGCTCGTCCATCATAATGATGCGCGAGCGCATCGCCAACACGGCCGCGATGCTGACGCGTTTCTGCTGGCCGAAGGACAGCGCCAGGGGCGGCGTCTTGAGCTCACCCTCCATGTGGACGGTGCGGATGGCCCAATCCACGTTGCGGGCGATGGTTTCACTGTCGAAACGCAAGTTGCGCGGCCCGAAGGAGAGTTCCTCTTCCACAGTTGGGGCAAAGAGCATCTGGCTGGGGCTCTGAAAGACGTAGCCAATGGTGCGGGCTGCCTGGGCGACGGTCAAGCGGCGGGTGTCCTTTCCCTCCAGCAGGACGCGTCCGCGGGTGGGCTTGAGCAGTCCCAGAGCGTGCTTGACCAGGGTGGTCTTGCCGGCCCCGTTATGCCCCAGGACTGCAATCACATCCCCTTGATAGATCTGGCAGTTGACGCCATGCAGCACTTCGGGCAGTTCTTCCCCGTAGCGAAAAGATACGTCCTCAAATGAAACCAGGGGTTCACCCGTACTGCGGTGCAGCAGCGGCTCGAAAGGAGGTGCCGGGCGACCGCGTGCCCGCTCGACCACCACCGGCGCAGGCAGCTTGATGCGCGTGGTATCGACCACGTCCATCAGACCGGTTGAATCGCCATAATACACCTGCCGGCCCTCCTCCAGATAGAGGACACGATCGGGGTGGATGGAAAGCACATCCTCCACGCGGTGCTCGACGATCACTACGGCGACTCCGTCATCCGCCAGGCGGCGGAAGAGCTGCAAAGCCTCGTGGGCCGAAGCCGGATCCAGGCTGGCGAGCGGCTCGTCCAGCAGCAGGATGGCGGGGCGCATGGCCAACACGCCAGCCAGAGCGATCTTCTGCTTCTCACCGCCGGAGGCATTGTGCGTCTCACGATCGCGCAGATGGAGGATGCCCAGATAGCTGAGGGTCTCGTCCACGCGACGGAGGATTTCGTCACGCGGCAGGGCCAGATTTTCCAGGCCGAAGGCCACTTCATTGAGCACGTAGCTGGCGACGATCTGCCGTTCTGGGTCCTGAAGCAATGTACCGACCTGCTGGGAGAGCTCAGCCATGCTCATTTCACTGGCCTGGCGGCCAAAGACGCGCACTTCACCGCTCAATTCGCCGTGGTAAGTGCGCGGTATCAGACCGTTGATGCAGCGCATCAGGGTGGTCTTACCGCAGCCGCTGGCGCCGGCGATCAGCAAGACTTCTCCCCGCGCAACGGTGAACGAAATGTCGCGGATGGCGGGTTCGCTGCGCCGCTGGTAGCGGAAGGTCAGATGTTCCACCGCCAGGGGTAGAGCAGCGGTTTCGGGTGGTGGGCTGGAGTCCATAAGGATATTTTACCGGTTCATGCAATCACAGAGAATAGACCTCTACCACGTCACCTGGAGCAGCTCCCAAGACCTGGGCTGCATTGCCGTTCACGACCGAAATATCGAGGAAGCCAGCGCTGTTGAATAGCGCCACCAGCTCTCCGGTTGGGCGTTCGCCGAAGGTGTGCACCAGCCCGTGGATCTGGCGACCCTTGATTCGCACGATCACCATGCCCATGTCCTCAATCTGTTCCGGGCGGATGCGCGTGGACAGGTTGCCGAAATGATCCACCGCTACGACCGGGCATACCCAGCCAGCGCTGGTTCGCTGCGGCTCAGGGATGGTCAGCAGCAGCGGATCGTTTATGGGGGTTCCTAATTCGCGCAAAGGGACACCGTTGGCCAGATGGGCAGCGGCGGGAGCGAACAGGTCCCGTCCATGGAACACGTCGCTGACCGCCGGCAGCCAGTACTGCGGCCGGTCGAGGTGGACAATTTCCACCGGCTGGCCCAGGGTTTGAGCACGGCGCAGCATCAAGGTGAGCAGGCCGTTATCCGGGCCGACGAAGCGCTGTCCGCCCAGTCTGGCGGCGATGGCGCGCCGGGCAGTGCCCACTCCGGGATCGATCACGGCCACATGGACGCTGCCTTCCGGAAAGTAAGGCGTGCAGCGTTCCAGCAGCAAGGCGCCCTCCAGGACGTTGTGGCGAGTGACCTCGTGGCTCAAATCCGCGATCTGCGCGCCGGGGGCGATGCTCCAAATCACCCCTTTGAGCACTCCGGCCTCGTCGTCTCCGCTGCCAAAGTCGGTGGTCAGGGTAAGGAAATTCACGGCGCACCTGTCTCCATGGGGAAGACGTCGATCGTATCACCAAGGGAGGCATTCAGGCGCTCGGCCGCGCTGCCGTTGACCACCGAGATGATCAGGTCGTCGTGTGTGCCGTATAGGGCAATCAGCTCGCCGGCTGGACGCTCGCCGAAAGTGCGCACCAGGCCGCGAATGGTCTGCCCGGCGACGTGGACCTGTACGTTACCCATGCTGGCCAGGTGGGCGCGGGTTACGTCGGTGGACAGGTTGCCAAAGCGGTCGATGGCGACTACGTGGCCGCGCCAGCCCGACGCTATGCGCTCAGGACGCGGCAGGCTGAGGCGCTGCGGATCATTGATGGGCGTGCCAAGCTCGGCCAAGGGCACACCGTTGGCCAGATGGGCGGCCACGGGGGAGAAGATATCGCGCCCGTGAAAGACGCGGCTGACTTCGCTGCGCCAGAAGCGTGGTTGGTCCAGGTGGACAAACTCGACCTGTTCTCGGCGTTCCTCGGCCTGCTCAAGCACCGCAGTCACCAGGCCGTTGTCTGGCAGGACGAAGAAGTAATTGCCCAGGCGCGCAGCAATCGGACGACGGCTGGTGCCCACGCCAGGATCGACCACGGCCACGTGCACCGTGCCGGGCGGGAAGAAGCGCGCCGTGCGGCCAAGAACGAGAGCGCCCTCGAGCACGTTCTGAGGGCTGATCTGATGGCTGATATCGGCGACTTGAGCGTCGGGCGCGATGGTCCAAATTACGCCGCGCATAACGCCCACGTAGCCGTCGCGCAGGCCGAAGTCAGTGGTCAGGGTGATGCATTTCAAAGCGCACTCCTTGGGCGGATTACGATTGTTCCCCCTTCACCGCAGAAGAGGGAACCTGTGAATACTATAGCATGCGATAAAAGGTGTGTCAAGCAAGGGGAAATTGGTCACCATTGTCTTAAATTGACAATTGACAATTCGGCCTTCAGGGCATAAAATATGTGTTGAGCAACAAAAATGTGGAGAATTTTGGAGTAAAACTCCAAAATTCACCGCGCAGCAGTGGCGCATCCTGCTGCGAAGATCCACAGACAATTCACAACAAAGATCGGGATTATCTTATGGTAGAAATTCCCTCCGCTTCTACATCTTCCCCGATCGCAGCCACCGATCCGGCCGAAACCATACCCTCAGATGCACTATCGCGTCTGAGGGGCTATTATCCCAGCCTCTCGAACTCCGAAAAGAAGGTGGCCGATTTCATCCTGGAGCACTTCGGCAGCGTGATCCGCATGCCGCTGTCGGAGCTGGCCCAGGCAAGCGGGGTGAGCGAGGCGACGGTGGTGCGCCTGAGCCGTTCGTTGGGCTACAGGGGAATTTTAGAGCTAAAGCTTGCCCTGACGCGCGAGCTGCCCAACTCGCCTCAACTTATCCATGATGATATTACGCTCGACGACGGACCGGCCGCCATCGCGCGCAAGGTCTTCCAGGGCGCCATGCGCGCCCTGAACGACACCCTGGCGGTGCTCGACGAGAAGGCTTTCGCGCGCGCGGTCGATTTGATCGCCAGGGCTGAGCGCATTTTGATTGCCGGGGTGGGCACGTCGGGTCCAATGGCGCATGAGCTTTACAACCGGCTCATGCGCCTGCGTTTTAATGCCCAGGTGCAGATCGATTCGTACCTGCAGGTGATGCAGGCGGCTCTGCTGACCGAAAGGGATGCCCTGGTCGTGATCTCGCAATCGGGCGATTCCAACGACCCGATACGCACGGCAGCAGAGGCGCGCATCCGGGGCTGTCCGGTGATCGCCCTGACCGGCAACCACCTTTCACCCCTGGCGGAGAAAGCGGACGTCGTTCTGCTGACCGTCTCGCACGAGACGCGCCCCGAAACCCTCTCCTCGCGCGTGGCCCAGCACACCCTGATTCAGGCGCTGTACGTGGCGCTGGCCATGCGCTCGATAGACGAGACGATCCGGGCGGAAAAAGACATCTGGGACGCGCTCTTCCGCATCCCACCTTATCAGGCGCATTGAAGAAAGGATATTGTGTTAACCCAACAGCTCACAAAAGCACCCAAAGAGACCGCGGCGGGTGAACCGGTCATTGCTATCCACGACCTGCACTATCGTTACCGGGGTGCGAAGAAATACGCACTCGATGGGATCAACCTCGAAGTGCCCAAAGGCACCTTCCTGTTCGTGATGGGACCCAGCGAGGCGGGTAAAAGCACCCTCGCGGCGACCTTCAATGGATTGATCCCCCACTACCACAAAGGTAAATTTGTCGGCGATGTCATCGTAATGGGCCGCAACACGCGCCAGCAGACGGTTGCCCAGCTCGCCGAGCAAGTAGGCATGGTATTCCAGGATTTCGAGGCCCAGCTATTTTCCACCAATGTTGAGCTGGAAGTGGCCTTCGGTCCGGAAAACTACGCCGTGCCGCGCGAAGAGATCCGCAAGCGGATCGACGAATGCCTGCGGCTGGTGGGCCTGGAAGAGGTTCGCCACCGATCGCCCTCCACACTGTCCGGCGGGCAGAAGCAGAAACTGGCCATCGCCTCGGTGCTGGCCATGCACACCCCCATTCTGGTGATGGACGAGCCAACCACTGACCTGGACCCGATCAGCAAGGTTGGCATCTTCGAGATTGCCAATCAGCTCAAGGAGCGGGCAGAGAACACGCTGGTCATCGTGGAGCATGAGACGGAAGAGGCACTCAACGCCGACCAGCTGCTGATGCTGAAGGAAGGCCAGATCTTCAAGCTGGGGCCGGCGCGTGAACTCCTGCGGGATGTCCGTCTGTTCGAAGAGCTGGGCGTCATGCCGCTGCCCATCCCCAAATACTTCCAGGCGATGGGCGTCGCCGACCCGCCGCTGACGGTCGAGGAGGGAGTGCGCCGCTTCCAGGCGCAGGGCTGGCGGTTCTCGGAGGAAAAGCACAATCAACTCGTAATGCAGGACGCCGAGCGGGCACAAAACACCGGCCAAACCCTCATCCACTGTGAGGAACTGGAGCTGGTCTATCCCAATGGCTTCAAAGCGTTACACGGAGTCTCGCTTGATATCCACCGCGGCGAGATGGTGGCCATCCTCGGTCAGAATGGCTCGGGGAAGACCACGCTGGTAAAGCATTTCAACGGCCTGCTCTATCCCACGGCTGGCAAGATCGAAGTGGATGGACATCCAACACGCGAGCAGGGCATCTTCCAGCTTGGCAAGAAGGTCGGTTATGTATTCCAGAATCCCGATCACCAGATTTTCTCCGACACGGTCTTTGACGAGGTGGCTTACACCCTGCGCCTGCGCAAACAGCCGGAAGAGATGATCAAGAAGGCGGTGGCCGAGGCGCTCGAAGCGGTGGATCTGGCCGGTTTCGAGAAGGAAGATCCTTTCAGCCTGACCAAGAGCGGGCGCCAGAGGGTAGCCGTAGCGGCAGTTTTGGCTGCCCAACCCGAAATCGTCATTCTGGATGAGCCCACAACCGGGTTGGATTACGCCGAGCAGCGCAGCATGATGGATCTGGTGAAAGAGCTCAACAGGAGAGGCAACACGATTATTTTCGTCACCCACCACATGTGGGTTGTCGCTGAGTACGCTCAACGCGTGTTCGTGATCAAAGACGGAAAGGTATACCTGGAGGGAACCACGCGTGAAGTATTCTCGCACGAGGACGAGCTGCGCGAGGCTTACCTGCGCCCACCCCACCTGGTCAGCTTTTCCAACCGCTTTGGCAAGACCATGCTCACTCTCGACGAGCTGGTCGGGTGCACAGAAAAAGGTTCATAGGTATGGACTCCGAAATTTACATGGATCTCGACACGGTCATCCATCGGCTGGATCCGCGCACCAAGATCTTCATGCTGGCGGTGTTCTTCGTGCTGATCCTCTACTTCCAAAACCCATTGTGGGTATTGCCCATCAGTCTGGTGATCGTTCTGCTGGGGGTGATCTCACGCTCGCTGGTCAATCTAAAGCGCATCGCCTACATCATGGTTATCCTGACGATCTCCGGGATGGTCATGTGGACGCTTTTCTCCAGCGGTAAGACCACTCTGTTCTGGATAATCAAGCTGGAAGCGGTGGAGTACGCCGCCAGCCGCACGCTGGTGATGCTTTCCCTGATTACAACCGGGATCATCTTCCTGAGCACCACCCGCAATGAAGAATTTATCATCGGCATGATCAAATTTGGACTTCCCTACCGGGTGGGCTTCGCCATTTCCACCGCGCTGCGGCTGGTGCCAACCCTGGTAGCTTCGGTGAGCATTATCGGGCAGGCTCAGCGCAGTCGAGGACTGGACCTGGACAGCGGCAATATCATTCAGCGGGTGCGTAAATTTGTGCCCCTGCTCATCCCGGTATTCATTTCGACGATCCGAAGCACCAATATCTTCGGCATGGCATTGGAATCGAAAGGGTTTGGCGCGCGGCCTGACCGCACGTTCTATCTCGACCCCCGGATGCAAACACGGGATTACATCACGATAGCCATCCTGGTAGCGCTCTTCGCGGCTGTCACGGTGATCAAGATCCAGGGTTACGGCAACATCCCTGGCTTGGTGCGCTTTTAAATTAGTAGATAGAAAGAATCAAGTAGAAAAAGTGACCATTACAGAAAAATCAGAGATCGACGTCAACGCGATCAACGAGAAATTGCCCTTCCTGCTACGGCGCGAGAATGTGGCACGCTACGAGGATGGTCAGGTTGTGATGCTTGATCGCAGCCGCTATCCTTTCGAACGCCATTTCGTACGGTGCCGTACAGTCGAAGAAGCCGCCCAGGCGATCGAAAAGATGATCATTCAGGGCGGGGCGCAGTGGATTGTGGCGGCTTACGCCATGGTGATCCAGGCCAGGGAAGCGGCCAGATTGGATGCCGATGCGGCCCGCGCCAGCCTTATGCGCGCGCAGTCCAGGCTGGTGGCCACCCGTCCGACCAATACGGCCATATCCCGCAATCTGGGGCGGCTGATGCAGGTCGCCGAGGATGCCCTGGCGCGTGGGGAGAACCTGGAGGCGGCTTTGCTGGCGTGGATCGAGGCGGCTCGCGACCGTTCTTTTGTGCGCTGGACGCGCATGGGCCAGTATGGAGCCGAATTGATCGCCGATGGCGATGGCGTCCTGACCATGTGCTTCGCCGAGAATTCTTTCATCCTCACTCTGATCTTCGCGCGCGAGGCGGGCAAGTCTATGCGCGTGTTCGTGCCGGAGACGCGGCCTTATCTGCAGGGAGCGCGTCTGACGGCACCCAGTCTGCACGAGCTGGGTTTTGCCGTCCAGCTCATCACCGATAATATGCCCGCGTATGTACTATCGCAGGGCAAGGTGCAGAAATATTTCACCGCCGCGGATCTGGTCACCTTGGACGGCCATGTGGTTAACAAGATTGGCACCTTCCAGAATGCACTGGCCGCGCATTACCACGGCGTGCCGTATTTTGCGCTGTGCTCGGTGGTCGACGCGAGCCGGCCAGACCGGGCATCGATCGTGATCGAAGAGCGCGACCCGGCCGAAGTACGCGCAGCGCGGGGCACGCCCACCACGCTGGAAGACATCCCGGCTTATTATCCGGCTTTCGACATCACCCCGCCGCATCTGGTTTCGGGCATAGTCACCGAATATGGCGTGCTCAATCCATACGACCTGCGGCGCTTTTACCGGCCCGACGCCGGTCGGAAAGGCAGATGAAGCGTGCGCGCGGCCATCATCGGCGGGACGGGATTTGACCGGCTGGAGGGCTACGATCTCGCGGCGGAGACCCTGGACACCCCTTACGGTCAGGCGCTGGTCTTTTATGGACGGGGGGAGCTGGAGGACATCGTCTTTCTGGCGCGTCATGGCCCGGAGCACAGGGTACCCCCGCACCGCATCAACTACCGGGCCAATCTGAAGGCGCTCCAGCAGCTCGATGTGAAGAGGATTTTGGCCACCTTTGCGGTTGGTTCGCTGGTTAACGACGTCCCGCCGGGATCGCTGGTAGCCATCGACCAGTTTCTGGATTTCACCCACGGCCGCGAGGGGACCTTCTTTGACGGCGGCAAAAGCGGCCTGGCCCATACGGATATGACTCAACCTTACTGTCCGGCGCTGCGTGAGCGGCTGCTGGCGTTTGCCTCCACCCACGGGCTGGCCATCCGTCCGGCGGGGACGTATGTTTGCACCAATGGGCCGCGTCTGGAGACAGCCGCCGAGGTGCGCATGTTTGCCCAGCTCGGCGGGCATGTGGTCGGGATGACCGGCGTGCCGGAAGTCGGCCTAGCGCGTGAACTGGGCATGCACTATGCGGGAGTGGCCTATTCGATCAATTGGGCTGCCGGGATAGCTGGTGCGGCCATCCAGTTCGTAGATGCCGGCAGGGGCGAGCTGCAGAAGGCACTGGTACGATTATTTATCGATGTTTTGCGCGCACCGTTCAAGGTGGATTGTCTTTGCGCCTCTGCGGCGATGGTTGTCCATCCGCCGGGAGCATGAACGGCGCTGGCGGGAGCGATTTATTCAGGTTATTCTATTATGGCAGTGCGAAATATTACGCAGAAAGGAGGCGGTTATATAAGAGAAAGGTCACCTGTCATGTTTCGGTTAAGACCACCATCGTCTCATTCATTTGTTTTTTCTTGTTCAAAGAGGAGAAAAAGCCATGAAAGAAGTCATTACGATGTGGCGCCACACCCGGATGATCATCCTGACCGCATTGTCTGCAGCCATTTACGCGGCGGTGTTGATCCCGTTCAAGGGGGGCATCCCAATCATCCCCGGCATCACCGAAGTGCGTCCGGCGAATGTCTTCCCGGTCATCTTTGGGTTGATGTTTGGACCGGCCGGCGCCTGGGGGTCGGCCATTGGCAACGCCATCGGTGACTGGTTCGGCGGCACGCTGGGCTGGGGCAGTATCTTCGGCTTCATCGGCAACTTCTACCTCGGCTTTGTGTCGTATAAACTATGGGGTGCTCTCGGGCTGGTGCCCAAGAACGACATGTCACAGAATGTCAATTCGTGGCGCAAGTTCGCGGCTTATGTCATCATAACCATTATTGCCGCGGCGGCGTGCGCCATCATCATCGCCTGGTTCCTGGATTTGATCGGCCTGGTGCCCTTCGCCGCCCTGGCCATCATTATCACCATCAACAATGCCATCGCCGAGCTGGTGCTGGGCCCCATCCTCCTGCTGCTGTTATACCCGCGCGTCAAGCAGTGGGGCTTGATCTGGACCGACATCATGGATAAGGAAGAAGTCGCGGGCGGCTTCGCGCGCGGCCTGGGCGCCGCGCTGATGATCTTTGGAACGCTGGGCGGGCTAATCGTCGGGCTGGGGATTTCCACTGGCCTGTATGGGCAGCAGCTCTTCCAGTTCGCCGCAGGTTCCACGCGGCAGATCGGCGTGTGGCTCGGTGTCCTTCCCTTCCTGCTGATCATCCTGGTGGCAAGCTTCATGCTTTCCGGACGGGAGCAGTTCGTCGAAGAGGCGGACTGAGGGAGGCGAAAAAACGCAGGTTTAAACAACTGCCTGTGTCAGGTTTGGGTCATTGAAGACCCGAACGAGGCAGCGGTCGAATCCGCTTTGGCGTAGAAAGCCTCACTCCGGTTGTCCGGAAAAATGATTATCCGCCCCTCTCCGTCAAAGGAGAGGGGCGGGGGGCGAGGGAGACGATTTTGCCCGAAAAGATCAAAGAACCGGTTGACTTACTCATCCACGGCGGCCTGGTGGTCGCCATGGATGATGATTTTCACACCTACCCGGATGGGGCTGTCGCCGTACGAGGGAGAGAGATCGCCGCGGTGGGGCCGTCCGCCAAGGTTCAGGCGCAGGTTGAGCCGCAAGCGACCTATGATGCTCGCGGGCAGGTGGTGATGCCCGGCCTGATCAACGCCCACACCCACGCGGCGATGACGCTCTTCCGCGGCATCGCCGATGATTTGGCCCTTGAAGCCTGGCTGGCGCGTATCTGGCCGCTCGAAATACAATACGCCAACGCCGAGAACGTGACCGCCGGTGCCGAGCTGGCTTTTGCCGAGATGATCCTGGCCGGGACGACGGCTGCGGCCGATATGTACTGGCAGCGTGACGCCACCACAGAAGCGGCCATCCGCGCCGGCTTTCGCTTAGTGAATGGATCGAGCTTCATCGACTTTACCGGCCCGGATGGCATTCTGCCGGAAGAGAGGCTATCCGGGGCGCGTGAATTTTTCGAGCGTTATCGCGGGCATGACCTGATCACCCCATGCATCCAGGCGCACGCCACCTATACGGCCTCGCGTTCCGCTCTGGAGCAAATCAGCAAGCTGGCGCGCGAATATGATGCCCTGTTCATCACCCACGCTGCGGAATCCCTGACTGAAGTGGCCACCGTCCGGGAGCGCAGCGGCAAGACGCCCATAGAATTGCTCGATGAGCTGGGCCTGCTCGGCTCGCGCACGCTGCTGGCGCATTGTGTGCACCTGAGCGATGCGGAGATTTCCCTGTTGGCCGAACGCAAGACGGCGGTGGCCCACTGCCCGGAATCCAATCTAAAGACCGGCGCAGGCATCGCCCGCCTGCCAGATATGCTCAAAGCCGGGGTGATCATTGGGTTGGGCACCGATGGGGCGGCTTCCAACAATGATCTTGATCTGTGGGGGGAGATGCGCACGGCGGCATTGATTCAGAAGGGCGTGCGCAACGATCCGACGGTCATGGATGCGCGCAGTGTGGTGCGCATGGCCACCCTGGGCGGCGCACGGGCTTTGGGCCTGGGGGAGCGCACCGGTTCACTCGAGCCGGGCAAAGCCGCCGACCTGATCACCATCGGCCTGAACGGGCTGCACCAATCGCCGCTCTATGATATTTATTCCAACCTGGTGTATGCCGCCAAATCTTCCGATGTGCGCAATGTGTGGATCGATGGGCGCCAGGTGCTGCGCGAGCGCGAACTGCTGACCATCGATGCGCAACGAGCGCGGGCGCGGGTCAACAAGATTGCCCACGATTTGTTTGGAGCGTGGTAATGATTATGGGTGGTTCTGAACCGCGGTAAGGTTCTTTCCCTCGAGCACCATCCTGGCAAAATCCTCGGGCAGACCAGCTTCGCGGATGGCCTGCGCAGCGCGCTCCACGTCATAGGGCACGCGGTAGTGGGTGAATTCGACCTCCTCCGGCGAGGCCCTCATTACGGCGTAGCAGGCGCGCGGATCTCCGTCGTCGGGCCGCCCTACGCTGCCGGTATTGACGAACCAGGTTCCCGCAACGCGGCGCACGAAGGGCACATGCGAATGGCCACATACCACCACCTCTACGCCCGCCAGGCGTGCCAGCTCCATCAGGCGTTGTTCTGGGGTGGACGGCACAAGATGCTCGTCGATTGAAGCCGGGCTGCCATGCACCAGCAGGACGGTATGGCCTTCAATCTGCAGAGGGATCTGCTCCGGCAAAGAGCGCAGGAATTTACGGCTCTTCTTGGACAGATGCTCGTAAGCCCATTGGAAGGCGAGCCACTTTTCGGGAGCTTTCTTCTCTTTCCATTGCTGCGCTTTTTTCTTGACTTTGAGGACTTTGAGGTCGTAATTGCCGATGATGTTGAGCTGGGCGACCTTGCGCAGCCGACGCACAACCTGGTCAGGAAAGGCGCCGTAACCGACGAAGTCGCCCACGTTCCAGATTGCCTCGGCGCCTTGAAGTCGGGCGTGCTCCAGAACCGCTTCGAGAGCGGGCAGGTTGGCGTGAATATCGCCGATCAGGGCGACCTTCATACACTGCTCCCCGCCCCCTGGCTTTCACCCTGGGATGCACCTGGGGCCGGTTCGGGGGCGGCCTCGTGGTACGGCACCTGGATGGCCTCCAACAGCCGTCCCCACACATCGCGCGCCTTCAGCTCGTGCCAGAATTCGACGAAACCGGCGTACAGGCGACCGCGGTTCTCCTGCTGAGCCTGCTGGAAGAAACGCAGGCCGGGTTCCAGGCGGCGCATCGGTCGGGTGTGACCGAAGTACATCTGGGTGCGATGGTTTTCCTTTTCGATGAACTCAGGCAGGAATAAATTCCACACATCGCAATCGTGCAGGTTACCCAGTGCTTCCTGCACCTTACGGGCCGCTTGAAGATACTCTTTCAGCTCGCCCGGGTAGATGGGCGCGAAGATTTCCATGGTGTAGCGAAGCTTCTTGGCGGCGATGCGCATGGCGTGCAGCTCATCGATGCACTCCGGCTGCTCGACATATTGTTCGTATTTGAGGAATTGCTCACGCTGCGCGGCGATGGCATTGAAGGCGCGCTGATAAATATAAGGCGTGTAGAGATAGATCTGGTTTTGGCGGGCGGAGAGGGGTTCCAGCCGGGCGGTCAGCCCTTCGAGGGTATGGCTGGCCTCGAGCTGCCGGAGGTCGCGCAGAACATTACGCTGGAGACGGATGCGGCGTTGGCGCAGGCGCAGCATCAACCGGCGGATGCCGGGCTGGTAGATCACCAGGGGGAGAGTTTCGTAGAACTGCCGCAGGGTTTCGAGTTGGACATCGCAGTCGCGGGCGGCTCCCAGGGCGCTGGTCAGGGCACGGATTTGCTTCAGCCAGGCGCGGTATTTTTTAGTGGGGAAGCATTCCTTGAAGAGGGGTAGGGCGGCGCGCAGGCGACGAGAGGCCACGCGCATACGGTGCACCGCCTCGATATCCTGATTTTCGCGCACGCCGGGCATTTCCTGCTGAAGCGCCTGAACCTCGCGAGTGATCACCCCGGCGCCGTACACACAATAGCCTTCGTCCATGGGGACTTCCCATCCTTTTCTCCTGCGGGCAGAAAGCGGTGGTTTTCCTAGAAGGGATCAAACGTCTTCAAGCTTGAGGATCTCGCGCTGGAGATCTTGAAAGACCTCCTCGATCGAGCGGGTGGCATCGACCACCACGAAACCATACTCCTCGGCCATACGGTCGAACTGTTCGATCAGGCGGGTCTGGTAGACGACGAAACTGTCGTACAGGTTATCGGCCGAGCGGACGTCCATGCCGGATTCCCAGTAATCGAAGCCGCGCCCGTGGACCATGCGCTCGATAAGATGGGGGACATCACATTTGAGGTAGATTACCAGATCGGGTTTGAGGGCGAATCCGTAAAGCTTGCGGGCCCATTCAGGATCGGCGCCGCGCACGGTATCGCGGGCGATGATGGAGTAGAAATAGCGGTCGGAGAGGACGTAGAAGCCGGCTTTGAGGGCGGGGATGATCTGATTTTCCAGGCGGTCGGCAAAATCGGTGGCGTAGAACAGGTTCATCGTCAGCCGGCTGAGGGTATGGCCGGTTTTGGCGGCGTCTAATCCGGGCTGAGTGAGCGGCGAACGGCGCAGGCCGGTGTCAGAGACGGCGAAACCCTCGTCCTCGAGCCACTTGCGAATCAACTGGATTTGGGTCGAACGGCCGACGCCGTCGGTGCCCTCCAGCACGATCAGTCGGCCGGGCAATTCCTTGATTTTGAGGTAAGGGAAGCCAGCCCCGTAAAATTCGACCTTTTTCATTCGGGGCCTCCTTTCCCGTCGCCGACCGGCGCTGGGATGGCGGTCCTGGCGGCGTGGCGACGCGCCCGCTTCTGCGGCGCACGCGGATTGGGCAGACCCTGCCAGCCATCCAGCACTTTTTTGACCATCTGGCGGATCAGCTTCTGCTGACGCTGCACTGGCAAGGCGCCGTCGATCACGGTCATCCCAAATTCCTCGACCATCCTGTCGTACTCATTGATGATGCGTTGCTGGAACAGGCGGAAGCTGGCCACGCGATTGTCGGCCAGGCCGAGGTCCATGCCAGCCTCGTAATATTTGAGCTTGGAGCGCGAGGAGAGGATGCGTTCGACGGCCACATCGAGAGGAACGCGGAAGTAGAAAACCAGGTCTGGCTGCGGGGCGAAGGAGTACAGATTGCGCACCCACTGCGCATCCACCCCGCGGGCGACGTCGCGGGCGAAGGCAGTGAAGGCGTAACGATCGGCCAGCACGATTACCCCGGCTTTGAGCATGGGGAGCATTAGATTCTCCCAGCGCTCGGCGAAGTCGGTGGCCTGCAACAGGCTGAAGGTAGTGGGGGTGAACATCTTTTGCTTTTTGCCCAGCTTTGTGGTGCTCTTCACAAGATCGGAAGAGTTCCATTCGCTGAAGAAGACCGAGCGCCCCTGGGCCTGCAGCCACTTATAGAGCAGGTCGATCTGGGTGGATTTACCGCTGCCATCGATGCCCTCGACCACGATCAGCTTCCCGGCATATGAATTTGGTCGCAACACAGTTGCCCCTTCATCAAAGTAAGAATAAAGATCATACCCAATTGAGTCGGATAGCGACGTTGTGGAATTATTATAGCATTACACTGACAGGGGTCTGATTTTATTTTGGTTGTTAACGGGTAATAGCCGCCTTATGTCATCAAAGGTGGGCCTCGCCGTGCAAAACGTGAGCGGCGCATCCTGCCCTTGGCTTCAACTGTCGGTGTTATTCCTCTGGAGACAACAGTTTAATTTCGTCGTCACTGGTTTCCAGCTCGAGCAACTCGCCGGTGGCGATGAAGATGGTGCGTTCGCAAATGTTGGTTACGCGGTCGCCGAAGCGTTCCAGGTTGTGGCACACCCACATGACCAGATTGGCGCGGTCAATGATGTCTTTATTTGCAACCATCACGTCGATGAGGTGGCGGGTGGTCTTCTTGTACAACTCGTCAATGAGGTCATCGTCGGGAGGGATTTTCCGGGCAGCTTCGGCGTCATCGTTAACGAAGGCGCTCAGTGCGCGGTGGAGCATGTCGACCCCCAATTCGGCCATGCGGGTGAAATCCCGTCCGGGGATGTCGATCTCCTGGTTTCCCAGGCGGATGGTGATCAGGGCGATGCCCTTGCAATAGTCGCCCATGCGCTCCAGCTCGGTGATTACCTCCAGGATGGCTGCAAGGGTACGCAGATCATGCGCCATGGGCTGCTGAGTGGCAATCAGCACCAGGACCGCATTCTCGATCGCAAAGCGTTTGTCGTTGATTACCTGGTCGCCTAGATAGACGCGCCGGGCAGTTTGCACATCACGGCGGCGTAATCCATCGACGGCATCGAGCGCCGCCTGCTCGACCAGGCTGCCGAGCAGCAAGACTTCATCCTGTAGGCGGCGCAGTTCACGATCAAACGTTTCGCGGGGCATGGAGCTCCTCTCCTGCTTTTGCCCGAGGCCCGCATGGGGCGGAATTTTCTCAACTGGCAGCATGGCGGCTTAGCCGAAGCGGCCCGTGACGTAATCTTCTGTCTGCCGATTTTTCGGTTTTGTGAAGATCTGCGCAGTCGGTCCGAATTCTACCAGCGTGCCGGCGCGGTTCTCGTCAATCATCATGAAAGCGGTGAAATCCGAGACGCGGGCGGCTTGCTGCATGTTGTGGGTGACGATGACGATAGTATAGTCCATTTTCAGGGATTGCATCAACTCTTCGATCTTGAGGGTCGAGATTGGATCGAGCGCCGAAGCCGGCTCGTCCATCAAGATCACTTGCGGCTCGACGGCCAGGGCCCGGGCGATGCACAGGCGCTGCTGCTGCCCACCCGAAAGAGCCATGCCTGACTGGTTCAGCTTATCCTTGACCTCTTCCCATAAAGCAGCCTGGCGCAGGCTGCGTTCGACGATCTCATCGAGGACGGCGCGCCGGCGCACGCCATACAACCGCGGCCCGAAAGCCACATTGTCGTAGATGCTCATCGGGAAGGGGTTGGGGCGCTGGAAGACCATACCAACCTGCCGGCGGACGTCCACCACATCCACGTTGGGCGCGTAAATGTCCTGCCCGTCAAGGCAAACCCTGCCTTCCACGCGGGTGTTCGGGACGAGGTCGTTCATGCGATTAAATGTGCGCAACAGGGTGGACTTGCCGCAGCCCGAAGGGCCGATGATGGCGGTGATCCTGTGGGCCGGGATGGACAGATTGATATCGGCCAGGGCGCGGAACTTGCCGTAATACATGTCCAGGTGTTCCGTCGACATTTTGATGTCGGTCGATTCGGCCGGGGCCTTTTTATCTTCAGCCACACCAACCGTAAGGGGGGAGATAACGAGTTTTTCAGGCATCTTGGTTTCAATCATCACAGGTTTGCTCTTGATTTGTCTATTCTACACCGAACTAGCGGTTCACGCTTCCCAGCCGGCGCTGGCGCCACGAGACGATCAGGCGAGCCAGGACGTTCAACGATAAGACCAGAGTGATCAGCACCAGCGCGGTCGCCCAGGCTTTCGCGCGCCAGTCCTCATAGGGTGAAATCGCATAAACGAACACCGTCTGCGGGAGGGTGGCAATCGGCTGGTTGAGGGATGTACTCATAAAGGAGTTGCCGAAGGCGGTAAACAACATTGGGGCGGCTTCGCCAGCGGCGCGGGCGATGGCCAGCATGACCCCGGTCAGAATCCCGTTTCCGGCGGCCGGAAGCAAGACTTTGAGGGAAGTTTTCCATTCCGTGGCGCCCAAGGCGAGAGAGGCTTCACGCAAGGAGCCCGGCACCAGCTTCAGCATTTCTTCTGTGGTGCGGATGATGATCGGGAGCATGATGAACGCCAGCGCAACACCTCCGGAGAAGGCGGAAAAATGATGCTGCGGCAGAACGATGACCGTATAGGCAAATATGCCCATTATGATGGAAGGCACACCAGAAATCACATCCGTGGCAAAGCGCACAGCCAGGCCCAACGGCGTGGTCGGTTTTGAGGCCACATAGATAGCCGCCAGCACTCCAATCGGGGCGGCGATGATCAGCGCCAGCCCCACGGTGATCGCCGAGCCGACGATCGAATTTACGATCCCGCCCCCAGGCACGCCTACGGGCGTTGGGAGCTGCGTAAAGAACTGCGGGGATAGCGCTGGGAGTCCCTGGCGGACGACATATGTCAAGATCCAAATTAACGGCACCACGATCAAAACGGTGGTTAAACCGCTCAAAGTCAGCATGATCCCATTGACGACTTTTCGCCTGCGCTGGCGGCGGCTGGTGGCGTAGTGGGATAAGGTTTTCATGCGCGCGCCTCCACGATTACTCGCCGCGATACACGCCAGATCAGCAACCTGGCGATCAGATTGATCAACAACGTGATTACGAACAAGATCAGGCCGATCTCAATCAAGGCTTGCAGATAGAGGTCATAGGTCGCCTCGGTGAATTCATTGGCGATGACCGAAGACATGGTATATCCCGGATGAAGAAGGGATAAGGAAAGGTCGAGATTATTGCCGATCACCATGGTCACAGCGATGGTCTCGCCCAAAGCACGTCCCAGGCCCAGGATGATGGCGCCGAGCAGGCCTGAAAGGCCGTAAGGGACCAACACCTGCCAGATGGCTTCCCAGCGCGTGGCGCCCAAGGCCAGGGCGGCTTCCCGCTGTGAATCAGGGATTGCCAGGAACACATCCCGGCTGATAGCTGTAATGGTGGGCAGGATCATAATCGCCAGGAGCAGTCCGGCTGCCAGCCGGCTGGGACCAAAAACCGGTCCTTCGAAGATCGGCAGCCAACCCAGGGTCTTATTGAGCATGAGCGAGGCCGGGCGTACAAACGCAGGGATGTAGACGAACAATCCCCAAAGGCCATAGACAACGCTCGGGATTGCGGCCAGTAATTCGACCAGGAAGCCGACCGGTTGGCGCAGCCAGCGGGGGGCAAGTTCGGCCAGGAAAATGGCCGTTCCCAGGCTGAGAGGAACCGCACCCAGCAGGGCGATGGCCGAGGTCACCAGCGTCCCCTGGATGAAGGGTAAAGCGCCAAAGACGCGATTAAGCGCAGGATCCCATCGCGAGGTAAAAATGAAGGCCAGGCCAAAAGCCTGACGGGAGAGAGCGGAGTTCTTCCACAGCTCATAGCCGATGGCTACAACCAATGCCAGGGTCAGCAATGAGCTCAAAATGAGCAGACCTTGAAACACCCGATCGCCATGCCGCCAGGTGCGCCTGATCCGAGTGGAAAGAGTGATAAAGGGTGAGGCGGTGATTTTCGATTGGGCGGTCATTCTGTCCTTCTACCGATACCGAAACAAGTTTTCATCTCCTGGCGGAATTTTCGCCAGGAGATGAGTGTATCAGCATGGCTGGATCAATTCCCAAGAGGCTTGCCCTGGCAGGTAATTTGAGCCAACCTGGCCAGGACCTGCTGTTTCACAGCGTCAGGCAGGGGTACATAAGACAGATCGCTGGCATCCTTGGTGCCGTTTGGACCATAAGCCCATTTCATGAATTGGACGATCTTATCGGCTTTCACGCAATCCTGCTGGTTCATGTAGAGGAGCATGTAGGTATAACCGGCGATCGGATACGAATTCTTGCCGGGACCGTTTACGATGGACAGGGCCAGTTTTTCGCCCAAATTTGAACCGAAATCCGTCATTGCCGATTGGGTCGTTTCCATGGATGGAGCCACATACGCACCGGCTTGATTCTGAATCAGGTTGATGACAAATTTGTTTTGCAGGGCGTAAGCCAATTCGACGTAGCCGATGGAGCCTACATTTTGCGAGACTGTACCGGCCACACCCTCGTTGCCTTTACCACCCAGGCCAACCGGCCAGTCCACAGAAGTGCCTTTGCCGACTTTCGTCTTCCACTCCTGGCTTACGGAAGAAAGGTAGTCCGTAAAGATATAGGTGGTTCCTGAGCCGTCCGAGCGGTGAACGACGATGATATTTTGATCTGGCAGCTTTACATCTGGATTGGCCGCCGTGAGCAGCGGGTCGTTCCACTTGGTAATCTTTCCCAGGTAAATATCCGCAATGGTCGTGCCGGGGAATTTAAGCGGCGTAGTGATGGGATTGCCCTGCGCGTCCTTCAGGTTGACCACGATGGCCTCGGCGCCTGCCACGGTCGGGAACATCTGCAGGCCGGGAGCGGCCGCCAATTGTTCATTGCTCAGGATCGCATCAGAGGCTCCAAAATCAACCGTCTTTTGGGTGATCTGCTGTATTCCACCGCCGGAGCCAATGGACTGGTAATTAAAGCGTACAGATGGATCCACAAAGGCATAATCGTAGAACCACCGGCTGTACAGCGGGAATGGAAAGGTAGCCCCGGCGCCGTTGATCTGAATCGAGCCGGCGGCGAGCTGACCTGTGGCAGTCGGCTGGCTGGCGACCGGGGATGCCGCGGGGGCACAGGCGGCCAGAATCAGTCCACCCAGAACGAACAGGCTGACCGAAATAAGAATTGAGCGTCGCATAGCTTCTCCTTCGAAAGGTTTGTTTGTTTTCATCAACGCTATCATAGCGCAGCAGGTTTAAAAACCGGCAAATGGCTGTTTAACAATGCGGCCGGTCGTGTAAACGTTTTGTTAACCGAATTTAACAAGCGGGAGACGACGGCAGATGGATTGCAGCGCGTTGCGTCCCACAGGGATGCAGCGCGTCTAAAGTGTGCACAAGACGATGGGGATTATCCAGAAATTGGTAATGTAAAGAAAAATGTCGAGCCCTTGCCCGGTTCGCTCTCGGCCCAGATGCGCCCGCCGTGGGCTTCTACGGTGTGCCGGGCGATGGAGAGGCCCAATCCGGTGCCGCCGCCGGAGCGCGACCGATCGGCCTTGTAGAAGCGCTCGAAGATGCGCGGCAGGTCTTCTTCGGGAATACCCACACCGGTATCCCTGACGGCGAAGACCACCTCTTTCTCTTGCGGGTAAGCCAACACCACGATCTCCCCACCGGGAGGGGTGAATTTGACCGCGTTGTGCAGCAGATTCACCAACACCTGTACGATGCGCTCGGCGTCAGCGGTCACCAAGGGCAGGCCGGCGGGTGTGTCGTTCCGCAGGGACAGCCCGGCGCGCTCGGCCTGGAGGCGCATGCGCTCCATGGCTGGCTGGATCAGATCCAACGGAGCGACCCGGGCCATTTGCAAGGGCGCCCGGCCGGATTCGATGCGCGAAAGCTCCAGCAATTCCTGCACCAACTGGGTCAATGTGTCGATCTCGGTCTCCATTTGGGTCAGGAAGCGCCGCGCGGCGGGCGGATCTTCCAGGGCGCCGACCTGGAGCGTCTCGGCCAGCGCCTTAAGCGAAGCCAGCGGAGTGCGCAGCTCGTGAGAAACATTGCTGACGAAATCGCGGCGCACCATCTCGAGATGGCGCAGACGGGTCAAATCCTGGAACAGCAGCAGCGCGCTGCCGGCCAAACTGCCTTTCAGCGGCGAGGCGAAAGCTTGAAGAAACAGACGTTCGGCGTGGAGCTCCAGGGTGGTGCTGCGCGCGGATGTACTTTCCAGACACTGCTGCCAGAGCTCGACGATCTGGTGATGGCGCACCACTTCCACCAGCGAGCTGCCTACGGCCTCTTCTGAGGTGATGCGGAACATTTCTTCGGCGGCGGGATTGATTAATTGGACCCGCCCCGTGGCGTCTACGATCAGCACGCCGTCGGTCATGTGGGCTAAAACGGCTGACAGGCGCGTCTGCTCGTTCTGCAGGGCACTGATCTGGGTGGATAGCTGGATCGCCATGCGGTTGAAGGCCTGATTGAGCTGACCGATTTCATCATCGCGCGGGCCAAGCAGGCCACCATCGTAACGCCCATCGGCCAGCGCTTCGGCCATCCGCGTGAGCTGGCGCAGCGGGCGGATAGCATAATTGCTGACCAAGACGGCCAACCCGGCAGCCACGAGCGCAGCCAGGATGGTCACCAGCACGAGTGTTTCCCCCAGGCCGGCCAGTCTGGCATTCAGATCCGCGAGCGGCAGGGCGAGGCGGACGGCGCCTACCAAGGCTCCATTTGCCATGACCGGCGTCGCTGCGTAGACCATGTCCACCCTTAGCGTCGTGCTGTGGCGGACAGCGGTGGCCGCGCGGCCTTGCAGCGCGCTCTGTATCTCTGGCCGGGTGAGGTGGTTTTCCATCAGGCTGCGGTCTCCGCTGGATTCACCCAGTACGGTGCCATCCGGGGCGAGCACGGTTACGCGCACGTTCAACAAATCGGCGTAATGGTGGGCGAGAGCATTCACCTGGTCGCCCTGGTTCGGGTTTGCCAACAAAGGGGAGAAAATTTCCGCCAGCACCCGTCCCTCGGCCAGGAGAGATATCTCCGCCGAGTTCAGGTACATGGCGCGCGCTTGGCTGTATATGTAGGCGCTCACCCCGCCTAACGCCAGGACAAGCAACAGGACGAAGGGGAGTGCAATTCGCCAGCGGATGGAACCGCCCATCCTCAACCCTCAAACCGGTATCCCGCGCCGCGCACGGTAACGATGCGCTGCGGTCTGGCGGGATCATCCTCGATCTTCTCGCGCAGCCAGCGGACGTGAACGTCCACCGTGCGGCTGTCGCCGGTGAACTGCCAGCCCCACACGCGGTCCAGAAGGTACTCGCGGGAGAGCACCTGGCCGCGGTGCTGCGCCAGAAAAACGAGCAGTTCGAATTCTTTGGGTTTCATGACGAGCGGCCGATCGCTCTTGCGTACCTCATGGCGCATGAAGTCGATAGTCAGATCACCGAAGACGAGCAGGCCGCTTTCGCTGGCGGCGGGGGCAGGCTGGTGGGCCAATTCCTCGCGCACCAGGCGGACGCGGCGCAGCATGGCCTTGACCCGCGCCATCAGCTCGCGCATGGAGAAGGGTTTGGTAATGTAATCGTCGGCGCCCACTTCAAGACCGACCACGCGATCGATCTCGTCGTCGCGGGCGGTGAGCATCAGCACCGGGGTGGCCATCTCCTGGCGTAGGAGGCGGGTGACCTCAAAGCCGTCCATGGAGGGGAGCAT
>DAOTWA010000060.1:0-67885 GCA_034435955.1 Anaerolineaceae bacterium | reverse complement strand
CCCTGCCGAGCCCTCGTAGCACCGCGTTCCCACTATCCCCTTTGTGTTCTTCGTGATCTTGAAGGTGAAGAATCCCCCACCCCTTTTGTGATAAGATTCCCCCAGCCATTTCCACCCAAGGAGTCCGTACCATCTACCACCCGCAAAAAACCGCCTGCGCCCTAGCCGCAGCCCTCCTGATCCTCTCCCTGGCCGCCTGCCTGCCCCAACAGCCCGCCCCGGCCGAAGCCGGCTTCCCGCTCACCCCCACCCCCCCGCCCGCCGACCAGCCCACCGCCACCCCCCTCCCGACCCGCCCGGTCTACCAGCCGGGCCAGCTCGTCGACTACCAGGCCCAGGACGGCGACGTGCTCCCCGGCCTGGCCGCCCATTTCAACACCACCGTCGATGAGATCCTCAAGGCCAACCCCATCATCCCCAGGGATGCCACCACTCTGCCCGCCGGCCTGCCGATGAAGATCCCCATCTACTACCAGCCGCTGTGGGGCTCGCCCTTCAAGATACTCCCCGATAGCCTTTTTGTGGACGGCCCTGCCCAGGTTGGCTTCAACACCGATGCCTTTGTCGCCGCCCACCCCGGCTGGCTTAAGGGCTACATCGAGTACGCCTCCCAGGCCAACCGTTCTGGGGCCGATATCGTCGACACCATTGCCGTCAACTACAGCGTCAGTCCGCGTTTGCTGCTGGCTCTTCTCGATTACCAGACTGGCGCCCTGACCTCCCCTGTCCCCCCTTCCAACCTGGGCGACTACCCCCTCGGCTACCGCGACTACGCCCACAAGGGCCTCTACATGCAGCTCAACTGGGCCGCCAACGCCTTGAACAACGCCTACTACGCCTGGAAGTACGGCCAGCTTCGCTCCTTTGACCTCCAGGACGGCCGCATGGTGCGCCCCGACCCCTGGCTCAACCCCGCCAGCGTTGCCCTGCAGGCCTACTTCGCCGCTGCCCTCCCCCCCGACCAGTACGACCACGCCGTCTCTCCTCAGGGCTTCTACCAGACCTACCTCAGCCTGTTCGGCGACCCTTGGGCGGGTGTCCAACCGCACATCCCCGGCAGCCTGCGTCAGCCGGAGCTGCGTCTGCCCTTCGCCGCCGGCGAATCGTGGGCCTTCACCGGCGGTCCGCACACCGGTTGGGGCGATGGCGCGCCTTACGCTGCCCTCGACTTCGCCCCGCCCTCGCTGGTCGGCGGCTGCGTCCCTACCGCTGAGATGGTCACCGCCATGGCGCCCGGTGTCATCGCCCGTGCCGACCCCGGTTTAGCCGTCGAGGATCTGGACGGCGACGGCCACGAGCAGACCGGCTGGGATATCCTCTATTTGCACCTGGATCACGGCGGCATGCTCTCGGTCGGCATGACCATCAAGTCTGGTGATCCCCTCGGCCACCCTTCCTGCGAGGAGGGCCGCGCCACCGGCACCCATATCCACATCGCCCGCAAGTACAACGGCGAGTGGCTCCCCGCCGACAGCCCCGTGCCCTTCAACCTCGAAGGCTGGATCGCCCACGCCGGCGCCGACGCTTATCTGGGCACCCTCACCCGCTACTCACGCACCGTCAACGCCTGCACCTGCTCCGACCAATCCAGCCAGATTCGCTCCGAAGCCAGATGAACCCGTGCCTGCCCTGCAGTCCCGCTGTCCCCACCCCGACCGTCGCGTGCAGCACTGGCGCGGCGCGGCATTTCCACCATGACTGACCTGCGTGTGCTCATCATCGCCGCCGACCCGCTGGCGCGCAGCGGGCTGGCCTCCCTGCTGACCGGCCAGCCTGGCCTTGATATCGCCGGGCAGAGCGACGGCGCCGGAGACCTGGCCGCCGAGATCGAGGTCTACCAGCCGGACGTGATCCTCTACGACCTGGGCTGGGACGCATCCGCCCTGCTCGAGCGCCTCCAGGATTTGCCCGCCGGCGGCCCCCCGGTGCTGGCCCTCATCCCCGAGCAGGGCCTGGTCGCCCGCGTCTGGCCGGGGCTGGCCATCGGCGCTTTGCGCCGCCAGGCCGACGCTCCCCGCCTGGCAGCCGCTTTGGAGGCCGTCAGCCGCGGCCTGGCCGTCCTCGACCCGACCTACGCCGCCTCCATGCGCGAGCCTCCTCCGGCCGCCCTGCCCGAGCTGGAGGAAGCCCTTACCCCGCGCGAACTGGAAGTGCTGCGCGCCGTGGCTGAGGGACTTTCGAACAAGGCCATCGCCCTGCGCCTGGGTATCAGCGAGCACACGGTCAAGTTCCACGTCAACACCATCCTGGGCAAGCTGGGTGCGCAGAGCCGTACCGAGGCCGTCGTGCGCGCCACCCGCCTCGGTCTGATTGCCCTGTAAACCTGGTCGTTTTTCCGGGCGGCGGCTGCTCGAATGAGGGATGGAGCCGCCAAGCAGCCACGCTACACTGAATGCGCAATCAAAGACATTCAAGGAGGATCAATAACGATGGCTGACGCATTTGCAAATTTGTCGGCTGCTCTGGTAAAGGCCGTGGAAAGTGCTTCTCCCGCCGTGGTGCGCGTTGAAGCGCGCCGGCGTTTCCCCGCCAGCGGTTTTGTCTGGTCGGCGGATGGGATCATCCTGGCAGCCAGCCACGCCGTGCAGCGCGAGGACAACCCCACTGTTGGTCTGCACGGCGGCGCTAGCCTGAATGCGGCCTTCCTCGGCCGCGACGAGAACACCGACCTGGCGGTATTGCGCGTCCAATCCTCTGACCTGCAGCCCCTGGCGCCAGCCGGAGAGATACAGGTCGGGCAGCTTGCCCTGGCGCTCGCTCGTCCGGCCGAGGGCGTCCAGGCCAGCCTGGGGATGGTCAGCGCACTGGGTAAGGATTTCCGCGCCTGGGGCGGTGCCCGCCTGGAGGGCTTCCTGCGCGCCGAGGTGACTCTCTATCCCGGTTTCTCCGGCGGCCCGCTGGTCGACTCCGCCGGGCGGCTGATCGGCATGAACACCTCCGCCCTGCTGCGTGGTGAACCCCTCACCATAATGACCGCTCTTCTCGCCCGCCAGGTGGAGGCCATCCTGGCCCACGGCCGCGTCCGCCGCGGTTTCCTGGGCGTCGGCTCGCAGCCGGTCCGCCTGCCGCCTGCGCTGGCCTCTCAGCTCGGCCAGGAGACCGGTTTGCTGCTCGTCTCGGTTGAGCCAGGCAGTCCGGCGGATAAGGCCGGCCTGCTGCTCGGGGATGTTCTGGTGGCGCTGGAAGACGCCCCCATCCGCCATCCCGCCGACCTCCTCGCCGCGCTCAGCTCAGACCGCGTCGGCCAGGAAGTGTCCCTGCGCCTCCTGCGCGGCGGAGAGCTGAAAACAATGAAAGTCGTTGTTGGGGAAAGATGAGGAGTTCGATCTTCCATCGATTGCCTACATCCCCGAAAAGTTTAGCGTAGACTGGAAGTAGATGGGTTGTTCTCGTAAGAGAACGAATTTTTAAAAGCCGTCATCTCACGCCGCTTCGAGAATCGTCACCTTGTGCTCGATCGGCACCACTTTGGCCAGCATCGCTTGCGCCGGGCAGTACTTGGTGGCCGATAGCTCGATGGCCCGATCCACCGCCGCTGGATCCACATGATGGCCGGTCACCACATACTCGATCACGATGTGGGTGAACACGTGCGGGTGCTCGCTTGCTTGCTCAGCGTGGACGCGCACCTCGAAGCCGCTCACCTCCTGCTGTTTCTTCTGCAGGATGGAGATGACATCCATAGCCGTGCACGCGGCCAGCCCGGTCGCGATCAGTTCCATCGGGCGGAAACCGTCGTTGTCTCCCCCTACCGTGGGACTTGCCCCCAGTGGCACACTGAAACCGGTGTCGGCGGTGCCGGTGAAACTCAAGCGCCCCTTCCAGGTCACTTTAGCATTCATTTGCTCATCGACTCCTTACGAAGAAATTGGGGAAAGCATTGCTCTAATCGAGCTGGATTGTAGACCTGGCTTTTCCATCCACCCAATCTTACCACGCGCGGCGGCATGATGGCCACCAGCACCAGGGGATTTCGAATAGAAATTTAACTCCGTTACTTCTTCTTCTCGATAATCCATCAGTTAGATTCGTTGTGAAAGGATCGTAAACAGCCCCATAATTCCAAACACGACAGCAATCACCCTGCCCAGAGCCTGTTCATTAATTTGATTGGCAAAGCGGCTGGCCAGTGACCCGCTCAGAATAGTCCCCAGCGAGGCGCCAATCATCGGCAGCAGGGGCAAATTTCCAATCATCGCATGTCCCAATGCTCCAGATGCCGTGGTTAAACCCATGATCAGCGTAGAAGTCCCCACAGCATGGTGCAGGTCATATCCTAGCAGAATGAGGGCGAACATGAACATCATTCCGCCGCCGGCACCGAACATTCCGCTGAAGGCACCGATTACCAGGCCAATAACGGCGCTGGCGGCCATGGCATGTCTTTCGAGCTGGCTGGTGAATCTTGAGGTTTGCAGCCAATTTAAGTTGCTCTGCGTGCCAAAGCGCCAGAAAAATATCGCGCTGATAATGGTAAATACGCCAAACCCGCCGCTTATTCCCGCTCCAGGGACGAATGCGGAAAGCCGGCTGCCTATCTGAGCGCCCAGGACAGCTGTCAGGGCAATCCATATCCCTTCGCGCAGATTCACGCTCTTGTGGCGTTGGTAAACCAGGGTGACAACGATGGAAGCGAACATGTCCACCGCAAGGCTGATGCCGATGGCCTGATGGGCGCTGTAACCCAGCAAGATCATTCCAGGCACAACCACAGCCACGCCGCTGGAGCCCATCAGCCCGGTCAAAATACCGGCAAATACGCCGATCAAGAGCGCAGGGAGAAGGATTGGCTCGATCATGCTTCTGCTCGACCTTGCCGTAATTCAAATCCCTTGGAGACAATGTGTCTGGATGGTAGGGTTAAAATCAGAGCCATGCGAATCAGATGCCCGATCATTTTCCTATCCCCGCATCGCCTATTGTATTACGGATGAATGAATCAAAGATGAATTTGCAAAATTAAAACAAGGAGCGAATGGCTCCTTGTTTTTAATGTGAACGTCCCAACCGCTCTAAATGGCCCTTCTAATCTCCGCTACCAGGTGGCTCTCCGGCACTGCGCCGATCACCGTCCCAGCGTGGCCGTTGATCGAAATCTGCGGCACACCGGAAACGCCAAATTCATCCGACAGCTCAGGGAATTCCATGGCTTCGATCATCTCAGCCTCCACCATGGGGCTTTCCAGCGCCATTTGGTGAGCGAGTACCACGGCCCGCGGGCAGTATGGGCAGGTCGGAGTGACAAACACCTGCAAGCGAACCGGTTTTTCCAGGCTCTTCAGGAACGCACGCGTCTCTTCGCTCAATCCGCTCTCGCGCTGTGACACAATGATCAGATCGTTGATCAGCGAGGTGAACTCATGTCCCGATGGGATACCCGCGTAGCGGATACCGTAATCGATGATCCTTTCGCCGTCCTTTGCTGCAATCACAATTCCTGGCGTCTTATCGACATGATACTGGCGCGCCACCTCGGCTTGCCGGTCGATGTCATAAACCTCCAGGCTGAGCTTCTCGGAAAGCGCAGTCACCTCTTCCAGGAGCTGACGCGTGTCAGGGCAGTACATGCAGTCATTCTGGTCTTCGAAGAAAAGCACCTGAACCGGCTCCTTCAGGCCGGCGAAAACTTCGCGCACCTGACTTTCGATCTGCTCGTTGAGCAATTCGCCCATCTGCTTATTATCCTCCTCACCCCACCGGGGTTAATCAGTTGTCATTTATCAGGTAAAGCTGCCGCTCTCGCTGAAGCCACATTCCGGGCAGACCAGATTGAGCAGGCCATCGTAATCCAGCCTGCCGTGGCCGCAGCGCGGGCAAATCCGGCCCGCTTCGAGCGGCATCGGGTCCTTATTTTCCGTCAGATCGCCCTTCCAGACGGGAAGACTGGCGGGCCTGTCGGAATCGCGCCTGTCCGCGGATTTCTCACCGTCCTGGGGCGCCTTGAACGCCGATTTCAAGCCTCTTTACCTCAACTCAATTAGATGCACGCCCTTTTCAAAAGTGGCAATTCGCTTCAAAACCTTGGGAATGCAATCATCCCTCATTTTTTTTCTGGTTGGCCGGCGGCATGGGAGCTGGTTTCGTCAGGAAATCATCCAGCTTCAAACGGTAGAAGAGCCGCGCGCGCACATCGGCGGGCACGCCGGTGACCGGGTTGGCCTCGCGGTATAGATCGATCGTCTTGCGCAGTGTATCCACCACGATTCGGCAATCCTGACATTGCGCCATATGCTTTTCAAGCTCGGTGCACAATGAATCGCTCAGGCTGCCGTCGATGTAATCCCCAAGCAAGACCATCAGGTTCTTACATTCTTGAGTGCGGATCATCACTGTTTTCCTTCCATCATTTTTTCGCCGTAATACACCGATAATCGCTCGCGCAACCGCAGACGGGCGCGCAGCAGGCGCGTCTTCACCGCTGTTTCGGTCAGCTCCAATGCCTCAGCCGTCTCGCGGATGGACAGACCTTCGATGTCGCGCAACAAGAACACCACTTTCAAACTCGCCGGCAGCTCATTGATTGCCATTTCCAGCAGGCGCCGGCCTTCGTCGGAAAGCAGCTCTTCCTCGGGCAGGGAACGCCAGTCCACGATCTCCGACGGCTCAATGTCGCCTTCCGCGCCTTCACGCTCTTCGTCCAATGAGGCGACCGGGCCTTTCCGCTGGCGTAGGATCATCAGGGCTTCGTTGACTGCGATGCGGTAGATCCAGGTGGACAGGCTAGACCGTCCTTCGAATTCACCCAGGTGATTGTAGACCTTGAGGAAGGTTTCCTGGAGCGCATCTTCCGCATCCTGCTCATCGCCCAAGATCTTGATCGCCAGCCGGTACACCGGTCCGGAAAAGGCGTCCACCAGACGGGCAAATTCCGCCCGGTCACCCTTGCGCAGCGCCTCGACAGAAAATTCGGGCTGCGTGGCTGTTTCAATCATTTAGATGCCATCTCCATTGAAAAGTTACCCCTGTTCGACCTCTCGACCCGATCCGCATCAGGGAAGATGATGCCTTTCCAGGAAGAGGAAAAATCTTACAAACAGATAGAATGGATCAGCGTGAGCTTGCGTTTCACGATAGCGGCCAGGTGGGCAGCGCGTCGAACTCCAGGCTGTCCTTTTGGCCGCGCACAAAACGAAAATAGCCAGCCGATGCAATCATCGCAGCGTTGTCTGTGCACAGCGAGAGAGCCGGTATGTGCACCGGATATTCATCCTGGCCGAGGAACGCCTCTCGCAGGGCGCGATTGGCCGAAACGCCGCCGGCCACCAGGATTTCTTTGGCTTTGTAGGTGCGCGCCGCCTGCAGGGTTTTACTGAAGAGCACATCCACCACTGCAGCCTGGAAGCTGGCCGCCAGATCGGCCACCGGCAGCGGCCGTTTTTCCTCCTCGAACGAGCGTACTGTGCGCAGGACAGCCGTCTTTAGGCCGCTAAATGAGAAATCCCAGGTGCCGTCTAGCCGGGCGCGCGGGAAGGAGAAGGCGCGCGGATTGCCCTCTGCGGCTGCCTTCTGGATGGCTGGCCCACCCGGGTAACTCAGCCCGAGCAGCCGCGCCACCTTGTCGAAGGCCTCACCAGCGGCATCGTCCAGCGTCGCGCCGAGCCGCTGGTAATCCAGGTGCGAGCGCATTAAGATCAACTCAGTATGGCCACCCGAGACAAGCAGCGCCAGAAGAGGGAACTGGGGAGCAGGCGGTTCCTGGTCATCCGCCGGATAGACCCACGAGGAGTAGATGTGGCCTTCGAGGTGGTTGACGCCGATGATTGGCAGCTCTCGACCCAAGGCTAGACCTTTCGCCATGTTGATGCCCACAACCAGTGACCCGGCCAAGCCCGGACCGCGCGTCACCGCGATGGCGTCTACGTCGGCCAGGCTCAGATGGGCCTGCTGCAAAGCCTGCTCTACGATGGCGTAGATGGTGCGGACATGCTGGCGCGATGCCACCTCGGGGAATACACCCCCATACTGGGCATGCAGATCAATCTGTGATGCGACCACGTTCGATAATAACGCCCGCCCGTTTTCTACCACCGCTGCAGCCGTCTCATCGCACGAAGTTTCGATCCCTAATATTCGCGCCGGAGGCAGATGGTCGTCAGATTTGCTGGCAATCATGGCATTAATCTTACCATTATTATCCGCTAATGGCGGACGGGAAGGACAAAATCGTAAGGATATTCAGCCAGGCGTTCGAATGTTCCATCGGGGTTGGCGAGGTAAGTGTCCTCCAATCGCACACCCAAACCCTTTTCAGGATAATACAACCCAGGCTCAATGGTGAAGACAGCGCCTGGAGTGAGCGTGTCCCCTAAATCTTCATCTACCGAGAAACTCGGACGCTCATGCACGTACAACCCGACCCCGTGCCCCAGCCCATGCACATATCCACGCTGCGTGCCGGGCTCACTGTGTTGCGTGGGGTGACCTTGCTTCTCAAAAAGGTCCCAGGCTCGCCGCTGGTAGTCTGAGCAGCGTGCACCCATGCGCAGCTCACGAACCACTGTATCGTATATCTGGCGGACCTGCTCGTACACCGCCAGGGCCTCGTCGGTAGCATATCCAAGACACCAGGTGCGGGTAAAATCGTAATAATAACCGCCGCCTTTTTCGCAAGGGAAGATGTCGAACACGATTGTTTGACCCAGACGCAAGGGGGCCGCGTCATCCCCTGAGGAATGCGGAAGAGCGGCATCCACACCGCTCGCGAAGATCGTACCCTCCGGGTTTTCTGCGCCCAACTCGGCCAGCCAAAGATCGATGCGCCGTTTCACATCCCCGATCGTGACCGGCTTTCCATCCGGATGGGTGAGCATTTCATTCATGACAACCTGTGAGCTGAGGAACTCGGCCGTGCGGCCCACCACTTCGATGGTTATCATCCCCATATGACGGATACGGGCCATCTCCTGCTCGTCCTTGGTAAGCATGGCTTTCTTTATCAGGTGATCGCCGGTCTCCCCTACAATCTCCAAACCGGGCGCTAGGCTTTTTAAATGGTTTAGAATCGCCCAGGCAGCGCCGGCATCCACCGCCCCATAGACGGCCACCCGGCCATGGGTGACGCCCGCTTCTAACAGCGCCTCGTGATACAGTCGCGCCCTGGCCTTGGCGAAATCGCCGCCCAACTCTCGATGCCATTCCCGCATGGGATAATCCTCGAAGCGTTTCAATCGCAATCCACTGCGCTCAGCCTCGCCGCGTTCCATATCGCGGTGGAAAAGGATCGCCTCGTTTCCGCGTTTCTTGACCAAAATCGCATCGGAGACGTGAGCGACGCCGGTGAAATACACCATCGGCGGATTGTGCATGGCCGCACCGACTACCAATATCGCATCCAGATGGCGTTCATTCATTAAACGGTCTAAATCAGCTTTCATTGGCAATCATCTCTCCTTCACACATGGAAATCCTCATTCCGCTCCGCACACGGAAAGGGATAGAGAATGCAAATCGCCGCGAATCGTTAATAATTTTCTTCCAGCGCGACCCGTAAGCCATTTAACAATTCGTCTTCTTGTTCTGGAAGCACCGTGCGCGGATCAAGAACCACGCGCTCAGATGCTACTCGGGCAACTACCGGCGGTTGGCAACGGCGCAAACGCGCCAGGAAGCGTGTTGGATGAGCCGGACTTAAAACCAGCAAATAAGTTGGCAGCGTCTCCCCGGGTAGAGAACCGCCGCCTACCGTCGATTCGCCGGCGACAACCTCGCCTACTGTCAGCATCCCTGCCCACCTTTCAGCGCGTGCGCGCAGTTCTTCCGGCCTGGCGGCGATCATGCGCCAGACGGGTATGGCGCTCTCAGCCCGCCCTGTGAGGTAGTGAACGAGCGTGGCTGACAGCGCAGCCAGACACAGCTTATCTGCGCGGAGCGCCCGCGTCAGCGGGTGTTTCTTCATTTTTGCCACCAGATCTGCTTTTCCAAGAGCAATACCTGCCTGTGGACCGCCTAGCAGTTTGTCCCCCGAGAAACACACCAGATCGGCGCCGGCGGCAAGGGATTCCTGCACCATCGGTTCGTGGCCGAGGCCGAAGCGCGCCGTGTCCAGCATTGCGCCTGAGCCCAGATCGTGCACCAATAGTGCGCCATGGGCGTGCGCCACCCGCGTCACCTCTTCCAGCGACGGCTCGTCATAGAATCCCACGATGCGGAAATTCGAGTGATGCGCGACCAGAACCATGGCGGTGGGTTGTTCCAAAGCCGATTCGTAGTCGGACAGGTGTACGCGGTTGGTCGCGCCTATCTCCATCAAACGCGCCCCAGATTGGGCCATCACCTCCGGTACACGGAAACCGCCGCCAATTTCCACCAACTGGGTGCGCGAGATGACCACCCGCCGGCGGCGCGCCAGGGCGGTCAATGCCAGCAAAACGGCGCCGGCATTGTTGTTCACCACCAATGCCGCCTCCGCCCCGCTCAGGCGCGTGAGCAATTTCTCTGCATGGATCAGGCGCGTTCCACGCACACCACGCTCGAGGTCGAATTCCAGGTTGGAATATCCGGCGCCCGCCCACTGCAGAGCGTTTGCAGCCTCTGCACTCAGCGGTGCTCGTCCCAGGTTCGTGTGCAACACCACCCCGGTGGCATTGATCACCGGCATCAAGCTGGGTGTAATCCACTCCATCAGCCTTTCACGGGCCATATCCAGGATCTTTCCCGCCGATGGCAGCTCCTTGCCGTACGGATGCCCGGCGCGGATCTCTTCAAGGCTCTCGCGTACGGCTTCCAGGGTCATCACCCGGCCATATTCTTCGATTAGGCGCTTCGTTTGGGGATCCTGGAGTAATTGATCGACCGAAGGGAGGGCGCGCAGGCTGCGCCGGTTCAGGCCTGGGGCTTCCACCGGCTCCTCTCCCGCAGCCTGAGCAGACTTTCGACCACAATAAGGATGAGCGCCAGCACCGCCGCCCAGACGGGCGTCAGCACCCGGCCGAGCTGCAACCAGGCAAGCGTGCTTCCGTAGACGCCCACCCAGATGGATTGGCGCAGGATGACCCCTGGCTCGACTGGCGGTTGGCTGGGGAAGCGCACGTGAAAAAAATAGATCACCGGCAGGGATGTACCGCTGAGCGCCATCACCCCCAGGCAAAAGAACAGCCATCGCGGGCCAAGGGTGGGCAGGGTGAACAGGATTACCACCGCCAGCCCTCCCCAACCAACGACAGACAGCACCGCTGCAGTCGGCAAGAAATCGATGAATGAACGTGGTTTGTTCGCTTCCACAGCGCCCGCTCCCTGATTGGATTGATTATATACCACTCACCGATTAAGCCCAAAGGTATTGACGATCCATTTTCTTTTGATTTTTCCCGACATATGTGGTAAACTTCGCTTCAATTACAACTCAGCTCATCCAGAGAGGCGGAGGGACCGGCCCTGTGAAGCCTCGGCAACCCCTGTGTCTGGCGCACAGAAGGTGCCAATTCCGGCAGAGCCCGACAATAGTCGGGTGATCTGGAAGATGAGGAAGCCCGTACGAAACGACTGCCTCTCCTATCCAGAGAGGCATTTTTGTATAGACGGAGACCCTTATGAGCCTACGCACCTACACCAACCGTCGCTATTTGGACGCCTTGCAGGACCGCGTGCTGATCTTTGATGGCGCCATGGGCACCAATCTGCAGTTGATGAACCTGACCGCCGAGCAGTTTGGCGGCGAGCGCACCAAAGGCTGCAATGATTATCTGGTCATCACTTACCCCCAGGCGGTCGAGGCCGTCCACCGCTCCTTCCTCGACGTTGGCGTAGACGTGATCGAGACGAACACCTTCCGCGCCAACCGCATCACTCTCGGCGAGTACGGCCTCGCGGCTCGTGTGAACGAGATCAATCGTGCGGCAGCCCAGCTCGCCCGACGCCTGGCGGATGAATACAGCGCGGGCGGCCAGCCCCGCTTCGTGGCCGGCTCCATCGGCCCCTCCGGGAAACTACCCTCCATGAACGATCCGGAGATGTCGAATATCACTTTCGACGACCTGGCCGATGTGTTCCGTGAGCAGGTCGTGGGGCTGATCCAGGGGGGCGTCGACTTGCTCCTGATCGAGACTTCCCAGGACATTCTGGAAGTCAAAGCCGCCATCGACGGCGTCCAACGCGCATTTGCTGAAACCGGCGCCCGTCTGCCTTTGCAGGTGCAGGTCACTTTGGACACCACCGGGCGCATGCTGCTCGGCACCGACATCGCCGGTGTACTCGCAATCCTCGATGGCCTGCCCATTGATGTGATCGGATTGAACTGTTCCACAGGACCGGATTACATGCGCGAACCAATCCGCTACCTGGGTGAGCAGGCTTCCCTGCCGGTTTCCTGCATACCGAATGCGGGTTTGCCGCTCAACGTGGATGGGCAGGCGGTCTATCCCCTGCAGCCTGAGCCGTTCGCCGAAACGCTGGCCGAGTTCGTGGAGAAAAACCACATCAGCGTGGTGGGTGGATGCTGTGGCACCACGCCAGCTCATCTCAAGCGGCTGGTCGAGCGGCTGCGCGGCAGACCCCATCCGCCCCGTCCAGTGCTGACCATCCCACGTCTGGCCTCCGCTACCCAGGCGGTTCCCATGCTCCAGGAACCCAAACCATTTTTGATTGGCGAGCGTCTCAACACTCAGGGCAGCCAGAAGTTCAAACAACTGATCCTAGCTGGCGACTTTGATGGCATCCTCTCCATGGCCCGCCAGCAGATCGAAAGCGGCGCCCACGCCCTGGATGTGTGCGTGGCCCTCACCGAGCGCGCCGACGAGGTGGACTTGATGGGCCAAACCGTCAAATCGCTCTCGGCCGTAGTCCGCGCTCCGCTGGTGATCGATACCACAGAACCAGACGTAATGGAAGCCGCGCTTAAAAACGCCGCCGGCCGCTGTCTGCTCAATTCCACCCATCTGGAATCCGGCCGCGCTAAGTCCGAGCGCATCTTTTTTCTGGCCCGCCGCTACAACGCTGCAGTGATCTGCCTGACGATCGACGAGCAGGGGATGGCTAAGACCGCCGAGCGCAAGCTCGAAGTGGCCGAGCGGCTCTATCACATCGCCGTCGATGAGTTCGGGCTGCGTCCCTGCGACCTGGTGTTCGACCCCCTTACCTTCACCCTGGCCACGGGGGACGCGGAGTACAGCCGTTCGGCCATCGAAACATTAGAAGGCATTCGGCGCATCAAAGCGGCTCTGCCTGGCGTATTGACCTCACTGGGCGTCAGCAACGTCTCATTTGGTCTGTCGCCGGCGGCGCGCGCAGTGCTCAACTCCGTGTTCCTCTACCACGCCGTCCTGGCCGGACTGGATATGGCCATTGTCAATCCAGCTCATATCACCCCCTACGCCGACATCCCCTCCGAGGAACGCCGCCTGGCCGAGGATTTGATCTATGACCGGGCCCCTGATGCCTTACAGCGCCTGATCGAACACTTCGATCAGAACGCGGCCGCCGGGGCGAACACGGACGCCCGCAAAGAGCCCACCGAGGGGATGACCGCCGAGCAGCGCCTCGCCTGGCGCATCCTGCACCGCCACAAAGAGGGCGTCGAGGCCGACATCGACGAAATTCTCGCCCGCGCGCCAGAACATGCGCGCTCACAGGCGGCCGTCGCGGTGCTGAATACCGTTCTTCTGCCCGCCATGAAAGAAGTGGGCGATAAATTCGGCGCCGGAGAGCTGATCCTCCCGTTCGTGCTTCAATCCGCTGAGGTGATGAAGAAAGCCGTTGCGCACCTGGAAAAGTATCTCGAGCGCAAGGAGGGCGTAACGAAAGGACGGATCGTTTTGGCCACCGTTTACGGCGACGTCCATGATATCGGCAAGAATCTGGTCAAAACCATCCTCTCCAACAATGGATACCAGGTGATCGACCTGGGTAAGCAAGTCCCCGCGGAGACCATCATTTCGCGCGCCATCCAGGCTCAGGCCGATGCCATCGGTCTGAGCGCCCTGCTGGTCAGCACCAGCAAGCAGATGCCGCTGATCGTCAATGAGTTGCATCGGCGCGGACTTAAGATTCCCGTGCTCATCGGTGGAGCCGCCATCAACCGGCGTTTCGGCCGGCGCATCCTGCTCACCGATGCGGGCGAGTTTTACGAGCCAGGTGTGTTTTTCTGCAAGGACGCCTTCGAGGGTCTCGCCACCATGGATGCCCTGACGGATGGAGACCAACGTTCGGAGTTAATCGAACGCATCCACCGCGAGGCGGAGTTCGAGCTGGGGAAGCCATCCCGTAGCGCTGCGGACAGGGGCGGTGCGCTTCAACGTTCAAACGTCGGCCGCGCGACCGTCATCCCCCGACCGCCGAGTTGGGGTCCGAGGGTGGTTGAGGAGATGCCGCTCGAGATCGTGTTCCAGTACCTGCCCAAGAACGAACTTTTCCGCCTCTCATGGGGCGCTAAAAACACCCATGGCGAGGATTGGCAAAAACTGGAGGCTGAATACGAGGAGCGCCTGCTGCGCTTGGAAAAGCAGGCCATCCGGGAAGGGTGGCTGCGTCCACGCGCCGTGTATGGTTACTGGCCTGCCCAATCCGAAGCCGATGACCTGATCATCTATGAACCTGGCAGCGTGGCAGCCGGCTCACCCGCCGAACTGACCCGTTTTACCTTTCCACGCCAGCCATCCGGCGATCATCTCTGCCTGGCAGATTATTTTGCGCCGCTCGAATCGGGCGTGCTCGATGTGGTCGCCTTTCAGATAGTCACCGTGGGCGACCGCGCTACGGAGCTCATCGCCCGCTTACAAGAAGCCGGAGATTACAGTGAAGCGTATTTCATTCACGGTCTCTCTGTACAGACTGCGGAAGCCACCGCAGAATACCTTCACCGCCACGTCCGCCGCGAGCTGGGGTTGCCTGCAGATCAGGGCAAACGCTACTCGTGGGGCTATCCGGCCATCCCCGAGCTGTCCGACCACGCCAGGGTATTCCAGCTCCTGCCGGCCGAGAGCAAACTGGGTATGCGCCTGACGCCCGCTTTTCAGCTCGTGCCCGAGCAATCCACGGCTGCCATCATCGTCCACCACCCCGAAGCGAAATACTTTAATATCGGTGAGACGCGGGTGGAACAACTGACAAAAGGTTAACCTCTGGAGGGCAACATGGCTGCGACGGCAAGATTTTGGGAGATACTCGATTCAGGCCGCCCGCTGCTCTCGGATGGAGCCATGGGTACCGAGCTGCATAACCGCGGTGTCAGCTTTGATGAGTGTTTCGATGAGCTGAATCTGACCAATCCAGCGCTGGTAGCCGAGGTCCATCGCGAATACATCGACGCCGGCTCTCAAATGATCCAGACCAACACCTTTGGCGCCAACCGCTATAAGCTGGCCCGCCATGGTCTGGAAGACCGTGTGGCAGAGATCAATCGCGCCGGCGTCGAATTGGCGCGCCGCGTGGTTTTGGCCTCTTTCAAAGAGGTGCTCATCGCTGGAGACGTCGGTCCCCTGGGTGTGCGCCTTGCCCCATTCGGGCGCGTACAACCCGAGCAGGCTCGCGAAGCTTTCTCCGAGCAGATCGCTGCTCTGGCAGAAGCTGGTGCTGATTTGATCCTCATCGAAACCATGTCCGATTTATTCGAGGCGCGCGAGGCCATTCAGGCGGCTCATCAGACCGCTCCTGACCTGCCGGTGGTGGCTTCGATGACATTCACCCGCGACGACCGCACTCTGCTCGGCGATCCGCCCGCCAAGATCGCGCGCGGCTTGCACGAGGCTGGCGCCGACGTCATCGGCATTAACTGCTCCGGCGGACCGCTCCAATTGCTGCGCATTCTCAAGCAAATGCGGCAGGTGCTGCCGGAAGGCCGTTTCTCGGTGATGCCAAACGCCGGCTGGCCAGAGCAGGTGGGCGGTCGCATCATGTACCCGGCAGGCCCGGAGTATTTCGGCCAGTATGCCCTGTCCTTCTGGCAAGCCGGCGCCAACGTGATCGGCGGGTGCTGCGGCACCACTCCCCGTCACATCGAGCAGATGCGCCGCGCCATGGATGAAGCTCATTTGCCGCTGGACGCAAACGGCGCTCCTGCTCAACCAGCCGATCACGAGGACAATCAGGAAAGCCCTGAAGCCCCTACTTCATTAGCCCAGAAGCTGGCAGCCGGCAAATTTGTCATCGCGGTCGAAACTGATCCGCCGCGTGGTTTTTCCACTCATAAGCTGCTCGCCGGCGCCAGCCTGATGGCCGAGGCCGGCGCAGACGTGATCGATGTGGCCGATAGTCCGATGGCGCGAATGCGCATGAGCCCGTGGGCAGTCTGCAATCTGATCCAGCGCAAGGTCGGCATCGAGACTGTCCTGCACTTCCCCACCCGCGGTCGCAACCTGTTGCGCGTGCAGGGGGACCTGCTGGCCGCCCACGCCCTGGGCGTGCGCAACGTCTTCGTCGTCATGGGTGACCCGACAGCCATCGGCGATTACCCCGATGCCATGGATAATTACGACGTGGTTCCCTCCGGCCTGATTAAGCTGATCAAACAGGGCTTCAACGTCGGCGTGGACCATTCCGGATCGGACATCGGCCAGCCGACCTCATTCTTCGTTGGCTGCGCGCTGAATCTGCTCCCCCCCAATCCAGAAGCAGAGCTGAAGACTCTGCGCCGTAAGCTGCGAGCCGGCGCGGACTACATCCTTACCCAGCCTGTCTACCAGGTTGAAGAACCGCTGGCTTTGCTGCGCCGTTATACCCAGGAGTATGGGCAGCTCAACGTGCCGGTCATCGTCGGCTTTCTTCCGCTCGTCACCGCCCGCCATGCCCTCTTTCTGCATCACGAAGTGCCGGGAATTACTATCCCGGAGGAAATTCTCCATCGCATGGAAGCGGCAGGCGAAAATGCCGCCTCTGAAGGGGTCAAAATTACGGTAGAATTAATCCAGCAGATCAAGCCATATGTTCAGGGCGTCTACTTGATGCCCGCTTTCAGCCGCTATGATCTGATCGCTGAGATTATCGAGGCCATCCGGTGACCCCTTACGCGCCCCTGCTGTTGACAATTGATCTTGGCAACACCAATCTGACGTTAGGGCTTTTCGAAGGCGAAAATTTGGTCGCCCATTGGCGGCTGGCGACTGACCACGAACGCATGCCCGATGAGTACGGCATCCAACTCCTGGGATTATTGGAGCACGCCCGCATCAAGCCCGAGGAGATCGGTGGCGCGTGCATGGCCTCAGTTGTCCCTCCACTGACTACCCGCCTGCGCCAGGCCTGCAATGTGTATATCCACTGTGACCCCCTTATCGTCGACCACAACCTTAAGACGGGCATAATCATTCTCTACGATGATCCCTCCTCTGTCGGCGCCGATCGCATTGCGGACGCGGCCGCAGTCATGAGGCTGCACGGCGGACCAGCCTGCGTGGTCGATTTTGGCACCGCCACTACCTTCAATGCAATTACTGCCGCCGGCGAATATCTGGGCGGAGCCATCGCACCGGGCATCGGCATCGCTGCCGATGCGCTGTTTCATCGCACCTCCAAGCTTCCCCGCGTGGATTTGCAGGTGCCGCCGGCGGCTATCGGGCGAAACACCGTGCATGCAATCCAATCTGGCATGGTGTTCGGTTATATCAGCATGGTCGAGGGCATGGTGGCGCGGTTTCGCGCCGAGCTTGGACCCGCTATGAAAGTCATTGCCACCGGCGGGATGGCCGACGTGGTCTCCGGCCAGACGCCGGTCATCCAGTACGTCGAACCCTGGCTGACCCTGCAGGGCTTGCGCATCATCTGGGAGATGAATCGTTGAATCCGCTGAAAGACAAGACGATCCTCCTCGGCGTCACCGGCTCCATCGCCGCATACAAGGCGGCCGACCTCGCCAGCAAATTGACCCAGGCCGGCGCCACGGTTACTGTCATCCTTACCCAATCCGCGCTCAAGTTCGTCACCCCGCTCACCTTTGAATCCGTGACCGGGCGCAAAGCATACACCGACGCCGATCTTTGGGGCGGCGAAGCGCATATCATTCACGTCGGTCTCGGCCATTCCACGGAATTGATATTGATCGCTCCAGCCACGGCCAATACCATCGCCAGGCTGGCCCATGGCCTGGCCGATAATCTGCTCACTGTAACCACCCTGGCGGCGCGCTGTCCCATTCTGGTCGCCCCAGCCATGGACGCTGGCATGTTCAATCATCCTTCCACCCAGGCTAACGTTAACATTTTGCGGGCTCGCGGCGTGTCCTTTATCGGACCTGCCTCCGGCCATCTGGCCTCCGGATTGGAGGGTGTAGGCCGAATGGTCGAACCGGCCGAAATCCTCGCCCAGGCACGCTACCTGCTCGCCCAAGGGGGACCCCTTGCCGGCCGCAGGGTGGTGGTGACGGCCGGCGGCACGATGGAGCCGATCGACCCGGTTCGGGCAATCACAAACCGTTCTTCAGGCAAGCAGGGCTTCGCCCTGGCTCAGGCCGCTCTGGATGCCGGCGCCATGGTCTCTCTTATCAGCGGTCCGGTGGCATTGCCAACTCCGGTGGGCGCCGTGCGTCGGGATGTGACGACTGCGGCCGAGATGCTGGCTGCCGTTCTGGACGAGATTCCCGGCTCCGATGCCCTGCTGATGGCCGCCGCAGTGGCCGATTTCCGTCCCACAGTGACTTCCAAAGCCAAGATTAAGAAAGACAGCGGCTTATCCGAGATTCGGTTGGAATCCACTCCCGACATCCTCGCTGAGGTGGCAAAGCGCCGCAAGGAGAGCGGTTTTCCACGCGTGGTGGTGGGCTTTGCTGCCGAGAGCCAGGACCTGCTGGCGAATGCACTGGACAAGCTCCAGCGCAAGAGCCTGGATTTGATCGTCGCCAATGACATCACCGCCGAAGATTCGGGGTTTGCAGTCGATACCAATCGCGTCATTGTTCTATCCGCGGATGGAGGGCGGGAAAACTTGCCGCTGATGTCCAAATATGAGGTCGCGGATCATGTGATTAGTCGGGTCGTTCACCTTCTGTCTGCGTGAGCGCCTGACTGTTCTCGGATCGATGGAAATTTACGCCCCATGGCAGATCTGCCGATCGCCCCTGACTGCTTGAGATAGCCCGAAATACAAGTAGGGGGCAAATAACGCAGATAGGAATATAATTGCCCTAAGATTGGTTTTTGGGCTGCCCATATTTTCGCTTAACTTCGCCACGTCACCCGGGTGATCCGAATACCATGACCTGCCGTTTTTGTGAATCGATTCATGCGCCCGCTTGAGGCCTGAATCGGCTATCCACCCGCGCAGGAGATGAAGAACTGGGATGAGGAAGAACCTTATGGAACGAGGAAATTTGTTGAAAACCGCGTCAATGCTCGTCGCTGTCTCGATGCTGCTGGCCGCCTGCCAGTTTTCTCTCCCGCTTGGCAATTTGATCCCCAGCCAGAAGGGAACAGCCACCGCCGTAGCCGCTCAAACCGAGAGCGCGTTAGAAACCGCGACCGCCTTCCAACCTGAACCAGCCACGCCAACGCCGCCAGAGCCGACCAGCACCCCGACTCCCACATTGACCCCGACACCCAGTGTGGAGCCTTCCGGGCCCACCAATTTCCCCGATAATGTTGATCCCCTCACCGGCCTACGGGTATCCGATCCCAGCATTCTGAATCGCAGGCCGGTGTTCGTCAAAGTCTCTAATTTCCCACGGGACGGGCGGCCCCATGCGGGTCTGTCATCCGCCGATATCGTGTTCGAATATTATATCGGTGAAGGTACGAACCGATTTATTGCCCTGTATTACGGCCAAAATTCTAGCAAAGTTGGCCCGATTCGCTCCGGCCGTTTGATCGACGCCCAACTGGTGCCCATGTATCAAGGCATCCTCGCCATGGAGAGCGCTTACGTCACCGTCTACAATGCCATCCTGAACGCACTCGGTCGGCGGGTAATCATTGGAGGTCCGTCAACCTGCCCGGCCATTTGCGACGATGGCCGTCATACGGTGACGAGCGTCTTCGCCGATACCGCTGCACTTACCCAATTGGCCACTGCGCGGGGTGTGGACAATACCAAACCCAATCTGGATGGGATGCGTTTTGATCCCCAGGTTCCTTCTGGGGGTACTCCGGCCACCGACATAACCGTGGAGTACAACATCCAGGATAAGGGTGAATGGCGATATGACGCGGCCAGCGGCGCCTATTTACGGTGGATCGAATCGGTGGACAATAACGGCAATGTCACTATGGTGCCCCTCACTGACCGCAACACCGAAAAACAGCTATCCTTCAACAACGTGGTCATTTTGTTTGCCTTCTATAATGAGCTCGCGCCCACCCTGCACCAGGTGAATTTAAACAATAATCCCAACGGAGCGCGTGCCATTCTCTTCCGCGATGGCCAGGCATTCGAAGGTATCTGGAAATCGGTCGGCACTGACAAACCCATCCAGTTTTTCACCAAAGATGGACAACCTTTGCCATTCAAGCCGGGAAATTCCTGGATGGTGATTATGGGAACCAACACTACCGTTAATACCAGCGGGCCCGCCTGGACCTTCCACTTCTACCTGCCCTGATAGGGCCCAGGCAGTATTAACCTTCGCGCTGGGTATTCGGGTTGGCAACCCGAATACAATTAGCGTACGCAGAGATTTTGGGATGGCCGCATGCGGGTATTGGTGATTTCCGACATCCACGCAAATTTGACCGCTTTGGAAGCCGTGTTGGAGGCTGCCGGCGAAGTCGATGCCTTCTGGTGCCTGGGAGATTTGGTCGGCTATGGCCCCGATCCGAACGAATGCATCGAGCGTGTCCGCTGGCTGCCGAACCTCACCTGCCTGATCGGCAACCACGACGCGGCTGCCCTTGGCCAGATTGATGTGGATGCATTCAACATGGATGCGCGCACATCCATTCTTTGGCTCCAGCGAGTTCTAACGCCAGCCAATCAAGAGTTTTTGCGTTCTCTGCCGGAAAAGGTGGTGATCGGCTCGGTCACTCTGGCACATGGCAGCCCGCGCAATCCGGTGTGGGAATACATCCTAGATACGCGGGTGGCTCGGGTCAACTTCGAGTTTTTCGTAACACCGTATTGTTTTGTTGGTCATTCACACCTGCCAGTCCTCTATCAGTTTCCGGACAGCCGCCCGGAAATTCAGCTCATCATACCCGAAGCAAACCAATCTATAAAATTAATACCTAGAACCATCATTAACCCTGGTTCAGTGGGTCAGCCGCGCGACCGCGACCCGCGCGCGGCGTATGCCATTTACGATACTGAAACCGAAATATGGGAACAACACCGTGTGCCCTATGACATTGCCGCCGTGCAGCAACGCATTCACGATGCGGGTTTGCCTGAACGACACGCCATGCGTCTGGCCGAGGGGTGGTAATCTAAGGAACTATTTGGCGACATCATCCGTCTTACGGGCAGGATTTCAACAAAGCAGTGGTCGTTCCTTGAGGAGGGAAAGATGGTCAAGAAGATGGCAATCGCCCTGATAGGATTATCGGCTCTCCTGCTAAGCGCCTGCGCTCCTGCGGCTACGCCTGCCCCAGGATCAAAGAGCTACGGCCTTGCCCCGGCTCAACCACCAGTCATGGAAGCGCCAGCCGCTCCTGCGCCATCGGAAGGCAGTCGGGCCATTGAGAATGCGAATTCTTATGGCCAGGCTTCTCAGACAGAAGCCGACAGCGCCCAGCGCCTGGTGATCAAGAACGCCAGCCTTAACATCGTGGTGGCCGATCCAGTTCAGGCCATGGATAAAATCGCCAAGCTGGCCGAAGATCTAGGCGGTTACGTGGTGACTTCAAACATTTATAAGACAAGGCTGGATAGCGGTGCTGAAGTCCCCGCAGCCACCATCACCATCCGCGTGAAAGCCGAATCGCTCAATGATGCCCTCGGCCAGATCAAGGCCCTGGTGAAAGACCCTAAGCAAGACATTCTTTCCGAAACCGTCTCCGGCCAGGATGTGACCAAGGAGTACACGGACTTGCAAAGCCGGCTGACGAACCTGCAGCAGGCTGAATCTCAGCTTCGTGAGATCATGGCCTCAGCCACCAAACCGGAAGACGTTCTCAATATCTTCAACCAGCTCACTCAGGTGCGCGAACAGATCGAGGTGCTCAAGGGTCAGATCAAGTACTATGAAGAATCGGCCGCTCTATCCGCTATTTCGGTGCAGCTTACCGCCCAGGCCGCGGTCGAGCCGCTCACCATCGCCGGCTGGCAGCCAGTCGGCGTTGCTCGCAACGCCGTGCAAACGCTGATCAACACTCTCCAGATACTGGTCAATGCTGTCATCTGGCTGGTGCTGTATGTCGTGCCGGTGTTGGCGGTGATTGGGCTGCCCATCGCCGTGATCGTTCTGCTCATCCGCCGGTGGATTTCCCGGCGCAGGGCGCGCGCCGCAGCTCCCCCGCCGGCCACCGCAGTGTAGCCGCCATACGATTATGGGTCCGGAACCCGAACCGGACCCATAATTTTGTCAATAAAAACAGGCTCATTTTCCCGCATATTTTATTTTGATCGTAGTTTCCCTCTCGAAGCGCACCGCCAGGCGGTAGTGCCCCTCACCCAAAGCTTCCATCTGAGCCAGACCCTCATCCTCTTCCACCCGCAGCGGCGCTGCTGGCAGGCGTAGCTCGATAACCCCCTCCACCTCACGCGGGAGCGCCAAGCGCATTACCAATCCCTCACTGCTATCCTGCCAGCCCGCCACTTCCAATCCTTGTGAAATATGCAGATTCCCACCCACGTATTGAGCCTGGTTGGGCAGGAATGGGCGCACCGCCAGCAGGGCCACACCATGGGCAGGTACGGACGGCACAACCAGACTTCCGTCTTCCACCAGGGCTGTCTCCCCGCGCCAGAACGAGCGCGCCAGGTACAGGGGCCGGGGCGGCAGATCGAAATCCAGCAAATAACAGCTTAAGTCTTCCGTTTGATCTTCCCAATTGAACAGCGCCAGCAGATACCATGGTCCGGCCGGGCCGTTCAGATCAAGGCGCAGCCGGGTGGGAGCCTGCTCATCGAACCAGTCCACTGTTCTAGGACGCACTCCAATGGGAGGCACCATCACCTGCGCCAGGCGCAATTCCTCAGGCGAAAGATGGGAGAAATCGTCCGAGAAAATCAGAGATCCGCCGCTCAATGCGATCGCAGTCGCCAGGCTCTCGCGTTCGGCCTGGGTCAAATGGGTTCCCTGACGCACCAGCATGCAGTCTGGGTCGTTCACCCACCAGCGCAGATGCAGCGGGGCGCGCGCCAGGCTGGTTCGGATCGCATTGCGCGCCGATGGAAGAGTGGGGTCATGCCTGAAAGGAGCCTTCAAAGCAGCGAAACCGGGCGCCCAAGTCTCGCTCACATCTGGGCTGACGCGCACTGCCTCGAACAGCCCCAGAGCTGAGCCGAGAGGGACCCCGCAACCCAAAAGCACCGTCTCGGTGCCGGCCGCCTGGCGCAACGCCTCCAGCCCGTGACGCAAAGCCTGGGCGCGTGTGCGCGTTGGGTCGGAACGTTTGCCTGGCAGCGCCCCCGCGTAGAGGAAATCCAGCTTCAGATAGGGATAACCCCACTCGTGAACGGCAGTGTCCACTACCCGGCAGGCGTACTCCAGCGCACCCGGATGAGTGAGATCCAGCGCGCGCGTGAAGCGGTTCCAGGCAAATCCCGCGTTCACCGGCCGGCCACTCCAACCGCGCAAGATGTATTCGGGGTGCTCCTTGTTCAGCCTCGCCCCTGGATGGACGATGAAGGGCGCCAGCCACAATCCCGGGGTGAAACCGGCCGCGCGGATTTCGGCCGCCAACGGCGCGACTCCCTCCGGAAACCTTTCGCTGAATGTGAACCAGTCCCCCACCCGGCTCTCGAAGCCATCATCGATCTGCACCAGCTTTAGGGGCAGTTTGGCTTTCAGCCGGGTTAGCGCATCCAGATTAGCGCGCACGTCCTCTGTGGTAACTTTCTGGTAATACTGATACCATGAGCACCAACCCAGGGGTGGACGTAATCCGCTGGGGACGTTGTTCTGGCGCGCGGCTGCCTCCAGGTAAGGACCCAACGGGTCTTCCTCATCCAGATCCAGGAAGGCGAAAACCGCCCAGTCGGTGTGCATCTGGCTGCCGGGCAACAACCAGGCGCCGTCGCCATTAGCCCATAACCGCAGAGAGGCCTCCCCGACCGTCCAGGCTTCCAGGGAGCCAAACTGCTGCTGTTGACCGAGAAAGCCCGCCAGCAGACCGGTGCGATGCGCGCGGTCACCCAAAACGCCGAAAAAGTCACTGCTGTAATGCCCTGGGAAGTGCGGCCGCGGTGTGGCCGGGTTGAGTACCTTTTGAGCGTCTAGAACCGCCATAGGCGGATAGCGCGGCGCATCGCCGGGCCCATACGTTCCACAAAACGACCAGGACTGCCATCCATTGGCGAAAAATGCCAGCTCGCCAGGATCAGTGTGCAGACGAATGGTGCTGGGTCTGCTGATGGTTGAATCGGCCGGGCCAATGCGCGCAAATTCGATCCGATCCACGGCAAGAATGTCTTTACTTTCATTCAGAAGCGAGACCTGACATAATAGCAGCGGCGCGTTTTCCGGCAGGGCGAAACGCAGCTCGTATTTCACCCCGCCTTCGTCGGGGCCGACCGAGATGCGCACCAGTTGGATCGGCCCATGCGGCGATGGCAGCAATTCCGGTCCTGCGATGTGAAAATCCGGCCAAATCTTGGTCAGCGCTTCCATCTGCCGCCGACCGACACGGTAGAAGCAGGCCATGCGTGCATTCTCGATCCACATGGCTGTCCCGCTCAGGCTCAATAGACTCCAGGCGGCATGCTCGGGCAGGCAATTAAATTGCAGATGCTGTGATTCGAGGGTGATCATCGGCCCCAATAGCACCCGGGTAGAAGGATGAAGATTTTCACTATCTTATCACGAAACCTTTTCACCTCATTGCTGATGACCAGGTGAAAAGGAGTCCAGGTGAGTCGCATGCATACAGCAAAATCAAATTCCAGAATCTTATGAGAAACGGGTACAGTTTTTCGAGACCCCTCGTACTTAAACAAACCGCGCTGGTGAGCCCATTCCTAAGCTCATCAGCGCGCGTCTGGATAGGAGAATGCAAAATTACTATATCCGCCGAATTTAAAATTCGGCTTAGGGGATATTAATAATTAGATTAGAATTCTCCAATTACCGATCTTCTTATCAGGCCCGCGATTCCAAAACTTCTCTAATCTTTTGCAGGCTGATCGGCCCCTCGCGCAACACCTTTGGCTCTGCGCCCGTGCAATCCACTACCGTGGAGGGCACGCCGCCCGGCGTCCTGCCGCCATCCAGCAGCAGGTCAATGCGTCCGCCGAGTTGCGCCAGCACTTCCTCGGGAGAACGCGGGCTGGGTTGCCCGGAGAGATTGGCCGAGGTCGTCGCCAGCGGGCCGGCTGCGCGCAGCAACATCCGCGCAAAGGGATGATCCGGCAGGCGCACACCGACGGTTGGTAACGGACTTAAATTATCGGGCAAACCGGCCCGGCGCGGCACCACAAGCGTCAACGCCCCCGGCCAGAAGTGCTCCGCCAGCAGCGCCGCCAGCGGAGTTACCTCCTCGGCCACCAGCTCGAGCTGCTGCGGGTCGCCCACCAGCACGGCGATGGCTTTGGAGCCCTCACGGTTTTTTGCCGCAAACAGGCGCTCGATACCTTGATAGGAATTCACAAGCGCCCCTACACCATACACTGTATCGGTGGGAAATGCGGCCAACCCACCTTCGCGCAACACTTCCAATGCGCGTGGTATGGCCTGTGGAGAGTCAATGGAGATGACCTCAGTCTCCACGATCCATCACTTTCAACAGCCTGTCCTTGCCGGCCAGATCTTTGAGCACTTCAAGGGCGGCCCCTGGAAAGATGTCTTCCGCCAATCTCAGTGCTGCCTGTCCCTGTCCGGCTTCGATTTCCATCAGCAGCAGCCCGCCATGTGCCAGCACCCGCGGCCCTTCCGCCAGCAGCCGCCGGATCTGCGCCAGCCCGTCCGATCCGCCATCCAATGCCAAAAGCGGCTCGTAAGCGGAAACGCGCAGTTTCTTTAGCGTTTCCGTAGGCACATACGGCAGGTTTGCGACGATCAGGTCTAGCGACCGGCCCACGGCTGTGGCCAGGTCGCCTTGCACAAGCGCCACTCGCTCGCCGACGCCGTGTCGGGCCAGGTTGCGCCGTGCTAGGCTCAGCGCCTCAGCAGAAATGTCCACGGCGAGCCCGTGCAGGTCATGAACGCGGGCAGCCAGGCTGACGGCGATGCACCCGCTGCCAGTGCCCACATCGATGAAGGTTCGCCTGTTCGGGTGGTCGACCAACCAGCCCAATGCCTGCTCTACCAGCAGCTCGGTTTCCGGGCGTGGGATCAGGACGCCTGGTCCGATTTCGAATTCCAGTCCGAAAAATTCCCGCCGGCCCACCACGTAAGGCAATGGCTCGCCGGAGGCCAGTCTTTCCAGCGAGGCGTTTAAAGCAGCCGCTTGATCCGGTGCGAGCCTGGCGTCCGGGTGAGCCAAAACCCAGGCCGTGCTCCGGCCTGTAAGCCCGGCCAGTAAGGCCAATGAATCGACGAAAGGAGTTTCGCTCTGCGCCGAGAGCGCCTGCTGCGCTTCATTCAACGCCGGGCCGAGATCAATCGTCATTTTCCCTCACTCCCGTCGCTGCCAGACGTTCGGTCTCATCGCGCAAGGCCAGCTCATCGATGAACATGTCCAGCTCTCCGTCCATCACCGCCGGCAGATTGTACGAGGAGAGATTAATGCGGTGATCGGTCACCCGCGACTGGGGGTAGTTGTAGGTGCGGATCTTCTCGGCGCGTTCGCCAGTGCCCACCTGCGAACGGCGCGCTTCGTCCACCTCAGCGCGACGCTTTTCCTCTTCCATTTCGTACAACCGCGCGCGCAGAATGCTCATCGCTCGAAGCTTATTCTGAAGCTGCGAACGCTCATCCTGCACCGCCACAACGATTCCAGTCGGGATGTGGGTGATGCGCACAGCAGTGGCGTTTTTCTGCACGTTCTGCCCGCCCGCTCCCGCCGAGCGGTAAATATCCACCCGGATATCGGATTCGGGGATATCTACCTCCACGTCCTCGACCTCGGCCAGGACGGCCACGGTGGCCGTGGAAGTATGAATGCGCCCCTGCGCTTCGGTCACCGGGACGCGCTGCACGCGGTGCACCCCCGACTCATATTTCAGCCGCGAGTAAGCTCCTTTGCCTCTTACCGTGAAGATGATCTCTTTAAACCCACCAATGCCGGTCTCGTTGGCCGAAAGTACCTCGACCTTCCAGCCCTGGCGCTCGGCGTAACGCGTGTACATGCGGAACAGGTCTGCCGCAAACAAAGCCGCCTCCTCGCCGCCTGTGCCCGCGCGAATCTCGACAATTACGTTGCGTTTGTCGCGCGGATCTTTGGGCAGCAGCAGGCTCTTGATCTCGCGTTCGAGCCGCTCAATCTGCGGCTCCAGGGCGGCGACTTCGGCCTGGGCCAGCTCTAGCAGCTCCTCGTCCGTCTCATCGGCAGCCAGGCTGCGCGCCTCTTCCCAGCGATGCAGCAGTTCACGGTATTCGCGTCCTTTAGCCACGATCTCTTCCAGGTCGGCGCGTTCTTTGGCCAGCTCGGCGGCGCGCTGATAGTCCGCGCCGGCTTCTTCCAGAAGGTGTGTCAGCTCATCGTAACGGTTCTCGATGATTGTGATCTTATCCAGCATAATAAATCCACGATTTAGTCAGGTTTTGGGGGATTATACCATCGCGGTATGGGGAACTTCCGAAGTCTCGCGGCTTTACGACGATGCCTGACCTTATTTCCAGTCTGCATCACCCTTTTATCCGCAGCCGATCGCAGTGAGGGCAAATCCGAAAAAAGCATCGTCCTTAACGCCTGCCCACAAGACTTTAGAGGTCGTCCATGCTCAACATCCATGGCTTGATTGCCCGGCAAGAAGGTCGATCCACGATATCCTCAGCTATAATAAAAATAACGGGAGGGCAATGGCATGAAGCTGCGGCGCGCATTAGGCGTTATCCTGGCCGCCTCATTCAAGATGTGTACCGTGTGGCGATGATGGTTTCCTCACCCCTCCGGGTGAACAGATTGGGAACTTCGTCACGTGCATTGATGATCTATAGTAATTCCAACGACCTTCGATTCTCTTACAATTTTTATCAGGGTTGATACCTTTCTTCGCCGTCCTGCTATCCGCCATCGAAGCAAGGCGATTCCAACCAGTGGTGCAGTTATTTTTCAGGAGTGGGGATGATGAATGTTACCCAGCTCTCCCAATGGCAGTTCGCCATTACCTCAGTCTACCATTTCTTCTTCGTGCCTCTGACCATCGGCTTATCTCTGCTGGTGGCCATCCTGGAAACGCTGTACGTCTCTAGCGGCAGGGAGATCTACAAGCGGATGACCCAATTTTGGGGCCGGCTGTTCTTGATCAACTTCGCTATGGGCGTGGTTACCGGCATTGTCATGGAATTCCAGTTCGGCATGAACTGGTCGCAATACGCGCGTTTCGTCGGCGACATTTTCGGCGCGCCGCTGGCCATCGAAGCTTTGCTGGCCTTCTTTCTGGAATCCACTTTTTTGGGCATTTGGATCTTCGGCTGGGAGCGCCTCTCCAGGGGGCTGCACTTGACAGCCATCTGGCTGGTCGCCGGCGGCACCATCATCTCGGCCATGTGGATTCTGATCGCCAATTCTTTTATGCAGCAGCCGGTCGGCTATACCTTGGAGAATGGGCGCGCGGTGATGACCGACTTTGGCGCGCTGGTTGGCAACCCCAACCTGGCTACTCAATTCCCTCACACGGTTCTGTCGGGCTTCGTCACCGCGGCTTTCTTTGTGCTCGGCATCAGCGCCTACCACCTGGCCCGCAGGCACGAGATCGACTTCTTCCAGCGTTCATTCCGCATCGCTGCTGTGTACGCCGGTATTGCCACCTTGCTGATCATCATCGTCGGCCACCAACAGGCCCAGCACATGGTACGCAGCCAGCCGATGAAGATGGCGGCCGCCGAAGCCCTGTGGTACAGCCAGGATCCCGCTTCGTTTTCGCTCATCACCATCGGCAATCTAAGCCAAACGGGCGACGTCTTCGCCATCCGCATCCCGCGTCTGCTCAGCCTGCTGGCTTACAACCGCCTGAGCGGGAAAGTGGAAGGCATTTACAACCTGCAGAACCAGTACGTCCAGCAGTATGGACCGGGTGATTACCGCCCGCCAATCGCTTTCATCTACTGGTCTTTCCGATTGATGGTGGGCGCAGGCTTTCTGATGCTGTTCCTGGCGGCTTACAGCCTGTATCATGTGATGCGCGACACTCCGGTCGAGAAGTTCCGCTTCCTGGGCCTGATCCCGCTGGCCATTGCGCTGCCCTATCTGTCGAATACGACCGGCTGGCTGATGACCGAACTGGGCCGCCAGCCATGGGTCGTTTTCGGTTTGATGAAGACCACGGAGGCGATCTCCCCAACGCTGACCGTGGGCACTGTGCTGATCTCGCTGATCGGCTTCACCCTGGTTTACGGCGGGTTGATGGCCGCCGACGTGTATTTACTGGTCAAGTTTGCCAAGGCCGGACCCGGGGACGGTTCGTCTGAGCCCTCACCGGCGCCCGTCGGCGAGGCTGCGAAGTAGGAGGTTCCCCATGGATCTGAACACCGTCTGGTTCATTCTGATTGCCATCCTTTACACTGGCTACTTCGTCCTGGAAGGCTTCGACCTGGGCGTGGGCATCCTGCTGCCCTTCCTGGGGAAGCAGGACGCCCGCCGTCGGGCGATCATTAACACCATCGGTCCACACTGGGATGGCAACGAGGTCTGGCTGATCACCGCCGGCGGTGCGACCTTCGCCGCCTTCCCCCACTGGTATGCCACCCTGTTCAGCGGCTTCTACCTGCCGTTATTCCTCATCCTGCTTGGTCTGATCTTCCGCGGGGTGGCATTCGAATTCCGCAGCAAGGGCGAAAGCCCCCGCTGGCGCTCCTTCTGGGATTGGGCTCTGTTCGGTGGCAGCCTGCTGCCTTCCTTTTTGATCGGCGTGGCTTTCGCAAATTTCATGCGCGGTGTGCCCATCGACGCGAACATGAACTACGTGGGCGGTTTCTGGAACCTGCTCAACCCTTACGCTCTCCTCGGCGGTTTGGTCTCGCTGACGGGTTTCACCCTCCAGGGTGCGCTTTTCCTCTCCCTGAAAACCGAGGGCGAGCTGCAGGAGAAGGCGCGGACAGCCGCGTACCGCATTTGGCTGCCCACGGTGGTCATCCTGGTGGTGTTCACCGCGGCCACCTACTTCGTCACCGACGTGCTCACCAAGCTGGGCGTCGATCCTGGTCCGGTGCCGATCGGCGCAGGTCTGGCCGCATTGGCAGTCGGTTACTTCGTGCGCCAGAAACGCGACGGCTGGGCCTTCGCAATCAACACCCTGACCATCATCCTGGCCTCGGCCACCATCTTCCTGATCCTCTACCCGCGCGTGCTGATTTCTTCCCTTGACCCCGCCTGGAGTCTGACCATCCAGAATGCGGCCTCGAGCGCTTATACCCTGCGGGTGATGACCATCGTCGCGCTGATCTTCGTGCCGGTTGTGCTGGCATATCAGGCCTGGAGCTACTGGATCTTCCGCCAGCGAGTGAGCGAGAAGGGTGAGCTGCATTATTAGCCTGACCATCCCTCATCAATCCCCTGATTCTCTCCTTTTGGACTTCGCGCCCATGATCGTAGCTGGAGGGGATCAAAAAAATCGCGGTAATTCCTCCCTTCCCTCACTTTGCGAGAGGGGTCAGGGATGAGGGCTGCTCCTTGCTCATTTCACCCCGCCTTCTTCGCCTGGCACGTCCCGCTCGATCAGCGCTGATCCTGGCGGCGATTCTCACCCTGCTGAGCGCCCTGGCGGTGATCGTCCAGGCACGCCTGTTCAGCGCTGTCGTTGCGCGCGCCTTTCTCGGCGGTGAACCATTAACCCAACTGGCCGTCCCCCTGCGTCTCCTTTCGATCGTCATCCTGGTGCGCGCCTTACTCTCCCTGGGCATTGAAACCGCCTCCGGGACAGCGGCGGTGCAGGTCAAGGCCGGCCTGCGAGCAGCCTTGCTTGCGCACATCCACCGCCTCGGACCGGCCTTCACCGCCGGTGAGCGCACCGGCGAGGTGGTGACAGCCGCCAGCTCGGGTGTGGATGCCCTGGGGCCTTACTTCAGCCAATATCTGCCCCAGCTTGCGTCCGCTGCAATCGTGCCGACGGTCATCCTGATGGCCGTTTTTCCGTACGATCCGCTCAGCGGCCTGGTGTTGCTGTTCACGGCGCCCCTCATGCCGCTCTTCACCTGGCTGATCGGGCGCGCCTCGGAAACGCTGACCCGCCGGCAATACATCGCCTTGGGCCGTTTGAGCGCTCGCTTCCTTGATTCCCTGCAGGGTCTGGAGACGCTCAAATTGCTCGGGCGCAGCCGCGACCAGGCCGAGAGCATCGCCCGCGCCAGCCAGGCTTACGCCGGAGCGACCCTGGGAGTATTGCGGGTGACCTTCCTGTCCGCGCTGGCGCTCGAGCTGGCCGCTACGCTGAGCACAGCGGTAGTCGCCGTACAGGTCGGACTGCGTCTGCTCTATGGGCGCCTCGAGTTCGAGCAGGCGCTCTTCATCCTTTTCCTGGCGCCCGAGTTTTACCTGCCGCTGCGCGCCCTGGGAGCCCGCTTCCATGCCGGCATGAGCGGTCTGGCCGCGGCCCAGCGCATCTTCGCCGTCCTCGACGCTCCGCTCCAGGTGACCTCCTCAGCAGTGCATCCCTTGCCCGCCAGCCTTCCGGTGAGCATCTTTCCGATCCGCTTCGAAAGGGTTTCTTACACCTACCCGGGCGCTGACGGGGACGCCGAACGACCTGCCGCTCTGGAGGATATCACTTTCACGCTCGAGTCGGGCCAGTCCCTTGCGCTCGTCGGCGCCACGGGGTCGGGCAAAACAACCCTGGCCCTGCTCCTGCTGCGCTTCATCGATCCGACCGCCGGCCTCATCGTTGTTAACGATGTACCGTTGACCTCCATTCCGCCGGAAGAATGGCGCCGACATCTGGCCTGGGTGCCCCAAAGCCCGCACCTCTTCCACGGCAGTCTACTTGAGAATCTCAGACTCGCCCGCCCGGGTGCATCCCCAAAGGAGATAGAAACTGCCGTCCGCCTGGCTCGCCTGGAATCAGTGGTGGCCAGCCTCCCCCAAGGCTACGATACCCCTATCGGCGAAGGTGGAGCGCGGTTGAGCGGTGGGCAGGCCCAGCGCCTGGCACTGGCTCGGGCGTTCCTCAAGGGTGCTCCTCTGCTCGTACTGGATGAACCCACTGCAAGCCTCGACCCCGCCGAGGAAGCGCTCGTCCAGGGAGCAATCATGGATCTGGCGCGCAGCCGCGCCGCGCTGATCGTGGCCCACCGCCTGTCCACCGTCGCTTCCGCAGACCGCATACTGGTGATCGAGGGCGGGAGGGTAGTCGAAAGCGGCGCCCACACCGAATTGCTTGCGCTAGGCGGGCGGTATTCTGCCCTTGTGGCCGCAGCGAGGAACGCGCGATGAGGACCGCCCTGCGGCTGATCGGCTTCCTGCGTGGAATGACGGGATGGGTGATCCTCTCCGTGCTACTCGGCGCGTCCACAGTCGCCTCATCGGTGGCGCTCATGGGCACATCGGCCTATCTGATTTCCGCCGCCGCCCTGCGCCCGTCTATCGCCGCGCTGGAAGTCGCCATCGTGGGAGTGCGCTTCTTTGGGTTGGCCCGCGGTGTTTTGCGTTACCTCGAGCGGCTGGCTTCGCACAATGCCAATTTCCGCCTTTTGGCCAGGCTGCGGGTGTGGTTCTACCGCGCGGTCGAGCCGCTCGCCCCGGCTCGACTGGCCGATTATCGCGCCGGCGATCTGCTGACCCGCGCGGTGGAGGACATCAACACGCTGGAAGATTTTTTCGTGCGCGCCCTGGCTCCGCCGGCCGCCGCCGCCCTCGTGCTGGTGGGCGTGTGCTGGTTCACCATTGGCTACGCCCCGTCCTCTGCTCTGGCGCTGGGGGGCGCCTTTCTGCTGGCCGGTCTGGCTGCGCCATTGCTGCTTCTGGCGCTCAGCCGTGCCCCGGCCCGCCGCCAGGTGGCTCTGAGAGCCAGTCTGAACGCGCTGCTGACCGATGGCATCCAGGGATTGGCGGATACACTCGCCTTCGGTGCGGAAGGAGAGCAACAGGCCCGCCTAAATGATCTCAATGCAGAGCTGGCTGCTCTCGAGCGCCGCCAGGCGTGGATCGCCGGATTGAGCGCGGCGCTGATGAGCCTCTTCTCTCACGGCGGGGCGTGGGCAGTCCTGGTCCTTGCCATCCCGCTGGTCGCCGCCGGGCGGCTGGAAGGCGTGATGCTGGCAGTGCTGGCGTTGGCGGCCCAGGCCAGCTTCGAGGCGGCTGCTCCCCTGCCGCAGTCCGCGCTAACGTTCGAGAGCAGCCTGGCCGCCGGGCGGCGTCTGTTCGAGATTGCGGAAGACCAGGCGGCGGTGGTCATTCCTCCGGTTCCAATTACCCTGCCCCCCGCTACACGCCTGGAGGTGCGCGGCCTGCGCTTCCGCTATGCGCCCGACGACCCGCCGGCGTTGGATGGCCTCGACCTGGACCTGGCGCCAGGCCGTTCGGTGGCTCTGGTCGGGCCAAGCGGCGCAGGAAAGACCACCCTGATGCGGCTGCTGCTGCGCCTGTGGGACTATTCCGAGGGGCAGATTCGACTGGGCGGCGCCGATCTGCGCTGCCTGGACCCCGAGGCGGTGCGCAGCCGCTTTGCCGTGGTCGCGCAAAATCCTTACATTTTCGATGCGACCATCGAGGAGAACCTGCGCCTGGCCAGACCTTGGGCCACACAAGACGAGCTGCTGGGATCATTGGAGGCAGCGCACCTGGCGGACTTCGTAAGCCGGCTCCCGCAAGGGCTGAACACCTGGGTCGGCGAGCATGGCCTGCGCCTTTCAGGCGGTGAACGCCAGCGCCTGGCTCTCGCCCGCGCGCTGCTGCAGGATGCCCCCATCCTGCTGCTGGACGAACCGGTCGCCCATCTGGATGCCCTCACTGCCCGCGCCGTCCTCGAGGCGATCTTGGCGAGCGCCCGCGGCCGCTCCTTGCTGCTTTGCACTCACAGCCTGATACTGCTCGAGCAGGTGGACGAAATTTGCGTGCTGCGCGGAGGGCGCATCGTCGAGCGGGGCGACTTTGGCTCCCTGCTGGTTCACAAGGGGCTGCTGTATTCCTATTTCCAAATTCAGCAGGACCAACTGATGTGACCATGATTGAATAGCCTTCAGGAATTTGAAGGCAGAACATCCCATTCCCCTCTTTTGCCTGATTTTGAGGTCATAAGATTTACTCTAAGAAGAGAGAGGATCGGCGGTGGATGAGGACTCAGGAACTTTTCTCCCCGCCCATCGTCTTAACCGCAGATTCCCGTTTCGCCACTACCCCGCCGCTATGACCGGGACAACAACGCCCGGCCCGGTTGAGTGCGCCCTTACGCCAGGAGGAGACCATGAAAAAGAGGCTTATCCAAATTCTTGCTCTCGCGCTGGCGGCGGCCTTCTTGTTCCCCGCCCCGGCCAGCGCGGATGGCATTATCATCCCGCAGCCGCCCATCTGCAAGCCGCCCTGTCCGCCCGAACCCATCCCCATGCAGCAGTTGGACATCCGCTACCACAAAGTTGAGGTGCGCATCGACGACCAGGTGGCGGTGACGCGCGTGGATCAGGTGTTCTTCAATCCAAACGATCACCCCATCGAAGGCACGTACGTCTTCCCGCTGCCGGCCGGGGCGGTGGTAAGCTCGTTTACCTTGTGGGTGGACGGCCAGCCGGTCAAGGGCGAGGTGCTTTCCGCTGATCAGGCCCGCCGCCAGTACGAGGAAATCGTGCGCTCGTTGCGCGACCCTGCCCTGCTGGAATACGCCGACAGCGCTGCAGTGCGCGCCTCCATCTTTCCCATCCCTCCACAGGGTGAGCGGCGCATCCAGATCGAGTACAGCCAGGCCCTGACGGCAGAAAACGGGCTGATTTCTTACATCTATCCCCTGAGCACCGAAAAGTTCTCCGCCAAACCGCTGGAAAGCGTCAGCGTGAGTGTGGACGTGCATAGCAGCCAGCCCATTCGCGCGGCCTACTCGCCCAGCCACGCCGTATCGGTCGAGCGCATCGACGCCCATCACGTCGCCGCCGGCTATGAAGCCCAGAATGTCACCCCGGACACGGATTTCGCTTTCTATTATTCCGTGGGGGAGAGCCAGGCCTTCCACCTGCTCACCTTCCGCGATCCGCATGATCTGGACGACCCGGATGGCTTCTTCCTGGCCCTGCTGGCACCCAAACCCGAACAGCCCAAGGAGGCGGTCGCCAAAGACGTGATCCTGGTGCTCGACCGCTCCGGCAGCATGGACGGTGAGAAATTCCGCCAGGCTCAGGCAGCGGTGCGCTTCATCCTCCAGCACCTCAACCCGGACGACCGCTTCAACCTGATCACCTTCAGCACCGGTCTGTCGGCTTATGCTCCAGAACTGCAACCCGCCGGGGAGTCCCCTAAAGCCATCGCCTGGAGCGACGGGCAGTCCGCGGCGGGCAGCACCGATATCAACCGCGCCCTGTTGGAGGCGGCGTCGATGGCCGGAAAAGAACGTCCCACCTATCTGATCTTCCTAACCGACGGCCTGCCTACCGCCGGAGTGACCGACCGGCAGGCCATTCTGGACAACTTTGCGCGCAGCACACCGTCGAATGTGCGCCTGTTCGCCTTTGGCGTCGGCTACGATGTGGACACCATTCTGCTCGACACCCTGGCGCAAGACCACCATGGCGCCAGCACGTACGTGCGGCCCGGCCAGGCGCTGGACGAGATTCTGTCGGGCTTTTACGCCAGGATCAGCGCGCCAGTGTTGACCGACATCAAGCTCGACTTTGGTTCGCTGAGGGTGAGCGACGTCTATCCCCAGCCCCTACCCGACCTGTTCCTCGGCTCGCAGATCGTGGTCGTCGGGCGCTACCAGGGTGGCGGCACAGCCGATGTCACCCTGAGCGGGCAGTCAGGCGGTAAAACGCAGACTTTCCGCTACCCGGACCAGAACTTCACCAAAGATAGCGGCGACGGCACAGGCGCGCTTTCCGCGCTGCCGCGCCTGTGGGCCACGCGCAAGATCGGCGCACTGCTGACCCACATCCGCCTGAACGGCCCCGACAGGGAGACCATCGACCAGATCGTACGCCTGAGCATCCGTTACGGCATTGTCACCCCATATACGTCATATCTGGTTACCGAGCCGCAGGCGTTGGGAGCAGAAGCCCAGCAACGTATCGCCGATCAGACCTTTAACCAGCTTCAGGCCGCGCCCTCCGCTCCGGCTTACGGGCAGGGGGCAGTGGAAAAGGCGGCTGGCGAGGGCGGCATGGCCAACGCCGAGGCGCCCTCCGCTCCGCCAGCCGAGGCCGCCAGCCAGGTGCGCGTGGCGGGCGCTCACACCTTCGTGCTGAACGACGGCGTCTGGACCGACACGGCCTTCGACCCGGGCAAGATGACCACCCTCAAGGTGCCGTTCCTTTCTGCGGATTACTTCAACCTGGCGAAGTCCAGCCCTGAACTGGCAGCGGCGCTGGCCTTGGGAGAGCGGGTAATCGTGCTGTACGGCGGCACAGCCTACGAGGTGGTAGCCGAAGGTGCGCAGGGCTCTGGGAAGATCGACCTGCCGTCATCGGTCGCCACGCTTACTTCCACGGCGACGTCCACCACCTCGCCGGTAACGGGCCAGACTGCGCCGACTGCCGCCAGCCCGACGCCTAAACCCAACCCGCCGTCTGGCGCGGGGGGAGCGGCTTCGCTGTGCCCGGGCATCCTCCTGATCCTCGGCCTGCTGGTGATCTCGGTACTGGCCAAGAAACCATAGGGAATCAACACAAACCATTTCACCTTCTGACCGACGTGCCTGGATGAGCTGTCCAGGCACGTTTCTATGCAAAAAATGCGTAGCTGCGCCGGCAAGCAGGCGGTTGAGAGCATTCTCTTCGGCGCATGTATGAATACGTAACGGCTATTCGTCGCCCGTATATTTGAATCATTTTCCAGGCCTTCCAGCCTCATCGAATCAGACGCGACAAGGCCGACCCGAAATCTCGTTGGTTTGAGGGTAATCATCCTGTTTTCCAGTTTCACCTCCCCAACTCTGGACTTCGGAGGTCTGTGTCCAGACGCGCTAAGACGTCTGGAGTCTATGACAAGGTGGAACAGACCGGAATTAAGATCGAGCGTTCTGGTCGAGCAAGGAGACATCGCAGGTTGTGAGCCGGGTATAATAACCACAGGCATGTCATCTCATCTCCCCATGCGACTCTCCCCTCGCGCCATCCTGTTCGATCTGGACGGCACGCTGCTGGATTCCTACCCCGTACACCTGGCCGCCTTCCAGGCCACCTTCGCCCATTTCGGCATCCCCTTCGACGAGGAGACCTTCCGCGCCCACTATTCGCCCAACTGGTTCGCCACGTACACCGCGGTGGGTCTGCCGCGCGAGCTGTGGGAGCAGGCCGACGCGATCTGGCTGGAAACGGCCGCGCGCATCGATCCGCCACTGCTGCCCGGCGCGCGCGATACGCTGGAGAAGCTGGCGCCGGCTTACCCGCTGGGGTTGGTGACCTCGGGCTCGAAAGTGCGCGTGCTGCGCAACCTCGAGAATGAGAATCTGGCCGGCTTCTTCCGTACGATCGTCACCCACGACGACGTGCCGACGCCCAAACCGTCGCCGGACTGCCTGCTGCGCGCCGCGGCGGAGATGCAGGTCGAACCGGCCGAGGCAGTCTACGTGGGCGATACGCCGGTGGATTGCGAAACGGCTCGCGCGGCGGGAATGCCCTTCGTCGGCGCAACCGGACGTTTTGCAGTTTTTCCACCCGAGGCTGAATACCCGATTGTTCGATCGCTGGTAGATTTGCTCCCGCTATTTGGCGTCATTTAATCGAACTGCTGCCCGGTCAGCAGCTAAGATCCGCCGAGTTCGTTGGGAGTCTTCATGAAACGGCTTCTAGCGGTGCTGGTATAATCTTTCACATGCCCACCATCGTCGCCCTGGATATTGAAACGACCGGCCTCGACCCAGACGCGGACTCCATCTTAGAGATCGGCGCGGTGCGATTCTCGGGGCGGCGGGTCGAAGAGGAATGGTCGAGCCTGATCAATCCAGGACGGCCCATTCCACCTTTCATCACCCAGCTCACTGGCATCACAAACGAAATGGTACGCAACGCCCCGCCGCTGCACGCCGTGCTGCCCGAGCTGGTGGAATTCGCCGGCGATGACCCCATTCTGGGCCATAACGTGGGCTTCGATCTGTCCTTCCTCCAGCGCGCCGGCGCGCTGCGTTTCAACGAAATCATCGATACCTACGAGCTGGCGGCCGTGCTGATGCCTACGGCAAGCCGCTACAACCTGGGCGCGCTGGGCGCCGCGTTGGGCATCCCCTTCCCCGCCACGCACCGCGCCCTGGACGACGCCCGAGTCACTTACTCCGTCTATGTGCGGCTGGTCGAGCAGGCCCTCGAGCTGCCGGTGGAACTGGTGGCCGAGATCGTGCGGCTGAGCGAGCCGGTGGACTGGGGCGCAGGTTGGGCTTTCAGCCAGGTGCTGCGGCAGATGATCCGTCAGCCATTGCCTGCCCGCCGCGCAGGGGATAGACCGCCGGTCCCGCTGTTCGATACGCAGACAGCGGCGGCGCCCGCGCCGCTGACGCCGAATCAGCGCCTCTCCCCGCTCGACGCGGAGGAAGTGGCCGCGCTGTTGGAAGCGGGCGGGCCGTTCGCCAGGTACTTCCCTGCCTATGAGCAGCGCTCCCAGCAGATCGAGATGCTGCGCGCCGTCACCCGAGCCCTGTCCGAAAGCCGTCACCTGTTGGTAGAAGCCGGAACCGGCACGGGCAAGTCTTTCGCTTACCTAGTGCCAGCCGCGCTTTGGTCGGTGCAGAACGGCGCGCGCGTGGTCGTATCCACAAACACGATCAACCTGCAGGATCAGCTCATCAAGAAAGACATCCCTGACCTGCGCGCGGCGCTCAACCTGGACCTGCAGGCCTGCGTGCTCAAGGGCCGCGCCAACTACCTCTGCCCGCGCAGGCTGGAAATCCTGCGCCAGCGCGGGCCGGAGACGGCCGACGAGCTGCGCGTGCTGGCAAAGGTCCTGGTCTGGCTCCATCAAGGCGGCTCCGGCGACCGCAATGAAATCAACCTGAACGGCCCGGTGGAGCGGGACGTGTGGAACCGCATTTCGGCTGAGGATGAGGGCTGCACCAATGAAACCTGCATCAAGCGCACTGGCGGCGCCTGTCCATTCTACCGCGCACGGCAGGCAGCCCAATCCGCCCACCTGCTGGTGGTCAACCATGCATTATTACTGTCCGATGTCGTCACGGGCAGCCGGGTGCTGCCGGATTACGATTATCTGATCGTGGACGAGGCGCACCACCTGGAATCGGCCACCACCAACGCGCTCAGCTTCCGCGCCAGTCAGGGGGACGTCGAGCGCCTGATGCGCGAACTGGGCGGGAGTTCCTCTGGAGCCCTGGGCCGTTATCTGAGCGCAGTGCATGCGCTGGTGAAGCCATCCGAACTGGCCGCCTTCGACCAGCTCGTCCAGCGCGCCACCGACCAGGCCTTCCGCTTCGAAAATCTCGCCCGGCGCTTCTTTCAGGCGGTGGACAGTTTCCTGGCCGAACAGCGCGAAGGGCGGCCGATCGGACAGTACCCCCAGCAAGAGCGCATTCTGCCGGCCACGCGCACTCAACCGGCGTGGACCGAGGTCGAAATCGCCTGGGATGAAGCCGGGGAGACCTGCCGGGTGCTGCTGGCCACATTGGCCCAACTCATCCAGTCCACCGGCGAGGCGCTTACAGAGTTGACGGACGAGCTGGAAGACGCGCTCGGCACTCTGGGCAACGTCTTCCGCCGCCTGACCGAGATCGAAGCCAACCTGACTGCCCTGGTCAGCAAACCGGACGCCGGGAAGATCTACTGGGTGGAAGTCAACCCCAATGGCAACCGACTGACCCTTCAGGTGGCGCCGCTGCACATCGGGCCGCTGATGGAGCAATACCTGTGGCACGAGAAGGCCAGCGTGATCCTGACCTCGGCCACACTGGCAGCCAACGGCGAGTTCGATTACCTGCGCAACCGCCTGAACGCGGATGAGGCCGACGAACTGGCCCTCGGCTCGCCCTTCGATTACGAGAACGCTGCCCTGCTGTACGTGGCCAATGACGTGCCCGAACCCTCGGACGTCAATGGTCACCAGCGCGCCGTGGAGCACAACCTGGTCAGCCTGGCGCGCGCCACAGGTGGTCGCATGCTGGTGCTGTTCACCTCTTACGCGCAACTGAAGCGCACTTCGCAGGCCATCGCTGCGCCGCTAGCGCGCCACGGCATTTTGGTGTACGAGCAGGGCGAGGGGGCTTCGGCCAATACCCTCCTGGAAACCTTCCGCGGGGCAGAGCGGGCCGTGCTGTTGGGCACACGCGCCTTTTGGGAGGGAGTGGATATCCCCGGCGAGGCGCTCTCGGTGCTGGTGATCGTCAAGCTGCCCTTCGATGTACCCACGGATCCGATCGTGGCCGCCCGTTCGGAGACATTCGAAGACCCGTTCAACGAGTACAGCCTGCCGGAGGCTATTCTCCGCTTTCGCCAGGGTTTCGGCCGCTTGATCCGCACCCAGTCAGATCGGGGAGTGGTGGCAATCCTCGACCGTCGGGTGCTGTCCAAACGCTACGGGAAGATCTTCCTGGATTCGCTGCCGCCGTGCACCAAAGTAATCGGGCCGGCCGCCGATTTACCGCGCGCGGCGGCCAGGTGGCTGAATCTGTGACCCCTTTGGGACCAGGCGGCAATAAGACCGCCTCTTGACGGGCTCACCCTGCCGCTATCCACCAGTCGGAGGTCTCGGGCAACTCGCGCTCCTGGAGGATTTCGGCTCCCTCTTCTTCCAGCCAGAGCACAGCCGGTCGCGGGGCCAGGTTGTAGTTGGAGGCCATGCTGAGCTGGTAGGCGCCTGAGACCGGCACGGCCAGCAGATCGTCGCGCTTCATCTTCGGCAGCCTGATCTCCGGGATCAGCACATCACCGTTTTCGCAGAATTTCCCCACTATGGCGACTGTTTCCTCCGGCTCGGCGTCGGGATGCAGCACCGGGCAGGCGGTGTAACGCGCGCCGTAGAGCGCCGGGCGCGGGTTGTCGGCCATGCCGCCGTCGACAGCCACCACGCGGCGGCCGTCGGCAAGCACCTTGCTTGTCCCCACGGTGTAGACGACCACGCCCGCCCGCGCCGCGATCCAGCGGCCCGGCTCCAGGAACAGCCGGGGAAGCGGCCAGGACAGGCGTCCGCACTGCTCCTGGATCTCCTGGCTGACCGCCTCTATCCAGGGATGCGCGTCATCTGAGGGATCGTCGGCCGTATAACGCACGCCCCATCCTCCGCCCGGGCTCAACTCACGCGGGACGAAATGCTCCTCTGCGGCCAGCTCATACAGGGCGCGGATAGCCAGGCGGTAGGGCTGAGGGTCGAAAAGCTGCGAGCCCAGGTGGGTATGCAATCCGGTCAGATCCAGCCAGGGGCTGGCCAATACCCGGCGAACAGCCGCAGAGGCCTGCCCATCCGCCAGACTGAAGCCAAACTTGCTCGCAAGGTGGCCGGTGCGCACAGAGGCGTGTGTGTTCACATCGATGCCGGGTGTTATCCGCAGCCAGACGCGCACCCGGGTTTGCTCGTCAGCCGCCAGTCCCTCGAGCAGCTCCAGTTCATCGAACGAATCGACCACCACAGCCTGGATGCTCATGTGGACAGCGAGCTCCAGCTCTTCACGGGTCTTGTTGTTGCCATGCAAGTGGATGCGTTGCGGGTCAAAACCGGCGCGCCGGGCGACGATCAATTCGCCCCGGCTGGCTGCATCCACACCTACACCCAGCGACGCCAGGTGTGCTGCGAAGCGCAACGAGAAGTAGGCTTTGGCGGCGTAGGCTACGACTGCCTCGCCTGGATAATTCGCAGCGAGGAAGCTGCGTAAATCCTGCAACTGCTTGCGAATGGTCGCCCCATCGTACACATAGAGCGGCGTCCCCCAGATGCTTGCCAGGTGGATCAGATCCTGTCCGGCAATGCGCATGCGTCCATCTGCGTCGACACGGGTCGTGATAGGGAAAAATGGCTCAAATATCATCCAAGCAACAAAATTTTCGGCCAGGGGGCCGGCTCGCGAAAACAGGCAAGGGACTCAGCCAGCAGGTTGGTCCTCCTCTCTTGGCGACGGGAACTCTGTCACTTCGCGGGTGGAAGTAAGGTGATATTCGCTCGGGCGCTCGGCCTCTTCGAAGCCGGCCAGGACGATGATGGCATTGGTCACGGTGTTGCCCGCATTGCGCCAGCGATGGAGCAACTGTGCGGCGAAGATCAGACTATCACCGGCCTGGAGGACGAAATGCTGGTCATCCACCTGATACTCGAGGCTGCCGCGCAGGCAAAAGACGAATTCATGGCCGGTGTGGATCATGCCGTGTGGTCCGCTGGAGCCGCCGCTTTCCAGGGTGAGCATGAAGGGTTCCATCCTCCCGCTGAAGGCCTCGCCGCCTAGTCCTTCCCACATGCCGCGTAAGAAAGGAACACGGACGCGTTCGGAAGCCTTACAAAACACGATCTTGTTGCGCGGCGGTTCCTGGCGGAAAAAAGCAGTGATGGGTACCTCCAGCGCAGTGGCCAGCTTGTACAGCGTACTGACCGATGGGGAAGTGAGCCCGCGTTCGATCATGCTCAACGCGTTGGCTGAGAGGCCGCTGCGCCGCGCCAGGGCGCGCATCGAAACGCCGCGCTCATCGCGCAACGTACGCAGCCGTGATCCCACATCGATAGACAATGCTTCCTTACCTAAAATATCCACACCCGCCTCCCTTTGTCCAGCGATTGAAACCATGGATCATTGTCCTGCTCGCGCGATGTTGGCCACACCTGTCTGGAAGACTATAAATTCTTTATGATCACAGCGCATCATTTTAATTATAACCATTTGTGCAACCTTCCACCGCAAAAATGACATTGTGACATTTCGCCCGGCGAATGGTGACAGGTTTCACTATTCAATCCCAGCAGGCGCGTGATAATCAAGGTCATTCGATTCAGTTAGACGGACCGACCAGAGCAGGCTGCCAGAGGTGGAGCTGCAAGAGCGGAGAGTTCCTGGGCATTTTGTGTCCATTACGCTGGTTCAATTTCGTTCTTTTCCCCACCCTGGCAGCCGTCAGAATTTTCTTGATGCTGGAATTCTATGGATATTCAAAAAATCCGTCAGGACTTCCCCATCCTGCAGTCCGAAGCGGGTAAGAAGCCCATTATTTATTTTGATAACGCCTGTCAAAGCCTGAGGCCTAAGGTCGTCATTGAGGCTCTTCAACAGTATTACATAAAATATTCGGCCTGCGGCGGAAGGAGCATGCACCGCCTGGCGGATGCCGTCACCCAGGAAGTGGATCAGTCGCGGAGCAGACTGGCCAAATTCCTCAACGCCGCCCGCAAAGAGGAAATCGTCTTCATGCGCAACACCACCGAAGGCATTAATCTCGTGGCCGCTTCGCTGGGCTTGCGCAACGGGGATGTGGTATTGGTTTCGGACAAAGAGCATAACTCCAATCTGATCCCCTGGCAGAAGCTGGTCAAAAACCAGGGGGTGCAGGTCAAAATCGTGCCTTCACTGCCAGACAACACCTTTGATCTGGCGGCCTTTGAGAGACTCCTCGATGGCGGGGTGAAGTTGGTGTCCCTCGGCTACACCTCGAATTTCGATGGGGTGACCATCCCCGCCAGCGAGGTCATCAAGAGCGCCCATCGAGCCGGCGCCCTGGTGCTGCTCGACGCCGCCCAGACCGCGCCCCATCGCGCCATCGACGTGAAAGCGTTGGATGTGGATTTTCTGGCCTTTTCCGGCCACAAAATGCTGGGGCCCTCCGGAACCGGGGTGTTATACGGCAAATATGCCCTGCTGGAACGCCTGGAACCCTTCCTGGTAGGCGGCGACACGGTCGCTTCATCCACCTACACTTCCTGCGAATACCTGCCGCCGCCCGAAAAATTCGAAGCCGGTCTGCAGGATTACGCCGGCATCATCGGCCTGGGGGCGGCGGTGCAGTACCTCCAGAAGATTGGCTTCGACGCGATCCGAAAGCATGAGACCCTGCTCAATCAGGCCATGAGCGAAGGCATCCAGGACATCGCGGGCCTTCACATCATTGGCCCCGCCGATCCCGGTCAGCGCAGCAGCATCGTCACTTTTTATATTGAGGACACCGACTCACACCGCATCGCCTTGATGATGGACCAGGCGGCTGGCATCATGGTGCGCTCTGGGCAGCACTGCGCACATTCCTGGTTCAATGCGCATCAAATACAGGGCTCCGTGCGCGCTTCTTTTTACCTCTACAATACGCTCGAAGAAGTCGAGCTGTTTGTCTCCAGCTTAAAGAAAATCAGGAAAGTGCTCTAGGGTCATATGTTTTGTATCGTCGCTTTTATCGTCTTATCGGTTTTGGGGATATTCAGCGCCTCTAACCGGAAACTGGCTGGCGAAGCTCTGGATTGCGTATTGCGCCGGGTCACCCTGCGCCCATGCAACACCGGTTTTGATGAGAAAATGAAAGCCCGCTTGCTGGGCGTGGTCATTACCCGTTCGGAGAAGGCGGCGATTTTCCTGAATCGAAATTTCGAGCTTCTATCTTGGGTTTTCTTTATTACATTAATAGCCAGCAGCGTCTGGTCGGTGCGCGGGTTATATGAGTTTTACACCACCGGCAGTTGCAACGGCTTAAATTCCTCGGCTTTCTGCGTATTTGATCCCAGCGGCGCGAACAATCAGGTCACCACGACGGAAGGCTGCCCGGTCAAACCGGCCGGTAAAGTGGAACTGAGCCTGAATGGCGTGGATTTCAGCACCTTCCCGCAGAGCAAAGCCTCATCCAACGACACGATCGTGATGATCGGCAGCTATCATTGTGATTATACGCGCGAAGTGTATCCGGTTATCCGTGCCATTGCAGAGAAATATCAGGCCAACTTTTATTTTATGAATTATCCGGTAAAAGAGCAGGATGATTCCTTCACCAGGCTGAGCTACAGCATCTACCAAATTGCGCCTGATAAGTATTGGCAATTTAACGATCGCATGTTTCAGGGGGATAAGAACCATCTGGATGACCCGGCTTATATCGATACGCTGCTCAACGACCTTGGGATAAACCCAAATGCGGTCCGTTTCTATATGAGCGATCCGCGGGTGGAAAGCGCGGTGCAAACGCAGATCCATGCGGTGGACAAGACCGGTTTTTATGGCACCCCAACCATCTTCATCAATGGGAAAGCGTTCGTCGGACCCAAACCATACCGGGTGTATGCCATCGCTCTGAAGGGTTTGTTCTATTGGTTGAAATAATCAAAACAATACCCTGAGCGCGTTAAAGCTTCTATGCAGGGATAACCTGCTTCTTTATCGCGAAATCTCTTTCGGGCGCCAGACATTCACAAGGCGGGCGTGAACATCCTCTTTCAGGTCGCTCCAGCGTTTTATCGCCAGCTCAAGCAGGGCCAGTGAGCCGGTCGGCAGGGTCTCGTACTGCCCGGTGAGATCTTCGATCAGCTCTTCCAACCCCGGGTTGTGTCCTACGACCATCACATCCGAGATCTCCTCGTCCAGACCGGCGAGCGCATCGAGATACGCCTCAGGTCCAGCCATGTAGAACTCATCCAGCCAGCGGATCGGCCCGTCAAAACCGCTCTCCCCTATCACGGCTTCCACCGTCTGGCGACAGCGCAACGCAGTCGAGCTCAAAATGATCTGCGGCAGCAGATCCTTCTCGCGCATCAGCCGGCCCATCAAAGGCGCGGTGCGCTTGCCGCGCTTGTTCAGCGGACGCTCATGATCTGGCAACGTTTCATCTTTCCAGGACGACTTGGCATGCCGAAGTACGAATAATCGCTTCAAACCTTCCTCCGCCACCCTTTTCCATTATTTTAGCGGCAACTTGGCGAAGGTCAAGGCCCACATCGAAACCCTTCGCCTCTGCTCCACCCCAACTCAGACAGACAAAGAAGATACCCTGTGGGAGCAGCCTGACCCTCACAGGGTACCTCACAAGAAAAAGCACGGATGGCTTCGAGTTTACTCTCCCGGCGGGAGAAGACCCTTCACTGGGCGGCAAACAAGCGGTCAGCCGCGCGGGCGATCGACGGCAGGCCGCGCACTTCGCTTTCATAGAGGGGCACGGTCGAGCGCACCATGCGATCGAATTTCTCCCAGATGTCGTCCATATATCGGTCTTGCATGGCCACCCGGTTGCGGACAAAATCTGGCGCGTCGACTCTAACCTGGCTCTTGTCGATGAGCATATTGACGATCACGCCGCCGATAGGGATGCCAAAGTCGCGGAACCAGCCGATGAAGCGCGTGATGACGGCGATGGGCAGCGCCTCGGGCAGAGTGACAAAGAAGAAGGCAGTCTTCTCGGGATCGGTCAGCAGTTCTCTGGCTTTTCCCATACGGTCGCGGAAAGAGACCAGGTAATCCATGAGCGGGTCGGCCTCCTTCTTTTTGGTGAAGGAAAGCATCTCGCGCAGACTGCGGGCTTCCTCGCGACTTTTAAGCATCTTGTTGACCCACAGCGAATACACCCTGGACATCCCCAGCAGGCGCCGGGCATTTGCGGTGGGAGCGGTGTCGAACACGTACACATCGTAATCGTTTTTCAGCATGAGATCGACCATATTCTCGAACATGGCCGATTCTTCGAAAGCGGGGTTCATTGTCGCTGATTCGACGAACTCGTCCGCCTTGGTCGAGATGTCGGCAAACTTGAGGAACCACTGGATCTTATCGCGGATCTCCTGCTTGGAGCGCTCGATGGTATCTCGTGTGTCGATCTCGTAGGCCCACAGGTTGGTCGTGTCCTCCACCAGCGTCGGTTTACCGAAAACATCCTGGCCGAGCAATCCGCTCAGGCTGTGGACCGGATTGGTGGAAGCCAGCATGACGCGCTTGCCCTGACGGGCGAGCCATAAAGCTGTGCTGCCCGCCATCACGGTCTTGCCCACCCCACCCTTACCGCCGAAGAACACATAGCGCAGGCCCGGATGTTCGCGCACAAAATCCTGCATCGATACGTCAATTCCCTTTCCCATGTCTGGACCCTCATTCACCATACATAATTTCGGCCAGGCGCTCGATCATCGCCAGCCCGGTGACGTCCCGCTCCAATTCGGGTACCTGGGCCAGTACCCGGCTGCCAAACATCTCGTCGATCTGCTGCAGATAGCGATCCTGCATTTCGATGCGGTTGCGTAGATAAGCGGGAATATCCTGACGGAGAAGCTCGCGCGGTATCACGCGGTTGACCACGTAGCCGGAGATGGGCACATCGATGATCCAATATGTAAAGTACAAAGGAACCAAGCATCCCAAACATGCTTGATTGTGGCCTTCTAGCAAGGCGCTGGTCTTAGCGAAAGGTTTTATCCCTTGCCGCTGATCCTCAGCCCGCCCACGTCATTTTCACCTTGTTTGGGCATTGGTCGTGAGTTATAAACCGATTATTTCAATTAAGACCTTATTAATCCGACAAGCTTATAATAGACCATCGTTCAGAACAACCTATGGCCGGACCGAGAGGCAAATGACCATCCGGCCAACCCATTCCTTTGCAGGAGATGTTTTCATGCCCGAACTGATCTCCAGCGAGATCACATTCACCACCGGCCGAGGGAGCATGCGCGGCTTTCTGGCGCGTCCCGATACGCCTGAGCCTGTCCCCGGTGTAATCGTGATTCACGAGATTTACGGACTGACCGGCCACCACCGGGATGTGGCTGCGCGCCTGGCGCGCCAGGGTTATGCTGCGCTGGCCCCCGACCTTTTCTCCCGCCCCGATCTGGACGGCGTGCTCACGTCCGCTTCGATCAACGCCGTGTATCAGTTCGCCGCCAATTTTCCGCCAGAGCAACGCCGTGATCCGGTTTTTCTGCAAGCGCAGCTCGCCTCGTTGTCCGAGGGTCAACGCGGGAGCCTTGGGCGGGTGATACCGTTGATTTTCGGCCCATCTCTGCGCGACGATCTGGCCGAAGATCTGGCCGCCGCGGTGGCTTATCTCAAAGCCCAGTCTTTCATCTCCCCTGACCGCATTGGCAGCGTTGGGTTCTGCTTTGGCGGAGGAATTTCCATCCGGCTGGCCTGTGTAACGCCGCTGGCAGCATGCGCTGTTTTTTATGGAGAGAATCCGGAACCCATCGAGCGTGTCGAACGTATCACCGGGCCAGTGTTGGGGGTATACGGCGCCGAGGACCTGCGCATTAACCAATACCTCGACCAGCTGGTGAAAGCCATGGTGGATTATAAAAAAGACTTCGAAATGCGCATTTACCCGGGCGCTGGGCACGCCTTCTTCAACGACACCAATCCGGCCACTTACCGACCGGATGCGGCTGCCGACGCCTGGGAACGGCTGCTGCGGTTTTATGCACGAACACTGGCTAAGCGCTAATCTGGGGCAGCGTTGTTCGCGCAATAACGGTTTCAAAACGGGCCAGACCGGTTACAATATTAACAGGAGGCTGGCATGAACAACCGTGAACTGGCCGACCAATTCAAGTTAATCGCCGACCTGCTCGAAATTAAGGGCGAGGTCGTCTATAAGGTTCTGGCTTACCGTAAAGTCGCCGACAGCCTGAACAACCTGACCCAAGACGTCAACGAGCTGTGGAAAGAAGGCCGTCTGGAGGAAATTCCGGGTGTCGGCAAGGCAATCGCCGAGAAAATCGATGAGCTGCTTTCCACCGGCAAACTGGAGTTCCTGGAGCGCCTCAAAACCGAGGTTCCGCCCAGCCTGACCGAATTGCTGCAGGTGCCCGACGTTGGGCCGCGCAAAGCCGCCCTGTTCTGGAAGGAGCTGGGGATAACCGACCTGGCGGGGCTTGAGGCTGCCGCGCGCGAGGGCAAGCTGCGTTCGTTGCCCGGCATGGGCGAGAAATCCGAAGCGCGCATCCTGGCCGGCCTCGAAGCTTTGGCGCGGCGCGGAGATCGCATACCCATCGGCGAAGCCTGGCCCCTGGCCCAGGAGCTGCTCGCCTTCCTGCGCAAGCTCCCCGGGGTGGTAGCGGCGGAGCCGGCTGGCTCGCTGCGGCGGATGCGTTCCACAGTAGGTGACATCGATTTGCTGGTAGCCTCCAAGAATCCCGGCCCGGTGATGGCCGCCTTCACCGGGCGGAAGGATGTAGTGCGCGTGCTGGCATCCGGAGAGACGAAATCGAGCGTGGAATTCGCCAACGGCCTGCGCTCACAAATCTGGATCCATCCGCCAGAACGCTTCGGCACCGCCCTGGTATACGCCACCGGTTCAAAGGATCATAACGTGCGATTGCGCGAACTGGCCCTCACCATGGGCCTGTCATTGTCTGAACACAGTTTCCAGCGCAAGGATGGCTCTGAGATTCTGTGCGACAATGAAGAGAAGGTGTACGAGACGCTCGGCCTGCAGTGGATTCCGCCCGAGCTGCGCGAGGATCACGGCGAGGTGCAGGCGGCGAAAGCCGGCAAGTTACCGCGCCTGATCACCCACGATGACCTGATTTCCGACCTGCAGACCCACTCCAAATGGTCGGACGGCAAATTGAGCATCCTGGAAATGGCAAAGGCCGCTCGCGAGCGCGGCTTCAAGCTGCTGGCGATTACCGACCACACTCCCAGCCTGGGCGTGACGGGGGGAGTAAAAATCGAGGATCTGGCCAGGCAGCGCGCGGAGATCGACGCCGCTCAGGAAGAGCTGGGCGATAGCATCCGCATCTTGCAAGGGGCCGAAGTCGAAATCCGCGCCGATGGGCGCCTGGATTACCCCGACGAGGTGCTGGCCAAACTGGACATCGTGCTGGCGTCGGTGCATACCAGTCTGCGCCAGCCGCGCGATCAGGTCACAGCCCGGATGATCGCCGCCATCCGCAACCCGCATGTCGACATCATCGCCCACCCCACCGGGCGGCTATTTCCCAACCGCGAAGGGGCCGACCTGGACCTGGAGGCGGTCTTCAGTGAGGCCAAAAAGCACGGCGTGGCGCTGGAAATCAATGCCCATCCCGCCCGCCTGGACCTGGATGATACCAACGCCCGCCGCGCGATGGAGCTGGGAATTCTGCTCACCATCAACAGCGATGCGCATTCCCCGGCCGACTTCGACCTGGCGTTTTTTGGCGTGGCCATCGCCCGACGCGCATGGGTCACTCCGGAGGCGGTGATCAACGCCTGGCCGGTGGAAAAGCAGCTCGCCTGGCTCAAAAATCGCGGGGGATAGGCTCGCCAGCAGAAACTCCGCGCCTGGGGCAGAATAATCTGTCCCTATTTCCTCTTCTTCGTCTTCCCGAGAACCTCGCGGTGACGGAGCTTCTCGCGATACATCATGCGGTCGGCTTCGGCGATGACCGCCTGCAGATGGGCGGCATCCTCCGCAGTGGCCGCGCCAATGGACAGGCTGATGGGCAGCTCAGGCCGCGAGCGGTTCTGCGCCTCAAGGAAGGTGCGCACCCGCCCGATAGCCTGACTGGCGACTGCTGCATCAGCGTTAGGGATGAGTACGGCAAATTCGTCGCCGCCTGTGCGGGCAATCACATCGTTGTCACGGAAGGCTGCCCTCAGAGCGTTTGCCGCCCGGCAAAGCACCTCATCCCCGGCTGCGTGCCCCAGGCTGTCATTCACGGCTTTCAGCCCATCGACATCGGCGATCACCACGCTGATAGGATACTGGCCGCTCTGCTGACAACGGTTGACCACTTCCTCGAAATATGAGCGGTTGTACAGGTTCGTCAGAGTATCATGGGTGCTGATAAAGCGCAGCTTGTCCTCGGTGACCTTGCGATCGGTAATATCGTACAGGATGCAATGCATTTGGGGGATCTGGCCAGAATCGGTGTGCGCAATGTGTCCGGTCATGGTGGTGAGCAGGGTGTTGCCATCCTTGCAAACCAGCTCGAATTCGACCCCCGAGACTTTGCCAGTCGCAAAATACCCACCCAGCTCCATATGGAAATACTCGGCCGATTCAGGCGTGAGGAAATCCCCGAACCAACGCCCGATCACTTCGCTTCGCTCGTAGCCCACCAGTTCAAGCCAGGTCTGATTGACCTCCAGAATGGTGCCGTCGCGCCCCAACAACTGGTAGCCGAGTGGGGCGTCCTCGTAAAGCAGGCGGAACTTTTTCTCCCGCCATTGCAACAATTTCTCGGTGCGCTTGCGTTCTGTGATGTCCCAGATCGCGGCCAGGATGCAGGCTTCTCCCTGCAGATCGATGGTTTCCAAGGAGACCAGCCCAATGAGCTTCTCCCCGCTTTTTCTCCTGAAGAGGCTCTCGGCTTCGCCGACCCTGCCTTCCTCTACTAAACGGGCAAGCAAAGCTTCTGCTTCTTTGGGGTCAACCCAGATTTCGAGCTCACTGAGTGTACGGCCGATAACCTCCTCACGCGTAAGGGACAGCAGTTCGCAAAAGCGACGATTCACCTCGATCACACGGCCGTCAGCCAGCGAGGCAATGCTCATGCAGACCGGATTGGCGTTGAATATGCGGTTGAAGAGCTCCTCCGAGCGGGCAAGGGCCTGCTGGCTCAACACCTGTTGGGTGATATCCCGCGCGACGCCCTCGCCGGCCATAAGGCTGCCTTGCTTATCCCGGATGGGGACATCGCGGTGCTCCAACCAGACCGTGCGCCCATCCTTCGCCAGCCAGCGTATTACGACCGCATCCGCATTCCCTTCCCATTTCAAACGATTTTCCAACAGGGGCAGATCTTCCGGGTGGACGGCGCGGAAGAGGAGATCGGGGTCGGCGTAGATTTCGTCAGGGGTGTAGCCCAGAATCGTCTGCACGGCTGGGTTGATGTATTCGAAACCGCGCGGCTCAGCCAGGCGATAACGATAGATGATGTCGATCGCTTTTTCGACCAGGGCGACAGAAATTCCCATCGGCGGGTTTCTGCCTTTCTTCTTGTTGCGCCGGGTTTCCGTCAGATCGCTTCGAACCCCCTCATCAACGACCATACCAACCCCCAATAGATTGGCCAGCAAACCATTCAATAAAAAGCCGGCATTCCGGTATAAATTCGTTATCAAAAAGAATTTCATTGTATAAAACGTCAGCGCGGCGGGTTCGTATCAAGGCTCCAGGCAGAAAGGGATTGAGTTCTGCTGCCCTTCCGGGTGCTCGGTTTGCCCCTGCGCATCGTAGATCTTTACTGCCCGGATGCCTTCCAGACGGAGCAGGCTGGCCATGAGTGGCTGGGCGATCGTGTACACCGAGCCGCCGCTCTTGCATTCGCCCAGCAGATAGACATGAGCCACGCCGTCTTTGACCTCGACCCGCTTGAAACCCGTAAACCCGCTGGTAACCAGCTCAAGCCCCTGCGCCTGCTCAGCGGCCGTAGGCCCTTTGAAATACTCGCTCACGATAAAAGTGGGCAAATCCTCGCCTTGAGAAGCAGTTCGCACCGCTGGGCTTTCGAAAGGCGGCGTTCCTGCCTCAAATTTTTTCTTGTCGAGGAACAGGATGCTGACTGCGATGGTGTGCGGTGTGGTAGCGGAAGGGATGGGCGCAATGGCAGTTGGCGAAGCTGCCGGCGTGGTGACCGCGGCCGAAATCAACGGGGATACAGTCATCGCAGGCGGCGAAGCCGGCGGCATGGCACGGCAGGCCGCCAGTAACGCCAGAACCACAATCATAAACGTCAATCTGCGCGTCACGTTTCACCTCCCGCCGCAGGACCTTACTTAGCCGATCGGATGCCGGCGCCAGACCTCCCATAGAGCGGCTTTCTAACCCGCGTCCAGACCCTCCCACGTCAGTAACGCTCGTCCCGCTTCGGCCTGCGTCCGCAAGACCAGCCTGGCAGCCAATGCCCTGAAATGCCGATGCGGAACGGGCTGTATGCTTCGGGGGCCGTTGCAACGCTCAGACGTGAGACTCGATCCACGGGACTGCACCGGCTGAAGACAGGAAATTCTCGCCCACCCGGCTCCAGCTGGTCTTGGTATCGCCTGCCGCATGGTAAATCCTCATTAAGTCGCCCATCATAGCGCCTTTCCGGGCTTCTGTTGCATGAAAGATGCCGGTTACCCGCCGCTCGATCAGGGCCGCGATCCAGGCGGCCAATACGAATATAACCCCTTTATAGATCGGCAGGCCACAGCAGGAACGGTCAGAATGAGGCTCATGAACCTCGCCCTGCTTGACCGGCCGAGGCGACCAGATCTTCATGGCGGGTACGGGGGAGACCCGTCCCTTTACCCTTGCCCTTGAGATGAAAAAAAGGAAAACACCTGCAAATCCCTTTACCCCCAGGAAATACCAGTTACAATGTTGGGAATTTTATTCTGGAGATGGGGTATGGAAGAGTTCGGCTCGTACAAATTGTTCGACGGCAAAGTCATTATTCGCATCCGCGACCGCATCTGTGACACACCCGACAGGCTGCTCTCCAGCTCGCTGTTCCTGGCCATCCTGAAGCGCTGCGTCGCGGAGCTCGCGCGCCGAGGTTCTCACCTGATGGACATCTTCGACCACACGCCAATCAGCGACCAGGACGTGCGCCTGCTGGTCGAGACGCTTCAGTATCTGGCCAAGCTGCCCGGTAATCTGGTGATGAAAGTCGTACCCGACTCGCAGCAGTTCTTCCGCGATCCGATCCTGTTCAACGACTTCGTCGAGTATCTGTACAACTACTGGCGCCATCTCCACCGACTGATCGTGTGCGATTCAGAAGGCGACCGCCTCGACCAGCACCCTTATCGCACCTTCAACCAGACCGTGGAAACGCTCACCCACCTGGTGCGCAGCACCTACCGCGAGGTGCAGGAGAACATTACCGGCAATCACCCCCGCATTTACCGGCAGGTGCACGCCGGCGCGGAGGTCGCCGCGATCGCCCTGCCGCGCGACATCCCTTACCCGGCGTACATCGCGGCGAAGCTCAACCACATCGCAGTCATCCGCCAGGTGTTGATCTACCCGCCGCTAATTTTCAGCTCGCCGACCAACAAGCGCACCGGCTCTTTCGAGCGCATCGACGTGAACCCGCTAGAAAAAGTCGACGTTTCCAAAGAGGACTGGCTGTGCTACCCCGCCCGCGTAGGATCCCTGGTGGTCATGGTATATTTCTCGATCCGCCACTTCGAGCTGGGGTTCTCGCTGAGCAATCTGTTCGAGCTGGCCGACGACAGTGATCTCAAACGCCAACCGGACGCGGTGTTCCTGTACGGCGTACCTGGCGACGCTGCGCCGCATAAAGGGGACTGCTGGACGGTCTTTTACGAGGATGAGGCCAGCCACATACTGGTGGCCACCATCCCCGATCACGATCAATTCGGTTACTTCGGCTATCTGAAAAAGATGATGCTGACGTTGCATAACATCCAGATGATGCGCAGCGGAAAGCTGCCATTCCACGGTGCGCTGTTCAACCTGCGTCTGCGGGAAAAAGGTAATGTGACCATTTTGCTGATGGGCGATACCGGGGCGGGCAAATCCGAGACGCTGGAAGCGATGCGCACTCTGGGAGACGAAAAAGTCGAGGACATCACCATCGTGGCGGATGACATGGGCTCCCTGGCGCTCGATGACCAGGGCCGCGTCATTGGTTACGGCACCGAGACGGGGGCTTTCGTGCGCTTGGACGATCTCCAGCCCGGCTACGCCTTCGGCCAGATCGACCGCACCATCATCCTTAACCCCAACCAGACGAACGCGCGTGTGGTCCTGCCGGTCACCACCTTCGCCAATATTGTTAAGGGCTTCCCGGTTGATTACGTGCTCTACGCCAATAATTACGAAGAGGTGGACGCGGATCACCCCATCCTGGAAAAATTCCAGTCCACGGATGAAGCGCTGCCGGTTTTCCGCGCGGGGAAGGTGATGAGCAAAGGTACCACCACCAGCAGTGGACTGGTAGAAACCTACTTCGCCAACATCTTCGGGCCGCAGCAGTATCCCGGGCTGCACGAACAATTGGTGCAGCGCTACTTCGACCAGCTCTTTCGCCAGGGCGCCTTCGTCGGCCAGGTGCGTACGCAGCTAGGGCTGCCGGGCATGGAACGGCGCGGCCCGGAGCAGGCCGCCCGCGCATTGCTCAACGCCATGCTGGAGCGGCCTACGGCAGATCAAAATTCCACCGATGCCGGCTGACTTCCATATCAAGACGTCTTCAGGACGACCCCGATGAGTCCCGCCACCCCCGCCAGGAGAATGCCGCCCACGGCGGCGGCCAGCCCCTGGATGAGGCCGAGCAGTCCCAGGTAAGAGCTGGTGAACTCGGGCAGCGTCCAGGTGATCAGGGCGCCGTTCCAGGCGTAGCTGAAGAGGACCGGCAGCGATAGCAGGACTATCGTGACCAGGGCGAAGCCCAGGGTGGCCTCGGCCGCCGCACGCGCTCCTGAGCGCAGGACGCGCGAGCCCAAGACGAAGACCAGCCAGCCCGCGAACAGCGCGATTAGGCTGGTAGTCGCCATGTACACGATCATTGTGTTCGCATCCGGCACCCAGCTCAGCGAATACGTCAAACGATCGAGCAGATCGTAGCGCAGGTGGAAGATTAACTGGAAGACAACTGCGCCGCTCAGCATCCAGACCAGCAGGCGACTGCGCCTCCAAATCAAGATGCCAATCATGAGCAGTATGATCCCTAGAGCCAGAGCCGCGTGCGGAAGCCGCTCGGCGTTGAGGCGCGCATCACGCGCGGCTTCGAGCGCTTGCTGAAATGCGGCTACCGAAGTGGCATCAGCGGGGATATCCACCGGTCGGCCTATGGCTGCCCCATAATCTTCGATCAGATTACGCTGTTGGACCGTTTCGGCTTCCTGAACAGAGTGGACATAGGCCGCCGGCAGATCGAGCATCTCCGTGAGCGCCTGGCCCTGGGCCGAGGCGGGCAGGTTGGCGCCCAGGAGCGCCGCCAGAGTGGGAGCCACGTCGGCCATATTGACATCGCCGTAATTCCCCGCTTTTACGTGCGCGCCGGCCAGAACGAACGGCTCATGCAGCACAACTGGCTCGTTGCCGCCATGGCCGCCGCGGTCGATCTGCCCGTGATCGCTGCACACGAAGACGACATCCTGAGAAAGATCGAGTGTGGCGAGGATCTCGCCCAGCAGGGCATCGGCGCGGGAAGCGGCGGCGTCCCAGTTGGGGCTGCGTGGGCCGCCTTCGTGGTGACCGGCGTAATCCACCTGGTCAATGTGGATCAAGACGAGCTGGAAATCGCAGCTGCGCAGCCAGGGCAGGGCGGCATCGACCACCTGGCGATCGGCGCGGCGATCCTCGCCAGGGGTGTAGAAGTGCGCATCGACGTCTTCCTGCGGGATCAACCTCTCGAACCAGTAATAGGCAGAGACAGCGGTCTTCAGGCCGGTTCGGTGAGCGGCGGAGAACAGATTGTCCTGAGTGAAGGTCCAAATTTTCGGATAATCCAGGTTGATGGCCGGTCCGTCGCTCAACTCCGGCCAGGCGCCGGTGAGCAGCACGCTGTACCCCGGCTCGGAATAGGAGGGAGGGCGGCTGTGCATCGTGGCGTAAGCTCCCTGGCTGCGCAGGTGGTCCAGCACCGGCATCACCTGGCGGTTGAGCGAAGTGTCCAACCTCAGCGCGTCGATCAGCACGAATACCACCCGGCGCACCTGCGGCTGGCCGAGCGAAACCCCCGGAGGCGGCGGGTCGGCGCGTAGGGGCGATCGGTAAGCATAGAGCGAATCCATCAGGCTGGAAGCCCAAAAATATGCGCCTGCCGCCGCCAGGATGCAGGCGATAACGCCAGCGATGATCCCGCGAGAAGTTCGCATCAGGTCGTCTCCTCCCGAAGATTAATGAGCGCCGCTAAGAGCGCTTCAGGCACTGCGGGCAGCTTTCATCTCCTCCAGCATACGCTCGATGCGCTCCAGGCGCATCACGAGTTCGCGCTGGCGGCGCTGCTCGATGGACGGCTGCTTGGCGATAAATGTCAACGCCCCTCCCGGTTCCAGGATGGCCTCCTTGACTTCGTCCAGCGAAGCAAAACCCTGTTTGTGGGCCGCCGACTCGAGCTCCTCTAAAGTGATCACCTCTTTCTCCAGGCGGTCTTTGAGCACCTTGCCGCCCACGATCAGACGATCCGGGCTACCCTCGACGATATGATCCACGTGTTCATGGCCATACAGGTAACGCACCACCACATAATTAATCGCCAGCAGAGTCGCCGCGCCGACCAAGCCGCCGGTGACTGAATTATCGTTGCCAATGATGGCATTTTGCACCGTGTTCGAGAGGGTCAACAACACCACCAGGTCAAAGGTGTTGAGCTGCGCCAGCTCCCGCTTGCCCGCCAGGCGCAACCCGACCACCAGGAAGACATAAACCAGGATGACCCGAAAAATCTTTTCCAGAACCGGCAGGCTCAACAAGAACATGTCGCTCCAGATATTTCCATTCACGCCAGACCCTCCAGGCTCAATCGATTCGATCCATAGGGAACCTGTCGCCTTGTTTGTAGCTGCGCCGTCCAGCGCGATTCCAGATCACCACCTGACCGCTGCCGAAGACCGCAGGTTTGCCGTCGTCGAACACCAGTGCAGTGTTGCCCTCCACCCCGATGAGGGTATAACGCATCGGCAGGGCCAGGCGGGTCAGACGCACGAACGTCTCAGGGATCTCATCGAAGTGCGGCAGGATAACGGTATTCCTGAGGAATGCGAAAGCGGGACGCAGGACGAACGGATTTCTGTAGGCGGGCATCTTTTCGCCGAAGATCATGGCTCCCGCACTGCACCCCGCCACCACACCGCCGCGGGAGAGGACGCCTCGGATGGCTTCCCATACGCGGCTGCCAGCCAGCACCGAATGGAGATAATCGGGCTTACCGCCCGAAAGGTAAACCAAGCTGGCCTCGGCGACCTGTGAGGCCATGCGCTCGTCCTCAGCTCCAGCGCGATCCACGACCTCGACAGCCTCGGCCGTCACCCCCAAACGAGTGAAGTGGGCCACGCCCAAATCGGACCAGTAACGGATGCGCTCGGCGCCTTCCGCGCCGGCGGCGGTGGGCAGACAGACAACGCGCACCGGAGGAGAGAGCCTGCTCAGCAAGTATCGGTCTACCGGCTCCATGGGCGGCAGGTATTCGCCGCTTCCGACCAGGGCAAGAATTCCCGCTAAGGATTCCATACCGAACCTGTAACAAACGAACCCCATCAGGGTTCGTCGGATGCGGGCGGCTCCTCCTCCCCGGGCTGGTCCAGTTCCCCTTTGTAGTAGGCGTCCAGGGCCTGAAGGGCAGCCTCCTCTTTTTCCTGCGGGACGAGGATGTGCACCTCACCCAGCCAGCCAATGGTCAGACCGATGGCGGCGCCGGCGCTCTCCTGTGAAAAAACAGAAGGGATCTCGAAAGAAGCCAGTAAACCGCGGACGATCTCAGCCTCGATCTTACCGGCTACAGTCGCCACTTCCACCCAATTCTCCGCCATGGTCAATCCTCCAGAGAACAATATACGGCAAGTATAGCACATGGGTAAAAACAAAAGAACGGCGAGGTGTTTTCCAAACCTCGCCGTTCAATTTCAAAGACCAATTTCCTGGTTGGCGCTATTGATTCCAGAACCAGTTGTAGGCGAAGTAGCCGCTGGCGGAACTCTGCATGCGGATGGCGATGCGCGACGCTCCCTTCAGCGAAGAGGGAATATTGTAGGTAAACGTCTGCGCGCCGCCCGATCCTGAATCGGTGGTAGCCACTACAACCCCGCCAATCCCTTTGGTACCAAAAGCGCCCATGGTGACGGTGAAGGTATCATTCGGCGGCAGGTTGCTGGTCTTGATCGTTACAGAGGTATCCGCGTCCACGCTGACAATCGAGAAGGTCGGAAATCCGCTGTAGCCGCCCGTGGCAGGGATCGGCGTGGCTCCCGGGGTGGCTGTAGAAACAGGTGTGGCGCCAGCGCCCGTGCTGTTGACGAACCAGTTGTAGGCGAAGTAGCCACTGGTAGGACTCTGCATGCGGATAGCGATCAACGCCTGCCCCTTCAACGAATCAGGAATGTTGTAGGTGAACGTCTGCGTGCCTCCCGTTCCCGAAGCAGTATTGGCGACCACGACCCCGCCAATGCCTTTAGTGCCAAATTTGCCCATCGTCACCGTAAATGTATCATTGGGATGCAGATTGCTGGTCTGGATGGTGACCGACTTGTCCTTTTCTACGCTGATGATCGAAAACGTGGGGAAGCCGGTATAGCCGGTTACCGGAATCGGGGTGGCGCCGGGAGTGGAGGTCGGTCCGGCGGTGGCGGTGATACTGGAACGGTTGGCGAACCAGTTGTAGGCGAAGTAACCGCTGGTAGGGCTTTGCATGCGGATGGCGATCAGCGCCTGGCCTTTCAGTGCATCGGGGATGTTGTAAGTAAAGGTCTTGACGCCGCCGCTGCCCGAATCGGTTCTGGCCACCTCGATGCCGCCAATCCCTTTGGTGCCGAATTGGCCCATCGTCACGACAAAGGTATCATTGGGGGGAAGATTGCTGATCGTAATGGTGACCGAATGGTCCGGATCGACGCTGACGATCGAAAACGTCGGGAAACCGCTGTAGGCGCGAACCACTTCGGCCAACGAAGGGATGGCCAGCGGCAGAGCCAGCGCCAGACTGACAATTACCACGAATATGGACAACTTTTTAATGCTCATGCTTTCGTCTCCTTCCGCACCGCTGCGGACTAATTCTTACCCGTCGGCCGGTTAACCCCTGAAATGCTGGCCGCGCGCATCTGCCTGGTCAAAGGGCAACCGGGTAATGGTAAGACGGTAGTTCCGGCCAGATGGTTCCCAAAAACACGAAAGGGCGGGAGACGCAAGCTGGATGAAAAGGTGGAGTTCGCTCCCTCCTAGAACCCAAGAATCAATAAGATGCCGGCGAGGATCGCCACGCCGGAAAAGATCGCCCAACCATAGGGGATCGCCAAACCAAGCACTGGCAGTAAATATGCGCCCACCAGATGGAGGCCAAACAGCGCCTGGCCGATATTGGTGAAATTGCGCTCCTCGCGGATCATCGTTAGAAAGGGTATACCGGCTAAACCGGCCATCAGGCCGAGCACCAGCTCGCTGCCAGGCATATCCGCTGCCAGTAAAGGGATGACGCCGCGCATAACGAACCAGGCCATCAGCAGGAATATACCCACCGCATAAAATGGCTTGGTGTTTCTAACGCGGGCCACCAGGAACAGCAGGCCGGTGGCGATCGAATAGATGCTCAGCACGTACAACTGGGCGGGGAACTGAATATGCACAAAGGGATCCACACCGGAGTACAGCAAAAATATCGCCACCAGCAGCAGGGCAATGCTATCGAAAACATCCATGGTTCATCTCCGTCCCAATGGTTCAGTTTACCGCGCTCTAGCCCCACAAGGCGCTTGGATGACTTGGCTGATAAGATCAGCTATGCATAAACGCCTCGGCAAATCTTCGCAGGGCTTGAATGTGAGCGTCCGGGGTGGTGAAACCGCTGTTCAGTGGGTTGATCGAAAAATTCTGCGCGCCCATCGCCTGCCAGCCCTCGATGTTGGCCGCCCAGTTTTCGGGATTCCCATCGCCGTAAGGGATGCGCGGCTCGATAGGCAAAGTCTCGGGAGAACGCCCGGCTTCGGACAGATATTGCTGTAATTTTTCCCAGTATGGACGGGCATCGGCGGGTGAACGGAAAGCCGGCAGCCAGCCATCCGCCAGGCGCGCCATGCGTTCCAGCGCCGGGTCAGCAGAGCCGCCAAACCAGATCGGTATCGGCCGCTGGATGGGCAGCGGATTGATGCCGGCATCATCTATGTGATGCCATTTGCCCTCGAATTTCACCGACGGCTGCGTCCAAAGCAGGCGCAGCACCTGCACCTGCTCTTCGAAACGCCGGCCGCGATTGTGGAAATTTTCGTTGAGGGCCAGGTATTCGACCTGGTTCCAGCCCAGGCCGACGCCCAAACGCAGGCGTCCACCGCTGAGCACGTCTAGAGAAGCGGCTTGCTTGGCTACCAGGGCCGTCTGACGCTGCGGCAGTATCAGGATGCCGGTGGAAAAGCGCAGCTTGTGCGTCACGGCAGCCATGAAGGAAAATAGGACAAACACCTCGTGGAAGGGCGTCTGATGGGTATAGGCGCCGGTCCAGCCGCCCGGCCGGTCCGGATTGGCGCCTAAAACATGGTCGTAGGCGATCATATACGTATAGCCCAGCGCTTCGGCTGTCTGGGCGTAATCGCGGATCGCAACGGGATCGTTGCCGAATTCGGTTTGGGGAAATACAACGCTAAACTGCATATTCTGCTCGAATCTCCTGTTGATAAAACATTACGAAATTTAGTATAGCGGATATAGAGGCAAAATTCAAATGACAGTGGAGATCCGTCTTCCGGTATGAAAACCCTGTACCTACGGTTGCCGCATATCTTCCGAAAAAGTTCGATGAGTAAACGGAATAAACTTCCCCTGCTTAGTTCGTACTGTATGGCGAAGGCTCCAGGGCCTGCCCCTTGGATGGGTAACGGCGCGCCAGCAGCAAAAAGGCCAGCGTGGCGACACTGCCGATTAGCCCCGCGCCGTACCAGATCCACAGCGGGCCAAGAGCGTCGTTGAGCAGACCGCCCACCAGCGGGCCGATGCCGGCCCCAATTCCCCAGGTCAGCCCATAGATGCTCATATAGCGGCCGCGCATCTCCACCGGCGCCAGGTTAGCCGCCAGACTGGTGGCGGTCGGCGTGACGATCAGCTCGCCAATCGTCATCACCACCATGCATATCCAGAAACCCCAAAAGCCGCGAGCGAATGCCACACCGCCCACACCCAGGGCGTAAAACAGGGTGCCCAGGGCGAGCGTTCGCAAAGGAGGATGGCGCTTGGTCAGTCGGGTGACGGTGATCTGGAACAGCACCACCATCAGGGCGTTGGTGGTCGGTATCAACCCGTACTGGCGTTCCGAGAGGCCGTAATTCACCTTGGTGTAGACCGATAGGAGCACCCACATCATCCCCGCGACGACCGAGGTCAGCGAAAACGTCGCCACGAAGGCGGTGAACGGCCTATCGCGCAGGATGCGGCCGTAACCGCCGAAGCGTTCGGGCCGCTGGGAAGTCGCCGAATGAGGCAACGTCTCACGCGCGAAGAGAGTCAGCAGCAGGCTATAGGTCAGCATACCGACCGAGGCGATGGCAAAAGCTACTCCGTAAGAGATCGAAGCGATGAAGCCGCCAATAGCCGGTCCGATGGACACTCCGAGGTTGTTGCTCAGGCGCAGGAGCGAGTAAGCGTCGATGCGCCGCTCCGGGGGGATCAGATCGGCCATCATCGCGTCGGCGCCCACACGGTAGAGCGGGTTGAAGGCGCCTTGCAGCCCCATCAGGATGGCGAAGGCCGGCAGGCTGCTGGCCTTGCTGAGGAAAAAGTAACCGGCCGCGTTGCCCGCCAGGCTGACAACCATCACCCATTTGCGCCCCAAGCGGTCGGTGATCGGGCCGGCGATGAAGGCTGCAACTAGTCCCATGGCAGCGTTCAGGGTGGTCAGGCTGGCGACAATCGAGAGTGGCAGCGAGAGTCTCTCGGTGACGTAGATCATCAGGAACGGCCAGATCATGCTGGAGCCGATCGTGCTCAACAACATGCCAAAAAACATCAGCCAGAACTGATGAGGGTATTCATGATAGAGGTGATGTAAGCGGGCGATCATGGCTGGCTGTCCTGGCAAAAAAGCCATTTTACCATTACAGCTCTGCAGCAGGGTCAGCGATTTGATATGAAAGTGCTACAACACGATGAAGCGCGGCTGAAAGGATCGGGTATGCCAACACCAAGGGGAGGTGCTTCTGGAGGCCCGATCTCAGAGCCCTCGTCGGAAGCGGGAGGCGACGCTCAACGTGCCCACCACAACAATGGCAACCAGCGCCACCCCCCACAGGATGATGCCATTGGTATGACTGGATTCGACTGCGGCGTCGAAGGTAGGCGTCAGGCTTGGCAGGCTGGTCCAGGTGGCTTTGGGGAGTGAGGTAAGATCAGATCCCAGCGTAGAAACAGCGGTGGGACTCTGGGTACCCGCTAGAATTGTGGCGGCCGTTTCAACCGGGCCGGGGCTGGCACTTAAAGCCGCGCGTGCCGCGCTCGATGACGCCGTGACCGCTTGTTCATCCAGGCGGCCTTCGTGAAACGGTTGGATCCAGGCCGCGATTCCAAGAGCGACCAGGAATATAAAGGCAAGGAAACGAAAGCGATGCCTGTGCAGCCAATGTATCAGGTGTTCATTCATTCTCATCAGTCAATTTGATGGATGGACAGCCGTCCGTCCCGAATCCGGGACTCGAACCGTCATGGATTCTGGAGTTTTTCCGCCGCCGCCTGAGCCGCTTTGACTGGATCGCTTTGGCCGCTCAATACCTGGACGGTAGCTTCCTTGAGCGCCGGCCCCAGGCTGCTGAGAACATCGGTCGTCGGCGGCGCCTGAGCAGAAAGCACCACCTGGCTGACCAACGTCTGCAGACTCGGATTGGTCCAACCTGCCAGCGCAGTCGGCCGGGGCGGCAGATAACCGCTGGCGGCCGTCCAGTGCGCAAGAAAGTCACTCTCCACCAGCCACTCGCCCAGGGCGATGTCAGCCATCTGCCGGTCGTTTCGGCCAGCCGGCACCGCCCACAACCAGCCGGTGGCCAGGGTCAAATTGGTTTGACCAAGCGCCGGCAGGGGAGCCGCCAGGGTATCGGCAGGCAGATCGGCCAAGTAACGCGAGATCCAGGAAATCGCCATCTGAGCGCGCCCATCGCGGTAGGCCTGCCAGGCCTGGCCATCGGTATCGAATTGGGCCAGCCAGCCAGGAAACACCCCGACTCGTACGCCATTATTGTAGAGATCGAGCACCTGCTCCAATGCATCAACAGAAATCATAGGCCGACTCTGGGCGCCTTCAAATTGACCGCCGGCGCTCTGATAAAGCGCCAGGGTGACCAACGCGTTGGGATCGCCGGCCGGAAACGTCAGCGGCGAGCGCTGGCGGAGAATGGAGCCCCAGTCGGGGGTCAAATTCTGCAGGCTGGCCGGGCGGTAGAACAGCGCCAGGGCATCGCCAGCAAATGGCAGACCGAAGGTGCTGCCCTGCAAGCGGGCCAACTGACGGGCGTAATTGTACCAGTCGGGATCCTCCATAGTGTGCGTCAGACCATCGAGAGGAGTGAGCACCCCTTTCAAAGCGGCTGTTTCCAGGTCTTCACGCGCGATGAGCACCAGATCCGGCAAGGCTGCTGGAGCCGCCGCGCTGGTGGCTGCCAGCGCATCCAGCAGATTGCCCGGCCCGCTGGTAGCCTTCAAACGCACCTGCAGGAAGACGCCCGGATTCTCCTCGCGGTACTGGTCGAGCCGCGCGCGCAGCAAATCGCCGGCCGGCGTGCCTGCGGATGGATCGAATTGCGGCGGAAGCCACAACGTCAGAGTAACCGGCCCGCCGGAGGGAGGGCGAGTCCCCTCCGGTGTGGTGGTCTGCACAGCGGTGGGTGTGCGGCTGGCCGTCGGCCTGGGCGTAGGGCTTGGCGCGGCCGGCAGGCTGCCGTTGAAAAGATTAACGCCGCAGCCAGCCAGAAGAACAGCAGCCGTTGCCGTATAAAGCCAGCTCCAACGCCGCCGTTGAGAAACCTTCATAACCGTGCCTTTCCCCGCCAACTCGCGCAGGTTTTACCCCATAATTTTATGCCCGTTTCACTCGTTGGCATTATAGCGTCGGGGCAATCCCGCTGCTGCCGGTCGGTGTGTCCATCGGCGGCGGTGGAGTGGGCGTGTGAGTGGGGGTATGCGTAAGCGTAAGCGTGGGCGGAGGAGGAGTGGGCGTATTCGTCTCGGTCGAAGTCGCCGTCGGAGTAGCGGTATTGGTCAGCGTCTGTGTGGCTGTGGCGGTGGGAGTCTCAGTGGGTGTGGCGCTCGGCGTGGGCGTCGAGCTCGGCGTTATGGTATAGGTAATCGTCAGAGTCATCGTTGCCGTGGCGGTTGAAGTTGCGCTAGGAGTCATGGTAGAAGCCTGGCGCAGCACCGCCCCCACCCGCCAGGTGACCAGACCCAGGCAGTAGCAGGGGATCGTCGCCAATGTGACGATGAGCAGGATACGGCGGATCCGGATACGCCTGTCCAGGTCAACCTGCATGAATGTAGCTCCTCCCAATTAGACAGATGATAACACCTAGGCCAGGGTGTGGCAAGTCAACAGTGTCAACCGTGTCAATTGGTTGTTGCATAACAGAAAGCGGTGATTTAATTGAAAAAGGGTCATACACCAAACCAATCAATAGGATAAAATATTAAAAAATATGTGGGTCTATCTATCGCCTCATTTTGACGACGCAGTCCTTTCTGTGGGGGGCCTGATCTGGGAACAGACCCGCGCCGGTGAGATCGTCGAAATCTGGACGGTATGCGCCGGCGAGCCGCCTGCTGGTGTCCCATTGAGCGCCTTTGCCCAATCGCTACATGCGCGCTGGGGCGGCAGCGTACGCGCGGTGGAAATGCGCCGCGCCGAGGATCGATCCTCCTGCCGGAGAATCGGCGCACGCCCGCGCCACTTTAACCTGCCCGATGCCATTTACCGCATCCGACCTGACGGGCGGGCTTTGATCGAACGCGAAGAAGATCTACAGACCGCCCTGCCGGAGGAGCAGGCGGTTGTTGATGTGGTGGCGGCGATCAGAAAACGATATTCACCGCGCATGAACCTGGTCAGCCCGCTGGCTATCGGGGGACATGTGGATCATCGCCTGACGCGCATGGCGGCCGAACGGCTGGGTGTGCGCCCGTATTATTACGCCGACTACCCTTATGTGGCCGCTAACACCGTGCGCCTCGCGGATTACATCCATGCGGATTGGGAGGAAGTACGCTGGGTGATATCCACGCAAGGGCTGGAGGCCTGGCAGGCCGCCATCGCCGAACACCGCTCGCAGATCAGCACCTTCTGGCAGGGAGTGGGAGAGATGAAAGCTGCCATCGCCGATTATTGGGGGCGTGGAGGCGGCAGCATTCTCTGGCTGGCAAAATAATCACCTCTTCTTCTTTACCCGCGGCCCCTGGGGAGTATCCTCGACCTCATAGCCGGCCGCAGCGATCTGCGCCCGCAGCGCGTCGGCTTCCTGCCAGCGGCGCTCGGCACGCATCTGCTGACGGCGGCTGACCAGCTCGTTGATCTCTGCAGGGATGGCTTCCTCGAGCGGCTGCCAATCAGCCAGCCCTAACCCCAAGATGCGATCGAACTCGAGCAGGGTGGCTTTTTTCGACGATGCCGGCAACTCGCTGCGCACCAGATCCCAGGTGACGGCCAGTGCGCGCGGCATGTTGAGGTCGTCATTGATCTGTTCGGTAAACTTCTCCAGATATTCTTCGCTCACCGCACCCGGAGCGCCCCACTCGTAAGCGGCCGCGCGCAGGCGTTCCAGCGACCTGGCCGCGGCGTCCAACCCCTCCCACGTGAAGGTCAGCTTGGCGCGATAAAGTGCATTCATGCAGAAAAGACGATAGGCCAGCGGATCGTAGCCCTCATCGATCAAGGTCTGCAGGCGGATGAAAGAGCCGCCAGACTTGGACATGCGCGCACCCTCTTCCATCTGCAGAAAATAACCGTGCATCCAGAAATTGGCCAGACGGGTGCCGTAGCAGGCCTCCGTCTGGGCGATCTCGTTGGTGTGATGGACAGCGATGTGATCCTCACCCCCGCAGTGGATATCGAAAAAAGTGCCCAGATATTTGGCTGACATGGCCGAGCACTCGATGTGCCAGCCGGGGAAGCCCACCCCCCACGGGCTGTCCCATTCCATCTGGCGTTTCTGATCCTTGGGACTGAACTTCCACAAGGCGAAATCGGTCGGGTGGCGTTTCTCGCCGATCTCGATGCGCGCGCCCGCCTGCAACCCTTCGATGTCCAGCCGGGCCAGATAACCGTAATCCGGTAGACGGGAGGTGTCGAAATAGATGCCGTCCGATGTACGGTAGGTAAACCCTTTGGCTTCGATGCAGCGGATAAACTCGATCTGCTCCTGGATGTGCTCGGTCGCCTTGGGCCAGATGGTTGGATCCTCAATGTTCAGCCTCTGTAAGTCGCGTTTGAACTCGGCAGTGTAAAACTCGGCGATCTCCCAGGCCGACTTGCCCGTGCGCCGCGAACCCTTTTCCATTTTATCCTCGCCGGTGTCGGCGTCCGAGGTCAGGTGGCCGACATCGGTGATATTCATGACGTGTTTGACCTGATAACCGTTAAACTCAAGGACGCGCCGCAGAACATCCTCGAACAAGTAGGTCCGCAGGTTGCCGATATGGGCGTAATCATAAACGGTGGGACCGCAGGTATACAGGCCGACTTCGGGAGGATGGAGCGGCTGAAACTCGCGCACACTGCGCGTGTACGTGTCGTACAGGCGAAGGGGTATCATCTCGACCTCTATCCTTCGTACGGATTTCTTTTATTTTACACCCTGTATTAAACGGCTTCCGAAGTCTACCCTTTTGACTTCCGAAGTCTCGTCGCTCGATAGAATTCTCCAGACTTTTTTCCAGGATAAACCCCTTTGAGCGAGACTTCCGAAGTCTCGTTGCTTGACAGAATTCTCCAAACTTTTTTCCAGGATAAACCCCTTTTGAGCGAGACTTCGGAAGTCTTATTGCTTGACAGAATTCTCCAAACTATATTACAGAACAATCCTCTTCGAGCGAGACTTCGGAAGTCTTATTGCTTGACAGAATTCTCCAAACTATATTACAGAACAATCCTCTTTTGTCAATAGCCGCCTCATGTTTACCACCCATAGTCGGGTGATGTTTACCAGGCATCGCCGGACGTATGTTTACCACCCATAGTCGGGCGTATGTTTACCACCCGGCGTGACCTGTGGTTGGATTGTT
>DAOTWA010000059.1:0-64835 GCA_034435955.1 Anaerolineaceae bacterium | reverse complement strand
GAACAGCGGGGATGACCCCTTTGCAATGATGATATAATTTTTAAGGGGCCTGTAGCTCAGCGGCAGAGCGGGCGGCTCATAACCGCTTGGTCGCAGGTTCGAATCCTGCCGGGCCCACCTGGGTCGTTCGCAGGCCCCATCGAGGGATGCTATTCGAATCCTGCCGGGCCCACCTGGGTCGTTCGCAGGCCCCATCGAGGGATGCTATTCGAATCCTGCCGGGCCCACCTGGGTCGTTCGCAGGCCCCATCGAGGGATGCTATTCGCATCCTGCCGGGCCCACCTGGGTCGTTCGCAGGCCCCATCGAGGGATGCTATTCGCATCCTGCCGGGCCCACCTGGGTCGTTCGCAGGCCCCATCGAGGGATGCTATTCGCATCCTATCCTCTCGTCATTTGCCTGCGCACGCGTTCCCAGACCCGCTCCAGACTGCCCTCGACCAGCGCCAGCCGTTGATCGATCTCCGGCCACCGGTTACGTATCCACGGCATGACCGACCAGATCACCACCAGGGGCGCGGCCAGCGCAGTGATCCGATATCCCCCCTGCCCCAGCATAATGGGAGCCGAGCTCAGCACGAAAGCCCACCAGGGCGGTCGCAGGGCAAGCAGGCTAAGCAAGGAATACGTGCCCACATACGGAACGCTGGTGATCGTCGCCGCGAGGATGAAGAGCGCCCGTCTCTCGCGCCTCATTGGAACGAAGATGCCCAGCCAGGCAGCCAGCCCGTATGGAAACAGGCCGATGTTGCTCGGATGTTGATAGATTTTCGGTGAACCGGCTACCAGCAGATTGCGCACCCAAATCAGCGGCCAATCCCAGCCCCATAAAACCATGGAGGCCAGAGTAAGCCCCGCCGGGATGATCAGCGCCTTCCAGTTGCGCTGCCAGAGCAGATAGACCAGAGCCAGAGGCGCGCCCACCTGAGGTTTGACCAGCAGGATACCGCCGCAAGACCGGTGAGCAGCGGCTTATTGCTTTCCACCGCCCACAGGCCAAGGGCTGCTCCTAACATGACAAAGCCGTCTAGTTGACCATACCACAATAACCATAACGCCGGGAAAGACAACAAAAGCGCGAAGCGATTCACCCGTGAGGATCGTGCAGCGAGCCAGATTTGACCGACGTTCATCAGGCCAAAGGCCAGAAAGTCAAGGCGCGCAGGCAGCAAGGCGATCGGCTTCAGCAGCAGGTAGATCCACATCGGGTTCAAGATCTGACTGCGGTTGGTATTTAAAGCTTGCGAACGCCAATACATAAACCAATCATAGCCGCTGATTGGGATCAGGTAGCAGCCAATAACGACACCCAGGGCAATCCCCCACCACACCACCGCCCGGGTGCGTGGATTTTGGAATACTTAGATCAGATGAGCATGAGCCCGCATGTCTGGTAGGGTTTTTGAGATTGGATGCGTCATGGGCTGTTCGGCCTCTCCGTGTAATCCTGGAAGGGCGGCTTTTTTGCCTCCCTGGCAGGTGCGCTGCTTGTACCCGCGCTGCGCCTTCCTCTCATGCGATTGGGGAAATCATGGCGCAGGTAGCAAAAGGCATACCAGATTCAACTTAATTGTCGTCGGCGGCCGGATGACTCTTTTCCATCTGGAGCAGTTTTTGCTTTCGCTCCAGACCCCAACGGTAACCGCCCAAGGAGCCGTCCTTGCGAAGGACCCGGTGGCAGGGCGTCACCAGCGCAGCCGGGTTGGTAGCGCAGGCGTTCGCCACTGCGCGCACCGCCTTGGGATGGCCGATGGCCTGCGCCACCTGGCTGTAGGTGCGCGTCTGGCCGTAAGGGATGTGGCGCAGCTCCTCCCATACGCGCATTTTGAAGGCAGTCGCCTGGACATCCAGCGGCAAATCCAGGCTGGGCCGCTGGCCTTGCAGGTAGTTCACAATCGCGCTTACCCAGGCAGCGAGGGCTGCCTCGTCGCGGCGGATTTGAGCGGCGGAAAACTCTTTATGCAGCTCGCCCACCAGGCGAGCATCGTCCTCACCAAAGCTCACCTGGCAGATTCCCCGTTCAGTCCCTGCGACCAGTAAACGGCCCAGGGGGCTATCCACGATGGTGTAATGAATGCTCATGTTTTTCCCTCCAAACCGATAAGAAGCTGGCGTCATGCCCAGACGCCCTGAGGCATCCTCGTAAAGGCGGCTGCTCGAACTGTATCCGGCTTCATACAGCGCTCCGCTCACGTCCAGGCCTTCCCTTACAATCACTTTAAAGCGTTGCGCACGTTGGGAGGCGGCATACTGTCGCGGCGTCAGGCCGGTCACAGCCTTGAAGGTACGGTGAAAGTAGTACGGGCTGACGTTCAGCCGTTTGGCCAGGTCGTCGAGCCTGACCGACTCCTCCGCGGCCTCGATCAGCCGCACGGCTTCCTGGACCAGGGCAACCCGGGGCTCGACCGCATCGCGAGGATGACAGCGCTTGCACGGACGGAAGCCGGCGGCTTCGGCCGCCTCCGGACTGGCAAAGAAGGCCACCCGGTCGCGTCGCGGCCGGCGGGACGGGCAGGTCGGCCGGCAGTAGACGCCGGTCGAGCGCACAGCGAAGTAGATCACGCCGTTGTAGCGCGCATCGCGCGCCAGGACCGCCTGCCAGCAGGTCTCCTCATCGGGAAAGTCGAGCTTGACATTCATCTCCATCTTTTGACCTCTGCGTCCAATCATACCCTGGCCGATCGTGTGCGGCTATCCGCTTCTTGCTTTCAGAGTATTTCTGTCCTGGAAGACACCCCGTTTCCAGCCGGTCCATAAACCGACCCTGCCACGTTTCTCGCCGCCCAATCCGACCCAGGGAAGATACCGGTGGAAGAATTCGCGCCCGTGTTACAATTATTTTCACACAGATGTGAGGTTACAGCACCGATGATTGACGCCTCCCCATCCGTGAAAGAGTGCGGTTAATTTTGGGGGGACAGAGGAAGTGGGATGTCCTTGTTATTGAGCAGGGTGCGGCTGCGTTCATGGAGCCTGCCGCTGGCGCTGCTGCTGGCGGCTGTGGCCGCTTTTGGCGTGCTGATCCCCTGGCTGGGATTTTATTGGGACGATTGGGCCAAGATCCTGGTCGCCCGCCTTTGGGGGCTGGGAGCATATTGGAATTATTACCTCGAAGACCGTCCCCTTTCCTCCTGGACGCATATTCTGCTAACCCCCATTCTGGGGCAGGCTCCACTCGGCTGGCATATCTTCGACCTGCTGATGCGTTGGGCCAGCGCAGCGGCATTCTGGTGGCTGCTGCGAGGCATCTGGCCAAAGGCGCGCTACCTGGCAGCCGGCGCTGCTTTTCTTTTTCTGCTCTATCCGATCTTCACCATGCAGGCCATCGCCGTCACCTTCCACCAGCAGTGGCTTCAATATGCGCTGTTCCTCTTTTCGCTTGGCGCCATGGCGCAGGCCTGGCGCCAGCCCAGGCGCAGACTGCTCTATACCGCCCTGGCGCTGGCGGCGTCGGTCGCCCAGCTCAGCGTCACGGAATACTTCAGCCCTGGCGAGCTGATCCGCCTATTGCTGCTCTGGTTCCTGGCGGGCGAGGGAGAAAAACGATTCCGCAACCGCCTGGCCCTCACCTTGAAGACCTATGCGCCCTACGCAGTGGTCATGGTCATCTATCTGGTATACCGCTTCGTGATCCTGCCGCGCTTGGGCGTGAACGCCTATCCGCCCGTCATACTCAGCAGCCTGATCACCGACCCGATCCCCACGATCAAAAGCTTCGCGCCTTCCGCTGCGCGCGATGCCCTGCTGGTAATCTATAGAACCTGGTATCGCCTGGCGATATTAACCCTGCCGGCGAACATCACTCCTTTTTATCTGATCTCAATCGCGATCGCTTTCCTGAGCGGGGCTGGCATCGCCCTGTACCTTAACTTTGACCGTTCTCTGGATGAAGGAAACAGCCCGGCCGAATCGCGCACGCTGCTTCAAATGGTGATCTTTGGGCTGGGAGCGACATTCTTGGGGTTGGCGCCCGCGTGGGCGACCGGCCACCTGGTTACAGAGGATTTTCACGGCAGTCGCTACGCACTCCCGGCCATGTACGGGGCGGCGCTGATTTGGGCTGTGGCGGTGGAATGGCTGTTGCGCAACCGGCTACAGAAAAGCATCGTTCTGGCTGGATTGGCGGCTTTTGCCATCGGCTTTCACCTTCAGGTGGCGAACGATTATCGCTGGCTGTGGACTGACCAGCTCGAGGCATACTGGCAGCTTGCCTGGCGCGCCCCCTATATTCAGCCTGGGACGGCGCTGTTTACCGAGCAGGAGCCATTCCCCAATCAGGGACTATTCTCCACCTCATCGGCCCTCAACCTTCTCTATCCCCAACCAGCGGGCAGCGACCGCCTGGCGTATTATCTCTATACGCTGCGGCCCCGATATAACGATGGCTTCCCCCAGAATCGCACGGTCAACTTCACCACTCGCTTTCGCAGTCTCGCATTTTCGGGTTCTTCGAACCGCATGTTGGTGTTCCAGAACGGCGTGACCGGTTCGAACTGCCTGTGGGTTCTGGACAACAGCTACCTGGACAATCCCGTTCTTTCTGATTTGATCAAGAGCGCCATCCCAAAATCGGACCTTTCCTTGATCAGCAACGATCCGCCGGCAAGAGGTTATCCGCCAACGGATCTGTTTGGGCGCGAGCCCGCCCATACCTGGTGCTATTACTTCGAGAAGGCCGACCTGGCCCGCCAGATGGGGGACTGGACCACAGCCGCTGCCCTGGGCGACCAGGCGCGCAAGTTGGGCTACACGCCCAGCAGATCGGCTTCGGATTCACCTCAGGAGTGGCTGCCCTTCATCGAAGCCTATGCGCACCTTGGCCGCTGGCAGGACGCCGCCCGGTTGACCCTTTCCGCATACCAGCAGGACAACCGTTACCAGCACGAGTTTTGCCAGTTATGGAGCAGCTTGTCAGACTCGGGAGAGGAAGGCCAGGCGGTCAAATCCGACCTGTCTTGCTCACCGTAGAAGGCGAGCTTTTCTGAGCCGGGCTGGCCTTGAGAGATTTCTGCGCAGCCATACTGTCCGCCGAAGCCTTTTCGCCACCCGAACCTTCGTGCGGGTTGCTCCCATCGACGGCGGAGCTCATGTCCAGCGGAAGCCACACGGCAAAGGTGGTTCCCTGACCTTCTTTGGAGTCCACCTCGATGCGACCGCCATGGTTGCGCACGATCCAATACGCGATCGACAACCCCAACCCAAAGCCAGAATCCCTTTCGGTGCGCGTGCGCGCCTTCTCGGCCCGATAGAAACGCTCGAATATGTGCTTGAGGTCTTCGGCTGGGATACCCGGCCCGGTGTCTGAAACCACCAGACGCGCCTGACTGCCCACCTTGCTCAGCCCCAAATTGACCTGCCCGCCGGGAGGGGTGTACTTGATGGCATTGCCCACCAGGTTGAGGAGCACCTGCTTTAACCGGTCCCGGTCGCCGATCACCTGCACCTGGTCGATTTCATTGATCTGGATCTTGAGGCGCTCTCCCGCCAGCACGTGCATCTGCTGGAAGACCTCCAGCAGGACGGTATCCAGCTCGACCGGGTGCATATCCAGGGGTAATTTGCCGGATTCGGCCTGGGCCAGCAGCAACAAGTCGCCCACCAGGCGGCTCAAGCGGTCTACTTCCTCTTCGATGCCGCGCAGGGATTCTTCATCCGCCACGCCCATATGACGCATCAAACTGGCGTTGCCTTTGATCACCGTCAGCGGCGTACGCAGTTCGTGACTGACATCGGCCAAAAAGCGCCGCTGGGTATTGAAGAGCTGCTCGAGGCGGCTCAAGGTCTGGTTGAAAGCGTTGATGAGCTGGCCGACTTCATCATTGGATGAACCGGCGTAAGGAATGCGTCGGGAAAGGTCATCGGCGCGAGTGATGTGGGTGGCCGTCTCGGTCACCATTTCCAGCGGGGCGAGCGCCCGACTGGTGGTCAGCCAGCCGGCCAGGCCCGCCACGGTGATGGACACCAGCGCGGTGATCAGGAGTACATCGAGTAACGCGCGCTGGGTTGTATCGACAAGTCCCAGGCTGATGCCCGTTTGGAGGTAACCAACCAAGCGCCCGCTCACCTCAAGGGGGACGCTCAGAACGCGCAAATGGGTATTCCCGACCATCGAATCGCGGAAGGCCGGCTGGCTCAAGCGCAGCCCCGCCGGATCAATCGATTGATTCAGACGATTAATGTTGCTCGAAGAGGCTCTCAGCCGCCCATGCAGATCCCATACCTGGACAAGGACGATCTCACTCTCCTCCAGGGGCGGCAGCGTGGTGACGTCCAGCTCACCAACCGCGTTGACGCGCGTCACGGCCAAAATTTCTTTGGTGGTGCGCTCCAGCAAATCGTCGACCTGATTGATCAACATCACACTGACCAACAGGTACACGACCACGCCAAATATCAGCAGCACTCCCCCCAGTAAGGACGTGTACAGCAAGGTCAGGCGTAACCGTAACGACATCAGGGTTGCTCACGGAGGACGTAGCCCACTCCACGCACAGTATGCAGCAGGCGCGCCTCCCCCTCAGCCTCAAGTTTCTGGCGCAAATAGCGGATGTAGACGTCCAGCACGTTGCTTTCGCCGCCGAAATCGTATCCCCATACCCGGTCGAAGATCATGTCGCGCGTGAGCACCTGGCGCGGGTGGCGAAGAAACAGATCCAGCAGCTCGTATTCTTTCGCAGTCAAGGAGATGACTCTCCCGTGGCGGGTGGCCTGGCGCGTACCGGTGTCCAGGGTCAGATCGGCGAAGGAGAGAACCTGGGCGCGCTCGGGCTGGGTGCGGCGCAACAGCGCTCGAACCCTGGCCAGCAGCTCGTCCATATCCGGCGGCTTGACCAGATAATCGTCGGCGCCTGCATCCAGGCCCTGCACGCGGTCCTGGATCGTATCCTTGGCGGTCAGCATCAGGATGGGCGCATTGCCGCCCGCCCTCAACCGCCGGCAAACCTCCAGGCCATCCATACCAGGCAGCATCCAATCCAAAATTACGAGGTCGGGACGCTGGTCGCGAGCGAGGTTCAGACCGCTCTGGCCGTCCAGCGCTGTATCCACCTGATATCCGTCGTAAGCCAATACCCGCTTCAAGATCTTCAGTACGGCTTCGTCGTCTTCGATAATCAGGATGCGCTCTTTCATCACCCCTCCATTAATCTGATGGTTGAATTGGCTCTGTATCGCTTGTCCCATATGTCAAGGTCCTTTACAGATTTACCGATATCCTCTTTTTTCATCCATTCTGTCTGTATTAATGCCGATATTAAAACACAGATATTAAATTTTGGTAGAATACTTTTATGCCATTCGCCTGGTTTCCGCAGGGCGTGCCGAAATCCAAGCGCATCTTTGATCTTATCTCGGCAAGCCTCCTTCTGGTAATTCTCTTCCCGGTTTTCCTCCTGCTCGCCCTCTTGGTCTGGCTGTTCGAAGGATGGCCGGTCATTTTCCGCCAGGAACGCCCGGGGTATCACGGACGGCTTTTTTATGTCTACAAATTTCGCACGATGAAAGAGGTGCACGGATCGGATGGCGAACCGCTGCCCGACGAACAGCGCCTGACCCAATTCGGGCGCCTCCTCCGCAGCACCAGCCTGGATGAGCTCCCCGAGCTGATCAACGTGATCAAAGGCGAGATGAGCCTGGTCGGGCCGCGACCTCTCCTCGTCCAATACCTGGAGCGCTACAGCCCAGAGCAGGCCCGCCGTCACGACGTCTTGCCAGGCATCACCGGTTGGGCGCAGATCAACGGGCGGAATCTGCTCACTTGGCCCGAAAAATTCCGCCTCGATGTTTGGTATGTGGATCACTGGTCGTTCGGGCTGGATTTGCGTATTCTGTTCCTTACCATCTGGAAAGCCATTCTACGCGAGGGCATCAATCAACCCGGCGAAACGACCTCGGGCGAGTTCATGGGCAACGAGCCATCCAAGGACGAGGGGAATCATTGATTTGGCGGGGTTACCGGCAGGATGCGCCCCGCCAGCAGGTCGTCCAGAATCGCCTGCACGGCCTTCTGTCTGCCCGGGCTGAAGCGCTCAACCTGAGCATCACTGAAACCGACCGCCATCGGCAGGTTTGCGCCGCCCTTGCCGGCGACCAGGTCAGGCCACAGACTGCGCAGTGCGCCAGCCGGGTCCACTCCGACACTGGCCACCCAGGCGGATGAGATCTCCGCGGCGGGCTGCCCTCCGCCGATGATGCCCACTTTGGCCTGAGCCAGGTAGGATAACAATTCCTCGCTGCTGGCCTGCGGCGGCAGGTAGACCGTCTTCGCTCCTTTGGCGAGCAGACCGTCCACAGTCGCCTTCCAGCCCGCCTCACCGGCGGCCGGGTCGATTTCCACCACGACCGGATAAGGCACGAATGGCGGCGTACTGGGATTGCACAACCCACAAAAATAGTGCGCGCCGTTGCGGAAGGCGGCCTCGAGCACGTCTGTTTGGGGCGCGCCGATCGGCGAGATCATGCCTGCCCGCCAATCATTGGTGACCACAGCGGCGATCAGCCCGGCGAGGAAGGCTTGCTGGTCTTCCCGCCAGCCCTGTGGACCGATCACGCTCAAATTTCCGCCCGGCTGCAAACCCTCGATTCCAACACCCACGAACTGAGCCTGCGGCGCTGCCGCAGACAGTTGGGCCAAGCCGCCAAATGGGGGCAAGACCACCACCACTCGCCATGCGGAGGTCACATCGCCAGTTGCGAGGTTCTTACGCACTTCAAACTGCATCCCGGACGAGGAAGCCAGATCTTTCATCGCCGCTTCCAAAGCGCCTGCCTGCGTGGGATCGGCCCCAGCGGGCGCCAGAAGGATGGCCAGCGGCGGGGCCGGCGTTTCGGTGGAAAGCTGAGTGGGGACGGCAGGGGCAGTAACGTTGACCGCTTCGGTTTGGCGCGCAGGGGTACTTGGCGCCGAATTCAGCCCACACGCAGTCAGGAGGATCACCGCAACTGCCAGGCAGGCCGAATAGAGATACCTTCGTCGGGGAGAATCAGTCCGCATGAGCTATATTGTACACTAGAGGCCGACAGGAGATTTTCGTCGTGATGCTGGAAAATACCATTCGAGATAATCCGCGCAGATGCCTGTTCAGGGATGTCCATGTATTATAATAAGCTCATGATCGAACTCAATATTCCCGGTCGGGGGAGGGTGCAGCTCGATCACCTGGTCCTGGACGTTAACGGAACACTGGCTCTGGATGGGAAGCTGCTGGATGGCATCCCGCGTGCTTTGAACCGCCTGAGAGATCGCCTTCAGATTCATCTGATCACTGCCGACACTCATGGCGGCCAGGATTTGATTGACCGGCAGCTCAATGTAAAAGCCATCCGCTTGCAGCCTGGGGATGAAGCCAGCCAGAAGGCTGCTTACGTGCGCAGCCTGGACGCCAGCCGCGTGGTTGCCATTGGCCAGGGAGCCAACGATGCCCGGATGCTCAAGGAGGCGGCCATCGGGGTTTGTATCCTGTCGCGCGAGGGCCTGGCGACCGCCTCGCTGACGGCCGCGGACCTGATCGCGCCTGACATCTTTTCCGCCTTGGAGATGCTGGAAAACCCGCTGCGAATCGTCGCCAGCCTGAGACAATGAGCATACCCACTTCCGAACCCCTGCCCGATGATGCGGACAGCCTGCCCCCCGCCCGGCGCAGGCGCAATCGCCGCATGCTCGTCCCGCAAAGCTCCGATGAGCGGGCTGCCTTCCTGGACGAGCTGGCCCATCGCACCACGCCCTCCTTCGATTTCTTCCTTTTCTCTTTGCTGGCAGGCGCCGTCTTAGGCATCGGGTTTTTGCTCAACGCTCCTGCCCTGTTTGTTCTGGGCGCTTTGCTCTCGCCGTTCATGGCGCCGGTGGTCGGTTTGTCGCTGGCCACTGTAGTCGGTTCGCTGCGTTTCTTCCTGCAGACTCTGGTGGCTACAGCCATCGGCCTGGGATTAATTTTTGGCGGGGGAGCTCTGGCCGGACTGGGTCTGCGCATCTGGCCCGACCTGCCGGTGGATCAGGCGCGGTATTATTCCCAATTCAACTGGCCCACGATATTCGTTCTCAGCCTGGGCATGCTGCTCACCATCGTGTCCCTGGTACGCAGCGAGGAAAAACCCTCCCTTCCCAGCGTTGCGCTTGCCTACGGCCTTTTCCTTCCCACCAGTGCCGCTGGTTTTGGCCTGACGGCCAATGTTCCCCATTTGTGGCCGGACGGCCTGGTCGTCGCCGGTGTGTTGCTCGCCTGGTCTATCCTGCTTGGGGCGGCCACTTTTGTCTCGCTCAAATTTCGCCCGCTGAGTTTCTTCGGCTACACCCTCGGCACGGCCATCTCCCTGGCGGCCGCCGTACTGATCGTCGGGCTCAGCGGCGTGGGCGCGGCCTTCCAAGCGCGCGTCGCCCTTCCCCCGCCGCTTCCCACCCGCACCCCCACCCCGACGACCACCTCGCCTCCCACACCAACCAGCCCTCCACCGTCGGCCACTCCGACGCCCACCAACACGCTGATCCCCACCAGCACACCCACCCAGACGATCACGCCTTCTCCAACGCCGGTGTGGGCGGTCATCTACGCACCTCACTATAATGGCGCGGTCATCCGCGACGGTCCTGACGTAAAGAACAACGTGATTACCAGTGTGATCAACGGCACCCTGGTTCAGGTGTTGCCTGATACACAGCAAAACGGCGGCCTGACATGGTCTCATGTGAGAACCAGCAACGGTGTCGAAGGCTGGATTGTCCAGGCGCTGCTGGTCACAGCCACCCCGGCGCCGAACTGGTAATCTCGAGCCTGTCACCCCCAATACCCGCTCGTCGAGGAGGAAACCTGGCCTATGAGCATACACTTTGGAACCGACGGCTGGAGAGCCGTTATTTCGGACACCTTCACCTTTCACAATCTGCGTCTGGTCGCCCAGGCGATCGCTGACGCCATCTCATCGGACAACTGGCTGAACGGGACGTCGCTCGAAGGAGCCCCCGACCCGCGCAAGGTGGTGGTCGGCTTCGACACGCGGTTCCTTTCTGACCGTTATGCGATGGAAGCAGCCCGTGTCCTGGCGGCCAACAACTTCACCGTATATCTGGCCCACGCGGATGCGCCCACCCCGGTTATCTCGTATGCTGTGCGCGCCAACAACGCCATCGCCGGGGTGATGATCACCGCTTCGCACAACGCGCCCCGTTACAATGGGGTGAAGCTCAAGGCGGCCTACGGCGGTTCGGCCCTCCCCGAACAATGCCGCAGCGTAGAGGTGTATCTCAACGACAACGAGGCGCTCGGCCGCGGTCCGAACTCGGTCGATTACGAGCAGGCGCGCCAGCTCGGTCTCATCCAACGGTTCAACCCAATCCTGGCATATAACGAACGCATGCGGCAACTCATCAATTTCGACGTGATCGCCGATCATCCTCAGCGGCTGGTGGTGGATTCAATGTATGGCGCCGGGCGGGGGATCATCCGCGGCCTGCTTCAGGGAACGGGCTGCGAGGTGCACGAGATTCGCGGTGAGATGAACCCGGGCTTCGGCGGCGTGCATCCCGAGCCGATTGCCCGCTATCTGAGCGCCCTGGCGGGCGCCATCAGTACGGGGATGGGTGGCTTCGGCCTGGCCAACGACGGCGATGCCGATCGCATTGGGGCCATGGATGAGCGCGGCAACTTTGTCGACCCGCACAAGATCATGGCGCTGGCGCTGCGTTACCTTCATGACGAGCGGGGGCTGCGGGGTTCGGTCGTGCGCACCGTCTCGACCACGCGCATGGTCGACCGCCTGGCAAAACGGTACAATTTGCCGATCCATGAGACGCCGGTCGGTTTTAATCACATCGCCGATTACATGCTCAAGGAAAAAGTATTGATCGGGGGAGAGGAGTCGGGGGGAATTTCATTTAATGGACATATCCCCGAGGGCGACGGCATCCTCATGGGACTGCTGGTGGTCGAGATGGTGGCCGCCTACAAAACGACGTTGCATGAGCTGGTCAATGACGTGCTCAAAGACGTCGGTCCGGCCCACTATGCGCGCACAGACCTGCGCCTGAGCCACCCCGTCAGCAAAGCTCAGATGGTTCAGCGGCTGGTGGACGGCACTCCCGCCAGCATAGGCGGCGAGACGATCACCGAAGTCTCCACGCTGGACGGCGTGAAATATCTTCTCAGCGATGATTCCTGGCTGCTGATTCGCCCTTCGGGCACCGAACCTGTGCTGCGCGTTTACGCCGAAGGGCGCACCCCCCAGATGGTGGAAGCCCTGCTCGGCTTCGGCGAGCAGGTGGCCGCCAGTGAAATTTGACCGGCGGCAACTCAGCGGACTTCATCAGGAGGGCGTTCAAAGGAGCGCCCTCCTGTGTTGTTACCGTCCGCTGTTCAGGCGCAGGCGTCTTGCCAGAAAGACCACGGCCAGCAGAGCGATGGTCGCTCCAAACAACCCCGGCAGACCGACTTGATCCGCGAAACCCGTCGTTGGCAGCGCCGTTGAGGTTGCTCGGGCCGTCGTCGTTTTTTGCGCGTTGGCAGCCTGCGTCAACAGCGCCGAAACGGTGGCCGTGCGTGGATCGATCGTCTTGACCACCACCACCGGGGTGGCGGTGTTCGTCTGTGCCACGACGGGAGTGGGGGTCTTGCTGGGCTGGATCGGTGTAGGGCTGGGCTTGGGTGTGGCTGTCGCAGCGGGGATAGGCGCCTTGGCGGCCGCTGTGGAAGTCCATCCTGCCCGCACCGCCTGCGTCATGGCTGCCACGGTAGCCGTGTTGGCGGCATTGACCTGGGCAATTTGCGCCTCACGGCGCGCCCGGTTCGCCGGCAGAACCACTAACGCGAAAACCGCTATGGCTATCAGGACGATCAGGAAAACTGCGCCCAGAATGCCGATGGCGAGAATGAAGGTGCGGTTGTTTCCGCCTCCTTCCGGTGGCGGGGTCTCCTCGCCGGGAGGTGTGGTGCTGAGGTCTTGGTAATCGGACATAGGTGCTTCTCCTGCGGTTGCACTGCTCGTAGACTAAATTCCCATCATGCGATGATTTCCATGTTGGCGAGCGGGACTGCTGTTTGCTCGCCGCCTTCCAACTCCACCATGGCTGCGGGGAAATTTCCGCCCGGGAATGAGGCCAATCCAGATTTGAGGGAGATGATCTTGCCCGTCATCCCTGCGTACGGGGCACGGAGGATGCGCACAGTCTGACCGGGGGCGAAGATGTCGGTGTCGCGCGGCAGGGGCGGTTTGCTCGTCGCCGGGAGCGGTATGATCACCTCGGGACGGGTGCCACGCATGGCATCCATCGGTTCGGCGTTTACGGTCACCTCGCGTTTGTCGTTCGTGGTCAGGATTTTGTATGCCTGCGGATTCATCGGTATGCGCCCGAACCCTTCCAACACGACGATGGGTATGGGCAGACGGGCTGCGAGAGGCGCCAAGGCCCCGGCCAAACTGGCCAGGATCAAACCGCGCAGTGGCAGCTCGGCCGCCGTCTGGAGGACATCCGCCTGGCCGCAATACCCACCCAGGACAACCGCTCCGCGCAGGCTCACATCCACCCGGTCCACTGTCAACTCGTCGGTAGGCTGCTCCAAGAGGACGGTCAGCATGCCTACATCCATGTGGCCGTTGCCCCACACCGCCTGGATGAGCGCGCCGGTGCCTTCGATGACTGCCCCGCGGTCAGGCACCAGATCTACGACCGTGCCCGGGATTCCAGCCCGCAGCTCGAGCAGGCCGTCTTGCGTTTCCAGCAGCACCTGCCCCCCGCCAATGGCCACGATGCGCCCATCTTTCGGTGCGCGGATCACCCGCGGGATCAGGCCAACCGGCCCCGCGATCACATCCCCCTGGCTGATTTCTTCGCCGATTTTGCGCTCGATGATCTCGTCGGCCTGCTCGGCGGATATACCCAGGCCGCGGCGAACATCCAGAAGCACGTGCCCGCCTTCCAGGGAGCCCTCTGCCACAACGTCCAAGGCTTCCACTTTCTGGCCGGCGCGCACGACCACGCGTCCGGCAGCGGGCAACAGCCGCTCGCGGCGGATGGTCGTCAATGGCAGGATGTGTGTCACAGGCGCTTGCATCGTGTGAATCTCTACTCGTTTTCCGGGTGCAATTATTATGCCGTTGTCATCCACCCAGGGCCCATTGCCATTTCTTGATCATCTCCCGCCGGCGGGAAGCATCGGCCGGAAGCTGGATAGGACGCCCACGCGCATCCACCACCAGGCCCAGCGCCCCGCCGACCACCCGTACGGTGCCGCCCTTTCCCGCCCGCCCAAAGCCTACATCTGTGCGATGCAGTGGCTCAAGCGTGAGCTTGGCTTTGTGACCGACCGGCAACGGGACGACTCCCAGGGTGCCCTGACGCACTTCGATGCGATTTTCCTCGCCGCTTTCGTGGGTTACCTTCATTCGCAGGATCGGCGTGCCGTAGTGCGCCGGGCTGACCGGCGAGATGACCGTACCCAGGTTGAGGTAGGCGCCGGTTTCGAGGATCTGCACCGGCAGGAGAGCGTTGAGTTCGGCGGTCGCACCGAGCGCTGCGGTGAGGCCGTTCTGGTCGAGGACGAAGGTGGTAATACCGATGGGCTGTAGCCCGTCCAGCAGCATGATCAGGCTCTGACCCACGGTTGGCGCCTGGGCGAGGACCGCCCCGGAGGCGATGATCGGCTCGCAGATTTTGGCCAGCCCGCCTTCGGGGAAGAATACATCTCTGCCGTTATTGCGCGCACTCCATTTCGACGCCAGGCGGATCACTTCGCGGGCCAGGGCCTGCTCGATGGCCAGGTCCTCCAACGTAACAGGGAGACTCGCCGGGTAGAGCGATTTATGCATGGCGTAATCCAACACCACATCGTCGCTGACGTGCATCGGCAGCCAGCGACTGATCTCCGCTATCGGCACCTCTTTGATCACCCCGCGCAGCCCTTCACCGATTCCAAAGGGATGAAGCACGCTCATCGTCAGGCGGCCGGCAAACCCCGCCGCCAGCGTCGTTGAGCTGGCGCCCAGATCCACGCCCAAGACCCCTTTCGCAGGATCGTAGAGCTGGCTGATGAAGCGGATCATACGTCCAAAAGCATCGCAGGTGGGCATCAGGCGACCGCCGGAGTGCGCGGCGAGCATTTGCAAACCCCCAAGCTGGCGGGTGCGCACGCGGGTGTAGATTTCTCGTGCGGCGACCTGAGCCGGCCCAAGATCCTCCAGATCAAAGGCTGGGCGAATGTTGGCTGCAGTGTGCACCGTAGCCAGATTTTCCAGGGTGGATCTGACCTTCGCCTCCATCGCCGCGTTACCCGCGAAGAGCACCTCGGGTTTGCGTTCGGGCGGGAGCAGATAAGCGGCCAGGCCGACGATCTCCAGCAACTTAATGATGGAGCGCGTTGCGCCCCCATCGGTGCCGCCCGCCACCACGATCAGATCTGGACGCACGCGCAGGATCGCATCGATCTGCGCATCGGCGCGACGGCGATCGTTCAAGCCGACGGCCTCGGCCACGCTGGCATACGTTGCATCCAACAGGTGCCGGGCGCTCTCCAGGGACACGTCATCCAGCAGACCGATGGCCACCGCGTGAAGTGGCGGTCCAGCGGAGAGGGTCAGGGCAAGCGCATCCGCGCCGGACCCATCAGGCAGGGCGGGGACGATCAACTGTTCGTCTTCGCCGAGCAGCGTACGGCCGGTGATCTCCTGCAGGCGTTCGACCGCCAGGCGCACACCTTCGTAGACATCTTTATACGGCGCGCTGGCTGTCGTTGGCGCCATCCCGACCGCCACGAAGCGGTACTGACCCTCGGCCACATCAAAGAGGAAAGCCCGGGTGTTCACCGCCCCGATATCGACCGCCAGCAACGTCTCAGCATCAACGAGGGAGATGGTCATACCAGTCTACCGGATGAAGAGCGCCAGAATCGTATTCCACAGGAATTGGACGCGCTCGACAAGCGCGGTCAGCGCTGCCACGTAGACACCGGCGAATAGCGCGCCCAGAGTGATTGCAAGAAAGATGCCGCCCACGTCCGATACGACCGAGATCCACGGCGGCCTTTGGATTTCCTGTTCGGTTTTACCACGCGCGCCGAAGTAAAAATAGACCAGTGTGGCAGATACCCCCACCAGCACGTACAAACCTTCGATTAATTGGCCGGCGGGCGAGGCGCCCCTGCTCTCGGCCGCTCCCAGATCGAACAGGTTGATCGTCGCAGCCGACTGGGGGAAGAGCGTGCCCAGCAGTGCGCCGCCGATGATCACCGCGGCGCCGGAACCAACAAGATAGGCCATCGAGCCATTGCCCAGCCGCGTCAGCCGGGGGAAGAGCTTGAACAACAACAGGATGCCCAGCACCAAGGGGACGAGCAGCAAGATCCTCTGCTCGTTCGATATGCTCCCGAAGATCAGCGGTTCAAACAGTTTCGGCCACAGCACCTGGTCCAGAGCGACCACCACCACATAACCGGCGGCAGCCCCGACGAAAACCGAGCTGGCGAAACGCAGGAAGGGATTGTCGCCCAACAGGTAAGAAAAGACCAGCACGGTCAGGACGAAGCTCACCAGGGCCCATATCAGATCAGAGAGGGTCATCAGTTTGCCTCTCTTTTCGCGCGCTGCTGCGCCAGGAGGATCAGGATCACATTCACCAAACCACCGATGAGGATCAACGCAATGGCCGCAATCAAACCCGCCTGGAAGGGATCCCACTGGGTCCTGGCCGCGCCGGCAACCTGAACGACCTCTTCGAAAGCGGCCCCGCCGTTGATACCGGCTACCATTCCTTTCACCTGGCCTGAGTCATAGTACGGGAGCAGCAGCGGGGCAGCCTGGGCGCTGGCGATCACACCCAACGGCGTCGCGCCCAACTTCGGCCCAATCTGCTCAATCCAGGCGCGGCCGAGGTCGGAGTTGTCCGTGATCAGAATGACGAGGCTGAAACCGCTCAACGAGGTGACGCCTTGCAATGCCGGAGTATCCCACGCCGGGCGGCACAGGGTTACGGCATCCAGAGCGCAGGGAGCCGCCAACTGCGGAAACGCAGCGAAATCCGCCAGTCCGGCTGCACCGCCGGGCAGATAGCCCAGGTTGACCAACCCGCCCTGCTCCCTGTAAAGCGCCTGGAAATCAGGGCGGTTGTTGAGCAGATCGTCCAACATGGCCTGCATCAGCGCGGAACCGCTGGGTTGGGTGGAGATCAGCGCCAAACGCGCCCCATGGGCCATGAGCTGATCCAACACACCCGCTGCGGCCGTCCGTATCTCACCCGCCAGGGCAGGTTGAAAATCCGCTGCCACCAGGACAGGCGCATCTGCCGGCAGAGCGGCGATCATATCCCGCAGGGCAACCGTCTCGGGAGGAAAGAGTTGCGGTAGGGGGGCAATCTGTATCCCGGTGACGACCGGCGCGATCACCGCCACCAGAAGCAGTACGGCAATCACCGCCCGCAAAACGCGTTGGGGGACCGCTCTTATCGCTTCGGGGCGCGGCTGTTGAGGCACGGCCTCGCTGGCGAGCAAATTCTCCAACAGGGAGGCCTGCACACGCTGCTGCTCGCTGACCTGCAACCTGACCGAGAAGAGCGGCGGCTTGGAAATCTCCCCCAGGGATTCGGCGGGGAGGATGCCTTGAAGCCCCGCCAGCGGGCCGGCCTTCTCGACCCAACGATCCGCCTCTTCGCCCACCGGCTGGCTCGGTGCCGCGGTTTCGATCGGGCGCATGGCCTGCACCCAGCTCGGCAGCTCGGCGGGCGCGAGGGGCACCTCCTGCTCGCCCTCGGATGGCGGCGACTCGCCTTCGGCCGCTTCTTCGTGCGTCTCCTCCGCCGGCTTGACCTGCGCCAGCCAGTCGGGGACTTCGGCGCCCGCCCTCTCCTCGATCTTCTCTTCTTCCGGAGGGGTTATTTCGGCTTCTTCCAGGAAGGGCGACGGTTCGGGTTCGACCATGTCGGCGGCTTTCTGTGCGCGCACGCGCTGCAGCCATTCGGGTATCTCGCCTTGTTCCAGGGAAGGGAGTTCTTCGCCTTCTTCGGCTCCGCCCTCTTTTTCCTCTTCGGTTTCGGCCGCCCCGCTTTCCACGCCGCTGAACACGCTGCTTGCCAGCCAATCCGGCGCCCAACCGGTGCCCTCGCCGCCGGGTGGAGCGCCTTCGCCGACCGCCTCACCGGTTTCTCCCTCCAAACCTAAGCCAGCAACCTCTTCCAGCCAATCCGGAACCTTGGCAATGGAGCTTTCACCAACCTCGCCGCCCTTTGGAATGGGTAATTCTTCCTCATGGGCAGGTTCCTCTTCCTGAGGTTGCCCCTTTTCCTGGGGCGGCTGGGGAATCCTCTCGAGCCAATCGGCCCCTTCCAGGCCAGCCGCAGCCGGCTCTTCAGGCTGGCCAGACGGAGGTGTACCCTCCGCGAGAAAGCTGGAAAGATCCGGCAGCTCTTCCGATTCGGCATGTTCTTCAGAGGGAAGCTCTCCGGCTGTTTCCTCGCCGCCTTCCGCCAGCAGGCTGGAGAGGTCAGGCAGCTCCTCGGGTTCCGTCCGCTCTTGGGCGGGAAGCTCCTCGGCCGGTTCCTCTGCGCCTTTCTCCTTTGGTTGATCTTCCCAGCGAGGGTGCAGGGGGGCGGTCGCTTTCCATTGTTCGCCTGGCTCCGCTTCTCGCAGGCCAGCCAGCCAGTCGCCTTCATCCACACTCTCTTCGTGCTGCGGCGCCTCGGCTTCTTTACCGCCCTGATCCTCGCGCCCACGGATGCTGTCCAACCAGCTCAGATCCTCATCGCTCGCTTTTGGCGGTTTGATGACGAATTCGCCTAGCGGTGGTTTATCGCCCAATTCGGCTTTTTTCCGCGCGATGACGCGCGCTAGCCAGTCGGGTGTTTCCTTTCCCTCTTCTTTTGGCGGCGTTTCTTCCTCACCCGCGGGCTCTTCCGGCGTTTGGTTTTGGCCGCGCAAATCCTGCAGCCAGTCTGCTCCGCCCTCGCCACCCTCACCCGCGGGCACTTCGTTGGCTTCGGTTGGTCCGGCGGGTTCGACCGGTCCGGCGGGCTTTTCGAGCTCGGGCGGTTGTTTTATGATTAATGGTTTCAGCCGCGCCTGACAGAACTGGCAAACCTCCAGCTCCGCCGGGTTGGGCTTACCGCACATGGGGCAACGCACCGTCTCAGCCATGGATCATCCGCTGTAAGGGCGGTCAGCGCCCAGCAGAATGCGAATCCCGGTGGCCAGGCTGCCGAGCGCCACGCCCAGGAGAATGCCGCGCGAGCCGGCGATCGGCAGCCGCACCAGGCCAGAGACCAGCACAGGCACATTCTCAAACGGCAGCAATCCGCTGTCCAGGATCAGGAAAATCACCGCCGCTACGATGAAGAGGATCGAGAGCAGGTTGGCTCTTCGCCGCAGGAGCCTGACGGCAGCATAAACCAGGGTAAAGGCCAGCATCGCCATCAGGCTGGCTTCGACCGGCATCTGGATCGAAGTGACCACATGTTGAAATTGGGCGTTCGCCGGCGTCAGCACGACGCCCACCAGCACAGTCAGGACGAAGGCAACGATCACTACCAGGCTGAAAGCCGCCGATTCATGCTGGGATCGCACCCGGCTGACATGCACCAGAATCAGGTTGGCGGCTCCCACCCAGGCGGCCACCGCCGCCAGGATCACAGCCCAATCCAGCAGGGTGGTGCGGACGTTCTGCAGGGTGGGTACGGGGATGAAATAACCCAGCAAAATGACCAATCCCACACCGATGGCGATGGCGGCGGAGACGGGCGCTCTCACAGCACACCTACCAGTTTAAGGATGGAGCCCAGCACCAGACCGGCGATGAGCGCCCAGCGCGCGTAATCCTGCACCCGCAAGCTGGCGGTATGAAAAGCTCCGGCTCCCAAGTAGGCGCTGATGGCGAACAGCTCCTCTCCAATCAGCGGCTCTTCGGCGGCCGCAAATAAAATGCCCTGGGCGGTCAGGGAATCGCTGGCTGCCAGGGTGAAGGCGCCCGCTTTGTCGGCTGTATCCAGAAGCAAAGCCAGCTCTGGACCGAAATTGCCCACCAGGGCGTTGGCCGAGATCTGCTCATCGGAAAATACGGGCAGCGCGCCGGCGACGTACGAGAATGGCGTCAGCCCGGTCACCCTGCCGCGCGTCGGGTCGTAAAGATCCAGCGCATTGACCTTGTCATAGGCTGAACGCAGCGTATCCTGGCTGAGCACGGCCAGCGCGCCGTCCCCGCTGGTGGCGACCGGAGGGCGGTCGCTAATCGAACTGGCCTCAGCGATACGACCCAACACACTCAAGCCCAGCAGCGCCGAGGCGCTCTGGTAGGTGTTCAGGCTGGCGCTGCCCAACGATATGTGCAAACGCGAGCCATCTTCTACGGCCAGGCCAATCGCGCGACGCAGACGGTGGATGGCTTGTATGGGACGCATTCCGCGCGGGGGGAATCTCCGATTCCAAACGACGAAAAACACCATCAGACCCGCAAAGACGATCACGATGATCAAGCCGGCTATGCCTGATAAATCCACGCGGTCATTCCTCCCGTAAGAAGGCTGCGAACGCCTTTAGTTCCTGCGCATCCTCGAACATCTCAGCCAGGGCCTTCAAATGGTAGTCCGGCACGGCCGAATTCAGGAACGGCTGGCCGACGTACAGCGCCTGCGCTCCGAAGTAAGCCAGCGGCCCAGCCGCTTCTAGCAGGGCTGCCGCCAAAGCGGACAATCTCCAACGCCGCAACCATTGAGCCCAAACCGGCCAGTAGGAGCGGTTTGTTTGCATTTTACCAGTATAGCACAGGTTCATCATGAGCAAACCGGAGCGCTGCAACATCCCTTGCAGCCCACGATCCTCCCGCCTGTTCATCCTGTTTAATGCGCCCGGCAGGACAGTTCGCTCGCTCTCCCGCCGCCCTGAGAAATATCCGCGAGACACAATACTGTGCGCATGCAGTTCTCCGTAATTTTATAACTCCATGATTCGCAGGTCAAGCGGTGCGCGTCACAACGAACGCTGGCTGCCAGAGCCGAGCGCAGCCCCAATCCCCTCGCCGGCGGGATGGCAGCGGGAGTCGGACGAAAGCCCAGGTTTAGGGAAGAAACATGGCCGATCAAGCCCGGATGAGCCACAATGATTAGACGCCTGGAAAATCTTTATTTAAATGGTAAATTTGACATTTCTCCAGGTATCGGCTATGCTTGGATTAACGTGAAAGCGGCTAGCTATATCAATTACGCAGTGATCCATTCAGACCAGCTCTGGTCTGTGCGGGAAGAGTATCCCGCCGAGGATCTCGCTGCCTGGCTGGCAGGAAGGGACCTGCTAATCGTGTTGCGATTCGGCAGCCCGCCCTATCAGGCCGTCCTGGGCGTTCCTCATCACAGCAGCTACGGCCAGAATCAGATTTGTGAGCGCACACGCCCCCGACCAGCCGACGAGAATTCCGCGCTTTACGCCCTGGTGGTTTTCAGCCGTCTGATCGATGCCGGCATTCCATCCAAATTGGTCGTCGTCGCCCATACCACGGCCGAAGACCCCAACAAAAATCCAGCAAGCCCTTACTGCCGGGAGGTGTTCTCTGAATCGGCGGATCTGCTCTTCGAATGCCACGGCATGTCCGCCACCCGCCGTCTGGATCTGGAAGTGAGCGCGGGCAGCAATCTACACGGCCGCCCGCTGCGCTTTGGCGGGGAACTGGCTCGCGCCCTGGGCTGGCCCAATCCATTGGGCGCCCAAATTGCACCTGGCCAGCGAGCGGCGATGCTGCTGCACGCCGACGGCCACAGCCAACCGGGCCGGCTGCAAGTGCCCGCATTGGGCACCTTTTCTTTGAAAGCCGCCGGGGAACGCGGCATGGCCGCCCTGCACCTCGAAGTGCGTCCGGTTTTCCGCCTTCCACCCGATAGCGGCGAAGGCATCCCACCCGCCGCCCGGCGTCTGGGGGCAGCCCTCGCCTCTGCCCTTATGGCTTATCCCGATCCCTTTGCGGCGGATTGATCGGTCTCACCAGACAGCCATACGGGCGCTACGGTGGCCGACCCGTTTGTCTTCCCCCATTTGACAACCTGTGACCTCTGTACTATGATCTATTGAGGCTGACGCCTCTGGCGCCGCCCATTCTTCGTTCGGCCGCCTCCTTCCATGGGAGAGAAATTCCACTTTCGTGGCGCGCCTGACGGAGAGTTTTAATGTTAACTGATTTAGATCGACTAAACAGGTGAAGATGTATGACAAAGGATGCGAATAACGGCCATGAGGGCATTGACATGGCCGGTAAGGTTTGTCTGGTCACCGGCGCCACCGCCGGGATTGGCGCAGAAACTGCTCGCGGGCTGGCCGCATTGGGCGCAACCGTCATCCTGGTTGGCCGTCGGCCCGACCGCGGCGCAGAAGTGCGCGAGCGCATTAAGCGCGAGACTGGAAATCAGCACATTGAATTCATCCCCGCCGACCTATCCATTCAGGCCAAAATTGTTGAAATGGCGGAGGAAGTCAGACAGCGTCACGATCGCCTGGACGTGCTGATCAACAACGTGGGGGCAATATTCGCCCGCCGTGTGCTCAGCCGCGACGGGATCGAGATGACCTTCGCGCTCAACCACTTGAGCTATTTCATGGTCACAAACCTGCTCCTGGATCTCATCGCGGCGTCTGCACCTGCCCGCATTGTGAACGTATCTTCGGCCGCCCACCATGGGGCGCGCATCCACTTCGACGACCTGCAATTCCAGCACGGTTACTTTGCAATGACCGCTTATGGGCAGTCCAAGCTGGCCAACCTGCTGTTTACCTACGAGCTGGCGCGCCGGCTGGAGGGCAGCGGCGTCACCGTCAACGCACTGCACCCCGGTTTCATCGCCAGCAACTTTGGGCACAACAACCCGGGGATGAGCGGGTTCGTAATACGCCTGTCTCAGCTCTTCGCCGCCAGCCCGCAAAAGGGCGCCGAAACGAGCATCTATCTTGCAACCTCGGCGGAAGTGGAGGGTATGACCGGCAAATACTTCGTCAACAAGAAGCCGGTGCCTTCATCGCCCGAATCGTACGATCAGGAGGCCGCAAAGCGCCTGTGGGAAATCAGTGAAGAGATGACCGGGCTGAAGGAGCGGCGCGGCGCCCGCAGCGGATAGAAACGAATATCCATCATGCGGGACGAGTGACGGGAGACATGGCCGAACCAGATGCAAAGTTGAACGCCCTGCCCGCAAACCAGGGGGGCGCCTCCCCGGTTGAGGGATCGCTGCACAGCGCGCCGGCGGTCGAGCCGGAATGGCGCATTGGCGAGCGCATCCTGGACACCTATGTGGTGCGCGAAGTATACACCTCGGGCGGAATGGCTTTTGTCTACCGCGTCCATCATCTCGGCTGGGGCATTGACCTGGCGCTCAAAAGCCCGCGGCCTGAGATGATCGCCAACCCGGCCGACCTGGACGACTTTATCCAGGAAGCCGAAACCTGGATCAAGCTCGGCCTTCACCCTCATATCGTCTCTTGTTATTTCATCCGCCTGATCCACGGCATCCCGCGCATCTTCATCGAATATGTCGAGGGCGGAAGTCTTGCCGACGCGATCTCCGATGGGCGCCTCTTTCGCGGCGAGCGCAGCCAGGTCATCGAACGCATTCTCGATACCGCCATCCAGTTTGCCTGGGGGCTGCACTACGCGCACGAGCGTGGGCTGGTGCACCAGGATGTAAAGCCCGCCAATGTGCTGCTCACCCGCGACGGCGTGGCCAAGGTGACCGATTTCGGCATGGCCAAGATGCGCGCCGTACCCCGCGCGCCCGATTCTGGCCAGCCCACGGACGGCCAGGGGGATAAGAGCGTGCTGGTCGATTCGACCGGTCTGACCCCCGCTTATTGTTCCCCGGAGCAGGCCGCCGCTCAGCCGCTTTCCCGCCGCACCGATATCTGGAGCTGGGGCGTCTCGGTGCTCGAAATGTTCACCCGCGAGAAGATCTGGGTGCGCGGGCAATACGCCCTGGGGGGGTTGGAAACTTTTCTTGATGACCAGGCCGCGCACCGCGTCCCCCTCCCTATGCCAGACGGCCTGGCGGAACTGCTGCGGCGCTGCTTCGCCTTCGAGCCAGAGGAGCGCCCGAGGGATCTACGCCAGGTGGCCGATGCCCTCTGCGAGATCTACGCCGCCGAAGTCGGAGCTCCCTACCCGCGCGCCGAGCCGCAAACGGAAACCGTGGTGGCCGACACGCTCAACAACCGCGCGGTCTCCATGATGGATATCGGCAAAGATGCCGACGCCGCCCAGCTTTTCGAGGAAGCCATCCGCGCCGAAGCCACCCACTCGGCAGCCGTTTACAACCGCAGCCTGTTCCTGTGGCGCAAAGCGCGCATCACCGACCAGGAGGCGGTTGCCGCGCTCCAGCAGAATCAGAAGAACCTTCCGGGAAGCTGGGAGCCCGCTTATTTTCTGGCCCTGCTGCATCTCGAGCGCGGCGACTGCCGTGAGGCAGTGAACATCCTCAAACCCGTCCTGGCGGAATACGGCGATCTGCCGCCGGTCAAATCGCTTTTCGAGCGCGCCCGCCAGGGTGTAGCCACCAGCGGCGGACTGGTGAAGACCTTGCATGGCGCCAACAGCATCGTCAACGCCGTGCAAATCAATTCTCAGGGAACGCTGGTGATCTCGGGCGGCAACGACGCCCTGGTACGCCTGTGGAATTCCGCTTCGGGCGAGTGCATCCGCACGCTTGCCGGGCACGAGGCTCTTGTGCACGCGGTAGCCCTGTCTCCGGATGAACGCTATGCCTTGTCAGGCGGCTGGGATAACGTCGTGCGGTATTGGGATCTGATCGGCGCGCGTTGCATCCATGTGCTCGAAGGTCACACCGCTCCCGTCCAGGCGGTTGCTTTCACCCCTGACGGACGCCTGGCGGTATCGGCCTCGGCTGACACGACCCTGCGTTTGTGGAGCCTGCAGGACGGCCGCGAAATCAGCGTTCTTGCCGGCCACACCGACACGGTCTGGTCGCTGGCGGTGGCGCCTGATGGGCGTACAGCCGTTTCGGCCTCGTTCGATAACACGCTGCGTGTCTGGAATCTCGAGACCGGCGCCTGCCTGCGAGTGATCCCCTGGACGCAAGCCTGCACCAGCAATCTCAGTCTGACCCCCGATGGCAAGCGCGTCCTGCTGGCTGGCGGCGATAACCGCCTCTGGTTGGTGGAGCTGGACAGCGGCCAACCGGCAGGCTCATTCGGCAGCCATTCCGGCGGCATCAATGCCGTGGGCGTCACTCCCAATGGGGCCTGGGCTCTTTCGGGCGGTACAGATGGCAAGCTCCGCCTGTGGGACATCGCTACGGGGGTATGCCTGCGCACCTATCACGCCCACGCCTCCTCGCTCAATGCGGTAGCCATATGCTCCCGGCGGGCCCTGGCCGCAACCGCCAGCAACGACCAAACCATCCGTCTGTGGTGGCTCTCGACCGGCAATCCGGCGCCTTACGTCACCGTGCTGCCGCGAACTTCTCAAGAGCTGACCGCTTTAACCGCCCAGATGGAGGAGAGGCTCAAGAACGCCGAGATGCAAATGGCTGCCGGGGATTACCCTGCGGCGATGAACATCGTGGCCGAAGCCCGCTCCACCCCCGGCTACGCTCAAAATCCCCGTCTGGTCGACGCCTGGGACCGCATCGGACTCAAAGGCGTGCGCGAAGATGTACGCGCCGCCTGGCCGTCGCGCAATCCCATTTCTCTGCCCAGCGAGGCCAATGCCCTGGCGTTGCCCGTCGCTCGCCTGGTTCTCACCGGTGGAGAGGATGGGCTGCTGCGATTGTGGGATCTGAGCACCGGCGAGCTGGTGCGCGAAATGCAGGGGCACGATGAGCGCATCCAATCGATCGCCTCGGCCCAAAATATGCGCCTCGCACTAACCGCCGGCGCCGATGGCACCCTGCGCATCTGGGACTACCAGGCGGGTGAGTGCCTCAACGTCCTTGGCGGGCACACCAGCGAGGTCAACGCTGTGGATCTGACCCCCGATGGCCGCCTGGGGCTGTCGGCCAGCAACGACCTGACGATCAGGCTGTGGGACATTGGAGCGGGCCAGATTTTGAGGACCCTCAGCGGTCACAGCCACTTTGTGCGCGGTGCGGCCTTCGTACCCGGCGCGCCGCTCGCGCTCAGCGCCGCCTGGGATAAAACCGTTTGTCTGTGGGACCTGCCCAGCGGGGAGTGCCTGCGTTCCTTCACCGGCCACGCTGAGGTAATTGACGCGTTGGCCGTATCCCCAAACGGGCGGTTAGCCGCTACCGGAGGCCTGGATCACGCTATCTTCCTGTGGGACCTGACCCACGGCGCTCTTCAGACAAAGCTCGAAGGCCTGACCGATCCGGTGCGCGCTTTGGCCTTCTCCACCGACAGCCGCTTCCTCTTTTCGGCTCACGAAGATGGCACAGTAGTGATTTGGTCCCTGGCAGACATGCGCCAGGTGCGCAGCATCAAAGCCCACCCGACGCGTACGAATGGCCTGGCCCCTTCCCTCGATGGGCGTTTCCTGGTCACGACGGGCGGCGGGGCCATGCTCAAGGTCTGGCGACTCGACTGGCAGTACCGCTTCGCTCCCGTTGAGCTGGATGAAGGGGGACGCGCCCTGTTAACCATCTGGCTCTACCAGCGCCGGCCATACGCCGCGGACGGCATCACCCGCGCCGGCCGCGCCTCCTGGGAGGAGGCCGAGCTGCGCTCGCTGCTTTCTGAGCTCGCTTACCGTGGCTACGGCTCTCTCCCCCCCGGCGAAGTAACCGCCGCCTTGCGGAAGCTAAGATAATCCAGTCTTAGGTCATTCTTTGCGTGGGGATGTTGGCCAGCGCCAGCCGCGCCAGCGTCTCAAACATTACGCTCACCCCTTCTCCACTTGCCGCGCTGGTCTTGATGTGCTCGGCGTGGATCACCCGCGCGAATTCTCGTGCGATCCGGTCATCAGGGTCGGGCAGCAAGTCCAGCTTGTTGCCCACCACCAGGAAGGGCTGGTTGGGCAGCACCTTGGCGATCTCCAAATACCAGCGCGCCAGGTTCTGCAGGGTGCTGGGGTCTGTCAGATCGTAGACCAGGGCGGTGGCCAGGCTGCCGCGGTAGAACGTGGTGCGCACCGCCTGGAAGCGCTCCTGACCGGCCATATCCCAGATGGACAGTTTCACCAGGCCGACCGGCAGACTGACCAGCTTGGTCTGGAAATCCACGCCGATCGTCAATACCCGCGAGGTCTCGAATTTGCCCTCGCAATACTGGCGCACGAGCGAGGTCTTTCCCACGTTACCGTCGCCGGCGATGACTACTTTGAGCACGGGGATGTTGTCCATCGCGCTCCTTCACCAGTTTAGAGTGGATGATCCAGGAAAAATTCGTGCGGGCACACCAGCCGGTCCGCGTCTACCAACGGACTGGCAAGCTGGTTGGCATTGGCATTCTCGAACAGCTTTTGCAGTTCGTCCAGCACTTTAAGCTGCTTCGCCGAGGGCTCGGTGTTAAACAACGCCAGCGTGGTGGTCACCTTGCCCGGGATAAAGGACAGCCATTTGCCCCCTTCGATCTGGGTGGAGCGCAATCCTGCGCCAAAAATTTCTCTAGCCGCGGAGCGGTAGGCCGACAGCATGGGTACAAACAACGCCGGATCCACGCCAAATTGACCGATGCTTTTCAACGGTATGCCCGATTCATTGCTGTATATGGAAAAGCCGAGCGCCTGCGCCTGGTGTTTGCGCCGGATCATGACCGATTGCCCTTCGGTCACCGCTCGCTTCCAGTCATCGCTGCCCGGCGCGGCCTGGATCATCGCCTCGATGGTCTGGATTTCATTTTGATAGTGTTCGTACAGTTCCTGGAACTGAGTTGGATTAATCAACCCGGCAGCGAAGCGCTGGGCCAGCAGATCGATTTTCCCATGGAGGCGGTCCAGATACTGGCGGGCGTCCTCCAATGAGCGGATGCCATCAGCAGGCTGTTTCGAAGCTCCCCCGCGGTTCGCCGCACGTGCAGGTTGGCTGGCATCGGCGGAGCCTGCTCTCCCCTGGCGGGGCACCGGACTACGCGCCGATTTCTTTCTACCGCCTGGTTTGGCTTTTCCCCCCAATAAACGACGAAGCCAGTCAAACATGAAGAATCCTCAAAATATCTTCTGATGAGCTTATTCGCAAAGGTATGTTCCGCTTGCACGATGCAAGTATTATACCTACCGCCGGGCTGGGTCGTTCCCAATGGTTCTGCACGTAGATCAATCAGTTCGGCCAAGACGCCGACTGTGACAGCTTTTGCGGACTTCTTTACACCATCCGGAAGACCCATCGGCGCAGTGGAACAGCCCGTCGGATCAAGGACGGCAATGCGGAGAGCTTCTTCAAGACGCTCGTTTCATAGACGGGCAGCCCCTTCCCTCTCTCGCCAGCGGGAAAAGGAAGGGGCCATGAGATGGTTGAAGGCCGATTTCTACACCAACACCTCTTCCGGCACGACCATCACCGCGTTCTTCTTTTTGATCTCATCCGGCACATCGAAGACCAGGTCTGCGCCGACCATCTGGCGCACGTAGTTCTTGACCACCGCATCCCAGTACTTCTTGGTCACATAGTAGACCCGCGCGCCGCCCAGTTCGTGCTGGTACTCCGGCCAAGGGTAGCTGGGCTGGGCCATGCCCAGGCCCCAGCGGTGCCACCCGTTATAGCTCTCGTAGGTGGCCCACCATTCTTTGTTGCCAAGGATCTCGAATCCGTAATAGGCCTTGGCGTAATACATGATCGCGCCGATGCGCCCGCCGCGTGCCAGAGCCATGGTATGCAGGCTGATGTTGATATCCTCGTTCAGCAGGCGACCATTGGCAAAGCCGACCCACAGACCGTCGATCAGGCCGACCAACACATACGGGTCCTTAAGGCGTTTGCGGTACCAGCCGAGCAGTTCGGCGGTCACCCGCGCGCCGACCACATCGTAGAAGTCGTGATCGACCTCCATGACCCGCTTCATGTAGGCGATCATCATGGGCGCCTCTTCCATTTTGGCTTCGCGGATGTACATGACACGCCCGTCTTTCAGGGTGATCATCGCACCCGGCCAGGGCTTCAGATCCATGGCGGGCGCCTGCAGCACCGGCTCGATCTCACGCACGTTGATGGTGATCTCTTCCTGCGATACGTTCTCCGGAGGCTCCAGGTTCATTGTTCTCTCCTTTTCTCTTTGTAATGGAATGGTAATAGAAAGAAACCGCTCTCTCAAGCGCGCGACAGAAGCATGGTTGATCGTCCGATCATGGACGCGATTCCGCTTTGGAAAGTATCGCTCCACACAACACGGCGGTATCTTTCTATTCAGCCACTTCACGCATCAAAATCTGGTCAGCAGTCCCGGTCTGGGTCGGCTCAAGCCAGATTGGCCGCACTGAGCTTGTTCAAGCTCTCCACGTGAGCCGGATTGTAGGCGTCGCCGAACTTGGTCTTGGGAAGGGCAGCCTTCTTCTTCATCAGCTCATCGTACTCATCATCCTCCAGCAAAGCCACGCAACGGCCGATGCTGGCCTCGCCATCCACGAAGCGCCAGGGGAAGAAACCGATGGTCACCCGGCGGTTGAGGATCAGATCCAGGTCTCCGCCGATGCATTCGGCGTGGATGATGCCGTAGGGGAACATCTCCAGGTGCATGAGCTGGTATTTGCTGTCGTCGAAGTACTCGGCCAGGGGCTTGCCGTATTTCTTTTTGAATACTTTTTCGGCCTGGCGCGCCTGGCGCGGCATCCAATCGCGAATGATGGTATTCATCGGATGATCGGCGCTGCCGCAGTCCACGCCGATCCAACGCAGCTTCTTGGCCTTGGCCCACTCCGCGAACTCGCGGTCGGGACCGGGGTGCATCACCATATAGCGGATCTCGTTGGCGGTGGGCATGTCCCAGCCGAAATGGTGATAACCGGTATGGATGATCAGAATGTCGCCTGGCCTTACTTCCACCCGCTCTTCTACCATCTTGCTGGTGTAGACGTCGTAATCGCCACACACATCACTGAGATCCACCACCGCCGCCTGGTTGACCAGGTAATCCATGTCCAGGCTGGCCATATCCTTTCCGGGCGTGTGGAAGTGGATTTCGCCGTCCAGATGCGTGCCAAGGTGGTTGGAATGGGTCAGCACCTGGCCGTTAGCGCCGTTGGGCGCCAGACGTTTGAAATACTTGACCTGGAGTGGCTCATAAGTCGGCCAGGGGGGTGTACCGATGCCCAATGGGATGGTTAAATCCAGGACCTTCATTTTATCGCTCCTTTCAGTGAGTTGGGTTTAGGAATATCCATTTATTGCCATTAACGATCGCACAATGGTTGGAGCAGGTTCGCCCCACCGATACTCAGATCACGCCAGCCACCAGCGCCAGGACGATGCCGCCGGCCACCACGCTGCCCAACTGTCCGGCGGCATTGGCACCCATGGCGTGCATCAGCAGGAAATTCTGGAAGTCGGCTTCCTGGGCGAAGCGATGCACGATGCGTGCGGACATCGGGAAGGCGCTGATGCCGGCCGCGCCGATCAGCGGATTAAATTTCTTCCTCGAAATCAAATACATCAGCTTGCCCAGCAGCAGCCCGCCCACCGTATCCAACACGAAAGCCAGGAGGCCGATCCCCAGGATCAACAACGTGTCCCTGCGGATGAACGCATCTCCAGTCATGGTCGCACCGATGGTGAGCGCTAGGAAAACAGTGGTGATATTGGCAATTTCGTTCTGAGCCGCCTTGCTCAACCGCTCCACGACCAGAGACTCGCGCAGCAAATTGCCGAACATCAGCGTAGCGATCAACGGAGAGGCCTTGGGCGCGATCAGCGAGACCACGATCGTGACCACGATCGGGAAGAGGATGCGGGTGGTGCGCGAAATCTCACGCTTGGAGTAAGGCATCCGCACCGTCCGCTCTGCCCGCGTGGTCATCAGACGCATCACCGGAGGCTGGATGATCGGCACCAGCGACATGTAACTGTACGCCGTCACCGCGATCGGCCCAAGCAAATGGGGTGCCAGCTTGGAGGAGACATAGATCGCAGTTGGGCCATCGATGGCGCCAATGATGCCCACTGAAGCGGCCTCGTTCAGCTTGAAACCCACCAGTAGGGCCAGCATCAGGGTCGTATAGATGCCGAACTGTCCGGCCGCGCCAAGGAATGCCATGCGCGGGTTCTCCAACAGCGGGCCAAAATCCGTCATCGCTCCGATGCCGATGAACAGCAGCAATGGGAACAGTTCGGTCTGGATGCCAGCCTTGTACAGGATGCCCAGCAAGCCGCCTTCATCTGCCATACCGGTCAACGGCAGGTTGGTCAGAATTGCACCAAATCCAATCGGCAGCAGCAATACCGGCTCATAATCCTTGGCAATGGCCAGATAGATGAGCACCCCGCCCACTGCGATCATGATACCCATCTTCCAGTTGAATGTCAGCGGGCCTTGCAACAGTTGCAGGAGATATTCCGGGTTCATGATAAGCTCACTCGAGGGTGAACAGTGGAGAGTTGTATGCTACCGTCTCGCCGACGCTGACATGCACAGCGCGGATCTCGCCATCCCGGTTGGCGCGGATGGCGTTTTTCATCTTCATGGCTTCTAACTGGCACAACGGCTGACCATATTTCACCTTGTCGCCGACTTTCACCAGAATCTCCAGGATCGTGCCAGGCATGGGCGCTCGGACCACGCCGCCGTCAGCCACAGGGGAAGGCGCAGGGACCGCAGGCTTGATCAGAACCGGCGTCGGAGCGGTAGCAACCGGCGTGGACACAACTGGCTTTGGAACTGGCGCTGCTCCCGGCTCTTCCCCGCTGCTTTCGATCTCCACCTGGTACGCTTTTCCATTGACAAGCACGGTCATCGCTGTCGCCGAGCTGTCCTGGACTTCCACTTCGTAAAGGTTCCCGTTGACACGGATTTTGATCGCCTGTTTCTCTTTGATTTTCACGTTCAGTCTCTCCTTTGCTCCGAAGCAACCCGCATCGGTTGTTGAGGATAACGCCTGACAGACCACCATGGCCCGGGGCCTGAGAGCAACGCGCTGCCAAGTTCTTCATACATCGGTTCTTCTTCCTGCAGCCTGTACAGTGCAGCAGCGATAGCCGCAGCCACTTCGGCATCATCGGATTCTTCTCCCGCCAGTTCGCCAGCCGGCTCACTGACTGTCTCTTCTCCCTCACCCTTCTCGGGTTTCACCGGGAAGAGCCGGTCCACAGCGATGATGACCAATACCAGCAATCCGATGGCGACGAAGGTCAGGCCGAAGCTCCATACGGATACATTTAAGCCGCGTAACAGATCGCTCAAGGTCAGCCTCCTTTTATCGCATCATCGCACTAGAGGGGCATGGTGCCGTGTTTCCGGGGCGGCCGGGTGGTCTGCTTATCGCGCATTAATTCCAGGGCAGCGATCAGCCGGGGACGCGTTTCAGAGGGTATCAGCACGTCGTCTACGAAGCCGCTGGCAGCCGCGCGATACGGATTGGAGAATTTCTCGCGAAACTCAGCCACCAGCCGGGCACGCTCACCCTGAGGATCGGGGTGGGCGGCCAACTCTTTGCGGTAGAGGATGTTTACCGCGCCTTCCGCCCCCATGACGGCGATCTCGGCCGTCGGCCAGGCGAACACCAGGTCGGTGTGCAGGTGTTTGGAGCCCATCACGATGTAAGCTCCGCCGTAGCCCTTGCGGGTGACGACCGTCACCATCGGTACGGTCGCCTCGGAGTAGGCGTAGACGATCTTGGCGCCGTGGCGGATGATGCCGCCGTGCTCCTGAGCCACGCCGGGCATGAAACCGGGCGTGTCGGAGAACGAGATGATCGGGATGTTGAACGCGTCGCAGAAGCGCACGAAGCGGGCGATCTTATCTGAGGCGTCGATGTCGATCACGCCAGCCAGATACGCTGGCTGGTTGGCTGAGATGCCCACCACCTGACCGTGCAGACGGGCAAAACCCACCACCGCATTCGGCGCGAAGTTCGCCTGCACTTCAAAAAAACTATCCCGGTCGACGATTGCGTGGATGACGTCCTTCATGTCATAGGGCAGGTTTGGATCGGTAGGCACGAGCGTATCCAGCAGCGCATCCATACGGGCTGGATCGTCGGTCGGTGGGATGGCAGGCGGCGGCTCGGCGTTATTCGATGGCAAATAACTGAGCAACTTGCGGATCAACTCCATGGTGTGATCCTCGTTCTCACCGACTAAATGCGCCACACCGCTGCGCGAGCTGTGGGTCATCGCACCGCCCAGCGTCTCGAAATCCACCTCCTCGCCGGTGACCGTCTTGATCACTTCCGGCCCGGTGATGAACATGTTGCTGATATCCTTGGTCATGATGACGAAATCCGTCAGCGCAGGCGAATACACCGCGCCGCCGGCGCATGGCCCGAGAATCACACTAATCTGCGGGACCACCCCGCTGGCCTGCGAATTGCGCCAGAACAGTTCGCCGTACGCCGCCAGGCTGTAGACGCCCTCCTGGATGCGCGCCCCGCCGCTGTCGTTCAAGCCGATCACCGGCACGCCTGCTTTCATCGCCATGTCCATCACCATGGCGACCTTCTGGCCGGCCACCTCGCCGAAGGAACCGCCCAGCACGGTGAAATCCTGGGCGTAGATGCACACCCTGCGCCCATTGATCTTTCCAAAGCCAGCCACCAGACCATCCCCCAGCGGACGACTCTTGTCCATGCCGAAGTCGCTGTGGCGGTGAACCATGTATGCGTCGATTTCCTGGAAACTGCCCTCATCCAGGAGGCGGTGAATGCGCTCGCGGGCGGTCAGCTTGCCCTTGTCATGCTGGGCTTTGATCCGGTCGGGACCGCCGCCAAGCTGGAGCGTTTCGCGTTTCTGCTTGAGCTCATCGAGCAGTTTCTGATGACCGTCGGCCTTCTCATCAGCTTTCGCGTTGTTTTTTAATTCCTCTCGTTCGGTTGAATCCATTATTTCCCTCCACTCCCTGGCAATTCCGGCTGAGATGATTTCCTTTTTGCTTCCATTCGTTCGGCGATCAGCGGGTGCTGATTCATTTGGCCAGAATAAAAAGGCATCCACCCGAGTTCAGGCTGTCGGCGGCGATCTTGTTTGTCTGCTCTCTGTGGTGGATACCTATCATTGTTCTTTTTTTCTCCGAATTTACCCAACAATCCCGGCTTCCAGCATGGTCAGATAGATCTTCTCTGAGCTGAAGGGCGGCGATCCAGGGCGCACCCCTATTGCGTCGTAAATTGCATTGGCAATAGCCGGGATGGTCGGCACCATCGGGTGTTCACCCACTCCGCGCGCTCCCCAGGGACCATCGTCCTGCGGCACCTCCACGTACATGGCCTTCACCTCCGTGGGGATATCGGCTGTGGTGGCGATGCGATAGTCCACAAAGGAAGGATTCTGCGGGATGCCCTCCTTGAGTTTAAGGCTCTCGAACAGGGCAGTGCTCATCCCCTGGACGAAACCGCCTTCCATCTGGCACTTCACCAGATCGGGGTTAATGGCCCTGCCGACATCGAACACGGCCACACCGCGCAGCACTTCCACCCGGCCGGTATCGAGATCTACCTCGACCTCAACGGCCTGCGCGCCGGTGGTATAGTGCACCACCGCGCGCGGACCCTGGCCGGTCTCTGCGTCCAGGCCGGTGACGTAGGTGGGCATGAAATTCCCACGGCCGACGATCGGTCCTCCGCGCCAGCCCTGGTCGCCAGGTTTGGGCAGCCCATAAACCACAATGTCTTTGAGGGAAATCGTCTCCTCGCTCTTATAGGACACCACGTGCCCATTGATGATATCGAGGTCTTCAGGATTTTCGCCCCACGCCTCAGCAACCAGATCGAGCACCTGCTTGCGGGCGTCGCGTGCGGCGGCGACGACCGCATTGCCCATGCTCCACGTCAGGCGGCTGGCCACCGTCTGCCACTCGTAGGGGCTGTAATCGGTGTCCACCGGTTTGGCGATGCGCACATTCTCGTAGGGGATGCCGAGCGCGCCGGCCACCATCTGGGCCATCACCGTGAAGGTGCCCTGGCCGATTTCCTGCCCGCCCAGGCCGAGCGTGGCGGTGCCGTCCTCATTAAGCTCCACCCAGGCGCTCGAGCCGGCATTGGGAGGCATGGCCGGCGCCTTCCACATGATCGCCAGTCCTTTGCCGCGCCGCTTATTCGGCGCGCTGGGGGGCGACTTCTTGCCCCATTCGATCGCCTGCGCCGCCTTCTCAATGCACTGGGATAATCCGGTCGGGTGCATGCGCATCCCGGTGAGGATCTCGTCGCCTTCCTTCACGCAGTTCAGCAAGCGGAACTGCACCGGGTCCATCTTGATCTCGTGGGCCAGCTCGTCGATGCACTGCTCTAACCCGGCGTGCAGCTCAGGCATGCCGAAGCCGCGCATCGGGCCGCCCACCGGATGGTTGGTGTAGACGCAGTAGCTATCGTTCCTGAGGTTGGGCACATAATAAGGGCCGGTTGAGCTGTAGCCGCCCGCGCGAGTGACATTGACGCCGTACTCAGTGTACGCCCCCGCGTCCCAGTACAGTTGATTTTCCATAGCCAGCAGCTTGCCATTCTTATCGCAGCCGATTTTGAATTTGGCCACCAACCCCTGGCGTACGAAGGCAGTGAAGAATTCTTCCTCGCGCGTCAGGCGCATCTTGACCGGCCTTCCGCGCACCTTCATCGCCACCGCAACCGCCAGCGCCTCAACGCTTAACCCAGCCTTGCTGCCGAATCCTCCTCCCACGTAGGGGGCAATCACTTCGATGTCGGCATGGGACACGCCCAGCGCCTTGGCAATCAGGTTGCGCTGGGCAAAGGGCGACTGGGATGAGCTCCACAGGGTGATCTTTCCCTTCTCATCCACCTTGGCGATGGCAATGTGCGGCTCGATGGGTACATGTTGCACGTGTGGTACCCGGTAAGTGCGCTCCACGATGGCGGCGCACTCCTTCCAGGCCGCGTCGACGTCCCCTTTGCGGAGCTTGAAATGATTGGAAATATTGGTGCCCGGCTCGGGGAAGATGAAATTGACCACCGCGTATTTATCCAGGTCGGGGTGCACCAGGGGGGCTTCGGGGCTCGCGCCGTACACCGGATCGAAAACGCCGGGCAGAATCTCGTATTCAACATCGATCAGCTCAAGGGCCTTTTCGGCAATTTCCTCGCTGGTGGCTGCCACGGCGGCCACCGGGTCTCCGACGTAGCGTACGCGGTCCGTGGCGAAGATGCGCCGGTCGGCCAGATACAGGCCGGTCAATCCGGGATAATCCGCGCCGGTTACCACCGCGCGGACGCCTGGCAGCTTCTCCGCTTTACTGACGTCGATCTTCTTGATGATCGCGTGAGGGTGAGGACTGCGCTTGGCACGGGCGAAGAGCAGGCCGGGACCGAACTGAATATCATCGGCAAAAGTCGCCATCCCGCTCACTTTTTCCAGGGCGTCGATGCGCGGAACGCTCTGGCCAATCGGGCGGGGTAGTTCTTCGCTTAGCGTTTTTTGCTTTTCCATGTTTCCCTCCAATTCAGCCTTCATATTCCGTTGCATCAATCCCCCGGCGCGCGCTCCATTTGCGCAGACTTTTGCACGGCATCGATGATGCGCCGGTAACCGGTGCAGCGGCACAGGTTGCCGACCAGCGCTTCGCGGATGTCGTACTCGCTGGGTTTGGGGTTGCGGTCCAGAAGCGCGCGCGACGAGATCAACATGCCCGGAATGCAGAAACCGCACTGGACCGCCCCCGCATCGATGAACGCCTGCTGGATCGGGTCGAGCTGGTGATCGCTGGACAATCCTTCCACGGTAACGACTTCGGCCCCGTCGCATTCCACCGCCAGCACCATACAACTGTTGACCGGTTCGCCGTTCAACAGCACCGTGCAGGCGCCACATTCACCCGACGCGCAGCCGTTCTTGGTGCCGGTCAGAGCCAGTTTTTCGCGCAGCATGAGCAGCAAGGTCATATTCGCCGGCACGTCCACCACTTCCGTCGCGCCGTTCACATTTACAGTGATTCTGTGCATGGACATTCCCATATCCTCCCGGAGCGAAAAACGGCTTTCGCACCTAATGAATTTTGTCCCAGACGATCTTGAGGGCTTTGAGGGTCAGATTACGCACCATCAGCTTGCGGTAACGCGCGCCGCTGCGCACATCGTCGATCGGGCTGGAAGCGTCCATGGCCAGGATCGAGGCTTCCTCCAGCGTCTCTGGCAGGATCTGCCGACTGGCCAGAAGCTCCTCGGCCTTCACCGGCCGCAGCGGCACTGGCGCCACGGAAGCAAGCGCGATACGGAAACGATAGCCCGACGCGGCGGACGCATCCGGGTAACCCAGGACGGTCACACCAACGATGGCCAGATCGCCAATCGCGTTGCGGCCAAGTTTGATATACTTCGCGGCGTAGCCGGCCGGCGGTATGGGAAAGCGGATGGAGGTCACAATATCGCCCGGCTTGAGCACCGTCTTGCCCGGGCCGAGGAAAAAGGAATTGAGCGCTTCCTCACGGAAACCATCCACGCCGTGCACCTTCAGCACCGCATCCAGCACCAGGCAGGCCCCTACGGTATCACCGGCTGGGGAGGCGTTGCAAATATTGCCGATGATGGTTGCGCGGCTGCGCAACTGATAGCTGGCCACGGTGCGGATGGCATCTTCCAGCAGCGGATAGAATTCTTTCACCGCCGGGAAAGCGGCCACGCGGTTCATATTGACCGCCGCCCCAACCGTCAGCCCTGAGGACAGATCGAAGGCGATCTCATTCATGCCTTCCAGGGCCTTCACGTCCACCAGGTATTTTTCCGTCCATAACCCGTCGCGCATGCGCACGAAAACGTCCGTCCCGCCGGAAAAGAGGCGCGCCTCCCCGGCATGCTCGGCCAGAAACTGGCTCGCTTCTGCCAGGCTGCCCGGCTTGATGTAATCGAACTCAGGCAATCCAGGGTGTGGTGTGATACTCATGGTCTGTTCCTCTCAGGGAAGCTGCACGCTTCCGGTATATGGGCGCAGCCCTCGCCGCTTCTTGAGCGAGCGCCCCAATCACTTATCTCCCTGCAAAGCACAAAGATGCATTCGATGAAGAGCAAATTATTCAGGTTACCCATGACCGCCTTGCGCTGCTGGAAAAGATCGATCCTCACCTCCCTCTAGTTCTGGCTCACCCAGGTCGTCGGCGTTTGAATCCATTATTCTTAGCGCGCCTGCTGGTAGATTGGCATGAAAGATGAAAAAACTCCACCGCCCTCCAGTAGAGCGACGCAGAAAATGGGCGCAGGTATAGAATCCGTTCGAATGTGAACGGGTAAATTGGGAATTAACTGTCCGCAATACCGACCCGGTAGCGTCAGCACCATCACCATCCCATGATCACCGCCCGAGAGCGGCATGATCGCCACTGGCCGATAAAGCCTGCCGCCCGATCAGTCCGATGCTCGCTCAAATAAGCTGCTCATCGCCCGGGCGCTGCTGCTCAGTCGGTTTGGATACTCATTTTGAATTCTTGCACCAATAAGAAAGCAATCGGGGCTAGCGCACAAACACTTCTCGATTATTAATATTTTAGCAGGCAGCCGCAGATGACTCAATAGGGAATGTGGAGTTTAATTGTCCAAATATTGTCTGAGTTAACGGCAAAAGGCGCTGGATCAGCCCATATTATCAGACAATTAATAGTTTGACTGTCTAGCCTCTTCCCTTCAACTGACGAATCTCCCAACCTCGTAGTGTCATATGTAATCGCCTCCTGTGCAGACAATGAGGCTGGGTATAATCTTTTTATCCACATCGCCTGTCTGTTTGAGGAGAAGAACCCTGACCCCCGTAGATTCCGCTGCCTTTCAACCCTCAACCGTGCATCTTTCGGCCAGCTATGCCGGCGGGCCGGCCCTGGACGCGCTCAAAACAGCCCCCTTCTTGAGCGTGATGGGCGTCACCTCGCGCGGGATCTTCCTGCGCGCCGGTGAACGCCGGGTCGTCTTCCTTTCTCGCGAGTCTTTCCGTGGGCCGCTGACTGTCAACCTGTCCGGTCCTTCCACCCGCCTGGACAAATTGCAGGTTGGCGATGCGGCCGTCAGCCAAGAGGGGACCCTCTTCTTCCCCTCTCGCGCAGTGAGCATTTCTCTCACCGCGGCCCCGCACTGGGCGCCTCCTCCCGCCCCAGCACCTCTCCCCAAAGATCTTCCGAAGCGACTCAGCGCCGCGGCCGGCGACCTGTACTCCCTCAAACGGGGGCGCGGTCTGTCCGATCTGCTCCCCCATCTCCTTCACGCCCCTAACCCGCCCCGGCTGACGCCTGAGCTTGGCCAGGTCTGGAGTCGGTTGAGTGACGTGAAAACGGCGCCCATGAGCAGGGTTGCCGAGGATGTACACCCGATGCTGGGTTGGGGCTCCGGCCTCACTCCCTCAGGCGACGACTTTCTGGCTGGCCTGGCGCTGGTCTTCGCGCGCTGGCCCGGGCTGCTCCCGCCGGACTCCGGCTGGCCCGCCCTGCTGAACGATCTCGTTCAGGCCGCCTTCAGGCGCACGACCACATTGAGTGCCAGCCTGCTCGAGCTGGCCGCCGTCGGTCAGGCCGACGAACGCCTGATCCTGGCCGCTGACCATCTTCTCTGCGGCCTTCACACCACCAGCCAGGCCGTCGAGGCGCTGGCGGGCTGGGGCAATTCTTCCGGGGCCGACGCTCTGCTCGGCATGGCCCTGGCTATTGAGCTCAGCCGGCGGGATGTACCAGCCGCGCCCGCACGTCGACTGCGTAGGCGCCCTGACCTTCCGCCAGCACGCGCAGAGGATTGATTTCGACCTCGGCGATTTCTGGAAAATCCCAGGCAAGCTGCGCCAGGCGAGCCAGAGCCTGTAAGGTGGCCTGGCGGTCGGCAGGCGGCAGGTTACGGTAACCGCCTAGCTTGCGGCCGGCCCAGGTTCTCTCCAGCATCCCCTGCGCATCGCGCTCCGTCAGTGGAGCCAGGGCAAAGGCCACATCCTTCAGACCTTCTACCTCCACACCGCCCGATCCGAACATGACCAGCGGCCCAAATTGCGCATCGCGCACCACCCCGACGATCACCTCCTGACCCGGCGGGAGCATCCGCTGCACGTGGACGCCATCGATGCGCGCCTTCGGTTCTGCTGTCGCCGCGTTGCGCATGATCGCATCGTAACCCTGCGCCACCGCTTTTGCATCACGCAGGTCGAGCAACACCCCACCCACGTCCGACTTGTGGGTGATGTCCGCCGAAGCGATCTTCAGTACGACCGGATAGCCGGCCTTCTGCGCCAGGTGGACGGCTTCCTCCGCGCTGCGCGCCAGCTCCATAGGCGCGGCTCGCACCCCATACGCTTCCAGCAACCCTGCGGCCGCATTCGCTGGCAGAAAACCATCCTGCGGATGGTGCGCAAGAATCGAACGGGCTGAGGCTGTGTCCACCCCTTCCAGCGTGATCGGCTTCTGCTCGCCGGCGGCCAGCCACTCGGCCCGCTGCGCCAGGACACTCAGCGCCGATGCCGCCCGCTCCGGGAAGCGGTATTCGACCACCCGCGCCGCCCGCAGATGTTCGATCGCCTCCTGAACCAGCCGATCACCCATGACCGCCGCCAGCACCGGTTTGTCGCTCGCCTGGATCACCGGGATGATTGCCCGCGCCACCGCTCCGGCCGAAGACACTGGAGAGGGCGGAATGATCACGATCACCGCATCCACGTTGGCATCCGCCAGCAGCAGGCGCAGGCTCTCGGCGTGCTGCTCAAGCGTCGCCCCGGCCAGCATGTCGACCGGATTGTGCACGCTGGCGGCTGGCGGCAGCAGCGCCTTGAGCGCCGCCTGGGTCTCCGCGCTGAGCGAAGCCAGGCGCAGGCCGTTGAGCTCCAGCGCATCGGCGGTCGTGACGCCGGGGCCCCCTGCGTTGGTCAACACCGCGACGTTGCGCCCCTTGGGCAGCGGGCACCATGCCAGCGCTTGCGCCCAATGGAACATCTCTTCCATTGTGGCAGCGCGGAGCACACCGGAACGGCGGAAGGCGGCATCGAAAGCCTCTTCAGCGCCTGCCAGCGCGCCGGTGTGCGAGGCAGCCGCGCGCCTGCCGCTCTCGAAGCGGCCCACCTTCAGAGCCACCACCGGCTTCTCGCGCACCACCCGCGCCGCCTCCTCCACGAAACGCCGCCCGTCGCTGATCCCTTCCAGATAGAGGGTTACCACGCGCGTCTTTGGATCGGCTGCCACCGGGCCCAAAGCCTCGGTCTCGCTCACATCCGCCTGGTTGCCCAGACTGACCAGGTGCGATAGGCCGAAACCCTGACCGCGGACCCAGTCGATCACCACGGCGCAGATCGCGCCCGAATGCGAGATGAACGCCACATCCCCTTTGGGCGGTCCGGGCGGAGGCAGGAAAGTTGTATCCAGCGGCAGGTGGTTGTTGATCAGCCCTACACAATTGGGCCCGACCAGGCGCATGCCGTACTCGTGAGCGATCACGAGGAGCTGCTCCTCCAGCGCGGCGCCCTCGGGACCGGTTTCGCGGAAGCCGCCGGTCGCCACGATGACCGCCTTGATGCCGCGCCGCCCGCACTCGTGCAGCGCGGCAGGCACTGCCGGCGGCGGGACGAGCACCACCGCCAGATCCACCGGATCAGGCACCGCTTCCACACTCGTATAGATGGGACGCCCAAGCAGCGTCCCTCCGCGTGGGTTGACAAAATGCACCGCGCCGGTATAGCCACTCTGCACAAGGTTGCGCGCCAACTGATAGCCGAGCTTTACCGGCTCGCGCGACGCGCCGATCACCGCCACCCCTTGAGGGGTAAAGAAAGGGGATAGAGAATCGTTATCCATTATTTTCGGCAGGCTCACGTTTCTGATTAAGGTGGGTTTCGCAAGAATTATAGCCGAAGCATGGGGAAAGAATTAAACGAAAAGCAGGCAGCGTCTCGTCCGCGCCTGCTTATGAATCGCAATGCGATGCGCTCTTTGAGGAGCGGTTATTCGTAAGTCATCTCACCTGCCCTGATCGCCACCTTCAACCGGTTCTCAGCCGGCGTCAGCGGGCAGGACCAGTTTTCGTTGTATGCGCAGTAGGGATTATACGCCAGGTTGAAATCCACCAGAAATTTCCCGTTGGGCAGAGGCTCCGGCTCAAGGTACCGTCCGGCGCCGTAGGTTTCTTTTCCGGCCTGAGCGTCTACGAAGGGCAGGAAATACCCCTGGCCATCCGTGAAAATGGTGAGCTGGGCTTCCTGACCGTCCACCGTGAATGTGAAACGCCCAAAACGGCGGTAATGTTGCACGTCTCCGCCGGTGGTTTGCATGTCGATACCCTGGTCCCCGCTGATGGGCTCTACGTTGACCTCCAAGCGAAGGGCAGGGTTCTCGGGAAAGTACTTTAAACCCCGAAAAGAGCGCTTCTGTTCGCGCGTGAGCGGCGAATGAGGCCCTCGAAAAAATTCATCCTTCTGTCTCCTGAATTCCTCCAGATCGTTCATCTTTCCTCCGGCATATGGACTAAATAGAAGATGTGGCCAAATGTCGAAGTCTTACTAGCGCGTTTTCGAAGTTGCTTCAACCCAGCCGCATGGCCGGCACCTATGATTATGCGGTCCTTCACGCCGCTGGGACGCCGTCACCGGCCTGGGATCGCCTGATGCGGCCAGGTTTCTGCCCGATCTGATTGCCGCGACACAATGAGGATCGAAAATCGCGGTGAAACGTAGAGTCAAAAGGATTGGGAAAAATCAGACCCATGAGAGCGGGTGCGAGCAGCCTTGCTCTCATTATTCGTTATAGGTTCGGCTTCCTATGAAACAGGCGAAATCGCGCCGCGCACAGCATGCCCAGCCGCTCGGGGTTGACGCGCCCTGGCGGCCCTCCCAGCCATGCTATAATCTTGGAAGGCATGATCAAATTGATCTGCTGAAGCGGTGAAATACACTGTGGATATTTACCGGGTTTGGTGAAATGTTGACGCAGCGGATCGGAGGAGTGTAAAGCCGATGGCAGAGCGCAGCAACCAGGAATGGCTTGCCGATTTACGCTCAGCAGGCCCCGCGCAGGAAGCCGCGCTGGCCGACCTGCGCGCCATGATCCTGGCGTCCCTGCCTCGCGCCCTTTCGGTCCACCTCTCCCCTGGCGATCCGCAGTTTGGCCCGCTGATTGAAGAAGCCACCCAGGAGACGCTCGTACGCGTCCTGGACCGCCTGGACGAATTCCAGGGGCGCAGCCGCTTCACCACCTGGGTGCTGGCCATTGCCGTCAATATCGCCCTCAGCGAGCTTCGCCGGCGCCGCTGGCGCGATGTCTCCCTGGAGGAGCTGTTGGATCGGCACGAGGAACAAGGCGATGCGGAGCCAGACTGGATGGCCGAAAACAGTCCGAATGTCGAACGGCTGATCGAGCGTGATCATTTCAGCGCCGTGCTCGAGCGCATCATCCGCAAAGAGCTGACCGAAAAACAGCGCACCGCCCTGCTGGCTGTGGCCGTACGGGGCATGCCCATGGAAGAAGTCGCCCGACGCATGGGCATGCAGCGCAATGCGCTATACAAGTTACTGCACGATGCGCGCATCAAGCTCAAGCACCGCCTGGAAGAGGAAGGCATTCGCGTTGATGACGTGCTGACAGCCTTCGAAGGGTAAGAAATTCCTCTCAAAAACCGTCACGAGGAAGGGAAGAAAACCATGCCATTTCCCGATCATCCGAGACGCAAAGCAAAAGTTAGGCATGAAAGCAATCAGCGCGGCACCGGGCTCTCCTCAGCCGGGGCTGCACGCATCCTGCGGGGGCTGGCCATCACCTTCGAAGAGGAATACGACTGCGCCCAGGTCGAGCGACTGATGGCCGAATATACCGAGATGGTCTCGCGAGGCGATGACACCGCCAGCCTGCTGCCCCTGGTGAAATACCATCTTCAGTTGTGCCTAGACTGTCGCGAGGAATATGAGGCGCTCCTCCGCGCGCTGGAAATCACGATTTAGGATCGATGTACCCTCGCGCATCCGCTGGCGTTCTTGAGACGCAATGAAAGTTACCGTCGAATTTACCGGTTTAGCCCGCGACATCGCCGGCGAGAAGACCATCCAGCTCGAACTGCCCGAGCGCGCCACTTACCGCGAGGTCGTCAGGCTGCTCGCAGAGCGCCACCCCGGTCTGGTGAACATCCTCATCTCCCCTGACAGGGAGACATTCCTCAGCTCCAATATGTTCGTCATCAACGGGGACATGGCCAACCCCGCCATGGTGCCCGATGAAAGCCCTCAGGAGGGCGACCACCTGATCCTGGTTTCCCTGGTCACTGGCGGGTGACCATTTTTACTATCCCTTATTTGAACGAGAACGTAAATACAATCACCCCCACTGCCGTGGGAATCCACCAGTATGGCTTTACCGCCGGCGGCAGCGAGATGCCGGTCCTCATAGCCACCCCGGCCAGCATGAACAACGCGCCGATCCCGAGCAACCACCAGTTGCCTACTCTGAAGCTGGGCGGATTGGCGTCCACCATTGGCTGATCGGCCTTCTTGCGTTTTCCCCGCGCGCGAATGCGCGCCAGCTCCGCCTCACGCGCCAGGCGTCGGTTCCTTCCACGCAACTGCACCAGACGCGCATAAAATATCAGGATCGTCACTGCAACGATAAATACGCCAGGCTCGAATCTCATTCTCACTCCCTCATGTTGCAGCTGCTTATTTAGGATGGCCGCTTGTTGGCGATTTTGATCGCGACCTTGGTGAAGCTCTCCTCGTTCGGGGACGGTCCAGGGCCCAGAGAGACGAAACGGCCGCGTGCGGTGATATCCCCGATCTCGGTGCCTTTGACGAAATCCTCCCCAGAGCGGCGCAGAAGCGCGATAACCCGCGAAGTGGGCAATTTCACCCAGGCGAAGCGTCTCTCCGGCCGGCCGATCAACGCGATGAAATACGCTTCCCCTTCCTCCAACGGGTCTGGCAGCGTCAAGATCACCAGAGTAGTTTGCTCATCGACCTTGGTGATTTTGTAATCCAGGCCGCTAAAGGGGCTGCACATCTCTTTGGGTAAGCGGTCGCCCACATACTCCCACCAGAAACGCAAGAATTTAAGGCCATCCCGGTCCAGGTAATGGATGAAATCGCTGCTTTGGGTGTGGAACATCGTCGGTATGGCTTCGAATGCGAAGTTGTACCGCTGGCTTTTACGACGGTCGACCATATCCTCACCCTCCTCGCGCCCGTTGGGCGATAAAATCCTCGAACCGCGTGGGCGGACGGCCCAGCAGCCATTCCAGAACGTGTGAATTTCCCACCAACCCATAACGATCGTAATAGTTGAACATGGCCAGGAGCGTCTCGACGGCGTAGGCGCCCATCGGAGAGTTGCGGGCGCGTCGTTCCCATTCTCCCAACTCGATCTGCTCTGCCCTGACCTCTCGGCCCAGGACGCGGCCGAGGATTTGCGCCACCTCATACGCCGAAAGCGCCTGGGGGCCGGCCAGTTCGTAAGTTGCTCCGGCGTGACCCGGCTCGGTCAGCACTCGCGCCGCAGCAGCGGCCACATTATCCAGATCTACCATGCTCAATGGCGCTGCAGGAGAATACGGCAGCGCATATTCGCCCTGATTTACGATAACTTCCCAGTAAGCCAGCACATTTTGCATGTACGGCGCGGGTTGGAGGATGGTAAACGGCACACCAGCGGCGAACAAGCGCTCCTCAACCCGCATTTTCAGCCAGTGATGCGGCATTGCCTCCACCTGCGGATGCAGCACCGAATGATAAACGAAATGTTCCACCCCCGCCGCGCGCGCGGCAGCGAGTGCATTTTCGGCCATCACGACCTCGTCCGGGTTCACGTTGGGGCATATATGATATACCGCGCGCACGCCCGCGAAAACCGCGTGCATGAAGCCGCGATCGCGCATGTCGCCGATCACAACCTCGCTGGCGCCCAGCCCAGTCAGCTCCGGTGTCTGTTCGCTGTGGAACGCCAGCGCCCGGACCGGTTCACGCCCAGCCGCCAGGCGCTTCACGATTGCTTTTCCAGTTTTCCCGCCCGCCCCAGTTACCAGGATCACACGGCCCTCGTCTGATTGAAGATTAATGGTGCAATTGGATTATAAAGGATACTGCGGTAATAACAGGAAGGCTCCCGCTGCCGAATCACGCCAACGGGAGCCTTGACGTCATGCGGGCTCAGTCATGTTGATCGCTGCAAGAAAGCCCCTGGGCCCTGCACGCATCCAAACCAGGACGCGCAGCGAGGCTCAGTCAGCCGCGTATGGTGCTTCCTTCTCGACCGCCGCACGCACCACCGCCGGCTTCCAAATCGTGGTGATCAGGTTCAAGAGAATGCCTAACACCGCACCGGTGGCGATCGCAGGCCAGCCATTCGGGAAGACACCCTGCAACAGCGGCACAGGGATGAAGCCATTCGGGAAGCCGATATTCCCGCCGATGCCGACGATCAGGATCGTGGCGCCGATGGCCAGTTGCTTGGGATCATACAGGTTGACCCGCTCGGCCATCATCAGCGCAATACCCTGCATTCCGATGACCCCGAACAAGTAGATCGCCAGGCCACCGCTGACCGCGGTCGGGATGGAAGCAATCGCTTCAGCCAGAGGGCCGATGAAGCCCAGGATGATCGCGATCACCCCTGCCGTAATCAGCGCCGGGCCGGAGTAGTTGCGCGTGATCACCATCAGCGAGTTGTTCTCGCCGTAGTTGGTGCCCGCCGTGGAGCCGAACAGGCCGTTCACCAGGTCATCCAGGCCATCCAGCATCAGGTTCAACCCGATGAAGCGATCCAGATGATACTTCTCGCGGCCCTGCTCTTCGGCCAGGTGATCCACGTACAGGCTGATCTGGTACAGGTGGGCGGTCGATTCAGGGATGGTGGCGATGGCCATGATGCCCACCCCGACGATCACGGTTAGCGTCAGCGGGTCATTGAAGACCGGGAAGCTGATGCGCGGTGCCCGCAGAAAGGCCTCCTGGCCAAACGCGGCCCAGTTCACCAGTCCCAGGGGGATGGAAACGATATAGCCAACGATGGCTGCCAGCAGGATGGGCAGCATGCCGATGAAGCCTTTCCCCTGCAGATAGACGGACAGGATAAAGGCTGCCAGCAGTGTGATGAACGCCGCCAGCCACCACTTCAGGGTGATCGCCGGGTCAGTGACGCCGCAGCAGGTGCCCGCCGCCATACCCAGCGCGGATGCACCCAGACCAATTCCGATGGTGGTGGCGACCGGGCCGGTGACGATTGGAGGCAAAATCTTATCCAAGGCGTCCTTACCGCCGGACAAGCGGATGATCAAACCCACGATCACGTTGATGAGGCCGGTGGCAATGAAGCCGGCCGTGACCACGGAAATGATCTCGGGTGGCGCAACCGCCACATCCGCCGATACTCCCTTGGCTGCTTCAATTCCCACCACGGCTGTGATGTAGCTGAAGCTCGAGCCGTAGTACAGAGGAATATATTTCCCCATCGTCAGTTTTGAGCCGATCAGGGTGACGACGGTGCCAAGTCCAGTGATCGTCAATACGGTGCTGACCGGAAATTTCATCAGGATCGCGCACAGCACTGTGGCCGGGAACATCGTCAGCACGTGCTGGAGACCCAGAAGGACCATCTGGCCAAATGGAGGCGTATCATTTGGCAGGTAGCCCAGGATGGCCGGGGCTTTTTCAGTTTTTGCAGCCATTTTTGGTTCCCTCCTGAACGTTTAGGCTAGGTAGGTTTTGAATGAAAAATGAAAGGGCAACGGTTTTACTCTCTCTAGGGAAGAACCACAAACCTGATCCCTGTCGCAGACCACCTCCTTCCGATTTGATTTCCATATTCGGGAGGGCGGGGGTTGAAAAAAAGAAATAATCTTGGATTACCATCCCGCTCTCCATTTCCACTAGAAACAGGACTGCCTCACCGACTCAACAGGTAGGCGATGATCCCCAGGATGGCTACCATGGGAATCAGGTACATCAGAATGCGGGCTTCTTGGGTCTTCAAGATTTGTTTTGTCATATCCTTGGCAACCTTAGATGCGAATTCCGCCTCAGTGGGCGGTGTGAACTCCACCGAATTACCGCTTGCCTTTGCCGCCAGCCTGGATTCCAGAGCCTTATCGAAGGTCTCGAAACCCTGACGGATCATACTTTTACTGACGCTGTCGATCATGCGCTGGCCAACGCTGGCCAACGTGCCGCCGATCTGCACGTCGCCGTCATACTTCATCAGGGTTGTCCCGTCACCCTGATCCAGAAATTGGACGTGCCCGACGCCCTTAGCGAAGCCAGGCGCCCCACGGCCCTCCACCGTGAGGGTACATTTTTCCGGCGGCACTTCGTCGCTTACCTCCAGCTTGCCAGCAAACGAGCCTGACACCGGGCCGATACGCAGGTTAATCGTGCCTTCGAAATGATTGTCATCGATTTTCTTGAGCTCCTGCGTGCCGGGTAAAGCCGAAGCCAGCACCTGAGGGTCGCGAAACATCTCGTAAACGTCTGCTCGCGGCCCTTTAAATACGTGCTCACCTTCAATTCGCATGGAAACCTTTCCTCCTGTTTTATTGTATGGTTCTCTATTTCAGCCCAAGATTGGCCTTATTACTCTCCCTTTCCCTGTCTTGCCTGCCTTGCCAGACCGAACAGTTTGCTCGGTGAAAGCGGCGTCTCCATGATTTGTAACCCGAAATCGGCCAGCGCGTTTTCCACCGCCTGGGCAAAAGCCGGCGGCGTTGGGATAGCGCCTGCTTCTCCCACCCCCTTAATCCCCAACGGATTAAGTGGACTTGGGGTGGCTAAATGACCGATCTCTATTTTCTCGGGCATGTCGGTCGCCTGCGGCATGAGATAGTCCATGAAAGAGGCGCTCAACAGTTGAGCATTTTCATCGTAAACCATCTGCTCAAAGAAGGATTGCCCCAGACCCATGGACATCCCGCCGAGAATCTGGCCCTCAACAATCAGCGGGTTGACTATCGTGCCGCAATCGTGCACGATCACGAAGCGTTCGACTTTCACTTTCATGGTCTCCGGGTCCACATCCACGATCATGGCGACAGACCCGTAGCCGGTTGCGCCATGCGGCGGCCCGTAATAAGCCACGGCTTCCAGACCTGGTTCCACCCCAGGCTCGACGACCCCGCGCGTTGGGTTGGCCCGCATGGCCATATCACCTAGGGTGATAAACGTAGCCGGGTCTCCTTTTACGATGATTTTCCCCTCGCTGAGCTCGATTTGATCTTCTGGAACACCGAGATACTTGCTGCCCAATTTGATGGCTTTCTCGCGTATCTTGGTCGCCGCCGAAAAAGCGGCTGTACCGGCGATGGTGATGCCGCGGCTGGCAAAAGTGCCCGCGCCCCAGTGAAAGTGGCCCGTGTCACCGGTGATGACATTGACGTCATCGATCGGGACAGATAACTGCTCGGCCACAATCTGCGCCAGGGAAGTGAAATGACCCTGTCCCTGGGTGCTGATGCCCGTGACCAGATTGACTTTGCCATTTGCTCCGACCGTGATGCGCACACCTTCGTAAGGTCCGACCGCCGTTCCTTCCGTGAAGCACACGATGCCGATGCCCTTGTGTTTCCCCTCAGCGCGCAGACGCGGCTGTTCTTCCTTGACGAATTTCTCGTAGCCGATCATGTCCATCGCCTTGCGCAGCGCTGCGGGGTAATCCCCGCTGTCGAGCACGTTTTCCACGAAATCCTGCCCGATCACCCCGGTGTGGTAGGGTAATTTTTCGGGGCGCAGCAGGTTTTTCATGCGGATTTCGGCAGGGTCCATCTTCAATTCACGGGCGGCATAATCCATCAGGCGCTCCATCACATACACGCCTTCTGGACGGCCAGCGCCACGCACCGGCGTGACCACGAATTTATTGGTAAAGACCATTTTGATTTCGGTATAGAAATTCGGTACGTCGTAGGCGCTGATCGTGTGGGTCTGCGTATTCAACGGTACGGTCATGCCATAGGGATCATAGGCGCCGGTATCGTGATAGAAGACGTCCTTCACTCCCAAGATTTTGCCGTCCTTCGTTAAGGCGATTTCAGCATAATGCACCTGATCGCGTTCGGAAGTGGTTGCCAGGAAGTTCTCGCGGCGGTCTTCCACCCACTTGATCGGGCGTTTGAGGCGCATGGCGATCCATGGCAACAGGACATCATCCGCCTGGGAAGTCATGATCTTGGGCCCAAAACCGCCGCCGATGAAAGGTGTGATCACCCGCACCTGGTCTTCGAACAGCCCCAGCTTCGCTGCGATGGCGTTGCGCAGCGGGATAGGCGCCTGCGTGTTCGCCCAGACGGTCAGCTCCTGGGCACGTTCATTCCAGTCCACCACGAAGCCGCGATTTTCCATGGCCGCCGCCGCGCCGCGATCGACCAGAATTTTACGCTTGATCACCACATCCGCCTGGGCAGCGGCCTCATCGTAATTGCCCACCTGCTGGATCACATTCGCGGCCAGGTTGGTGCCCAGATCCTCATGAATCAGGGGCGAATTGGGTTCCAACGCTTTTTCCAAATCCGTCACTGCTTCGAGAGGCTCCATCTCCACCACGATATCATCGAAGGCATCTTCAGCGATGTAACGACTCTCAGCGATCACGACTGCCAATGGCTCGCCAGAGAAGCGCACTTTATCCTTGGCAATCGGTACCAGCGGTTTCGCGTTAAATAATGAGCCCTTGATGGCCGTAGGTGGGGGAACCTGCAGCGGCCCGGGCCGCCAGTAATCTCCGAAATCCTGGGCGGTATAAACCGCCACTACACCGGGACGTCTCAAGGCTGCCGAGTAATCGATCTTGAGGATGCGGGCATGGGCATAATCGCTACGCAGAAAGGCGGCGTGAAGCATCCCGGGTAAGTTAATGTCGTCCAGGAATTCCGCCTTGCCGGTTAAAAGCCAGACGTCCTCTTTTCTTTTGATCGGTTGGCCGATAAATTTGCCTGCCACGGTTCTTCCTCCTCCTGTCATTGATCCGCAGCCATTTTTTCAGTCGCCAGCTTGACCGCAGCGATTATGTTCTCATAGCCGGTGCATCGGCAGATATTCCCATCAATTGCCTCGCGGATTTCTTCCTCGCTCGGTTGCGGATGGCTCTCCACAAACGGCACCAGGCTCATGAGGAAGCCAGGGGTGCAGAACCCGCATTGCAAAGCGTGTTTCTCATTAAATGCTTCCTGGAGCGGGTGTAACTGCTCTGGCGTCCCGAGTGATTCAACCGTGCGGATGTCGTGCCCATCGGCCTGAACGGCGAACAGCAGGCAGGAACGCATCGGCTCGCCGTCGAACAAAATGGTGCAGGCGCCGCAGATGCCGTGTTCGCAGCCAACATGCGTGCCGGATAGATTCAACTCATGCCGCAGGAAATCTGCCAGCAGGAGCCTCGGCTCAACCGTGCGCTGATACTCCCTGCCGTTCACGGTTAATCGAATCGTGTATTGTTTGGTCACATCTGCCTCCTCACAGCGCCGCCCTGGCAAATGCAGTGGTCAACGAGCGATTTACCAATACCCTGACCAGTTGGCGGCGGTAATCTGCCGTAGCGTGCACATCTGTTCCTGGATCGATCTCCGCCTGTACGGCTTCTGCAACTTCCTTGAATGCCTCTGGGGTGGGCTTTTGTCCCTCCAGGATTCTGACAGCGGCCTTTGAAAGCGCCGGCGTGTCGGCCACGCTGATCATCACCATGCGCACCTGTTTGCAGCGCCCGTCCTCATCCAGCGTCACCACCGAAGCCACCGCCGCCTGAGCGTACCCCCCACGCTGGCGTGAGACCTGCTGGTAACTGGCGCCAGTGCGCGGCGGCAATGCCGGCAGGAGCACCTCGGCCAGCATCTCGTCTGGTTCGATCACCGTGGTGAAGGGTCCCAGGAAGAATTCCTCGGCCGGAACCCAGCGTTCGCTGCCCTTCTTCAGCACCTTCAAGTTCGCATTGAGTGCGATGGATATGGCCGGGAGTTGCCCGGCAGGGTCCGCGTGGGCGATGGCGCCCCCGAAGGTGCCGCGGTTGCGGATCTGGGGGTGGGCGATATTCGGCATCACCTCGCCGATCAGCGGGAAGCGGCGCAAGACCTCCTGGCTGTGCTCCACGGCGCTGTCGCGGGTCATCGTCCCGATCGCCAGGCCATCGTCGCTGGTTGGCCGGATGTACTGTAATTCGGGAATGCGGTTAAGATCCACCAGCGCGGAGGGCCGCGCCATGCGAAAGTTCATGGTCGGGATCAGGCTTTGCCCGCCTGCCAGGACTTTGCCGGCGTAACCCAGCTCGGCGAGCTGGTCGAGGGCTTCCTCCACGCTTCGAGGTGCATAGTATTCAAATGGAGCTGGTTTCATCTACCAACAACCTCCTCGTCGCAAGGGTGCAGCACCCATGCCTCTCATCGATGAGAGCCTTCCACTCTCAAAATTAACGAGCCTCCTTATTTACCGTCTGGAGGTTGACATCCAAACCGATCAGGAGCCTTCTTTGAAAGCCACGAAGCGGCCCCACATCGATTCGGCTTCCATCGCCTTCTGCAGGTAGCATCCGATGTAGTATCTCCCGCTGGGCGCTCGGGCGATGTCGCCGGCCAGGTTCTCAGCATGCACTATCTTCTTCGGGAAAAGATTGAGGTGCATGTCCTGGTAATAGGAATCCAGCGGGTACATCTGATCCCAATCCTTACCGAAGTCGCGCATTAATTTGGCATTCGCTTCAGCGAAAGTCTTCGGATGCCAGATGCGCATGATCGTGTTCATCGGATGGTCGGCCGAGACGGCATCCACGCCGATCCACTTGATCTGCATGTCTGCTGCCCATTTGGAGAAGTCGGGCGAGGGACCTGGATGTTTCACCATGTAGCGGAACTCGTCCGAATCAGGGCTGTTCCAGCCGAACTTGTGCCAGCCGGTCTTGATGATCAGGATATCGCCCTTGCGTATGTCCACCACATCATGGATCATCTTGGGCGTATAGACGCTGGAATCGCTGACTAGATGGGAAATATCGGCGATTACCCCTGGTCCCACCCATTCCTCCAGCGGCACCTGGCCGATCGTACGCCCGGCCGGGTAGAAGTGCTTCTCGCCATCCATGTGCGTGCCGAGGTGGATGCTGGCATTGCAGATCGATCCATTGCGCCCCATGCCAAAGAACTGTCCACCCACCCGTTTGGTGTAGGTCACGCTCAGCGGGACGTAGTTCAGCCACTGCGGCGTCTGCACACTGAAGGGCACCGTCAGATCGAGCATCTCGGCCTTATCCATTTCGGCGTAGAAATCGGCCTCGCTCATCCAATCCGGAGGCTGGTAAGCCGCCACCCGCGCCCAGGCCGTCTCGACTTCCATAAATGGAATGGGCATAATGGCAATCCACGCACGCTGGTTCTTCAGCTTGTCGATGTCACCCACGATCGACTCGGCCAGCAGCAAGTGCGCCTTGGGCATGGTGATGTGGGTCAGCTCGTAATATTCGCCCTGGGGGAACATCTCGTCCCACGTCTTGCCGTATTCGCGCTGCAGCTTCTCCTCGGCGTTCTTGAAGTGATTCTCGTGCATGCGGCGGATTGGCGTATTCATTGGATGTTCGGCGCTGCCGCAATCCACCCCGATCACTTTCAGCTTCATGTCCAGCGCCCAACGGTAGAAATCCATGGACGGGCCGGGGTGGCGCACCAGGAAACCGAACTCCTTGGATTCCACGCCGCCCTGCGCCTGGGGGTTGACCACATCCGGCTGGTCCCAGGAATAGCGGTGGTAACCTGTGTTGATAATCAGAATATCACCTTTGTGTACATCAGCCTTTTTCATGATCATCTCCGGCGTGTACACGCTGTAATCCGAGACCATGTCGGAGATGTCTACCACCACGCCCGGTCCGCACAACTCGCGCAGTGGGATATCGCTGATCGGGCGCCCGCCTGAGTGGAATGCCGTCTCGCCCACCAGGTGAGTGCCGACCGTGTTGCTCCAGTTTAAAATCTGACCGTTGGCGCCCTGGCCGCCGCCGTACGCCCCGGTGACGCGCTTGAAAAAGTGGACCTCCAGGGCTTTTTCGCCCGGCCATGGTGGCGTGAAGATGCTGCACCCCTGGGTCAGGTCGTAAAGCTTGGCTTCAGACAGCATCTTGACGAACGTTTCTCTGTCCATCTAATCCTCCCATGGAATTTGGAATGGAGTTCGTTTTATGAGATCAAATTCCATACTTCTCGGCGAAAGCCATCAAGGCATCCTCGAAGATGTTCATCGGAGGGGTCACCACACCAGCGCCTACCTGCCCGACGCCGGGATCCTTGTGCGCCACACCCGTATTCACCCGCGGCAGCATGTTTTTCTCGATTACCTTGCGGATGTCGATACCGGTCGGCGTGCCGCGGAAATCCAGGGCCGGGATGGTGAAATACTTGTGCTCGGCATAGGTGATCTCGTACATGTCCAGCGTCGTATTAATGGCATCCTTGGGTGTGCCGCTGATGAAAGTCACGATTGCGGGCGCAGCAGCCATGGCGAAGCCGCCGATACCAGACGTTTCGGTAATCGTGCTGTCGCCGATGTCCGGATTGGCGTCCTTCTCGGTGAAACCAGGGAAGTAGAGCGCCTTCACCTTGCCGGCCGGGCCGGTGAACCACTGGTCGCCCAGCCCACTCACGCGGATGCCGAAGTCGGTGCCATTGCGCGCCATCACGGTCACAATCGTGCTCCCCTCCACGTTGGCGCCCGCATCCGTCATCGTCTTACAAGCTGCCATCACCGGATTCAGGACGCTTAACGCGTTTTCACCCAGGAAACGGATCACTTCAGAGGCCGTGTCGACATCCTTGGCCGCTTTGACAATGTGGGGCGCAAGGCTGGTAGTGAACAATACCGAGGCTGCGTCCAGGCGATTGTGGCCGTCGTCGCCCATATGCAGGGCCTTGGCCAGCAGGGAGCGCATGTCGATCCCGCCCATTCTGTCCAACGCTTTGTCCACTGTGGGGCCAAGCACATCGTTCATCCACTGCAGTTTCGCAATCACCTCTGGCGAGTACGCTCCCATACGCAGGACCTTACCCCGCCCTTCATTCAACCCGGAGTAGGCCTTGTTGCCGTCGGTTTTATTTTCGACGATGTAAACCATCATAGAGGGTGAGATCACCCCTGCCATCGGCCCCACACTGGCGTGGTGGTGGCAGGGTTCGTAACGGATCTGGCCGGATTTGAGCATTCCTTCGGCCTGGTCCCAATCTTTAGCTTTGCCTTCGAAGATCAACGCTCCGACCATCGCGCCCTTCATTGGTCCAGCCATACGCTCCCAGGTGACCGGCGGGCCGGCGTGCAGGAGCAAATCAGGGCGCATTCCCGGAATGACGTCCAGCGCTTTGGCCACTCCCACCAAGACCGGGCGGGCTTCCATAAACTTCTCGACCACATGAGCATTGGCTTTCTCAATGTCGACCATATCGCTTCCTCCCCAAACGATGTGTTATGGTTGTTTTGAACAGTGCTTTACTTCTTCATCCGCGCCAGAATGGCTGCCAGCCTTTCGTTGCCGCCTGCCGGAGGCCGCCAGTCTACTTGCACCACCGGGACACCCTGGGCTTTCAGGTTCTCGGCAAAGGATTCCAGTCCAACGTTGATGGCTGCCAGCGGACGCTTCAGCTTGGCCAGGTCCACCTCTTCGAACGGTTTCTCGACCACTTCGGCTTCGCCCAACGCCCGCAACAGACGTCCAGCATAGCGCACCATGGCTTCGTTGCTGGTTTCGACGTGGACGCCGACCGCTTTGAGCTGTTCGATCTGATGGTTCAGGTTTTGAGGGTCCTCGTCTGTGCCGGTCACCACCGCCACGAATTCGATGTAACGGCCAGCCTCGCGTGCTTTGGCCTGCGCTTTGGCGATGGCCGGGGCGAGCTCCGAGGCGGGATCGGGGTGCGAACCGTAACCGATGACCACATCCAGCATGATCACCGCCACACTCGGATCGTCCGCTTCTTCCAGGAGGCGACGGATGCGCAGATCATTGTCCATCATCGGGTGCAGGCGGCCAACGGTGAATTCATCCTCGCCCAGGTCGACAATGGTATGCTCCTGGCTGACGAAGGAATTGGGTAGCTTAAGCTCCTTGTCGATTGGCGCGTTGGCGTACACCCGCGGCACGTATCCTGTCAGCAGGTGCTGCGCCTCGTACGCCAGCGTTCCGCCGGAGAACAGGCCGCGCAGATACTTCTGCGTCGGAGCGAAGCGCTCCAGGTGCAGATCGGCGTCGCTTTCCAGCGCGGGTGGGTTCGCCGCCAGCTTAACCGCCAGCTCGGCTGCTTCGTCTAAACTGCCGGCAAAATAAATATTGTCGATTCTGGGGGTAGCGTTAGCCCGCGCGATGAAGTTCACCACCACGGGTTTCCCCGCCCGGCGCGCGACCTTCAATACCTCATCGGCCACTTTGGGCGCTGGGGGTTTGGATACCAGCACGATCACCTTCGTATCGGGGTCACGGCTGAGCGCATCGATCCCCTGGCGGAACGTAGCGGCTCCCACCTTCTCGGACATGTCGCGTCCGCCGGTGCCGATGCCAAAGGTCACCCCGCCTCCCAACTGGTGGATGCGCGAGGTAACCTGCTGTAAACCGGTGCCTGCCGCCGCGACCACTCCGATCGGGCCTTTGCGCACCTTATTGGCGAAACCCAAGCCAATCCCGCCGATCAGCGCGGTGCCGCAGTCCGGGCCCATCACCAGGAGGCCAAGCTCGGCCGACTGCGCTTTGAGCGAGATTTCCTCTTCGACCGGCACATTATCGCTGAACAGGAAAACATGCTTGCCCAGTTGCATGGCTTCCCTGGCTACTGCACCGGCGTAGCGTCCCGCTACCGAAACCAGCACCCAATCCGCCTGAGGCAGCATTTCCGCCGCGTTCTCCAGGCTGCGCGGGCGATATTCCTGCTCGATGCCCGCCTTGCGACGGCTGAGCAGCGCGTCCACCTGGCCGAGTGCTTCCTGGGCAAATTTTTCGTCCTCCGCCCGCACGACGATCACCAAATCGTCCGGCTTAGAGGCCTGCACCTCTGGGGTGAGCAGATCGATGTGAGCTAGGAGATCTTTATTGGGTTCGGTGCCCATGATCACGCCGGCATCTTGAACACCCGGCAAACCAGCCAGAGAACGCTGCAACTGCATGAGGACAGCCGAGTCATAATAGACGCCGCTGCGGACCTCTGATCGAATGACAGCCATTGTACCTCCTGGAACGTTTTAATTATTTTCGAAAGCGATCTGATCTCTTGCGGTCGCTTTGTTTATCGCTCCGTACAACGGTCAATCATCTTGCCCAACAAATACTCCCCCGTCCCCAACGAAGACAGGGAAGCAGGCATCTTCCGACATGTATGCGTCGCGGCTTGCTGTTACCAACTACCGATCTCTTTTTAAACGGCGAATTCGCGGCAACAATATTGAATTGAAATCAGGGTACTGCGGAAATAAAGATACTGAGGCAATGGTGGCTAGAAAAGCACAATCAGTATAGCAGTATCAAAATTGTGTGTCAACTTAACTTTGTCACTAGATATATGATAAAGCTCAGATGTCTTACAACTCGGGCAACAGATTCCGCCGGGTTCGCATCCCACGGCCCATCCCATATTGATCAGGGATGGGCCATGGCGCCTATCTGCTTTACTCCCGACCTAAAGATTGACCTCTGCCGGAACGTGGAAGTTTTCGTTGGCTTTCCGCACCTCGTCACTGACGTTGAAATTGAAATCCGAACCCACCATTTCGACGGAGAAATTTTTCACATTCTGCCACGAATCCTGGGTCAGATAGTACACGCGCGCGCCGCCCAGCTCGTGCTGGTATTCAGGCCATGGCTTGGTCGGCTGGGCCATTTCGATCCCGGCCATACGCCAGCCGTTATAGCTCTCGAAGGTTGACCACCACTCCTTGCACTTCAGAATTTCCAGAGCGTAATAGGTCTTGGCATAGTACATCGCCCAGCCCACCCGGCCGCGGCGGGTAAAAGTCATGGTATGCAGACTGATGGCCAGATCCGGGCTCCATACGCGGCCGTTGGCTAAGCCGACCCACTCGCCATCGATCAGTCCTACCAGGGTGAAGGGATCTTTGATGCGCTTGCGCGCCCAGCCGAGGATTTCGCCGTAAACGCGCACGCCCACAATGTCATAGAAATCCTTCTCCACCTTCATGACCTTTTCCATGTATCCCAGCATGGCAGGGACTTCTTCCAATCTGGCTTCGCGAATATACAAGATGCGCCCGTCTCTGAGCGTCACCATTGCCTCAGGCCAGGGGGGCAGCTTCATCGGCGGAGCCTGTAACAACGGTTCGATCTCGCTGACGTCGAATTTGATTTCATTCGTGCTTACTGCTTCAGGGGGTGGAATTTTCATCGCTTTTCCTCTCTTGAAAATGAATGGTTTTGGCCTTTATACTGGTCGGGCATACGGCAGAGCAGCCACGCCAGCTTAATCACTGCCTCTGCGTCTCAATGGGTGCACACTGGGAATAGCTCGGCTCAAAACGACCGCTAAGAGAAGGAACAGCGCGGTTATCTGACAACCCGCCGAGTAGAGTATAGCAAACCGTTTTAGGGATGTCAACAAATCTATCGGTCTTCAGTCAACATCAATCAGTATTACTTTGACGGGCACAGCCGGGAAATGTCGTTTCAAGCGCTCAATGTCATAAACCAGTTGTTCCCCATAGGAGACGCCGGAGGACATCATCGTATGTAAATCATGACAAGGCACTATCTCCACGCCCACATCGGCTTTGTTTTCATTGAAAAAATATTGGAACTTGGCCATATCATAGAACATAAAGGCGTACTTACCAAATTGGACTTCGACCAAAACTTTGTCTTTTACAAAATCGACTTGCTTGAAAACTCCTGGGATTTTGATCTCTGAAGAAGGAATCGTTATCGTATAAGTATCGCGTAATTCACTGTATCCACGCGAGCGAAAAACCGCCTTAAACTGAGAATTCATATCTTTCGGATCATATAGTTGGTGACCTAGCTTGGTTTTTTCTTTGCTTATCTTAATACGATTGGCGATGATGCTTGAAATAACCTCACGAATCTCGACATCAATTTTTGGATACCTGGCGCTTAATATTTCCGATCCGCCGAGATGGGAATACTCGTAGATGATTTTCATTATTCCTCATCTCCCGCCATATAAATTTCAGCGTTTTCCAGCAATGTCGGCTGAAGATTCTTTTCACCGATATGGACATATTTTGGGGGGAGGCTAGTGCCGGGGTTATCAGGATCATATACCTCCCGATCCATCGGGCGGATCCTTAAGAGCCCTCTTTCTGCCAGCGAGATTCTCTCCTTCGCTATTTGAACATATTCAGGAAATATTTCACAGCCAATGGTTCTTCTTCCATGCATTAATGCCGCTATGGCGGTTGTTCCAGAGCCGATGAAGGGGTCCAGGACCCAATCCCCCTTATTGGTTAAAGCCAACACCAATCTCTCGATTAATTCAACAGGGAATTGGGCGGGGTGTATAGTTTTTTCGACATGGTTCGCCTTCACATTGGGTATCTCCCATACATCACTTGGATTTTTCCCCAAAGGGTTGCCCGAGAGCTGCCCTTTCTTAGGCCCCTTAAAATGCTTCTTTTCGGGATACTTTTGAGCCACACGAACTGCATCCAGGTTGAAAACATAGTTATCCGTCTTAGTAAACCAAAGTATGACCTCATAACGCCCGGAGAATCGTTTTGAGGCGTGCAAACCATGGCCAAATTTCCAAACGATGCGATTTCGCAGATGCAAGCCTAAAGATGAGAAAATAGGATAGAGCAGAATATCCAGTGGGATGATTTCACCGTTATCCACGTAATTGCCTACTTGCCAACAAATGCTCCCGCGATCAGCCAATATGCGGACACATTGTTCGATGACCCTTCGTTGTTGATCTAAATATTCCTCCATCTCGAGGCGGTTCTCATAGGGTTTTCCCAAATTATAAGGGGGTGAGGTGACGATCAATTGGGAAAATCCATCGGGTATCTTGGGTAGCAAATCCAGGCAATCACCTTCCCAAAGGACTAAATCGGCTTCAGGATCGAAATTGGAGGAGATGTTCATACAAATCGGTCCTCAAGGATAACAGGGGTTTCTGTACCATATTGTACACGACACTGTACTTTTGGCGGTCGTTCGATTCATCGAATCTAAACGAAAAATGGAATAGGCGATCATCTAAAGGCAAACCGCCTTGATACCTCTTATATCCATAACGCATCTGGGTTAGGTCCAGAACGCTGCCCACGGTCGAGCCCATCCAAAATTGCCATCTCCTCGGCGGTCAACTCGAAATCGAACACCTGGCTATTCTCTATGATCCTATCTTTGTGCGCGGATTTGGGGATCGCTACCACTGCGTGCTGCAGCACCCAGCGGATCAGCACCTGCGCGGGCGTCTTCCCGTGCCGGCGGCCGATCTCGGCCGTCTCGGGCACCCTCATCCCGGCGCCCTTCATCAAAGGCGCCCAGGCTTCCATCTGGATGCCTTCCTCAGGGCAGAACGCGCGTAGTTCCGCCTGGCCGAGGTACGGGTGGAATTCCACCTGATCTACCATCGGTTTGATCTCGCAGTGCGCCAGGATTTCTTTCAGATGATGCACATGGCAGTTGCACACACCGATGGCGCGCGCCTTACCGTCGTGATGCAGCTTCTCCAGCGCCCGCCAGGTATCCAGGAGCAAATCGGGCACCGCTGGCCAGTGGATCAGGTACAAATCGATCACATCCAAACCCAACCGCTTTCGGCTGGCATCGAACGCGCGCAGGGTGTTCTCGTAGCCTTGATCGCTGTTCCACACCTTGGTCGCCAGGAAGATCTCCTCGCGCGGAATGCCGCTCTCGCGGATGGCGCGCCCCACGCTCACTTCGTTGCCGTACATCGCCGCCGTATCCACGCTGCGGTAACCGACTTCCAACGCAGTCCGCACCGCGGTGTAAGCCTGCTGACCCTCCTCCAGCCGGTAGGTTCCAAATCCCAGCCAGGGCATCCTGACCCCGTTCGCCAGAGTGACACAATCTTGAATGCTTTGTATCATGATCGCCTCACAGTAAATCATGCGGAAATTATCTTACCTAATGACTCTGATTATAAATCCACAAGTGTGATTTTCAACTCCAGGCATCCCGGCAAGGATGCACCGGTTTAATATGTAGCTGGGATGGCGGAGAGTCCATATCAACTCGAGAAAAGTGATTGACTTGTGAAGGGCTTTTTGCTAAAATGTATTTAATCGATTGCGCAAAGGATTGCGCAATCGTTAAATTCAGTTTATTCTTCTAATAAAATGTCCACCATTCGCGAAGTTGCCGAGAAGGCCGGCGTTTCATCCACCACCGTCTCGCACGTAATCAACCAGACCCGCTTCGTCTCCCCCGAAGTGCGCGAACGCGTCCAGCGTGCTATGCAGGAGCTGGGTTACCGGCCCAACGCTCTGGCCCGCTCCCTGCGGCGCGGCGAGACCCTCACTCTCGGTTTGATCCTCCCCGACAGCGCCAATCCATTCTTCGCCGAGGTGAGCCGCGCCATCGAATCGGCCGCTTTTGCCCAAGGTTACAGCGTCATCCTGTGCAACACCGAAGGCGATCTCGAGAAGGAGCGCCTCTACACCCGCGTTCTGTGCGACAAACAGGTTGATGGGATGATCTTCGTGGCCGCTGGCGACCAGGCCGGCTCGTTGCATGAACTCCTGGAGCGCGAACTACCTGTGGTCGTTGTGGATCGCGACCTGGGTGATGTGGAGGTCAACGCCGTATTGACCGACAACCTGGATGGCGGTTATCGCGCAGCGCGCCACTTGATCGAAAAGGGCCATCGGCGCATCGGCTGTATCACCGGCCCTTCCCACCTGACGCCCAGTGCACAACGCGTCACCGGCTACCGCCAAGCGCTGCAGGAAGCTGGCCTGCTGGCCGACGAAACCCTGATCTTGCGCGGCGATTTTCATCCCGCCTCAGGGCGCGCGGCGGCCCTGACCATGTTGCAGCGCAGCGAACCCCCTTCGGCTATTTTCGCCTGCAACGACCTGATGGCCATTGGCGCACTGCAAGCGGCAATCGAGCTGGGGCTGCGCGTACCGGATGACCTGGCCATCGTGGGATTCGACGACATCGAACTGGCCTCTTTCACCGTTCCTGCGCTGACCACCATCGCCCAACCCAAGGCGGAGATCGGTCAGAGGGCGGTGGAGTCGCTTTTGCAGCACATCGCCGACCGTTCATTGCCGGCTGCCCGTACGGTTCTGCCGGTCTCGCTCATCTTGCGTCAGTCTTCCGGGTGAGACGATGAATGGGCACATCCTTGTGGTAGGCAGCATCAACACGGACCTGGTAGTGCGCGTACCGCGCCATCCCCAAATCGGCGAAACGATCTTAGGTGGCAGCTTCGCTACCTTCCCGGGCGGAAAAGGGGCCAACCAGGCCGTGGCAGCCGCCCGATTGGGAGCAGAAGTCAAAATGATCGGCAGGGTTGGAAAGGACGCTTTCGGCGAGGCACTGCTGGAAACCGTAGCCCGCGATGGTGTGGATACCTCTTTCCTTTTCCGCGATCCCGATGCAGCTAGTGGGGTGGCATTGATCACCGTGGATGAGGCCGGGCGCAACACGATTGTCGTCGCCGCAGGCGCCAATGCGCGCCTTACTGCGGATGATGTCGTCAGCGCTGAGGCCGCCTTCCGGGGCGCCTCCGTGTTGGTGATGCAGCTCGAGATACCGCTGCCCGTGGTGGAAAAATCCATCTGGCTGGCCAGGAAACACGATCTGAAGATCATCCTCAATCCCGCGCCCGCCCAATCCCTGCCAGATGGGCTGCTCTCATCGGTTGATTATCTGATCCCCAACCAGAACGAGCTGGCTCTTCTCGCTGGCAATGAGAATAGCCTCGACAGTTCGGTTCAAGCCTTACAGATGCGGGGAGCAACCTGCCTGATCGTCACCCTGGGCGAGCAGGGCGTGCTCGTAGCACGCGGCAGCGAGCGTCGACATATACCCGCCTATAAAGTTACAGCAGTGGACACGGTTGCCGCCGGCGATGCCTTCGTTGGCGCATTCGCCGTGGCCATCGCCGAGGGATACAGCCTACTCGAAGCGGCCGAATGGGGGAATGCGGCCGGCGCGGTGGCTGTCACGCGGCCCGGCGCGCAGCCTTCTCTTCCCCATCGTGATGAATTGCTCGCCATGCTCTCGGAGGCTGATCAGTGAAAAAGACTGCTTTGCTGAACCCTGCCCTGTCGCGAGTAATCGCCGAGCTCGGCCATATGGACGCCCTGGTGGTGGCCGATGCAGGCTTACCGATCCCCGCGGAGACGCAACGCATTGACCTGGCTCTGACACAAGGTGTGCCTGGTTTCGTCGAAACGCTGAGGGTGATCGTCCAGGAAATGCAAGTCGAACGCGCCATCGCCGCCGAGGAGACGGAAAAGGTCAGCCCACATATTCTCGAGGCCATCCATCAGGCGTTGCCAGGTGTTCCGGTTGAGCTGGTGCCGCACACTGACTTGAAAGAAATGACCCATCACGCCCACGCTGTGGTGCGCACTGGCGAGTTCACTCCGTACGCAAACGTGGTTCTGATTTCTGGTGTGGTTTTTTAGCCGCGAGGGCGCTAGGATTCTCCCATGAGTTCGGTTGCATCAACCCTGAAGATTGATCGGCGGGCATTTCTGCGCCGCTTTGGCCTATTGCTGGTTTTCCTGCTGCTGGCTCTCGGTCTCTCGTTGCTCTCCAATCGCTTCTTGCAGATCACCAACCTGATGAACATCCTCCGCCAGGCATCCATTAACGGGATCGTATCGGTGGGCATGACCCTGGTGATCCTGACTGGCGGGATTGATCTTTCGGTTGGATCAATGCTGGCCTTATCGGCGGTGATCTCCGCCAGCATGATGAAAGGCGGCATGCCCGTCGGCCTAGCGATATTGGCCGCTTTAGGAACCGGCATTACCCTGGGAGTGATCAATGGGTTGATCATCACCCGGGGGCGCATCCCACCCTTTATCGCCACCCTGGGCATGCTGACCGTTGGCCGCGGTCTGACACTGATGTACACCGGAGGACAGCCAGTGACCGAACTACCCGAAAGCTTTCGTTTCATCGGCGCCGGCTTCCTCGGACCAATCCCGATGCCCATCGTGGTGGCTTTATCCACTTTTGTCCTGGGATATATCTTGCTGACGCGCACCCGCATCGGCGAATACATCTACATCCTGGGGGATAATCCCATAGCCGCCCGTTTGGCCGGCGTCCCCACTGAACGCATCACCGTGCTCGTTTACGCTCTGTCGGGGCTCTGCTCAGCCCTTGCTGGACTGGTGCTGATCGCCCGGCTGGACTCAGCCCAGCCGGTGATCGGTATGGGCTATGAATTTAATGCGATTGCGGCGGTGGTTGTAGGCGGAACCAGCTTTTCCGGCGGGGAGGGTGGCCTGGCCGGCACCCTGCTCGGCGCCCTGTTGATCGAAACACTCAATAACGGACTGAACCTGTTGAACGTCTCATCTCTCTGGGAGCAGGTTTTCAAAGGTGGAGTGATCGCGCTGGCGCTACTTTTGTATAAATCGTTAAGTCGTCCCTCGCGATAATGGTGCCATCATTCACCGCGAAGGACGCCGGAGAGGAGGTCAATCTGTACAATCCACATATTCTTAATATCAATCACAAATCTACATCTAACCTTGTAAGGAGGAGGACTTTATGAAACGCTCCATTTTAGCAATAAATGTCCTATTGGTCGGTATGCTTTTGCTGGCGGCTTGCGCGCCGAAAGCTACTCCGACCACCGCTCCCACCACTGCCCCAGCCGAGAAAACCCTGGGTCTGGTACTGTCCACGCTGAACAATCCATTCTTTGTAACCTTGCGTGACGGCGCCCAGAAGGCAGCCGATGCGGCCGGCGTCAAGCTGGTAGTAGTCGACGCCCAGGACGACTCGGCCAAGATGACCGCCGGCA
>DAOTWA010000058.1:0-40951 GCA_034435955.1 Anaerolineaceae bacterium | reverse complement strand
TTCTGCGCCGGTAGCGAGCGTCTCCAGAATCAACAGCCGGCCCAGCGGTCGCGCAATGCGATGCATCTCTTTCAATACCGATGCAATCCGGGCATGCCATTCATGCGGGTACCATCCACAGAAATGTCCCAGCGACCATGCAGCGGTAACCGCGTCGGCCCATCCAGTTGGAATCGGAAGAGAGGACATATCCCCGAGGATCAGCTCCCAGTCTGCTCCGCTGGCAGCGCGGACTTTCTGGTTTTGGCGAAGCATGGCCGGATGGATATCCAGGCCGATGACAAAGGCGTGCTCCTTGGCAAAAATGGATGGCAGCCTTCCAGTGCCGGTGCCCAGATCCACAATCCGTTTACCATTGTTTGGCTGTAAAAGATCGAGCAGAATTGCACGAAGCTGGCCATCGGCGTCTTCGGCGGCAATCATCTGACGGTAGCGGACCGCGTCGTGGGTATAAATACGGTGGAAGTGCTCCATTGGTTCCATTTTGTTGGTAACATTATATCGCGAAGAAGTTAAAGTATAATTCACCCGGCGCCTTTATGAAGACCCACATCATCCGGCTGGAGCCGCACGATGACGTGAATTCTGCCAGGGACAAAATCACCTGGGGGAAATCTGCGCGCATCTTGCTTGTCTGGCCAAGGCGCGCCCGCATATTGACGCACAAGATAGAGCTGGCTTTGTTGCAGCGCTGCGCGATCGCCCAGGGCGCACAGCTCGGTTTCGTCACGCGGGACGGACAGATACGCGCATACGCACGCGAGCTTGGGCTGCCGGTGTTTGCCAATGTCACCGAGGCGCAACGTAGACGCTGGCGCATCCGGAGGCGGAAGCTGGACTTCAGCGAGCATTGGGAGGGTCCCGCTCCTGATTTGCGGGCGCTCCAGGCTGAGGTGCGAGCGTCAGCAGGCTGGAAAGTCGAAAATATTTGGATACGATCCGCAGCGTTTACCCTGGGCGTGCTGGCCGTGTTGGTTTTAGCGGCTTTTTTACTGCCCAGCGCCCATGTAAGCCTGGCTTTAAAAGAGATGCGGCAGACAGTCCGCCTTCAAATTCTGGCCGGCCAGCAAATCCAGAAAGTTAATTTCTCTGCTGGGGAGGTGCCATCGGCGCTGCATCAGATGGCGGTGGAAGGAAGCGACAGCCTGCCGACGACCGGATCGATGCTTTATCCCAACCAGCGCGCGTCGGGAAGCGTGCAATTCACCAATCTGACCGGCCAGCCGGTGGACATACCGCGCGGGACGGTCGTACGCACCGCAGGGGAACCCCCGGTACGCTTTGCGACCACACTCGAGGTGCAACTGAAAGGAGGCATTGGCCAAACCGTCGAGGCGCCGGTGCAGGCGTTAGAAGCTGGGGCATCCGGGAACCTGCCGGCGCAGTCTTTACAGGCCATCGAGGGGCCATTGGGTTTGAATGTAACGGTGAACAACCCGAATCCGACGCAGGGGGGAAGCGATCTCCCCAGTCCGGCGCCCAGCGCCGCCGATCGGGCCAACTTGCGCCAACGGATGGTGGAGAAGCTGTCCGAACAGGCTTTGGAGAATCTGCAAGCGGGTCTGTCGGACGGCGACCTGCTGGTGCCTGGCTCGCTATCCGTGCAGAAAGTGATGAGCGAGGTTTATGACCCTCCGCAAGATGCGCCGGCTGACCGGTTATCGCTGACGCTGCGCATGGAGGTCGGCGCTCTGGTGATCTCGGGTCAGGATTTGCATGCGCTGGCGCAGGCGGTGATGGATGCGGATAAGCCCTCTGGATATCATCCAGCCAATGATCGCATTGACTTTCATCCCGATGGCAATTCGATTCAGATAGGCGGCAACTATCAGTTGGGCCTTGTAGCAGAGCGAACCCTGCTGCCTGACATCCACGAGGAACAACTGGCAGGCCGCATCCTGGGTCTGAAGCCGGCTGAAGCGGCCCATCGCCTGCAAACCGAGCTGCCGCTGGCGGGTGCACCAGCGGTCATCCTGAACCCGGTGTGGTGGCCGCGGCTGCCATTCCTGCCTTTCCGCATCTCTTTTGCCAGCCAGTGAGGCGTTTCCATGCGCGTATTGGCAGTTGACCCGGGTGAAAAACGCATTGGTCTGGCGATCAGTGACCCGGATGGAAAGCTGGCCAGTCCATTGGTTGTAGTTGGCCACGTTTCGCGAGCTGTGGATGCAGCCACTATCGCACAAATCGCAACAGAGCATGGCGCCGAGCTCATCGTGGTAGGCCAGGCGCTGGACAGCGAGGGACGTCCCGGGCCGCAAGCGCGCAAATCTGCGCGGCTGGCTGAAGCCATCCAAAACCAGACGGATATCCGCGTGGTGTTATGGGACGAAAGCGGCAGCACGGCTGCGGCGCGTGAGAGGCAGATCGGGCTTGGGGCGCGGCGTGCAAGGCGCCGCGGTCACCTGGACGATCTTGCTGCGGCAGCCATTTTGCAGGATTACCTTGACGCCTGCGCGCAAGACCATCCACCTTCAGCAGGTTAGCTCTGCACAAAGGGGCCATTATGGCGCGACGTAGATCGAAATCGACGAAGATGCTGTTGGGCGCTGTGCTGGTGCTCGCCTGCCTGTGCCTGGGCGTCCTTGCGGCGGGAGTGTTCGGCCTGCAACGGCAGGTGGAAGCTTATTTCGGTCCGCCCACAACGGGTCTCAGCCCAATCCAGCGTGTCAATTATGCCGTGCAGCTATACCTGCACCGCGAAGAGCTGGTCACACCTCTGGATACTGACGGTCAGGAGCAGACCTTCGAAGTGCGGCAAGGTGAGTCGGTGAACTCGATCGCCTTGCGTTTGGAAGATGCCGGTTTGATCCGTTCGGCTTTCAGTTTTCGCACCTATCTGGTGTATTCCGGATTGGATACCCACATCCAAGCGGGAAAATATGCCCTGAGCCCGGCCATGTCTCCGGTGGCCATCGCCCACAAGTTGGAAAGCACGGTCTCGGATATCGTCACTTTTAACGTGTTAGCGGGCTGGCGATTAGACGAGATTGCGGCCGCGCTGCCGACCTCTGGTTTGAACATCAGTCCGGACGAATTCTTGCGTCTCGCGCGGACCATTCCTCCCGGATATTCGTTCAGCGATGAGCTTGCCGACGCGCCATCGGTAGAAGGGTTCCTCTTCCCGGCTTCATACCAGCTCAAGCGCGACATCACGGCTTATGACCTGATCGCGGCCATGTTGAACAACTTCGAGGCTCATCTGACGCCCGAGCTGCGCAACGGCTTCCAACGCCAGGGCCTGAACCTGCTTCAGGCGGTCACACTGGCGTCCGTCGTCCAAAAGGAAGCGGTGGTCGCGGAAGAGCAGCCGATGATCGCCTCCGTGTTTCTCAACCGGCTGGCGAAAGGCATGAAGCTGGACAGCGATCCGACGGTGCAGTACGCACTCGGCTTCAATCCCGATCAGAAGACCTGGTGGACCAATCCTCTCTCCTCGGAGGATCTTCAGGTCGATTCGCCTTACAATACGTATCTGCACGAGGGCCTGCCGCCTGGCCCGATCGATAACCCAGGGTTATCGGCGCTGCAGGCGGTTGCATATCCGGCTCAAACCCCGTATTATTATTTCCGGGCGAAATGTGACGGCTCGGGGCGACACGTTTTCGCGCGTACTCTGGAGGAGCAGGTTAGCAATGCTTGTAAATGAACATTTTGAGGAGGCGGGTGATGGAAATCCTGGGAATTGACATCGGCGGTTCGGGGATCAAAGGTGCACCGGTAAATACTCAGACCGGCGAGCTGCTGGCCGAACGCTTTCGAGTGCCTACTCCGGACTCGGCCAAACCGCAACCAATGGCCAAACGAGTGGCGGAAATCGCGGCCCATTTTGGCTGGAAAGGATTGATCGGATGCGGCTTCCCCACGCCGCTGCGCGCTGGCGTAGCCCTCACGGCGGCCAATATCCACTCGAGCTGGATCGGCACAGACGTGCCCAAATTGTTCAACAAAGCTACGGATCTGCCGGTCGTGGTCATCAACGATGCCGATGCCGCCGGCCTGGCCGAAATGCGCTTTGGAGCCGGACGGGGTCGGGAGAAAGGCGTCGTGCTGATGCTCACGCTGGGCACGGGCATTGGATCGGCGATTTTCATTGATGGGCGCCTGTTGCCCAACACTGAGTTTGGACACTTAAAAATTCGGGGGAAGGACGCCGAGTGGCGCGCTTCCGATGCAGCACGCCAGCGCAAAGACCTGACCTGGGAGCAATACGGCAAGCGTCTCAATGAAGTTCTCCAGACGCTCGAAGGGCTGCTGTGGCCTGATCTGATCATTATCGGCGGCGGAATCAGCAAAGATTACCAGCGGTTTTTCCCTTATATCAAAGTGCAGGCAGAAATCGTCCCGGCGCAGATGCAAAACCTGGCCGGGATCGTGGGAGCAGCGCTGGCTGCCGAGATGCAGATGGGCTCTTAGCCGCCACCGCCACCTGAGCCGGCGATGCCGCCCTCCGTCATCCAGCGGAGGTCGCCGAGGGCATCTTCGATTTCTTTTGCGCTGACCGGTTCTCCAGTGTCGCGGTGTTTCAATTCTCCACGCCCCACTTTTTCTAGAGCAACTTCGCGGAGGGTAAGGTCGCGCTGGAGGGCCTCCTTGACCAGCGCGGCCCCAGCCGCATAGCCGATTAAGGGGTTGAGCGCCGTGACAATAATGGCGTTCTTCTCCAGCCAGAATGTCGCCTTTGAACGGTTGGCTGTCACGCCGCGCACGCATTTCTCGGTAAAGGCTTTGACTGCGCCGATGGTAACCTGCATGCTCTCGAACAGGTTGTGGGCGATGATGGGCATCATCACATTCAATTCGAGCTGGCCGGCTTGAGAAGCCAATGCCACCGTGGTGTCGCAGCCGATGACGTGGTACATGGCCATATTGAGCATTTCAGCCAGAACCGGGTTGACTTTACCTGGCATGATGCTGGAGCCGGGCTGCACCGGGGGCAGGCGTATCTCGTCCAGTCCGGTCGAGGGACCGGAAGCCAGCAGACGAAAATCATTAGCCACGCGCGTCAGGGTAAGGGCCAGGGTGCGCAGCGCAGCGGAAAAGTCGGCCGCATCGGCCATGGACTGCATCGATTCGAATAGGTTGTCGGATTCGTACAGCTCAAGGCCGGTCAGACGTGAGAGAGCTTTTACCATGCGTGGATGGTATTCGGGGTGGGCGTTGAGGCCGGTGCCGGTAGCCGTGCCGCCGATGCCGAGGCGGCGCAGCCCTTCTGCGGAGCGATGGATGCGTTCGGCGTCGCGCTCCACGGCGCGGGCGTAAGCGCCGAATTCCTGACCGAGGCGCACCGGCACAGCGTCCTGTAAGTGGGTGCGCCCGGATTTCACCACGTCGTCGAATTCCACTTCTTTCTGACGCAAAGCCTGTGAAAGGTCATCGAGGACATTTAGAAGCTCGTCCAAACGCCACAGGCATCCCAGGCGAATGGCGGTTGGGATCGTATCGTTGGTGGATTGAGACATGTTGACATGGTCATTGGGATTGACCAGGTATTGGCCTAATTTTCCTCCCAGAATCTGGGTGGCGCGATTGGCGATAACTTCGTTGGTGTTCATATTGTGGCTGGTACCGGCACCTGCCTGGAAAGGATCGACCACAAACTGGTCGTCCCATTTTCCTTCTACCACCTCGCGGGCTGCCTGAATGATCGCGCTGGCGAGGCGTTTATCCAGCAGGCCGAGGTCGGAATTTACTTCCGCGGCGGCCAGCTTGATCATCCCCATCGACCAGATGAACGCCCGCCAGGGTTTTAAGCCAGAGACGGGAAAATTTTCTACCGCTCGTTGAGTTTGAGGGCCGTAAAGAGCGCCCTCCGGGACGCGCACTTCCCCCAACGAATCGCGTTCGATTCTCACAGCTTGCTCGCTCATAAGCCTCCCCTCGAATCGTGATTTCTCGAACAATTTGTTTTAGAAAAGCAGAGAGGAAGTCCGCGACTTCCTCTCTGGATGATGATCCATTGCGGTTGATCAGCCGACAGCGCTGTATCCTGGGCCTTTCTTGAAAAAATCATAGTTGGGCTTGATATCTTTGGTCAAATCCACGATTTCCCCAGCTGCCAACCTGCGGGTGGCTTCCAGGTGGACAGGCTCGCCGTCGTGGTTGGTTCCATCATAGACTTCGGAAAAGCCGGGCGTGCCGACCGGCATTGAGATCGATTCGCCGCCCTTCGCCTTGTATGCTGAAGGCACCTCGTCCTCAGGGAAAATGGCTTCAAACGGACACTCGGGAATACAGGCCCCACAATCGATGCAGGTGTCGGGATCGATATAATACCACGGCCATTCCTCGATGGGCTTTCCGGGGACGATACACTCGACCGGGCAAACCGTTACACAACTACCATCGCGCAGACAAAGACTGGTGATGATATGGGTCATATTATGTTCCTCCTAGGGTGAAAAACCTGGGATAACGCCAGCTCGAGTGCAAATCCCTCCCCAACCATTTGTCCTGCGTCTCCCCTTGCCTGTTATAATCATCCCCGCGAACCCGGTGTTGACCGGGGGGATAGAAGGTGACGGCGGGATGCGGGTGCTCGTTCTGTAGCAGAGATCTTCATGCCTGCGAGCTGCGTTCGACCAATCTGGACAATTTGTATCCATTGCCTACCAAATTCGAGCACATTGTAGCCTTGCCGTACTCCTTTGTCAAGCAGAATTCGAGGGCAGATCCATTGCACAATCCATCCTCGTACCGTTCACATGTTCCAGCTTACCTGGCGATCGGTTTAGCCATCCTGGCGGTTTCCACCGCATCGATTTTCATTCGTTACGCACAGCGATCAGCGCCATCGCTGGTCATCGCCGCCTGGCGGCTGGCGCTGGCCACGGTAATCCTGGCGCCGGTGGCCCTCTCGAACCATCGCGCTGAGATGCGCGCTTTCCAGAAGCGCCAGGCGGCTCTGGCGGTGCTCTCCGGTCTTTTTCTGGCGGTCCATTTCGGGAGCTGGATCACCTCACTGCAGTACACCAGCGTGGCCAGCTCGGTGGTGCTGGTTACCACCACGCCGCTTTGGGTCGGTTTATTTTCGCCGCTGGTGTTGCACGAATCCATTGACCGGCGCGTGGCTATTGGCCTGGTGGTCGCGTTGGTCGGCAGCATCGTGATCGGGTTGAGCGATACCTGCCAGGTCAGTACGGCGGGCGTCGCCTGCCCGCCGCTGAGCGATTTCACCCGGGGGAGCGCTTTCATCGGCGATGTGCTGGCGCTCCTGGGCGCCTGGATGGCGGCGGGATATCTGATGATCGGGCGACGGCTGCGGGCCAACACGTCGTTAGTGGCTTACACTTTCGTTGTTTACGGGGTCAGCGCGCTGATACTGATTCTGGCTGCGGGCGGTGCAGGCCAAAAGCTCATGGGTTATCCATGGATCGTTTACCTGTGGTTCCTGGCCCTGGCGGTAATCCCCCAGCTTTTCGGCCATACCACCTTTAACTGGGCGCTGAAATACGTTTCGGCGGCTTACGTGTCGGTGGCTTTATTGGGTGAACCCGTCGGATCGACCATCCTGGCATATATGCTGTTGGGGGAAAAACCCGGAAGCGTAAAGATCGCCGGGATGGTCATGACCTTGGCCGGCATCTACCTGGCCTCGCGGGTGCAACATATGGTTGAGCCAACCGAATAGCGAAAATTCAGGCGGCGCCATGCATCGACCGACGCAATTTCTTTTCCGGCCGGCCGGCCTGGCGGCTGTAGAGGTAATTCATCTCCTTCAGCCGGTTCGATAAGCCTTCGGTGAGAGCTCCCGGCAGGAGCCGCCAAGTCCAGTTGCCACTGGCGCGGCTGGGGTAATTCATGCGCGCTTCGCTGCCCAGGCTGAGAAGGTCTTGCATGGGCGTCACCGCCATCACGGCAACCGAGGACCAAACCGCACGAATCATGTCCCAGGCGATATCATCCCCTGAGCGCGCCAGGTAGCGCCGACAGAGGTCGCGCTCCTCATCGGTGGCGCTGCTGGTGTACCAGCCGACCGTTGTGTCGTTGTCATGGGTACCGGTGTAAGCCACGCAATTGGTCGTGAAGTTGTGCGGTAAGAAAGGGTCATCTGGATCGGTGGAGAAGGCGAACTGGAGCACCTTCATACCGGGAAGATTGAAAGTCTCGCGCAGAGCCACCACATCTGGGGTGATCACCCCAAGGTCTTCGGCGATGATGGGCAGATCTCCCAGGGAAGCTTCGATTTTATGGAAGAAATCCGCTCCAGGGCCGGTTACCCAACGTCCCTTTTCGGCGGTGAGGCTGCCCGCCGGCACCTCCCAATATGCGGCAAAACCCCGGAAGTGGTCAAGACGCATCATGTCTACCTGAGAAAGGGTCGAGCGCAGGCGGGCAATCCACCAGGAGTATTCCTGCTCGGCGTGGCGATCCCAGCGGTAAAGCGGATTACCCCAGAGCTGCCCGGTGGGGGAGAAATAGTCCGGCGGGACGCCAGCGACCACAGTGGGTTTGCCCTGCTCGTCCAGGAAAAACAAATCGGGATGCGACCAGACATCGGCGCTGTCATAGGCCACAAAGATGGGCACATCGCCGATAATCAGCACATTGTGATGGTGGGCATACTCACGCAGCGACGACCACTGACGGAAGAAGAGGAACTGGCGGAAGGCATGGCGCTCGATGAGCTGGCCATTCTCGCGTCGGAAGGAATCCAAGGCGGGCGCTTCACGGCGGCGCAGAGGAGCAGGCCATTCCTCCCACGAGACGCCTCCGCGCGTCTCTTTGATGGCCATAAAAAGGGAAAAATCTTCCAGCCATGAGGAGTTGCGTTCTTTAAAATCCTCAAATTCTTTTTTCAGTGAAGTCATGCGCAGGCGGTTGAAGCGCGTGTAGGCACGGTCCAGGAGGGCGATCTTCCAAGGGATGACCGCTCCGTAATCCACCCGGTCGGCGGGAAACGATGGGCGGTCACGCAAATCTTCGATTGCCAGCAAATCATCGTCCAGCAGAACTGTGGAGGAAATCAGGTAGGGATTGCCGGCGAAGGCGGAAAAGCACTGATAGGGAGAATCGCCATAGCCGGTAGGTCCCAATGGCAGTATCTGCCACAGTCCACAGCCGGTTTCGGCCAAAAAATCCACCCAACGGTACGCCTCGGGGCCCAAATCGCCGATCCCGTCCTGACCAGGTAGACTGGTCGGATGCAAAAGCACGCCACCCGCGCGCTTAAACTTCATAGGGCAACCTCCGTGTCAGGATTGTTTCTTCGGATTTCACCACCTGTTTGCTGGGAAAATCTGAGACGATGACGTCCGTGCCAACCATCGCCCCAGGCTCGATCTGCAATTCATCCGGCACTTCGCTATTCTTGCCGATGGTCACCAGCCGGAGCTCGCCTTCCGGGGTGATCGCACCCACGCGCGCGTTGCGCCCGATGCGGACGCGTTTGTCCAGGATGGCGCGCTGCACGACTGCGCCTGGGCCGATCTCGGCATCGGTCAGGAGGATGGATTCCTCGACCACGGCGCCCCTGCGCATGACGACGCCCGGAGATAAGACGGACCGGGTGATCCGCGCGCCAGGCTCAATCACGCAGCCATCCGAAAGCATGCTGTCCTGGATGATGGCCGAAGACGCGATGCGCACCGGCGGACGTTCTTCGGTGCGGGTGTGGATGATCCAATTGCGGTCGTTCAAATTGATGGGCGGCGGATCGTGGAGCATGTCCATGTGCGCCTGCCAGTAAGACTGGATTGTGCCCACATCCACCCAATAACCCGAATAAGGGAAGGCGTAAACGCGGGTTCCATCCTTGACCAGATTGGGGAGGATGTCTTTGCCGAAGTCATGAGATGAATCGGCGCGCAAATGATCCTCCCAGAGGGCGCGGTCGAGAACCTCGGTCTTGAAGAGGTACACGCCCATGTTGGCCAGGTCTGAGGGTGGCAGGGCGGGTTTTTCGACGAACGAGGTGACGCGATAGTCTGGGCCGACGCCACAAATGCCGAAGCGCGATGCTTCACCGATCGGCACTCGAATGGTCGCCATGGTGAGGTCTGCCTGATGGTCCAGGTGGAAGGTGATCATGGTTTCGTAATCCATGGCATAAATGTGATCGCCAGACAGGATCAGCACCAGGTCAGGTTTATCCCTTTTAATGAATGAAAAATTTTGCTGGATCGCATCGGCCGTGCCCGTGTACCAATCGGAGGACGAACGGTTTTTATACGGCGTAAAAATGCGCACACCCCCGGTGAAGTCCCGGTTCAAGTCCCATGGACCACCGGCGCCGATATGCTCGATAAGCGAATGCGGGCGGTACTGGGCCATGATCATGATGTCGAACAGGCCAGAATTGACGCAGTTGGAAAGGGTGAAATCGATGATGCGGTATTTTCCAGCGAAGGGAACGGCCGGCTTGGTGCGTTTGGCAGTGAGGACGCCCAGGCGGGACCCCTCGCCGCCGGCCAGGATCACGGTTCGGATTTTCATTATCTGATCCCTCCGACCAGCTCCATATAGATCTGGGCATATTGCCGGGCTGAGTTCTCCCAGGAGAAATCCTGATCCATGGCGTTGTGCTGCATCCTTTTCCAGATGGATGGATGGGCAAACGCATCCAAGGCGCGGTAGAGACCCTCCATGAATCCCTCGGCGCTTGCGGAGCGGAAAAGGAAACCAGTGTTTTCGCGGTAGTCTGGGCCATCGTGGATCGTGTCGCGCAATCCACCGGTAGCCCGCGCCAGTGGAAGGCAGCCGTAGCGCATGGCGATCATCTGAGCCAGACCACAGGGTTCGTAACGCGAAGGCATCAACAGGATATCCGCCCCGCCGTACAAGCGGTGAGCCAGGCGGCTGTCGAAGCGCGGAACGGCCCGAACCCGCTGGGAGAAGTCGGATTGCAGTTTGCGGGCGGCCTCTTCGATCTTTGGATCACCGCTGCCCAATATGACGATCTGCCAGGGCAGCTCAATGAGGCGGCGCAAACCGGTCAGGGCCAGATCGATGCCTTTCTGGCGATCCATCCGGCTGATGATTGCCAGCAGGGGAATACCCGGCTCATTGCTCAAGGAGAGTTCTTCTCGCAGAGCAGCCGCATTCCGTGCCCGCCGATTGAGGTGATCCCGGTCGTAATTCACCGGCAAATCAGGATCGGTGGCGGGATTCCAGGCGGCGATGTCGATGCCGTTCAAAATGCCGCGCAGCTCGCCAGCGCGCATGCGCAGAAAGGCATCCAATCCTGAGCCGAATTCCGGAGTGAGGATTTCACGCGCGTAGGTCGGCGAAACGGCCACGATACGATCCGCAGAAAGAAGGCCGAGGGGCAAAGGGACATCTCGAGCCCACTCAGGCAAGCGGTCATCTGTCGTTGGAGGGAGGCCGTACTCCTGCAGGGCGGCCCCCGTGCCAATGCCCAGGAAGGGCAAATTGTGGATGGTTAGTACCGTGCGGGTATCTGCGAGGGCTGCATCGGTCGAACGGCGCACGGCAAGAGCATACACTGCGGCAGCGGTATGCCAGTCGTTGGCATGGAGGATGTGAAAAGATTCGTTCAATCCCCGCAGCAGCTCGACGACCGCAGCGGAGAAGAAGGCAAACTTGGGGCCATCTTCGGCAGCGTCAAACGAATATACTGGGCCGCGCTTCTGGAAAGGCTCTCCACCGATCAGATAGACTGGCAACCCATTGGCATGAGTGGTGGAGACCAGCGCTTGGACCGGCCCATGGCGGGTGCCGACCGGAAAGGAGAATGTGGATTGAAGCTCATAATCTTCCGTGCGTATGGCGCGGTAATGAGGGATTGCCAGACGCACATCCAGTTCGTGCCCCCCCATCACATCCGGTGGGAGGGCGCGCAAAAAGCGCGGCAGCGAGCCGGCAACGTCCCCTAACCCGCCGATCTTGACGAACGGCTCTGCTTCCGAGGCTATGAACAAGACGCGGATCGGTTCTCCCATAATTGCGCTCTTCGCCGCCGAGAAATCCATCCGCCCTGGCGCAGAGAATAAAGAATAAACAGACAACTGCGCCCGTTTGGCTTAATTTTACATGATTTTCATTCTCCGTTCTTGCACAGGTACGAAGAATTACGCTGGCCGCGAATCGGCCACCTCCACGTAATCTGTGGTGAGGGCTTCCTCCGGCGATGCACCCAGGAATGAGACCAACTCCGCAACGATCTGGGATTTGTGCTCGGCATCCTGGCGGCTCCATGTACGGCTTTTGATTTCCAGGAAATTCCCCAGATCAGGACGGATGACTTTGTCGATGTTAATGAAAAACTCGGTATCCTGGTAGCGAACCAGGAAACGCAGCCGATCTTTTTCGATCTCGATCACGCGATTGGGCTTGAAGTATTCGCGGTAAAAACGCAAAGTCTGCATGGCCGGCGCCAGATATCGGCTGCGAGACAACAGCACCTGCTGGGGGAAACGCCGTTCCCGGGAGGGGCCGATCAAGGTCAGGCGCAGGCGCACGTTCTCGATTTCACCTTTCTCGTTAATGAAATCATCTTCCCGGTACCGCAGGCGGCCCTGCTCGGGATCGTCGAACAGGAAGTAGGTGTCATACTCGTGGTAATGACGGCTGCGCAGGATTTCGATCTCATTTTTCTTGAGGGCAGCCAGTACAGGCGCCGGGTCGGTCAGGCGCACTTTAACCTGCACTTCGAAGCTTTCTTCCTCGGTGGTACCACCGATAGCGATCAGCTTGCTCAAAACGGATTTTTCGCGCTGGATCAGGAACACGTCGATCTGGCGGGCATATTCCTGGCTCTGGCGCACCAGGTCAGTTTCGTCGATGGTCAGCAGCCGGTGTTCGCGCATCAGCCAGCGTCCGTTGACCATAACGTCCGTCACATCGCTGGCTTTAGAGGCGTAGACGATCTGGGCGTAGACGCCGTCCTCATCGCGGCGGAAGCGCGGCTGGTTGTGCAGCGGAGAAATGTCCACCAGGATCATGTCGGCGCGCTTGCCCGGTTCAAGCGAGCCGATCAGATCGCCCATGTGCAGGGCATGTGCACCCAGGCGGGTGGCCATCACCAGGCCTGTTCGGGCCGGCAGGGCGGTGGGATCGCCGCTGATGCCTTTGGCAAGCAGAGCTGCCAGGCGGACCTCCTCGAACATGTCCAGGTCGTTGTTGGAGGCAGGCCCATCGGTGCCGATGCCCACGTTCAAGCCAACCTCCAACATGCGTTTGACCGGCGCCACACCAGAGGCCAGCTTCAGGTTCGAAGTTGGATTATGAGCCACGCCAGCGCCGGAATGGAGCATGGTGCGCATTTCCCCTTCGTCCACATGAACACAATGCGCGGCCAGGACCTTGGCGTCGAACAGCCCCTGCTTCTTTACGTAGGGTATCACCGGCATGCCCTGTTCCTTGCGCACATCCTCGACCTCCAGGCTGGTCTCGGCCAAATGGGTATGGAGGGGAACGTCGAACTCGGCTGCAATTGCGGCTGCTGAACGGAGGATATCCGCCGTGCAGGTGTAAACAGAGTGGGGCGCAATGGAAGGCACGATGAGGGGATGGCCCTTCCAGCGTTGGATGAAATCTCGCGCAGCCTCCAGGGCATCCTCGTAGGATTCCGCGTCCGGCGTGCGGAAGCGCATCACCGATTGGGAGCACAAAGCGCGCAGTCCAGCTTCAACGCTGGCGCGGGCCACGTCTTCCTCGAAATAATACATGTCCGCGAAAGTGGTTATGCCGCTGCGAATCATCTCGGCACAACCGAGCAACGTCCCCAGGCGGACGAAATCGGGTGAGACGTACTCGCGTTCCACCGGCCACATATATCCTTGCAGCCAGACGTCGAGACGCAGGTCATCGGCGAGTCCGCGCAGGAGGGTCATGGCGGCGTGGGTATGAGCGTTAACCAGGCCAGGCATGAGCACTTTCCCGCCGCAGTCGATCGTTTCACGGGCGGCGAAATCACGCCGTAGAGTTGCCTCCGGTCCAACGGCTTTGATGGTGTCGCCCTGGACGGCCACAGCGCCCGGTTCGTACAGGTTAAATACCTCGTCCATCGTCAGGACGATCGCGTTAGTAAGCAATATATCGACCGATTTAGTCATCCGATTAATCCAGAAGTCCTTTTATGTGGTTTTCCCCATCGCATACGTGCGGATGAAGTCAATCGCCAGATTGGCAGCCCAAATGGGCGCATTCTGGGGTGCGCCGCCATAGTAGCGCGAGGAGCGTTGGACGCCATCCCCGCTCAGTAAGACGAGCTGCAACTCCTGGCGCTCGCCGTGGGGCGAAAGAGCTGCGCCCAGGACCAGGTCTGCATGATGAACGGCGGTCATTTCGCGGAGGCGCATCTCGAACGACTCGGGCGTCACGGGTTCATTGGCAACCTCGCCGGCCAGGAAAATACCTTCCGGCTGCGCGCCGGCCAGCCGCCTGACCAGTTCGCCGCCCAGTCCGGATTCGAATGCAGCCAGGCGCAACCCACGCTGTGCCAGTATGCCCAAGGTCACATCTTCCAGGCGCGCCTCATCCTCGCCGTAGACGCTTGCGCCCAATCGACGGTAGATTTCGACGGCAAGCGCTTCGATCAAGCGGTCGGCTTCTTCCGGCGTTTCCGCCTTGGCGGTGATGCGCACATCGAGCTGGCCGGGGTGGGCGGACAGGCCGACGGTGGGATTGCTACCCTCTTCCAGATCGCCGATCAATTCGTCCACCTGGGATTCGCCGACCGAGGCGACATGCAGGACGCGGGCTTTGATCGTTGCATGAAGGTCGAAGCGCCGGCGCAGGTAAGGCAGCACTGCCTGATCGAGCAGAGTTTCCATTTCGCGCGGAACGCCGGGAAGGCAGATCACCGACTTGGAACCCTGTTCCATGATAAACGCGGGGGCCGTTCCGACCGGATTCTCGATGGCCAGGGCGCCCTGGGGAACGAACGCCTGGCGGCGGTTGTTTTCGGTTGGCTGGCGGCCATAGCGATGAAACCGCTCCTGTATCTGCTGCCACAAATCGGCTCGAAATTCTGTTTGGACGCCGAAAGCCGCGGCTACGGCTGCCCGGGTGGGATCGTCCACGGTTGGGCCAAGGCCTCCGGTGGTGATGACCACATCTGCCCGGCCAAGCGCCTCCCGAACCGCCTGAGCGATGCGTGCGACGTTGTCTCCAACGGTGGTGGTGCGGTAGAGGTCCAAACCGGCGTCGCGCAACGCGCGCGCAAGGTAACGCGTGTTGGTATCCTGTATCTCGCCGAGCAAAAGCTCGGTACCGATGGTGATGATCTCGACAACTGGCATGGGTGATAGAAGATCGCCTGAATCAAAATTTCTCACTTACCGATAACGTACAGGTACGCACAAGTTTAACACCACTTGGCAATTCCGGCGAGGAGGGATGGTTCTTAACTTGACGGTTAAAGGGGCGTGGTTTACGATTCGTTTTGGGCTTGATTATGAAAACCAGGCGGCAGCGCATCGGAAGGTGGGGAGAGGATCTGGCAGCCACTCATTTAGCCGGAAGGGGCTGGCAGATTCTGGAGCGTAACGCGCGTACACCTTATGGAGAAATCGACCTGGTAGCCCGCGCTGCAGACATGCTGGTCTTCGTGGAAGTCAAAGCACGCACGACGGACAGCTTCGGCCTGCCCGAGGACTCCCTGACGGCTCTCAAGCAGGAACACCTGCGCAACGCCGCCGAAGCTTACCTTACGGCGCATCCCGAGCTGGAGGGCAACTGGCGCGTGGATGTGGTCGCTATCCGCGGCAAGCCGGGCTCCGAGTCGGTCGAGGTCGTCTGTTTCGAGGATGTCCTTGACTGAGGTGAATCCTCCTCTGGTTGTCATTGTCGGCCCCACGGCCGTGGGCAAGAGCGAGGCGGCGATCCGTCTGGCTGAGCGGGTGTGCGGCGAGATCGTCTCGGCCGATTCGCGCCTCTTTTACCGCGGAATGGACATCGGCACAGCCAAGCCCACTCCGGCGGAGCGGGAGAGGGTTCCTCACCACCTGATCGACGTGGCCGACCCTGACCAGACCTGGAGTCTGGCAGTTTTTCAGCACGCCGCGCGCGAGGTTATTTCAGGAGTACATGCTCGCGGGAGATTGCCGATTCTGGTAGGCGGCACCGGGCAATACGTGCGCGCCGTGATTCAGGACTGGCGTGTGCCGCCCCTGGAGCCCAATCCTTGCCTGCGCCGGGCGCTGGAGAAATGGGCTGAAGAGGTCACCCCTCAGGGTTTACACGCCCGATTAGCTCGTTTGGATCCCCAGGCGGCAGCGCACATTGATTACCGCAACTTGCGCCGCACGGTGCGGGCGCTGGAGGTCATCCTGAGCACCGGCCGGAGGTTTTCTGAACTGCGACGGAAAGAACGCGCGCCTTACCGTGTGATGATATTTGGCCTTCGCCGACCGCGCGCTGAGCTGTATGCACGCATCGACGCGCGCATCGAACAGATGATCGAGCGGGGCTTTGTGGAAGAAGTGCGGGCATTGCTGAACCGGGGGTATTCTCCCGAGCTGCCATCCTTTTCCGCCATTGGTTATCGGGAGATCGCCGCTTTTCTTCAGGGGCGCATGAGCCTGGATGAAGCCATAGAGACCATGAAGCGTCTGACGCGTATATTTGTGCGTCGTCAGGCAAACTGGTTCAAGGAGAGTGATCCGACCATCCACTGGCTGCGCGCTGGTGACCGGGAAGTGGAGGAGATGGAGCATCTTCTGCACACTGAAGGGTTCTTATCGAATTCTAGAAAGTTCATGGCAGTTTAGAGGTGTTTCGATTATGGAAAGCAAACCGTGGCTGAACCACTATGACCCAGGTGTACCTGCCCATCTGGAGTATCCGCGTGTGAATGCCTTCTATTTTCTGGACGAGGCGGCGCGCAAGCACCCCGATGGTGCGTGCACCCTGTTCAAGGGCGTGGCCATTACTTTCCAGGAGATGGCCGCATTGACCGATCGCCTGGCAGCGGCGCTGGTTGCCAATGGTCTGCGCCGGGGCGAAAGGGTCGGTTTGCTGCTGCCTAATACGCCGCAATTCGTCTTGACCTTTTACGCCGCGTTGAAAGCAGGCGGCGTGGCAGTCGCCATCAATCCGCAGTACCGACCGCGCGAGATTCTCTATCAGGTGAACGACGCCGGCGTGAGATGGTTGTTCTCCCTGGACGACTACGACGCCGCTTTGGACACCATCCTGCCGCAAACGGGCATCCGCCAAGTGATCACTACCAATCTGGATGATTTCGTGTCCGGTCAGAGGTCACATGCGAAGGTTCCACCCGGAAGGCTGCGCCTGCTCGATTGGTTGACTTCAGCGCCAGAGGCGCGATTGGAAAAGACCGTCTCAGCCGACGACTTGGCCATATTTCAATACACCGGGGGCACGACGGGCGTCCCCAAGGGCGCGATCGGGCTGCACCGTAATCTGGTCGCCAATACACTGCAAGTGCGCTCCTGGCTGGTGAACGCTGGCGAGGGACGTGAGCGGGTTCTGATGGCCATCCCGATGTTCCACGTGTACGGCCTGGTTTTAGGGATGAGCCTGGCCCTGGCATTGATGTCTCCGCTGGTGCTGGTGCATAACCCGCGCGATCTGCCCGATCTGCTGGCCAACATTCAACGACACAGGCCAACCCTGTTTCCGGGCGTGCCGACATTGTTCAACGCCATCAACGCATTCCCTGAGGTTCAAAATTACGATCTACATTCACTGAAGGTGTGCATCTCAGGTTCGGCGCCGTTGATGGCAGTGACCAAAGCGCGCTTCGAGGCGCTGACCGGCGGGCGAGTGTGCGAGGGTTATGGCCTTTCCGAGGCGCCTACCGCGACACACTGTAATCCGGTTATGGGCGAGAACCGTCCCGGATCGATAGGCTTGCCGTGGCCGGATGTGGACTGCCGCATCGTTTCCCTAGAAGACGGGGAGGGCGATGTTGCTATCGGGGAGGCCGGCGAACTTCTGGTACGCGGACCTCAGGTCATGCAGGGCTATCACAATATGCCAGGGGAGACCGCCTCAACGTTGCGGGGCGGCTGGCTTCATACGGGCGATATTGCGCGGATGGATGCGGATGGGTATTTCTATATCGTTGACCGCAAGAAAGAATTGATCAAGGTGGGAGGCTATCAGGTTTGGCCGCGCGAGGTGGAAGATGTGATCGCCGCGCATCCCAAAGTATTCGAAGTGGCTGCAGCCGGCCTCCCGGATGCGTACCACGGCGAGACGGTTAAAGCCTGGGTGGTGCTCAAGCCCGGCCAGACGAGCAGCGAAGAGGAGATCCAGGCGTGGTGCCGCGAATATCTAGCGCCATTCAAAGTTCCCACCCGGGTTGAGTTTCGCGAACAGCTTCCCAAATCGGCAGTGGGAAAAATCCTGCGTCGAGAGCTGGTAAGGGAAGAGCAGGAATAAGGCCGTCATCCGATCAGAAGAAAAAATCCCGCTCCATTTCGATGGAGCGGGATGCGTTTATTTCGCCGGCACCATGACCGGTGTGCCAGTGCGCTTGGGAACCGGGGGCGGGAAAATAGCCTCGAATTCCTCGCGCGAGAGCGTCTCGACCTCAAGCAGCCGTTCGGCGACTTCGTTCAGTTTGTCGCGGTAACGCTGCAACACCTCTTTGGCACGTTCGTACGATTCATTCACCAGGCGGCGCACCTCCTGGTCGATTTTCTCTGCGACCGCCTCGGAGTAATCACGTTGTTCGGCGATCTCCCGGCCGAGGAAGATCAGCTCTTCCTTCTGGCCGTACACCATGGGCCCTAAGTCCTCGCTCATGCCCAGGCGGGTGACCATGGCGCGCGCCATGCGGGTGACCTGCTCCAGATCGTTGGACGCGCCTGAGGTGATGTCGTCGAAGACGAGCTCCTCGGCCGCACGGCCGCCGAGCGAGAATGCCATGTCATCCAGCAACTTGTTGCGGCTCATCAGGGTGCGGTCTTCTTTCGGCAGGGCCATGGTATAACCGCCAGCCATACCGCGGGCGATGATGGACACCTTATGAACTGGATCACAGTTGGGCAGTACGTTTGCGACCACGGCGTGCCCGGCTTCGTGGTAAGCGACGATACGCTTCTCCTCTGCGCTAATCAAACGGCTCTTGCGTTCTGGCCCGGCGATGACCCGCTCGATGGCTTCCTCGAGCTCTTTCTGCCCGATCTGACGTTTGTTGTTGCGCGCTGCCAGGATAGCGGCTTCATTGACCAAATTTTCCAGGTCTGCGCCGACGAAGCCGGGAGTCCCACGCGCCAGGGTAGTCAGGTCCACATCCGGGGCTAGGGGTTTGCCCTTGACATGCACTTTCAGGATCGCCTCACGGCCGCGCATGTCGGGGCGATCGAGCACCACACGGCGGTCGAAGCGACCCGGGCGCAAAAGTGCTGGATCGAGGATGTCGGGCCGGTTCGTCGCGGCCATGATGATCACATTGGTGTCGGTGTCGAAGCCGTCCATCTCGACCAGCATCTGGTTGAGGGTTTGCTCGCGCTCGTCGTGGCTGCCGCCCAGGCCGGCTCCCCGCTGGCGGCCGACCGCGTCGATCTCATCCACGAAAACGATACATGGTGAGTGGCGCTTGGCCTGTTCGAACAGGTCGCGCACGCGGCTGGCGCCAACGCCTACGAACATCTCGACGAACTCAGATCCGGAGATCGAGAAGAACGGCACGCCGGCTTCGCCGGAGACGGCCTTAGCCAGCAGGGTTTTACCCGTGCCGGGAGGACCGACCAGCAGCACACCCTTAGGGATGCGGGCGCCAAGCTGAATGAATTTCTGCGGCTCCCGCAAGAATTCGACCACCTCTTTCAGCTCTTCTTTGGCCTCATCGACGCCAGCCACATCTTCAAAGGTCACGGTGGGTTGGTCGCCGGTGAACATGCGCGCACGGGATTTTCCGAAAGAAAGAGCGGCATTGTTGCTCCCCTGCGCCTGGCGGAATATAAACCAGAACACTGCGCCCAGGATGATAAAGGGCAGCAGATATCCAAGGGCGGTAAAGATGCCCAACCAGGCGCTGGGCGGTTTGACTTCGAGCTTGATCTTGTCCGGAGAGAGCTCCTGGGGAGTTACTCCCAGACTGGTAAGCTGATCGACGAGGGTGGCATTCGGTTCCTTATAAGAGCTTCGCTGGGTTCCATCGGTAAAGATTACCTGCAGGCGGTTATCATCCTCGATGATCCGGTCGACTTTGCCCTGTTGGATCGCCGACGCCACTTCGTTAAGATACAAAGTATCCTGACTGCTGCTTTGCTGCCGAAAGGTAAAGATCACCATAACGATAATGGCGATAAACAACAGCAGGTAGATAAAATACGACTGATTCCGTTGATTCACCTAAACCTCCATCTCAACGAGGGGGCCTTTTGATCGAATTCATGCCATCCAATAAAATTATACCAATCTTATTCCCTTTGCGCGTATTTTGGTTCGAATACACGGATAACTCATACAAATTTCTTATGTCCCAACCCTGTGGCGGGCTTTGCGCAGGTTGTGCACGACCTGCTGGACATGAGCCCGATCGTGGCTGGCGATGAAGCTGACCTGCTCGCGCAAAGTGGTCGGCCCGAAGATGGCATGGCGCGCGGGGCGCTCCCACTCCAGTTCGTCAAGACCCATGAGCTGATCCAGCAAGCGTTTACGCTGCTCGACGAAAGCGCGCAACGCGGATGGGCCATCCTGGCATACATAAAGGCGTTCCTGCGCCCATCGATCGGTGTCTATGGCTGACAGGAAAGGATTTGGCTCAGCCAGCATTCGCTCAAGGCGTGGCAAGTTGACCTCGGTTTCCACATCACGCAAGTGGCAGGCGATCTCTGCCAGCGACCATTCCGCCGGTGCAGGCTGCCACATCCAGGTTTCTCTGTCCTGCGCGTGGGTCAGGGTGTCTAAGGCGGCGGGTGTGGAAGCAAGCACCGCCAGGAGCGCCTGGGGGCTTTGGTTTCCAAGCCGGAATGCCTGGGGATCCAGCGTATCCAGCCAGGCGGCCAAGTCGAACAAATCTCCGTGGTGGTTGGCGCGAGGACTGCCCTCTGGCGGCTCACGGTGGTCGGCGGTCATCCAGAAGGTGCCCAGGCCGAGAACAGCGGCGGGGGCGATGTCTTCATACAGGTCATTTCCGACCATGATGGTCGGTCCTTCCGGCCAACCGAGTTGCGCCATGACCTCGGCGTAGAAAGCGGGATTGGGCTTGGCGAAATGGAAGGTCTCATAACTGCTGATCAGGCTGAACGGAATTCGATCAGGAGGCAATCCGGCCCACTCCAGTCGCTGAACGATGGCCGTGCGTGGGAAGAGGGGGTTGGTGGCTATCGCCACGCGAAAGCCTTTGGATATGGCCCTGGTCACAAAGCGGATGGCCTCCTCATGACGCACCATGTTCGCCTGCAGCGAGGGGTAGACGCGGGAATAGAAGTCGTCGAGCGCCGGCTGAAGATCCGCGCGGGACACTTCTAGCGCAGGGTAGAAAACCTGATCGAAGGTCTGCTCAAGCGTCCGAGCGGGATCCTGGTTGCGGATCATGTGCTCGGTGGCGGAAAGCAGCTCGTGGATCAGTTTATCTGGCGGAAAGTAACTCGCCAGGTGATGCCCCAATGCTTTGAGATAGGCACTGGTGAAAGCCTCATTGCGGCTTGAGATCAACGTATCATCGAGGTCAACCAGAAGGGTCAATTCCATCATCAGCCTCAGCAAGGATAGGAGGTAGCGGATGGCATATGCCGCAACCGATCTGCGGCTCACTCACGACCGAATTGCTCAGGACGCAGTAGGCGTCGACCTTGACGTGCCGTTTCAGACCCAACATGGTCCGCCCGATGCTGGCCTGCAAAACGAGATGAGGGCAGGCGTTGGCGCGCAGAATACCCGGCACCGGGCAGGTACGGCAAAGATCAGGGCTCCACTGCTGTGGTTGGGGATTCTGGGCCAGCAGGCGGCATTCTTCGCGCTTACGGCCGCGGTAGTAATCCCCGTAAAAATAACGACATTCGACACCGGCAGGTGTTCGCATGGCTCTTCAAGACGATAAAAATACGCGCCCCGCCATCGGGACGCTTGGTGAGTGACGGATCGAGGGAATTTACACGCGGGTAATGTAAGCGCCGCTGCGGGTATCTACTCGTATCACGTCGCCTTCTACGACGAAATAGGGGACCTGTACTTCCTGCCCGGTCTCCGTGATCACTCTTTTTGTCACCCCTGTGGCTGTGTCGCCTTTGACGGCGGCCTCGGCCTTCACAACCTTTAGGTCGACGGAGGTGGGCAGCTCGACGTCCAACGGCTCATTCTTGAAGAAGGTGAGTTTCACTTCCATCCCTTCTTTCAGGAAGCCGGCATATTCTCCGATCACTTCTTTTTGAACGGCGTACTGCTCGAAGGTCTCCAAATCCATGAAATAAAAGAGATCACCATCGTTGTACAAGTACTGAACGTTGTGATAATCCAACCGGACGTCTTGCACGCGATCTCCGGATTGGAAAGTTTTCTCCAGGGTGGTGCCTTTACGCAGGTCTCGCGCCTTGATGCGAATCGTGGCGTTACCGCGACCGGGTTTGTTATGGGAATATTCCAGCACGCGGTACAGGTTGTTATCCAGCTCAAAGGTCACGCCCTTGCGTAGCTCATTGACATCAATCATCCGCTTGCGCCTCGTTCCAACAAAGAATAAACCTCAAGTCCATGCCAGCTTACGGGTAGTCTGTGAAAGCGAGATCCTACAGACGACGGGCTGCATTTCATGAGGTGTCTGTCATTTTCCAGCGGGAAGTAATTATATCCCAGCCGAAATAGTGTGGCAAGGGAACTTTATTGCTGGCCCGGCGGTAAATCAAATCTTCTCCCCAAGCCCCACTGGGCAGGGAGAATGAGATGTTTGCGTCTCTTCGGAAAGGTGATGTGAATCTCAACAGGACGTTAAAGGCCTCATGACCGATAACGTCCTAAATCCTTTAGGGGTTTATGGTCGAGGAATGACCGAATTAAGTTGCGTCGGGGCGGGTTCTATTTGTATTTGCGGTCGAGGTACCATTTGTAGGCGAAGTACCATGCCACGCAAAGCACGGCAGTGATGCCCCACACGGGCAGGCTGGTCAGAAACGCCACACGCCAGTTCAGGAACAGGCCAGTGTAAACCACCGTGGCCGCGAATACGATGACGAAAGTCCCGAACAGCCAGAAGCGCATCAGGTTGAGCAATTTCTGCTTTTCCATTTTGAATTCCTCCTACATAGATATTTTGCGGCGAAAACACCGCCGACTCATCCGCCGCTGTGGAGATGGCCTTCCTCAGCGCCGGGATCCTCTCGGAGGAGTTGCACAGCATGTGCCAGAACTGGCAAGATCACCTGGTAATTTTCCAACGCGGCTTTCGGGCTACCCGGCAGATTCACGATCAGCGTGTGATGGCGGATGCCAGCCGTTGCCCTGGACAGCATAGCGTGGGGAGTCACTGACAGACTGGCTGCGCGCATGGCTTCTCCCAATCCGGGAGCCTGACGCTGGATGACCGCCAGGGTGGCCTCGGGGGTGACGTCACGCGGTGCAAAACCCGTCCCGCCAGTTGTCAGCAAGACGTCGATTTCACCGTCATCACACCAGGCGCGTAATCGCTCTTGAATCTGGTCCATTTCGTCGGGAACGATGGCTTGGCGTACGACGGCCCAACCTTGCTCGGCAACAGCTTCGGCCAACGCCGGCCCGGACAGATCTGCCCGTTCGCCGCGCGCCGAACGATCCGATACGGTCAAAATGCCGAAGCGCAGGGGGACAGGGTTCACTGCAAGTCCTTGGCGTATGGAAATAGATCCAGGCGCTGCCAGCCGCGCGCCTCGTAGAAGCGGATGGCCTCTTCGTTGTCCTTTGTGACCAGCAAATAATAACGCAGGCAGCCCTTGGCTCTCAGCCGATGTTCCAGTTCGTCGACAAGACTGCTGGCGATGCCGTTGCTGCGGTAATCCGGCGCGACGGCCAGGTGATACATCATCCCCCGTCGGCCATCGAAGCCGCCCATCACAGCGCCGACGATTTTGCCTTCAACTTCGGCCACCAGGAAGAGATCCGGATCGCGGGCTATTTTCTTCTCAAGCTCGCCTGGCTCATCGGAGCGACCCAAGTGGATACCTGGCCCGGCAGAAGACCAAAGCTCCAGCACGGCTGCTGTATCACGGGGGTAATCAAAAGGTCGAATGCTAAAGTCCACCGTCAACTTTCTTCCTCGCCGATCAATTCTTTCCACGGCCCGTGAATGCCATCCTCGGTAACGCCGAAATAGTAGCGGTATCCGTTTGGAAGACGCTGGATCAGGTCGTAGCGAATGGTCTTGCCCTGTTTGTATTTCTTAATCAATCCGTAGTCACCCAGCCATTGCACATTCATCTGATCATGACGGTTGTAGACTTCATTGAACTGGCGGATGGCGTAATGCCACAGGCGGCGCGCCGATGAGCGGGTGACGTTCTTGACCATATTGCCATTGCGCAGATCCCGCATGGTGTAGTAAGACACGCCTTCGCGCACTTCTGGAGGCAGCACTTCAACGCCAGTGCGGGGTGCATAATCGGCTTCAGACTCAGCCGGCTGCGGAACGGATTCTTTTACAGGTGCTTCCTCGGTCTTCTCTGCCGTTTCGCCAGGGGCGACTGCCATGAGGGCAAGGTTTTGCTTGTTGCGCAGCACCAAACCGACGATCTCATCGCGCACAGCCAAGCCAGTTTCGGCTTCATCGCGCACATAGATCTTATTATCGTCGACCGCGTAGGGCGGGTCTTCACCCCGGGGTACGAGAATACGCAGTATCTTCTTGCCCTTTCTCTCGTGGACGTCGAGGGTTACCTGTAGAGGGGGGCTGATGCGCTTGTTGATTTCCTTTTCGAGCTGAGCCATAGCTTGTTCGACATCGGGCACTCCTACAGGCGGCTTGCGAACATCGCTGGACAATCCAATGTAAAGCGTGCCGCCGTTGGTGTTGGCGAACGCGCAGATATCTGCGATGATGGCGTACAGTTTACCTCCACGCACGGTCATGCTCTCGTGGAAATCCTGGATGATGTTCGGTCCTGCCTCCAGCGCTTCCTGAATAAAGTCAAAAGCCGGCTCTTCAAAATGGCGGTGGGGGCGGGTGCGAGAGAAATCATGTTTGAGGAAGAGATCCTTGAGCGCTTCAAAGCTCACCTCAGGCAACAGAGCGTCAGTTGTGCGATCGCCGATGCCGAGGTTTTTCTTGCGCACAGGGTCGGCGGTCAATCGATGGGCGTCCGAACCCTGGATGCAGTGCATACGGCGGGGATATTCTGGTTTGGTGCCGTTGAAGAAGTGGGCGGTGGTGCGCGGGCCTTTCTGCTCGAGGTCCGTCACTTCGAGAGCATGCAGGTTTGTATCCTGCGTATAGGCGATCTTGGTTTGACCGCCGAAGCTGAAGCCGCGCATAGCGACGCCGTTGCTCGAGTTGGCATGCGCGGCAATCACCAATGCTCCTGCCTGGTTGAGCTCCCGGTAGACGGTGAGAACGTCTGAGGTGGCTCCCACAGTAGCCGAACCGTTGTCAAGCTGGTCGGGCGGTATCCTGAGGTCGAGCAGCAGATGTTCGATTTCGCGCAGAGGTTTATCCGGTGAGAAGATGCCCAAAATATGGAAACCCAAGGTGGCAGTGACTTCCACTCCGGGCAGAACCAGGATCTTGGCCATCAGGCGGCGATACTCGTTCAGGCGGGTGCGCTCCTCGGGCAGGATACGCCCAAGACGTTCGAGCAGCTCGAGTTGTTCGATATCTTCCATCATGCGGCGATAACCCGCCACAGTATTGTGATCGGTGAATGCGATAATATCCAGCCCCCGCGCCTCGGCGCGCTGTAAAATATCCAGATAGCTGACATCGTTTTGCTGATAATCACTGGAAGCCGGGGTGTGAATATGCAGATCGATCATGCGCCATTGCATGACATCGTTTATATGTTTTTTCCCCACAAGGTACTCCTAGATTGACCGTGATGGATGAGGCGATCAATCGCCTTATCCCTCCAACGGTTCATAATGATTGGTTTGTTAATCTTGATCCGGTTCAATGTGTCTGTTCTAGCGGCCTGGTCGGCGCTTTTTGGGGTTGCTGACCGGTCTTTTTTTCCAGATAGGCGCGCATGAGGTGGAGCAAATCTGAGGGTGCATAGGGTTTTAATAGAAAGCCATCGGCACCTGCCCTCAGGCATTGTTCGCCGACTTCAGTGCCCGATACCACAAATATGCCCATGCGGTCATAATGCCGGTCGGCGCGCAGGTGAGTGAGCAGTTCCATTCCGTTTATCTCGCGCAGATGAACGTCCAGCAGCAGGAGTTCGGGTTGTTCCGTTCGAATGGTTTCGACAATTACATCGCTGCCGCCATTCGCAGGGATAACGGTCTGAAAGCCTTCGATTTCCAGGAAGGTTTTCAAGAGAGCGACCGTCATGGGGTCATCTTCAACCAGCAACACTTTGGGCATCGGCTGTCTCTTTGATCGCTTTGGTCCTCACACGTTTTCGTTCGGGGGTCGAGGGAGCAGGCTCAAGGGCTGCCTCCAGTACCTCATCCACCGTCTCGACGAAGATGAATTTTATCTGCCGACGGATTTCCTCGGGCAGATCTTCGAGGTCGAGTTCGTTGCGCTTGGGCAAGATCACAGTCGTCAATCCAAATCGGTGGGCGGCCAGGATTTTTTCTTTTACACCGCCGATGGGCAATACCTGGCCACGAAGGGTTATTTCACCGGTCATACCGACGTCAGGGCGCACGCGCCGGCCGGATATGAGCGATACCAGGGCGGTGGCTATGGTCACGCCGGCTGATGGACCGTCTTTAGGTTGGGCGCCAGCAGGGATGTGCAGGTGAATATCCGATTTGTCGAAGAATTGTTCATCCAAACCGAGCTGCCCGGCGCGCGAGCGCACGTACGATAGAGCTGCACGCGCCGATTCCTGCATCACGTTGCCAACCGATCCGGTGATTTGGAATCCTTTGTTGCCGGGCATCCGTGTGGCCTCGATGAACAACACCTCCCCGCCAGTCGCCGTCCAGGCCAGGCCGGTAGCCACACCAGGGACACGCGTACGCGCCAGGATTTCCTCATTGCCCAGGAAAAGCGGCCGGCCTAGGAACTCGCGCACTTTCTCAGGGTCGACTTCTATCATCCGGGCTTTACCTTCCGTGATCTGCGTTACCGCCTTGCGGCAAACCGCTGCGATCTCGCGTTCGAGATTGCGTACACCTGCTTCGCGGGTGTAATTGCGGATGATGGCGCGCAGAGCTTCATCCGTGAAGCGGATTTCTTCCGGGCGAAGGCCGTTCTCGCGCAGTTGGCGAGGAACCAGGTATTGCCGGGCGATTGCGAGCTTCTCTCCTTCTGTGTAGCCGGCGATATGGATGACTTCCATGCGGTCCAACAGCGGGGCGGGAATGGTTTCAAGCTGGTTGGCGGTGGTAATAAACATGACCTGGGAGAGGTCGAAGGCCACTTCGAGATAATGATCGCGGAACTCGAAGTTTTGTTCAGGATCGAGGACTTCGAGCAAGGCAGAAGCTGGGTCTCCGTGAAAGTCGTAGCTGAGTTTGTCGATCTCGTCCAGCATAAAGACCGGATTGCGGGTTTCCACACGTCGGAGGGCTTGCAGAATGCGGCCAGGCATGGCCCCGATGTATGTGCGGCGGTGACCGCGAATTTCGGCTTCATCGCGGACACCTCCCAGGGAAATGCGCACAAATTTACGGCCCATCGCACGGGCGATGGATTGACCCAGGGAGGTCTTCCCGACGCCCGGAGGTCCAACGAAGCACAGGATTACCCCCTCGCGCTCCTTACGGATCATATCGGCGGCTGGCCGCTCCTGGAATTCCTGGCGACGCTCCAAACGAAGCTTCCGCACGGCCAGAAACTCCAGGATGCGTTCCTTGACATCGTCGAGGCCGTAATGGTCCTGGTTCAACACTTCCCGTGCGTGAGCGATGTCGAGATTATCCTCGGTGGTGGTAGACCAGGGTAATGAAACCAGCCAATCCAGGTATGTCCGGATGACGCCGTATTCGGCGGCGGCGGTAGGCAGGCGCGATAACCGATCCAGCTCGCGGCGAGCCTGCTTCTCGGCTTCCTCAGGCATGTGCGCCGCCTCGATCTTTTTGCGGAATTCCTCGATATCGGCGGCTTGTTCATCGCCTTCGCCCAGTTCTTTCTGGATGGCCTTGAGCTGCTCCCGCAAGAAGTATTCGCGCTGCATCTTCTCGATCTCGGAGCGGGCCTCATTTTGGATTTTCAGACCCAGCTCGAGCATCTCGCTTTCGCGCGCCAGGATGGTGATCAATCGGTGAAGTTTTTCGGTGACCGAATCCAGCTCCAGAATTTTTTGCGCCTCTTCCAATTCCATGCGCTGGAAATTGGCGATCGTGTACACCGTCTGGAGCGGCTCTTCGATCTGGGTAATCGAGGCCACCAGCTCACGCGGCATGGAGGGGATCATCTCTGCCACGTGTTCGAACTGGTCGCGGGCATTGCGCGCCAGCGCTTCGACTTCCATGCCGGTTTCAACTATTTCGGGTAGGGGCTGGATGCGCGCCTTCAGATAAGGCTCTCGTTGAGTGTACTCGTCGATGCGGATACGCGCCAACCCCTGGACCAGCAGGCGGATGGTGCCATCCGGCGCGCGGAATAGGCGATGGATCATCGCCAGGGTGCCGATGGTGTAGAGATCCTCCGGCCCTGGGGTTTCCAGCTCGGGTTTGCGCGAAGCAACCAGTCCGATGAGTCGATCCGCGGCGACAACATCATCCACCAGGCGTATCGAGCGCGGTTGCCCAATGGTCAGAGGAACGATCGTCTGCGGATAGACGACGATTCCGCGCAAAGGCAGGATGGGTAATTCCTCCGGAAAATTGATCTTCTGCCCCTCGTCTTTGCTCTCCAGCTCTATATTCGATGCGCCTTCGCCGTCTGATCCTTCCTGATTGAAATAGATCGTCATAGCCTTCAGGTCGGCTGGCGAATTCTCGAGGACCAACCCAGTCTGGAATTGCTTTTCGAAGTGCGCGTTCGAATCTGTAGGCATCGTATCAGTGTTCATTAACCTTGATATCAATCGGACGGGATTTAGGCAGCAGAACCAGCAGGAAACCGTCGCTGTATTCGGCGGTGATATGGTCGATATCAACCGGCCCGGGCAGTTCAAGCGCGGTGCTGAACTCACCAAAGCGGATCTCCATTTGGTGGTATGCCCGCTTCTCGGCCACATCGGGTCGAACACCGGATATGGTGAGAATATTGTCGTTCAGGCTGACGGTGAAGTTCGTTTCGGCCATACCGGCGATCTCGACGCGGACGATATAGCGATCCTCGACCTCGTAGAGGTCGGTGGGAGGTTGCCATACATGGGGCTGGAGGTTGGCTTGCCAGCCGACAACCCGAGCAATCAGGTGAGCCGATTCGTAATAGACGGGATTAGTCCTACGAGATCGCGAGGATTTCAGATTCAAGGAAATCATCATATCATCTCCGTGCTACGGGCAAGTGCGAAGGGAGCCGTTAGAGAGCGGCTACAGCGGCCTGCAGGACTTCATCGTAGTGCGGCTCCTGGCCGAGGACCGGCATGTAATCCGCATAACGCACTATGCCATCGCGGTCGACCACGAAGACTGCCCGGCGTTCAAGGCGCGGTTCTTTCATCAAAGTTCCATATTTTTCGCCAAAGTCGGCGTAGACATGATCGGAGAGTACGATCACCTGGTCGATACCCGCAGCCCCGCACCAGCGTTTTTGGGCGTAAGGCAAATCCATACTAATGACCAGGACGCGGATGTCCTTGCTCAACCTGGCGGCATCCTGGTTGAACCTGCGTGTTTCACGATCACACACATCTGTGTCGAGCGAGTGAACTGCGGCGATGATGCGCACTTTGTTTTCCGTTGAAGCCAGGCCGCGAACCACTTCCCAGTCCTGATTATGAACCTCGAATTCGGGCGCCATCTGCCCTACCACGATGTCAGGACCGACGATCGTGACATCTCGCCCCTTAAATACGATCAAACCTTTTCTCTCCATACCATTAACTCCTTCTGTATAATCGGCTCATACGCTGCGCCCCCGGCGGGAGTCGAACCCGCAACCATCGGATTAGAAGTCCGGTGCTCTGTCCATTGAGCTACGAGGGCATGAGTATCCGTATAGCGCTATTTGCCAGGCCAATGCTGAGGGTGTCGCCACCCGCAAATCGACTCACCATTTTCGAATAAAATTATACTCCGTACCCACAATTCCAATATCGTTTATTGCTTTCTCGAAGCGATGCGCACAATAATCAGCATCATGATCACGTGTGTGATCTGACCTCAAAGAACCTCATTTGAAGTTCCTGTCGCGGCTATCCACTTAGGAGCACAATCAGAAGGGCATTCGATCTCAGGCGGGTCTGGGGCGTATTCCACGATAGACCTGTGGTCCGGAAAGAGTACGCAGGATCATATCGGCTGGCCGGCCAAGTTTTGCGCTCAGCTCGATGGGCGTCATGGGTTTGTTGCCGTTGGCGACCAACACACGGAATACTGCATCCACCAGGGTGGTGTGCTCGCTTAAAAATCCTGGCTGCCTGGAGCAATGGTCCATCAGCGCCTGTTGGAGCCCATCTACCTGCCGCACCTCAGCGGTTTCGGCATCCACCCAGTCAATCAATGTATCATCGTTGTCAAAATCGGCAAAGATTTCCTGGTGCTGGCTGCATAATAAACTGTAGAGGAAGATGCGCCAGTTATTGTCATGCTGCTTCCACCAATCAAAATCAATTTGGAATGGGGTATTGAGGGTTGGTTTAACCAGGCTGAACCGTCTGACTTCGTCCATCAATAGCCCTCCTGGGCGACGGTTTCGCTCAGCCGGTAGTACAGATCACCGACATGGATGAATTTGGGATCGGTGGCAAGCCTGGCAAAGAGCAAACCGGGCGGGCAACGGCGAACTACATTAACTGCGGCATACAGCTCCTGGGCGTGCACGTTGCCCTGGGGGGTGAGCTTGGCGAGCTCACGCAAAATATCCGTTATCACCTTATCGAGAGGGACTTTCTGCCAAGCGGACGTTTCCCAGGCGGCCGATTCCAAGGCAGCATCATCGGGGATAGCAATGACCATGCGTTCGTCGAAGCTGGCGGTCACGGTCTGCTTCAACATGGCGAAGACAATGCCGCCATCCGCGCCGATTAACACGGTGCGAATCCACTCGCGGGTCGAGCGGCGTTTCTCTACGGAGACCTCCACCTCGCCGGGCTTCTTACCACGGCGAATACGGACGAAATTTCCCGGGATCAGGCCCTGGGAAGTATACCAATCCCGCAGACCATAGACGTAATGGTTGGGACGTACAACCCAGCCCGGGAATGTTTCCCCATCAAAGACGAAGGTGAAGCGCACGCGTGGAGCTTCATACGCCGTAGGGAAAAGACGGCGCACCCGGTCGGTTAGCGGCAGCGTTCCGGCGTGCCAATGGGGGTAAATCAGGCAGACAGAAACCTCGTCCTCGGCCGGCTCATAGGTATGCACCGGTGAAAGCTCGTCGTCTAACTGGGCTTCCAGGCTGAGCATATCTGCCGTAAGGACGGAGCGGTCATAATCTTGCGGGCTGAAGCGCAGCGTACGAGGTGTGTTGCGCACACCCTCCGGCTCCAGACGGTTAAGGAACCAGAGCACTTCGCCGGCCGGGCCGACTTCGTCGAAGCGCGGATCTTCCTGCAAAGCGAGATTTAGGGAAAATTCGGTCAGCTTGAGATTGACATCGGTGGGCAGCTCGATCTGATCGAGTATCGCCTTGGTCGGCAGGGGGCCGCCGCCTGTCTCATCCAGCACCGCTTCGGCCAGGTTAAGGTATCCGATGTTTACATCCACCAACAGGGCGCGAGGGAACCAGCGGCCGGCGATGCGCACCAAATCTGGATTGGCTTCGAGTTTTTGCTCGAGCAGGCTGGCGATTCGGTCGCCGTACCTGGCGAAGACCTTTGCGTGGTCAAACTGTTCGTCATCCTCGGCCACTTCCACCGGCTGGTTGAGGCGGTGATCTTCCAATCCAGCGGCGAATTCATGCTTCTCCCCGTTATTGAACTCAACGCGGATGACTTCGAAAGGTGGGAGCTGCGGATTGCGCCCCTTGCGCACCGATTTGACCGTACCTTTGGCCCAATTTAGCGCAGGGAAAATCAGCGATTGACCCTCGCTATAATGTTCTTTGGGCATATAGATGCGCCCTTCGGCGCGCTGCTGGCTTTTCAGCGCCTCTTTTTCCCTGCGGATGCGCTCAGCGATCAACGCCAATGCCAGTTCTTTTGGGGTTTGCGGTGTTTCGAGCTCCAGCAAATAGTTATAAACGAAATCCAGATCGTCTTCGGAGATCTCGAAATTTTCCCAGTAATCTGCGCGCAGTTTCAATGGGGCAAGGACCATAGCGATGCCTTACCTATCCGTGCTAAAATGTGAAGCTTGATCATGCGTAAAAACTGGAATAATCTTGCCACGTGAATAGTTTCTCAAACCTGAATTGCCCGAGAAATAATTATACCCTACCCTGGCGGTGTTTCAAGGACAAGTTTGCAATTAATTTATTATAGCATTGTCGTGATGATGGCGCTGTCAAAAGAGGAAGGCCGGGCATCAAGGGAAGGGATGATCCAGCCAAACTTGAGGATCGACTTCCTCTCCATTCACCCACACTTCGAAGTGCAGGTGCGGTCCGACGGCTCGCCCGGTAGATCCGATCTGCCCGATCAGCTGACCCTTCTGCACCACGTCGCCGACTTTGACCTCGATTTGGGATTGGTGGGCGTAAAGGGTGTAGATGCCCCAACCATGATCGATGATTGTCGCATTGCCCCGCACGGTAAGCGGCCCGGCGAAGACCACCACACCCGGCGCGGCCGCATAGATGTTCAGGCTGGCGCACACACCAAAATCCAGACCCCCATGAAAGTATATATATGGACCGTTATTATAGGAGCGGCGATCACCGAACCAGGATTTGATGCATATGGGCTGGTCAACCGGGGTTTGAAAGATGCCATCCCAACGGCGTTGTGGATCCGCCGCGGCGGTCAGATTTTCAAGAAGCCGGAGCTCACTATCGTTCGCCTGAGGGTCGAGCGTCTCTGGCGCCACATACAAAGGGGGGTCCTTCGGGTAATTCCCATCGGCGACAACCACCATCTGCTCAAAATCAAAGCTCGAACCGTCCTGACGCACGCCTTTCAATTCGAGCGGGTAAAGGCCGGGATCGGCCAGAGCGTTAATGCCCTGCAAGGCGACGTAATTATTGCCTTCGCCAGCGGAGAAGAAATGCAGCTCGTGGCCGGCTAACACGCCGCTCAGGGTGAGCGGCTGCCGGGCGCTGATGGTAATTTCAGTGGTTTTTCCCTGAACCAACGGCAGAGGTGAGATGGTCACGCTCTGGATAGATGGATCGATGGCGCCGTTCTCGCCAGCTTGATCGGTTGGAAAGAAGATCGGCTCGCCGGGAAGTGCATCCCATGTGCCGCCCAGGCCGTTATTGCTGACTAACGCCCAGGGATCCTGACCGTTTACAGCAGCCAGCTCGAGCAGCGTCTCACCGGGCGTTGCCATCGCCTGACCGGTCAGGCTCTTATTTTGCTCCTCCTGCGGGATGACCAGCGTGGACCCGGCGAACAACTGAGCCGGGCTGGTGATGTGGTTCAAGCGGACGAGCATATCTGCGCGTATCTGGTAGCGCCGGCTCAAGCTGAGCAGGCTCTCTCCAAAAGGAACGGTCTCTGTGGTCAATACACCGCTGACCCCTTGCAATCCGGGGATAACCAGTTGCTGGCCAGCCTGAAGTGCATTGGGGTTGGCCAGGTTGTTGGCAGCAATCAGATCGCTCACTGAAATGTTAAACCGCGCGGCGATATCGATCAGCGTGTCGCCGGGTTGGACAATATAAACCGGCTGGTTGGGATTTTGATCTTGCGCCAGAACGGGCGTGGATTGCACGACCCACAGCAAGGCAAGGAGGATCTTAAGCCAGCGCGACATCTTCGATGGCTACCTGATCACCGACCTGGAAATCTGCCAGCCGGTCGGGGTGTATCTCTAATACAAAACGCGCCGCCCGTGACGGCATGTAGAATGGCCGCCAAGGGCGCGCCCGTTTAACGTCAACCACACGCATGTGGCTGTCGATCCAAATCACTGCCAGGTCAAAGGGCACGAAAAACATGTGGATGGCGGCATCCAGGCGGTTGTCGCGTGCCTGTTTCAATAGCAGGCCGTCGTCCCTGGCAAGGCTGCGACGAAACATCAGGCCGCGCAGGCGGGTGATAAAGGAATCCGCATACGGCACTCTGATTTCGTGGGTCAGCGGGCGGGTCAGATTGCGGATGGATGCGAGCGGCATGGAACCAAAGTGTGTTTACGCCTTCGGGCGGCGGCGCATTGAATTCAGGATTCGAGGGTCTGTTTGCCAGCCAGAACTTTGTCCACGCTTTCGAGAAGCTCCTGTGGGCGGAAAGGTTTACAAATGTAGTCGTCGGCTTTGGCGATGTGCAGACCGAGCACTTTATCGATCGATTGTGACTTCGCGGTGATGATAATGACCGGTATGTTATGGGTCGTCTCGTTGAGCTTGAGCTGTTGATAGACATCCCAGCCGTCCAAATCCGGCATCATCAGATCCAGCAGCACCAGCGCAGGCGCTTCGGAGCGGATCAGATCCAACCCCTGGCGCCCCCCTTGCGCGCCGATCACTTGATAACCTCGCCGGTTCAAGATCAGGGTGACCAGGTCGATCATCTCCTGATCGTCCTCAATATACACGATTTTTCGGGTATCATTTGGATCTTCCATGTTCGCTCCTCGCCTGTGGAATTAAGTTTACCACAGGCCCCATACGGCGCAACGAAATCGGGTGCACGTGCGTATAATGACCTGGAATGTCAATGGATATCGCTCGGTTTATGGCAAGGGTCTGACAGATTGGGTGCTCGCGTCACGCCCGGATGCGCTTCTGCTTCATGAGGTCAGGGTGCATCCGCAACAGTTGACGGAACACCAGCGCAGCCTGGCTGGTTACTGCGCGTTTTGGAATCCGGCTGCAAAGCCGGGCTACAGCGGCGTGGCGACTTTTCTGCTGGAGCCGGTTGAAGGCATCCGTTACGGGTTAGGCGACGCGGGTTTCGATGATGAGGGCCGTGTGATCCGCACACGGCACGAGGACTTCTTGCTGTACAACGTCTATTTTCCGAGCGGCAGGCGTGGACAGGAGCGAGTGGCGTTCAAACTCGATTTTTATGCCCATCTGCTCGAAATATGCGACCGGCTGCACGCACAGGGGGAGAAAATCATCCTCGCGGGCGATTTCAATACCGTTCACGAGGAAATCGACCTAGTACTTCATCAAAATAGTTTTGTTAGGCAGCACGATTTGAGCAAGATCTGGCACAGCTCGACAAAGTCCATGCAAGGATTAAAACTCCAAACATGAGCAGGGACAAGCTTGAACAAGCAGCCTCACTCATCCAGCGGGCTGCGCACAGCATTGGGTGCGCGATTCAGCACGTGGGTATATATCATGGTCGTCTTTACATCTTTATGCCCTAATAGTTCCTGCACAGTACGGATGTTATCGCCTGCTTCAAGCAGGTGCGTAGCAAAGCTATGACGGAAGGTGTGCGGCCCAACATTTTTGTGAATTCCTGCTTTGATGGCCGCCTGGCGAACGGCTTTTTGCAAAACGCTCTCGTGCCTGTGATGGCGTTTCATTTTTCCATCGTAGGTATCCGGTGAGAGATTGCTCGAAGGAAAAATGAATTGCCAGGCCCATTCTTTCCCAGCATTTGGATATTTCTGCGCCAGGGCATAGGGAAGGGACACTTCTCCGTGTCCAGAAGCAAGGTCGCGCTCATGCAGGTGTTACACCGCCTGGAGTTGAGCTTGCAAGGACAGCTCAAGCGTTACTGGCAGCATGGTTGTGCGATCATGCATTCCTTTTGGGTCACGCACTATAATCTGGTGTTGTTCAAAGTCCACATCTTTCACCCGCAAACGTAAGCACTCCATCAAACGTAAGCCGCTGCCATACAATAAGTTGGGTCATCAGCAGGGTTTCTCCGCTCATCTGGCGCAGCACTCGCTCGACCTCAGTCTACGAAAGTACCGTCGGTAGATGTTTCGGCCTTTTCGCCTGAATTGTTCGATCTCTGAGCCTCCCATTTCTTTCGGGTGGCGTTTATTGTGAAACAGGATGTATTGTTTGATCCAATATATAGATACGATTTCTCAGTCCGGTAGGCGTAATTCTTCAACCGCAACCGATCACGGACCTGGTCAAGGAGTCTTTTTTTGGTGGAAGCATGCCAGCCTCGTTGTATAATATTGATAGGCCTGTATATAGCTAAATATACCGCAAAGTTGTGTTATATGCGCTAGTTAGGCTGCCCTTGAAGAAATACCAAGAGAGTTAGTGAGAGAATTAGTCGTTCGGATTACCGAAAGGAGATCATCATGGCACGTATTATCATTGCTACAAGTATGGTTTTTAGCATTTCTATAGTACTTTCTGCATGTTCGGCGACGACAACACCGGTCGCTACTCTTGCGCCAGCGTATACTCCCAGTCCTTCCTCAACATATACCGCCATCCCTACGGCAATTGTAGAACCGACTCATACGCCCGAGGCAACGGCTGGAGTACTTTGGCCAACAACGACCGAGGAAGGTAATCAAATTATTCAAGAGATACTGGCAGCGTTTTCAGGTATTGGAGTTCAAATCGCTGACCCAGTCAGTTTCACAGATGCATCTGACCCCAACTCATTGTTGGGGAGACCGCATCAGTATATTGCTAAGATAGCTTGGCGAGATCCAACCATCGCCGCGCAAGGTGAAGCTGGTGTTGACAATGGTGGATCGATTGAAGTATTTCTTACCGCAGCAGACTTGCAGGCGCGATATGACTACATTGATGCCATTAGTTCGTCCAACTCTATGTTCGCAGAATATCATTATCAAAACGCACCAGCGTTTCTTCGATTATCCAAAGCATACCTTCCCAGTCAAGCGCAAAAGATTGCGGACGTTTTCCTCGCGCTTACCTTTGAAAGGTGATTAGTTTGGCAAGAACAAACAGCCGCAGCCTGACAATGCGTGCAGCCGACTGGTGGGATTCTGCGCCGTTTTCAAGCATTTTTCTGGCTTCGGGTTTTTCCTGCTCCCAAGCCGAATCCACGCCCGCCCACCAGCGGCTAACGCAAACCGTTAGCCAGCCCAAGATCACTTGGGAGCAAGGTCAGGAGAAAGCAATGCAAGAGCTTATATCACTAGCAAGCATCAATCAGCTATTGGGTGAGGACATGAAAGACGGGAATCGTGCCTCTCAAGCTTTTCGGGGTTTCATCTCCCAACCAAAGTGGCAATACGAGAACTTTGAGGCGTGGATACAAGAAGCTATTGCCCAAAAGCTCCCAAAACATTTGCAGGATATTGTAGTCGCGCTGGGACAACATCTGGGTTTTCAAGTCGAGTATGGCCGATATAGCCCATCCAAGGAGGGGAGGAGTTTTGACGGGATATGGAAGAAAGCCACAGGTGAGCACATAGTGCTTGAAGTCAAATCAGGGACGTGGATTGCCCACGATATCGCACAGTTAGGCGAGTATTTGCAGGATATAAGAGCCAACGAAGCAATCCCCGACGAGAAAGTATTTGGCCTCTACATAGTCGGTGAAGGTGATACCACACCATTAGCCGATCAAATTCGTGGTAGTACTTGGCGTGACCGGATACGCCTCATCTCTTGTGCTGACTTGTTAAGCCTTCTCAAGCTCAAGGTGGATTTGGATTCATTGGAACTCAAAGACGTGGACCAGAAAGTACAAAGTATCCTTTTGCCCCTTGATACGATAGATGTAGGGCATTTGGTCAGGGTGATAATTGAGATCGCGGCTTTGCGTCGCTCTTTACCGGCAGAGGAAGAGGAGGAAACGCCAACAGCAGCAGGAAAAGGGGCGTGGGCTAGAGAGGAGATTCACCAGTTTCTTTCGGATTCGACACCGAACCAACATGCTCTGTTTAAGGTTTTAGCAAGGCAAGGTGGCAAAATTCCTCGTCGCAAGCTGATTGAGGAGTTGCAGAGCGAGACAGGGAACTCCCAAATAGGGGGTATGCAGTTGGCGGGTGCACGAGCGGGTATTACTATGCGGGCCGATAGCTTGAGTAAAGAACCCTTGATCATCGTTTCCGAGAAAGGGCACGTTTACGAGTTGCATCCCGACTACATTAACGACGTTAAGAGTTACTTTGGGATTTAGCAAGAAAGGGCTGGCTAACAAGCGGTTCCAGCCGACACGCTTCGCTCGCTTCGCTTCGCTCCATGCGCGGCTGAACCGCAGGTCGTTGGGCGGCAAGAGCTATATTGTTATGTGAAAAATGTTGTGACGGAATATAACAAAGGTGCCGTCGCGGTAAGATATGTACCAAAGGGAGCCTGGTTGAGGAGGATGAGATGAAACGGTTGTTCAAATCGATGTCTATCGTCTTATTTAGTATCATCATAACAGCCTGTGGCCCAGGTAGATTATTTGGGTCTACTTTTACTCCTACACTGACAAATACATTAACCCCAACGATTACCTTTACATCGACACCGACCTCTACGCCAACACCAACCACGACATCCACCCCAACCCCGACACCCACCCCAACACCGACACCTACCCCAACTCCTACGCCTCGGATACCATTGTCCGGCAAAAACATTGAGCAATGGCAAATTTTCCAATCCTTGGGCGGGGTAAGCGGAATGGATATCGCATTTACCCCGGATGGCAAATACATCGCAATTGCACGGCAAAATGAGATTGTCTTCTACGATACGAGTTCGCTTAAAATCCAGAAAACCATTGTCACCAATAAACCAGTAATAGGGTTATTGATGAGCCCAGACGGAGATTTGCTCCTGGCGATGGACGATTCCAAAAACGTACAGCGTTATCAATTGCCCTCTGGCGAACCCCTTGGCGACCCGGCTCTCGTGAAGAACGTTCCAGATTTTTGCCCTCAAGGCCAAAAGTTGTCTACCTATACCTGGTGGTGGTCGCGCCTGTTTTGTTTACCTGAGCAGGCAGCAAGTTTCCCATCCAGCTCCTATGTAAGGGGATTGATCACAATGGCAATAAACACTGATGCCAGTCTTGCAGCATTGGGAGGACAAGGTGGTTTCGAGCTAGTCAGCTTGGCCAAAGGTAGAAAAGGTGAAACCAAATGGGATACGTCAAAGTGGGCATCTGTATGGGGTACCGCAGCAGCCTTTTCCCCGGATGGCAAGGTGGTCGCCCTCGGTTTTGCTGATGGTATTGTATATTTAGTGAATACAAATACGGGTGAGAAATTTGAACAATACATGATTGGCGGAATGGTAACAGGTTTGAATTACAATTTTGATGGCAGCCTGTTGGCAGCGATTTCAACTACAAGTACGAAACTTATCAAGTTACAAAGTAACCAAGTCAGTGAGATTGGGGGCATGTCACCAGGAGTAGTTCATGATATGGTCTTCAGTCCTGATGGGCAACAATTGCTAACTGTCAATGACGTCTATCAATTCATGTTGTGGGATATTGTTGACGGCTCGCTCGTTTATCAATGGCAAGGCAAGCCTTGTAATATAAGTGACTACCGCTTCCAGGGTTTATGCTTTTATACTGGACGGGTAGCCTACAGTTCAAATGGCCAGTATTTGGCTTTGGGGGATAACGGTAGCGTTCAGATCATCGATCCTCGCACGGGCAAGGTGCTTCACAAAATGGATGTGGGTCAAGTTCTCAGTTTGGCCTTTAGCCCAGATAATAAGCAGATAGCCGTTGGAACATTAGATTTTATGAAAGGGCAACAAAAACTTGCAGATGGCATTCAACTTTGGGATGTTGCTAGCGGGACATTATCGCAAACTTTGCCAGGTAAATCGTGTTTTTTTAGTAATGTTTCTTATAATTGTACCACTGACCTGTCTTTTACTCCTGATGGTCAGATCCTTATTGCTTCCTGTGAAGATGGCATCACACTTTGGGATTTGACCATTGGTCAGCAAACTCAAAAGTGGTTCGATCCTAAATTACGGTCTCCATATAGAATGAAACTGTCATCAGATGGTGCCTTTCTTGCAGCGATGGGTATGGAAGTCATCAAGTTGTGGAAAGTGAATGGGCACGAAATTGCTCCCAACGCGTTTGGTATTATTCCATGTCCTTGTGGGAATGTTGCCCTCGATCCTTCTGGGCAACTTATTGCTGCTGGAAATTATGAAAGTGAATCCGATCAATTTGTGGTTAAAATTTGGAATACAGTAGATCAAAAGCTTCTTGGTTCCATCTCAGGACCTACTGAATATCCCCCCATTTTGGTTTCTTTTTCTCCCGTTGGAGATGTTCTTGCCATCAGTGCAAACGGTTCGGTCAATTTTTATGCTGTTCAACCGTAACTGTGAGTGATAAGATAGCCGCCGAACACCGGCTCCAGTCGGACAGCGGCTCTGCCGCTCCGCGCGGGCGCGATTTGCCAGAAATGGCGCGATAAAGTGAAGAGTTTAACCAGTCCCGCCGCTGCCGCTGAGCCAAACCGTTAGGCAGTCGTCCTGCCAGTGGTAACTCATTCAGCGCAAAGTCCATACCGCCTTCGACAAATCTGTGCCGTGTGCGCAGAACCGTCAACCAACTTATATGTAAAAGTTCAGCAACTTCAAAATCAGGCTTCCTAGCGTTAGCCAAAAGCAGAATGTTTGCCCGTTTGATTTTTCTGGCACCTGGGCGACCCTTTTGGGTCAGTGTAACCAATTCTGCCTTTTCGTCCTTGTTCAAGTCTACGATGTATTTCTTCGCCATTGCCAACTCCTTTCTGGCTTTTGACGAATTTTAACTATCAAAACCTTTTTGATGAAGTACCAGCAAGACCGCGCGAAAATCGTAATACTTCGGGCTTCCTGCCCGAGGAGCGAGCGTGGGTGAGCCGCTTCTTACAGCATGGTTTTGTGGATGCCTTTCGCAGCCTGTACCCCGAACGGGCCGCTTAT
>DAOTWA010000057.1:0-52906 GCA_034435955.1 Anaerolineaceae bacterium | reverse complement strand
TGCTATCCTGGAGAGAGCTGAGGTCAGTGACCGCCTGGTCGCATTGAGGGGAATCCGATTGGATAAACAGGGTTACAGTAATCATGGTTTCACTCCGATGGCGGGCAGATACTGATCCAACACCTGGTCAGATAACTGCCCGATATGCACCGCCTGGATGATCCCATCTTTGTCCACAAACACCGAGCTGGGATAACCCTGAATTAGGTATTGGTCATTGACCTTCCCGCCGGGATCAAGCAAGATGGTGAACTTCAGACCGAGCTGGTCGACGTAGTTTTGGACGATGTTTTTGGGTTCGTCGTAGTTGATTCCCAACACAACCAAATGCGGCGCATAACGTTCGAAGCGATCTTCCAATAGCGGCATCTCGACCTTGCATGGCCCGCACCATGTCGCCCAAAAATTGATCAACACCGGATGACCTTTAAATTGGTTCAAACTGACCTGCGCACCACTCAAGTCTGTGAGGGTAAAATCAAGTGCCTGCGAGCCGACGCGCGGCGCGGTCAGCCCGGGAGCCTGAGCCGCCTCTCCACGCGCATTAAAACCCGAAAAGCCAAACAAGATGACTACCCCCAGCACAACCCCGGTCGCCAGGCCTCCGGCCAGGACAAGCCAGCTCTTATCTTTCAACCGCTGCCTCACTTAAAGCCCAAAATTGACGAAAAAGCCGAAACGGGAAAGCTGCTCGAAGGTGCCCAGGAACAGCATCACACCAACGATAATCAACACGCCTCCCATCACAATCTCGGCATAGTGCATGACTTTGCGGTACCTGCTCAGAATCAGGCTGACCCATCCGATACCGACGGCCGCCAACAGGAACGGGATGGCCAACCCGGCTGAATACGCCGACAGAAGCTGCACGCCGCGCGTGATGGAGCCGCCGTTTAGCGCCAGAGTCAGGATGGCGCCTAGAACTGGCCCGACGCACGGAGACCAGCCAGCCGAGAAAAATATCCCCAGCAAGGCCGAAGAGACAAAGCTGCGCTGTTGGTCGGCGGTGGATTGGGGGCGCAGATCGTATTCCAGGAATGGTATACGCAGAATGCCGACCATGTGTAAGCCAAAGAGGACCACCACGATCCCGCCGATCTTCGCCAGCCAGGTGCGCAAAAAATACAGCAGACCACCCACCGCTGAAGCAGCCACACCGAGAGTGATGAACACAGCCGAAAAACCCAGCACAAAAGCCAGACCATGGCCAAAGGTAACCCAGCGCTGTGATTGAGTCTGGGCTTCCACGTTCGTGATGGCTACCGAGCGTCCGCTCAAATACCCAATGTAAGCAGGCACCAGCGAAAAGACGCACGGCGAAAGAAAAGATGCCAATCCAGCCAGGAAGGCCAGCCCCATGGTTACATTCATGCGATAGTCCCTCTATTCCATTGGATGCAAATTAGGGCGAAATTCTTCATCACTCCACCACCAAAACCTTGGTGCCGCCGGGCATGCTGACGGTCACATCGCCCGGATCGTAGGGCACCTGCGGCAGTGTCCAGCGAAAGACAAATTTTGCATCTTCGGGGCGGGCATTTACGCAGCCGTGTGAACGCGGTACGCCGAAATCGTTATGCCAGAAGGTCGAGTGAATGGCCACCCCTTCCCCGGAGAAGAGCGAGGTCCAGGCGATGCCCGGCAGATCATAGCCGCCGCCCGTCGTCCCGCCGATCATGTGGATCGAGACAAGCTTGCGCCAGATGGGGTGCGGCCCGACCGGAGTGGACCACTTCTCCACTTCATTGCCTTCTGCATCCCATTTGCCGCCCGAGGAAATCAAACAATAGTACACTTCGCTGTTGCCTTCATAGCAAGACATGGTCTGATGGGTGACATCCACCACAACCGTCTTGTTCTCCACATCAGGGCTGATAGGGGTCATCTCATCGGCTGTGATTGGGCGGAAACCTTCCGCCGCTGCCCAGAGGATGTCGCCCAGACCGAAGCGTTCGTTGACCCGGTAAAGCACCTGACCGCGGCTGTTAGTGGTGATCTGATCGATCCAAAGTATCTGACTGTAATAAAGGCGCGGCATGGGGCTGTTCTTCAACCAGGGTGAGCGCGCTGGCGGATTGTCCAGGTAGACATCGACATACGGGACGGTCACCTCGGCCCACATGCCTTTGCCAAGGCTGGTATCGGGGAGCTCTTTCAGAGGCTGGTTGGGATGGTTTTCTACCGGCTGCACGTTTGGGGCATACAGATAGCCTTTGTCCGTCTCGACCCACCGCCGGTTGACGCGACCCAGCGGCGTTTCTCCGACCACCTCGCGCAGCCAGGGCACGACGGCGTCCTCGTACAGCACCCCTGCAGAGGGGGCATCTGCCGAAGGCCTGGTGCGCAGGTCGATTTTCCCGACGCACACGCGTCCCAACCGTTCGGAGTCCGGAAAGGAGGGCTGCTGGGCGAGCACGTCGATCGCCGGACGCAAAACCGCCGCACCCAGGCCGACCGCTGCCAACTTCAAAAAATCGCGTCTGCTAATCGAATTCCTCGCCGACATGGCGATAAAGATAATCTCAATGATTAGAAATGTCAATTGTGGTTTTCTACGGCCTGCCAAACCGTCTTTGCCAGTTCTCCGCTGACAATCAATGAATAAACCTTCTCAATCTCGGGTCCCCACAAACTGTCGCCAGCGCGGTAAGGGATGGTAGAGCGAACCCGATGATAAGCTGCGGAGGCTCCCAAGCCAGGCAGTGCGCCGGGCAACTGCCGCAAACGCAGGTCCAGCGCACGCGCGGCGGTATATACCTCGATGGCCAGGACGTGGGCGGTGTTATCCGTGATCTGACGGGCGTGCAAGGCCGCCGTCATCGCATTGGCGTTGTGATCTTCCTGCTCGCCAGAGGTGGGCAGGGAATGAACCGAGTCCGGGTGGGCCAAAGTCTGATTTTCGAGCACGAGGGAGGCGGCGGTGTACTGGGGCATCATCAGCCCCGAATTCAGCCCGGCTGCTTCGGGCGTATCCACCAGCATGGGCGGAAGCCCGCCGTTCAACCGCCCGTCCACCAGGCGGAAGATGCGTCGCTCGGAAATGGCTGCCAATTCAGCCAGAGCGATGCCTAGAAAATCGGCCGCCATGCCTACCGGCTCGCCATGGAAATTCCCACCCGAGAGCGCCACACCGGATTCGAACAGCAGCGGATTATCGGTCGCCGCGTTGATTTCGCGCTCGATCATTTTCGCGACGAAATCGAGCGTGTCGCGCGCAGCTCCGTGCACCTGAGGAGCGCAGCGCAGTGAATAGGCGTCCTGGACGCGCCCGGTCGAATCCAGCAGCCGGCTGTTGCGTGTCAGACGGCGGACATTTTCGGCCACCGCCAATTGGCCGGGGTGCCCGCGCGCCTCATTCAGACGCGGGTCGAAGGCGAGCGAGGAGCCGAGCAATGCTTCCAGGCTCATCGACAGGGCGACATCGGCCGTGTCCAACAAGTTCCAGGCGTCGTAGACCGCCAGAGCTGTGATGGCCGCAGAAAACGTGGCGCCGTTGTTCAACGCCAGGCCTTCCTTGGCGCCCAGGCGGATACGCTCCAGCCTGGCAGCAGCCATGGCGGCCTTTCCGCTCATGACCGCGCCATTCAGCTCAGCCTGACCCGATTCTTCCTCACGATCCGCATCGTCTGTGGTGAAGACCAATGCCAGGTGCGAGAGGGGACCCAGATCGCCCGATGATCCCAGCGAGCCTTGCGAGGGGATCACTGGAGTGACGCCGCGGTTCAGCATCTCCAACAACGTTTGGATCAGCTCGACGCGGACGCCTGAATGACCCTTCGCCAGGGCGTTGGCCCGCACCAGCATGGCGGCGCGCACAACGTCGCGCGGCAGCGCCGGGCCGGTGCAGACTGCATGGCTGAGGATCAGGTTGCGGCTAAGCGTGGCGGCGTCCTTCGCGTCGATGCGCTGGTCCGAAAAAATACCGAAGCCAGTGTTGATGCCATACACCGGCTTCGAGTTATCGACCATCGAGAGCGTCCAACGATGGGCGCGGTCCACCGCTTCCCGGGCGGAATGACTCAAGGCGACTTGCTCGCCATGCCTGGCCACCGCCTCCAGGTCGCCGATGGTGAGATGGCTCCCGTCCAGTTCGATCATTTTCCCTCGCAAATTAGAAAATGAGATAACCGAGAATGGCCGCAGCCAACGGCACGGTCAGATTGTCCACGTCGCGGATGGGCAGCGATTCGACCAATGCGCCGACGAAGGCCAGCACCGCCAGGCCGGGCAGATCACTTATGAACGGGCGGTCGAAATAACCTGCCGCGCCGAAGATAGCGACGAGCGCAGCCGACAAAATCAGCCCACCCAGGAAAACTGCGGCCGTACCCGCCCAGCTTTTTCTGGGCGACCAGGGCAGGCATGGGCTGGCAAGTTTCCGCCCGACCAGATCAGCCAGCCCGTCGCCGCCGCAAAGCAGCATCAGCGCAATGATTCCGGTGGGGGTGTCCCTCCAAAACAGGATGGTCAACGCCACGAAAGCGATGCCGTAATACAACGGCCCGCGCAAGATCTCGCGCCGATCACCGCTTCGAGACATGGCTTCTACGGCCGCCGGGTCGCGGATCACACCGCTGCCTACCAGCACAAATTGTACCGTGATCAAGAGCGGCACCAGGGCTGCTAGGTAGCGGGCTGTTGGTGCTTCTTTAAACAGCAGCCAGCAAAGGACGAAGAGAGGCCCGGTTCCGATGTGGATGATCTTGCGGCTAAGCCGACCACTCACCCAGCCGCGCTGGGCGATAAAGTCCATCATGCGCAGCCAGATGACCGACAGCACCAGGGTTACCGCCAGGGCGACGAAATTGTTGGGAAGCATAACTCAGCCCTTGTCATGGGTGAGCGCCTCATTCGCGGCGATGAAGCTCTCGCTCGGCCTCACGGACTGCGTCACGTTTGGCTATCTCGGCGCGTTTGTCATACAGCTTTTTGCCCCTGGCGACAGCGATTTCCAATTTGGCGCGACCCCTTTTCAAATACACGCGCACCGGGACGATGGTGACGCCCTTCTGGCGCACGGCGTCCCACAATTCGCGAATCTGCTTGCGGTGCAGCAAAAGCCGACGCGGGCGTCGGGGGTCATGATTGAAACGGCTGGCCGGATCATAGGGGGCGATGTGAGCGTTGATCAGCCAGGCCTCGTTGCCGTCCACCTGCACATACGATTCGGCCAGGCTGATTTGTCCGGCGCGCACCGATTTGATTTCACTACCCTGCAGGGCGATGCCCGCCTCGTAACGCTCGAGCAGGAAATACTCGAAATGCGCCTTTCGGTTGGTCGCCACTACCTTTTCGCTCACGGAAACGATTGTAACATAACTGCTTTATGACGCATGGCCGCCGATCATTCCAATCGCGCCGGAGTATAATCTTATGTATGGCTATGGAAGACCATCACAAACGCGGCAACCATCCTGCGGGTGAAATTGCGCTGGCTCTGGGCGGCGGGGGCATGAAAGGCCTGGCGCACATCGGCGTATTGAAAGTTTTGGAGCGGGAAGGCTTCCGGATTGGCGCGATCGCCGGCACCTCCGCGGGCGGGTTAATCGGAGCGGTTTATGCCGCCGGTTACCGACCCGATGAGATCGAAGATATCTTAAGCAACATCGATCAGACCAAAATGTTCGGCCGACGGCCCAACGACGGACCGTCTATCCTGGGGCTGGCCGGTCTCACCCGGCTGCTGGCGGAACTGCTGGGCGAACGAACCTTTGCCGACCTGAGCGTCCCTCTAGCCGTCACTGCAGTGGATGCACGCAGCGGTCAGGAAATCATTGTCCACAACGGCAACCTAGTGGACGCAGTGCTGGCAACCGCCGCAGTGCCAGGCGTGTTTCCTCCGGTAACCATTGGCAACATTACGCTGATGGACGGCGGCGTGCTGGATCCTGTGCCGGTCAGCATCAGCCGCTGGCTGGCCCCGACGCTGCCGGTGGTGGCCGTGTCTCTGAATGCTCCGCCCGAAAAATGGGCTGAATTGCCGCCATTCTACAAACTGCCCATCCATATCCCAGGTCCGCCGCCAATTGTCGAGCGGTTCTCGCGCCTAAGGCTGGCGCGCGCCTTCAATCTGTTCGTTCAATCGGTGGAATATTCCTCCCGCCTGCTGTCCGAGCTGCGCTTGCAGATCGAACGTCCCGAAGTGCTGATCCGTCCGGATGTCGCCATGGTCGGCTGGCTGGACCGCGTGGATGTTCATCAGGTGGTTGCGGCCGGCGAGGAGGCCGCACGAAAGGCCCTGCCCGATATTCGCGCCAGTCTGTCCTGGTCGAATCGCATCGGACGACGGCTGCGGCGCTCGTTCACTCCGCAGGCGAACCCGGTCTCGCTTGTAGCGCCTGTCTCGCACGCGCTCGGCGATCCACAGGAAGCAGATATCGATGAGCCGTGACCTGCGCGATTATGCTCGCCAAACAAACCTCCGCCTTTTTATCGGCGCTCTGGTGCTCATCTTCCTGGTCGGAGATGGACTGATCTATCTTATTTACGGAAAAGACGCCGCCACTCTGGGTCTGATGTGCATTGTCGCCGGATTATCGCCGGTGGTGATCATCACCATCACAATGTGGCTGGTGGACCGGATGGTGAAACGTGCTCTCCGCAAATGAGGTCTCTCAGCTCGAGTTTCACGATTGGAAACTCAAGGTGCGCCCGCCTGCCGGGAATAACACACCGCGATTAACGCTCATGATCCATGGCTGGAGCGGTGACGAAAACGTGATGTGGATCTTCGCCAGCCACCTGCCGCATGACGGCTGGGTGATCGCGCCACGCGGCCCGGTCAGCGCGCCGGATGGCGGCTACGGATGGGTGCCTCACCGGGATGGCTTCTGGCCGACCATCGAAGACTTTCGGCAACCGGCGCAGGCCCTCATCGCGCTTGTCGACGACTGGATTTCTGAGCATACCATAGGAAACTCGCGCATCCGCCTGCTGGGGTTCAGTCAGGGCGCAGCCATGTCACTGGCGCTGGCCCTGCTCTACCCACAACGCATCGAACGTGCTGCGGTCCTCTCCGGCTTTATGCCCTCCGGGATCGAATCGTATCCCCCCGACCGCCGTCTGGAAGGGCTGCCGTTCTATGTGGCCCATGGCACTCTAGACGAAACGGTGCCTGTGGAGCAGGCGCGGCGCATGGTCGCTGCGCTTGAGCGGTTCGGCGCACAGGTGACCTATTGCGAGAGCCAGGTAGGCCATAAGCTGAGCATCGAGTGCCTGCATGGATTGAGCCATTTTTTTGCCCAAGCCATCTCGTAGGGCTGCGCTTGGCTTCATCTTCCCCGGATCAGAGATATCAAACCCAGGAAGACGCCTAACGAGGCCAGACCAACGATCACCAATCCCATGGGCAGGCCGCCCGCAGGGCTGTCGACTGTATCGGCCGGCAGGGTTGGGATCACCAGAGGCGGTGGGGGTGTAAAGGTTGGCTCGCGGGTGGGAACGGCTGTTACAAGGAATTCTGCCGCCAGGGTAGGATCGATGGTGGGAGTGTAGCGCGGCGTAGGGGTCGGTGGTGGTTCGACGATCGGCAACGTTCCGGGCGGCAGCACGATGAGTGCTGACCATACCCAGCCCACTCCGCCGGGGACGCCGGGGTAGTCGATCAACAGCCAGCTACCGCCGGGCGAACGGCCCTTCAAAACCACCTGCTGGCCAGGGAGCAGGACGCCGATCTTGGCCGAATTCGAATCCGGATAGGCACGCACATTGACCTCAGGCTCTGACAGTACCACCGTACCGATTGGACCGCTGGGTGTTCCTGTCACGGTTGGCAAAGGCGGAGGGGTGGCCTGCTGGGCCAGTGCTGGAAGAGCGCGGACAGAAACCGCCGTTGTCATCAAGACGATGGCAATAATCATTGCGGCGGGGCGGAATTTCCTCACGCGTTTCGCATCCGTTTCCGGCTTTGTTTTCATGGTTCCAGATTATAATCCATGCCATGGAGCAGCGCACATACCACGGCAACATCACGCCAGACGATCTGGCTCGCAGCCTGATGGCCCATTTCAATCGCGGGAATCTGCAGGTGCAGCAAGTGGGCAGCGGCGAGAAAGTTGCGGTTCAGATCAGCACCGCCAGACGGCCAATGGCGGGGGGTCAGACGGCTTTGAGCGTAATCCTGCAATCCATCGAGGATGGCGTAGCTGTGCAGGTTGGGAATCAGGCCTGGCTGGGAGTAGCCGCCAACCTGGGCATTACCGCTCTGTTCGCAATGCGCAATCCCTTTATGCTGATCGGACGGCTGGACGACATCGCCCAGGATATCGAAAACCTGCAGCTCCGCGATGAAGTCTGGAAAGTGATCGATGATACTGCGCGCGGAGCCGGAGCGGCTCATGAGATCTCCGAACGCTTGCGGCGCACGACCTGCGAGTACTGTGGAACAGCCAATCCGGTGGGGGAAACGAACTGCCTCGCATGCGGAGCTCCGCTGGGCGAGGTTCAACCCAGCGCCTGTCCAAAATGCGGCTATGTTGTCATCCCCGGCGCGAAATTGTGCCCCAACTGCGGACAGCCCCTATAAGCGGCTAATCTACCCCATGGTCGCGCCAGTAGCGGTGGTCCTGCTGGATGAATTCGTCGGCGCCGGGCGGGCCCCAGGTGCCGGCCTCGTAGACCGGCAGATTGCGCACTGGATGTTCCTCCCAGGCGCGGATGATGTCGGTGGTAAACGCCCAGGCAGCCTTGACCTCATCCGCGCGGGTGAACAATGTGGCATCACCCGCCAGGCAGTCCATCAGCAACCGCTCGTACGCTTCGGGGGGGTCGCCGCCGAAGGCTTCGGCGTAATCGAACTCCATCTTTACCGGCGAAATCTCGTTCATTGGTCCCGGAGATTTCGCCCCAAAGGTCAGGGTGATGCCTTCATTCGGCTGAATGGTTAACACCAGCATGTTGGGGGCCTCACCGGCCATGTTGCGCCAACCGAACAGCGAGAGAGGCACCTGTTTAAACTGGATGACGATCTCGGTCAAGCGGAAAGGCAGGCGCTTTCCCGAACGAACATAAAAAGGAACACCAGCCCAACGCCAGTTGTCGACAAACAGGCGCGCCGCCAGGTATGTCTCGGTGATCGAGGTGGGAGAGACGCCTGGTTCGTCTTTGTATCCCGGTACCCGCTGGCCGTCCACCAAGCCCGAGACGTATTGGGCGCGATAGGTGTTGTCTAAAGCCGCCTGACCGCGCAATGGACGCAGGGCGCGCAGCACTTTCACTTTCTCGTCGCGCACGGCATCGGCGTTGAAGGCCACCGGCGCCTCCATCGCGGTCATGGCGGTGAGCTGCAACAGGTGGTTCTGGAAGATGTCGCGAATCACTCCGGCCGTCTCATAATAGCCAGCCCGGGTGCCGATGCCAACCTTCTCAGCGACTGTAATCTGTACATGATCCACGTAATGGTTGTTCCATAATGGCTCAAAGATGCCGTTGGCGAAGCGGAACACCAGGATGTTTTGAACCGTGTCTTTACCCAGGTAATGGTCGATCCGGTAAATCTGGGGCTCGTGGAAGACGGTGTGCACGTCGCGATCCAACTTTTCGGCCGATGCCAGATCGGTGCCGTAGGGCTTTTCGATAACGATGCGCCGCCATCCGTCGTTGTCCCGCGCCAGCTTGTGGGCCCCTAATTGCCGCACAATGGTGATATAGGCATCGGGGGGAGTAGCCAGGTAAAACAATACGTTATGCACCCCGTGCTCCTCAAGAAGCGCGTTCAACCGGTCATAGCCTTCAGGATCTTCGAAGGAACAACGCACGTAATGCGCGCCGTCGACCAAATCAGCGAGCGTATGATCGTCCACAGGTTGGGTGCGAGCAAACTCGTGCACGCTTTCCCTGATCAGATCGCGAAGGCCTTCATCCTTGAGATCGCGTCTGGCGAAACCGATAATATGAAATTCGGGAGGGAGGCGATGCTGGCGATTCAGCTCGTACAAGGCTGGAAAAAGCTTCCGGCGGGACAAATCGCCGGTGACGCCAAATATCACGAAAGCAATCGCATCCGACGGAACAGTCGGATTAGAGAGTACTTCGACCATATTAGATTATTTTACCCTTAATACTTTCTTTATATCTCATCACGATTTCTGATGGTGCACCATTACGGTTATTAGACTATGCGGACTGGCATCATGTTACCTTCTTGAAAGTAAATAAAAAGGCCAGATCATTCACGTTCGTTCCGGTCGGGCCGGTTTTCAGCAGGCCGCCGGCCTGTTCAAAGAAACGATACGCATTATTTTGCCGTAGGTATTCATCCACATCCAGATCAAGGTTGCGAGCACGTTGATATGTTTCTCCCGTCACGATGGCTCCGGCCGCATCGGTCGGCCCGTCCTCCCCATCGGTTGCCAGAGAAACCAGAGCCACAGCCGGCAGGCTGGCGATGGCCTTCACCGCGCCGAGGGCCAGCTCCTGGTTGCGGCCTCCCAGGCCATTCCCGCGCAGCGATACCGTAGTCTCTCCCCCTGCGATGACGCAGGCTGGACGCGACAGAGGTTGACCTTCTTTGGCCATCTGACGCAGAATGGACGCCAGGAAGCGACCGGCCTGCCTGGCCTCACCTTCCAGGCAGGTGGTCAAAACCTGACTGTTAAAGCCCTCGTTTTTGGCCTGGTCGCACGCGGCGATGGCTGCCTGATGGATGCTACCCACCAGGACGGTATGGGCGCGTTTCAATAACGGATCGCCAGGCTTGACCGTCTCGACCAATTCACCGGACTGCCCGCGCCTCAAGGCCGAAATTACTTCAGGCGGTGCTTTTTGGATTAAATCATAGCGCTGCAAGATGGCAAGCGCCTCCGAATAAGTGGACGGATCTTCACAGGTCGGCCCTGAGGCGATGGTTCGCAGGGAGCCGCCTACCACGTCCGAGAGAATCAAAGAAAGCACTCTGGCAGGCCAGGCCAGCCGCAGCAGCCCGCCGCCTTTCACCAGATCGAGGTGGCGCCGGAGGACGTTAATCTCCTCGATATCAGCGCCGCAAGCCAGCAGACTTTGCGTCAGCGTTTGTAGGGCTTGCAGGCTCACACCCTCCACAGGCTGGGTCACCAAGGAGGAACCGCCTCCTGAAATCAGGAAAATTACCAGGTCATCCGCGCTGGCGCCGTCGAGCAGATTCGATAAACGGCGGGCTGCATCCAGGCTGCGCTCGTCAGGCACAGGATGCGCGCCAGAAACGATTTTAATCCTTGACGGCAAAGCGATCCCGGCTTCCACGGATTTCGTAACGACCACGCCGCCATCGATGCGCTCGCCCAGGATTTCCACCAACGCAGCGGCCATCCGCTGACTGGCCTTTCCCATACCCGCCACCAAGACGCGTCGAATCTGGTTCAATGCATAGATCTGGCCTCCCGCGGACAGGCGATCGCCCTGTAGACGCAGAAAGCGCTTCACCGCCTCAGACGGATCGGCAGCGGCCAGGGCAGCCTGGAGGACATTCGCAACCCTGCGCGCCTCGGACTCGTTCCCCAACGTTTGAGTAAGGGATGGCAAAAAATCCTTCACAGCTCTATCTTAGCATATGTATATAATAGAAACAGGCGATAGATGGAATGATCGGGGGCCGGCTTGGGCGATTTATTGGATTTCTACTCCCGCGTGCGTGAAAATATAGAGCGCGTGATCATTGGAAAGCGCGAGGCCATCGAGATGCTGATGGTAGCCATGCTGTGCGAAGGTCACGTGCTGATCGAGGACGTGCCCGGGGTGGGCAAAACCATGCTGGCCAGGGCCATGGCGATCAGTTTGGGGCTGGCTTTCAAACGGCTTCAATGCACGCCCGACCTGCTGCCGAACGACATTACCGGGGTATCGGTCTTCAACCAGCAAACCGGCCAGTTCGACTTTCGGCCAGGACCGGTGTTTGTCAATATCCTGCTGGCTGACGAGATCAACCGGGCTACTCCCCGCACGCAATCGGCGCTGCTGGAGGCCATGCAGGAACAGCAAGTCAGCGTAGATGGAATCAGCCGGCCGCTGCCGCGGCCGTTCCTGGTCATGGCCACTCAAAATCCGATTGAATTCGAGGGGACATTTCCCCTTCCCGAAGCGCAGCTCGACCGATTCCTGCTACGAATCTCGGTAGGCTACCCGAGCTTTGCGGATGAGCGCCAGATGCTGGTCAATCTTCGACGCGAGCATCCTATCACCCAGATTGGGCAGGTCGTAGATGGCGCGGAGATACAGCGTTTCCAACGCCAGGTATGGGATGTGTTCGTCGATGCAAGCCTGCAAGAATACATACTAAAGATTATTACGGCTACACGAAATCACCCCGATCTTGCTCTGGGTGGCAGTCCGCGCGCCAGCCTGGCTTTGTTCAAGACCTCGCAGGCGCTGGCCGCGCTGCGTGGGCGCGACCATATTCTACCCGATGATATCAAGACCCTGGCTCAGGCGGTCATCGCCCACCGGTTGATCGTCCGTCCTGAAGCGGAACTGCGCGGAAAGACGGCCGCCTCCATCGTCCGAGATGTTATCGAAACGGTGCCTCTGGAGCTGAGCAAACCGCCCGATTGAGAGAAATGCGTGGCTGAATTCCTGCCCTTCTTGATCCTGCTCCTGGTGGTGGCGGTCCTCCTCCGAGAAGAAGCCCTGCTCACCATCCTTTATCTCCTGGCGGGAGCCTATCTGGTGGGTCGCCTGTGGACCCACCGGGCGATGGCCTCTCTCGCATTTCGTCGTCAGTTGCCTGAGCGAGCCTTTCTAGGCGAAGTGGTGCCGGTCGAGCTGGAGATGCGCAACCGAAGCATCCTTCCTCTTCTTTGGCTGCAGGTGCATGAAAGTTTGCCATCCGAGCTGGCCACACCTAATTATTTCCGGCGGGTTCTCAGCCTTGGAGGGCATGCCCAAGTGCGGGAACGCTATCTTCTGCATGCTCGTAAACGAGGCCTTTATTCGATCGGTCCGTTGGAAGTGAAATCAGGTGATTTCCTCGGCCTGGCAGGCGAGGTCAAAGCATACATACCGGCGAACCAGTTGATCGTCTATCCGAAGATCATCCCACTGGTCACCGCGCCGCTGTCGTCGCGGTTCCCCCATGGGACGCTCAAGCATACTGCAGCGATGTTCGAAGACCCGGCGCGCCCGCTGAGCAAACGCGACTACGTGAGCGGCGACTCCCTCAGGCGGGTGGATTGGAAAGCCAGCGCAGTGGTGGGAAATCTGCAGGTTAAAGTGTTCGAGTCTTCTCTGGCTTTGCAGGTCATGCTCTTCCTGAATCTCAACCGCGACGAGTACGACTTGCGCTGGCGCCATCCAGCCAGCGAGCTGGCCATCGTAGCGGCGGCTTCCCTGGCAAATTGGGTAAAAATGAAGAAGCAGGCGGTGGGTCTGGCGACCAATGGAATCGATCCAACAGCAGAAGGTGCGGTCTTTCCACCCATCGCTCCCAAGAGGGGACGCGGCCACATGATGCATATCCTCGAAGTGCTCGCCCGCGTCCAAACCGGCACCAGCATGACCTTTGTGGAACTCATTCAGCGCACCACTCCACGCTTGAATTGGGGCACCACGGTGGTCATGTTGACCACTCAGGCCAATGGCGACCTGGTAGAAGAGATATTCAAAATGCAGCGCCGCGGCTTGATCCCCATTTTATTGTTATTCGGGGCCGTGCCGGGTTTCTCTACAACGCGCCGCAGGCTGGAACGCTTCGGCGTGCCTGCCTTTTTAATTCGCGATGAAAGCGATCTGGATGCGTGGCGGAGATGAACGCAAGGCGCGCGCCAAACCGCCTTTGAGCGATTGGTCGCGACATATACCTGCGCTGGCGGACGGTCTGGCGGTGGCCACGATGATGCTTTGTCTGGCCGGCTCGGCCTGGCTGGCCCTGGAACGCTTTGCCCCGAACTGGAATGGCGCGTATCTGTTATGGGTCAGTTTTACGGTCAGCCTTGAGGCACAAATTGCCCGGCGCATCCGCCAGAGCGCCATGACTTTCTCCCGCGAGTGGCTGTTCCTGTTGATGACCGAATGGGTGGTGCTGCTGACCGCCCTCAAGGTGCTGCTGTATCTCATCCACGGCCCGGCTCAGTTCCTGGCTGACGCCATCCTGTGGCAAAAAGACTTCTTCTCCAGTTTTTTCACCCAGGAATACCTCGCCTCGCTCACGGCTACTCTGATAGTATGGCTGATCACCGTCTCTTTCGCCGGGCTACTCGCTATTTTGGAGGAAGACCCCGACCGTATTGCACAGGAGCGGCTTGGGTACGTCTTTGTTGATCGTTCCCAAGTGCGTGGACAGCTTACCGGCCTGATTTTCGGATTAGGCGCGGTGATGATGGTGTTGACCGCAATCGCCCGCATTGACGCGGGCCTTGTCCAGCAGCCGCCGGTTTCAAAACCGGCTAACCTGCTTTTCATGATGCTATTTTTCGCGTGCGGCTTGACTCTGCTGGCACAAACGCAACTGGCTATGCTGCGCACGCGCTGGTCGTTGGAAGAGATACCGGTCAGCCAGCAAATTGGTCGCCGTTGGGTGATCTCCAGCCTGATCATCCTGGTACTGCTCGCCGGGCTTGCACTATTTCTCCCCACCCATTACTCATTCAATATTCTAGGAATATTAAATGTGATCATCACTATATTGTGGATACTCTTGAATATACTCATGCTGCTGGTTTTCGTGCCGGTTTTCTTTCTCTTCAATCTACTCGCCAGCTTATTTGCCAGCCGCGCCCGGCTGCAAAGTTACCCCCAGCTTCCCCTTCCACCTGTTCCCGCATTCGATGGATTCCCCGATCCGATTTTCGAATTACTCAAATCGATCCTGTTCTGGAGCCTGTTCTTCTCGATTATCTTCCTCTCCACGAAATTTTATCTAAGCCGACTGGGCGAATTCTGGGCCAACTTGCGGAGCGTTCCCCTGCTGGGCTGGCTGGCAGACGCGTGGCGCGGATTAATCAACTGGCTACGCAGCGCACGCACATCCATCGGGGAGGGTTTCAGCACCGGGATGCAACATCTGCGCGCCCGCCTGCAGAGATATCGGCGTGCTGCACCTCAACTTCCCCACACACCTGTTCCCCGTCAGCCCCGCGATCAGGTGATCGCCTGCTACCTGGACATGATCAGGCGCAACGCCAAGCTCGGCATGGCACGGCGCTCGTCGCAAACGCCGGACGAATACGCCGGCACGCTGTGCGCCCGCTTGCCAGCCGAAGAACACACCATCCAAATGCTCACCAGCGCATTCTACGAGGCACGCTACAGTCTCCATGACATTCGCCCGACAGAGGCCAGCCTGATGCGGCAGGCCGTGAACAAAATTGCGCGCGCCCTCCATGGCCTGCAAAGAGACACGGGTCACCCATGAATCCGTCCAAACCGGCGAGCCTCCGCCTATCAAACCGTCTCTGGCTGGCGCTGCTTGTGCTGGCCTTTATTCTCCAGGTGATTTTTCCTTACCGGGGTTGGATGATCCTGTTGGCAAGCATGGGCGGAGCTTTTATCATTGCCTATCTCTGGTCGCGCAGCCTGGCAGGCTCTCTTCGCCTGTCCCGTGCGGTGCGGTATGGATGGGCGCAGGTTGGGGATCTGCTGGAGGAACGCTTCGACCTGGAGAACCGGGGTTGGTGGCCAGCGGTGTGGGTAGAGATAGTGGACGAATCGACGCTCCCGGGCGAGCCGCTCAGCCGCGCTACAGGCGTGGGTGGAAACTCACACAATGAATGGCTCGCTAGCCGCACCTGCACTCGAAGGGGTGTGTTCAATCTTGGACCGACCACGATCCACACCGGCGACCCTTTCGGCATCTTCTCCGTCACGATCCATGACGACGCCACAGCTACCCTGCTGGTGACGCCGGCGGTGCTGCCGCTGCCTTCGATCGAAGTCGCACCTGGCGGGCGCAGCGGCGAGGGCCGCCCCGGCACCCATGCCATCGAGCTGTCGATCAATGCCGCCAGCGTGCGCGATTACCTGCCAGGCGATAGCCTGCGCTGGATCCATTGGCCAACCCTGGCAAGGCGCGATAAATGGAGTGTCAAGACCTTCGATCACACGCCCACCGGCGATTGGTGGGTCATTCTGGATCTCGACCGTCGGGTGCAATCCGGCCGCGAAGAAAATTCTAGCGAAGAAATGGGGGTGACCCTGGCAGCCTCGCTGGCAGTGCGTGGGCTGCAATCGGGGCGCTCGGTCGGTCTGGTGGCCAGCGGGGAGCCTTTCCTGTGGCTGCACCCGGAAGCTGGGGAAGCCCAGCGCTGGCGGGTGCTGCGCGCCCTGGCGGCCATCGAGCCGGGCAGCACGCCTCTTCATCTCCTGCTCAAGGCTTTTAGCCCCTCGCTGGGCCGGCAGGCAAGCCTGGTGCTCGTCACCGCCGACCTGAAGGGTGAGTGGTTGACAGAGCTGACGTCGCTTGCCCGGCGCGGCATGGCTCCGACCGTTCTGACCGTCGAGAATGGGATCGGCTTCGACTCTGCCGACTCTGGCCATCTACGGAATCTGTTGGCCAGCCTGGGTATCGCCCATTATTCCATCACGCCAGAATTGTTTACTGCCGTCAGAACATCGGCGAAGACGAACGCCTGGGAGTGGCGCGTCACGCCAACCGGTCGAGCCATCCCTATCCGCCAGCCGGGTGACATGAACTGGAGATCGCTGGTGTGATGCGAATCACGGCGCGCCATTTCCTCTCACCATCCACGGGGACATTTGCGCTCTTGCTGGCAGCGATCGTGAGTACGGCCGTCGGGCTATCGGCGGCCGTCCAGGGCTTAGACCTGCCTCTGGCCCTTTCCGTCGCATTCACCGCCATGGCGAGCGGCTGGTTGCTTTCCTTCGCCCATTGGAGAGATTGGGGCAGCTTATCGGCCGGATTCCTGCTTGGGATCATATACCTGATTTTGGCTCCCGGCCAGCTTCTCAAACCGCTGATCGCGGCAGGGTTCTCAGCCGCTGAGGTAACCACCTCAATGGTCATTCGCGATCCATGGCAGCCGCTAGGCCTCCGGTCATTCTCATTTAACCTGTCTGCTCTTGGTAGCGCCAGCCTGACGGTAGCCGGACGGATGGTATCCTGGCTGACAGCGCTCATACACGGCAGGCCGGCTCAGGATGCGCTGGCGATCGCGCTTGTCTGGGGATGGCTGGTGTGGCTGGTCTGTTTCTGGGCTGCCTGGGCGGCGGCACGCGGCAGATGCGCGCTGACTTCACTCACTCCAGCGCTGATTGTGCTGGCTGGTACGCTCGGGGTCACCCATACTGAGAGCCTTCCCCTGCTGATCTTCGTGAGCGCCCTGTTGGCCGCCAGTGTGTGGGACGGGCAGGTGCGCCGCGAACGGGTCTGGGAACGTCAGGGCATCGATTATTCGACTGAAATTCGAACAGATCTGACCGTGACCGCAGTCCCTCTATTATTCTTGCTGATCGCGGCCGCTCTGCTCGCGCCGTCCATCTCGTTTCACGACATCACCCAGAGCTTCCAGCGCCTGACGCAGGACACCAGCGGCAGGGGGCAGACTGTCGCGCATTCCCTTGGACTGGAATTAAAGCCCTCTATGGGTGATGCTTTCACGCCCCTTCGAGCGCCCGGCCTGCCGCGCGAGCATCTGATCGGATCGGGGGCGGAATTGACCCGCCAGCCGGCCATGTCCATCCGCATCAACGATGCTTTGCCGGCGCGCGATCGCCCGGCGCCGCATTACTACTGGCGCGAAGTCGCTTACGACATCTACACTGGCCGCGGCTGGTCCAGCAGCGGATTCGAAATACGCGCCTATGCCACCGGCCAGGAAATAGGGCCACAAAACATCACCAGTTACCGCTCGCTGGACCTCGATATCGTCCTGGCTCCAGGAACCCCTGCCTTTGTTTACTCGCCCGGCCCGATAAAATCCGTGAGCGAGGCAATAAATGTCGCCTGGAGAAATCCGGACGACTTCTTTGCGGCCAGTCTCACCGCCAGATCGTATCACCTGACCGCCTTCTCCCCTCAGGTGAGCGCGCAAGCCCTGCGCCAGGCGGGAACAGATTATCCAGCATGGGTGCGCAGCCGCTATCTGCAGCTCCCTGAAGCTCTCCCTGCCCGAGTGCGCACTCTGGCCCGCGATCTCACCGCCATCTATCCCACAGCCTATGACCAGGCCAAAGCTCTGGAAGACTACCTGCGCAAATATCCCTACACATTGAATCTGCCCGCTCCACCGGGAGGCCGGGATGTAGTCGATTATTTCCTGTTCGACCTGAAGAAAGGTTATTGCGATTACTACGCCACCGCCATGGTGGTCCTCGCCCGTTCGGTGGGCATCCCTGCGCGTTTGGCCAGTGGATATGCCAGCGGGACTTACGACTCTCGCGATGGCCAGTACATGGTAACACAGGCGGATGCCCATTCCTGGGCTGAAATTTATTTCCCAACCTACGGGTGGATGCCATTCGAGCCGACCGCTGGCCGGCCCGCCAGTGATTACCAGGCTGGTGAATCCACAGCCGCCATGGAAGCCATCGCTGACCAACCGTACGGAGGCCTATCGAATGTTAGCCCCTCGGCGGATCTTGCCCATCGGCTCACAGGCAGGCTGCTCCCTGCCGGTCTAACGCTTCTCGCCCTAGCTGCCTTCACGGCTTTCCTGTGGCTTGCCGTCGAAGAGATGCGTCTCCGCCGCTCTCCTGCCGGGGAGACGCTGGCGTCGGTCTACCGCGGTTTGCGGCGGCTGGGTCGGCGTTTCCAAATCCCCATGCAGCCCAGCATGACGCCCTTCGAGTTTGCCGACCGATTCGCTGCTGTTCTTGAGCAGCGGCCGGCTTTCTGGTTGCGGCACGGAGATGCCATCACTTATCTGGTGCGATTGTATGCTCAGACTGTCTACAGTCCCCATCATCCAGGCCGCTCGGAAACCTGGAGGGCATGGCGCATCTGGCGCCGCCTCCGCCTGCCCCTATTTTGGCTTTGGCTACGATCTACTATTTGATAAGCCGTTATAATACATCCCTGCTCAGGAGGTTTTATGGCCAAAAAATTAACAGATGCCATCACGGACGTTCCCGGCATCCGTGTGGGACACGCACAGGACTTCGAAGCCCTCACCGGCTGCACTGTGGTATTGTGTGAGGCCGGCGCCGTGGGGGGTGTGGATCAACGCGGGGGCGCCCCCGGCACGCGCGAGACGGACGCCCTGCGTCCCATGCACCTGGTGGATAAAATCCACGCGGTGATGCTCTCGGGCGGCTCGGCTTTCGGCCTGGATGCCGCCACCGGGGCAATGCGCTACCTGGAGGAAAGGGGCATCGGTTTCGACACCGGCGTGGCTCGCGTTCCCATCGTGGCTTCGTCCATATTATTCGACCTGGCAATCGGCTCAAGCAAGGTGCGCCCGGACGCCGCCATGGGCTATCAGGCCTGTCTCAACGCCACAGACGGGCCAGTTGCCCAGGGAAACGTGGGAGCAGGAACGGGCGCGACGGTGGGCAAGATTCTCGGTGCGGGTCAGGCGATGAAATCTGGCCTTGGGACGGCCAGCGTCGACGCCGGCGGCGGGGTCATCATTGGCGCTATCGTCGCGGTGAATGTCCTTGGGGATGTGATCGATCCGCAAAATGGAAAGATCATCGCCGGCGCCCGCACGATCCAACGCGGGCCGCTGCGCATCGGAGAGGCCGGTTTCTTTGCAGACACCCTTCATGTGATGCGTTCACTGGCTGGCCGCACCATCATGACCTTTGCATCAAGGCAAAATACCTGTATTGGGGTGGTGGCCACGAACGCCCGACTGAGCAAGGATGAGGCCAACGAAGTGGCCATGATGGCCCAGGACGGAATGGCTCGTACGGTGCGGCCGGCGCACACCTTGCTGGACGGCGACACGCTCTTCGTCATGGCCACCGGCGAAGTGAGAACCGACGTCAACATTGTGGGCGCCTTCGCGGCTGAAGCCCTCTCCCGCGCCATTTTGAACGGCGTATACAATGCCGAGCCTGCCGGAGGGCTGCCGTCGTATATTTCTCTGAAATCGGATTAAATTCGAGGTGTAAACACTATGGAGGTCGCTCAAGCCATCCGCACCAAACGCGCGGTGCGTGTATTTCGCCCTGACCCACTCCCTGAGGATGTTCTCAAGGCCATTCTGAACGCAGGCCGGCGGGCGCAATCCGCCAAGAACATGCAACCCTGGCACTTCATCGTCGTGCGCGAGCGTGAGAGGTTGGAAGCTCTCTCCCGCTTGGGTACGTATGCCGGCCATTTGGCCGGCGCAGCCGCGGGCATCGCCATTGTGACGCCCCCATGGGAACAGCGCTTCAGCATCATGTTTGACACCGGACAGGCGGCTGCCTATATGCAGCTAGCCGCCTGGGAACTGGGAGTGGCCTCCTGTCTGGCCACCATTTATGAGCCCGATAAAGCCCGCGAACTGTTGGGTTTCCCCACGGAACTAACCCTGCGGATCGCGATCTCCTTCGGCTACCCTCTGCCGCAAGACATCGAAGCGCGCCCTCCTGCCAGAAGCGGCCGCCGTCCCTTCGACGAAGTCGTCCATTGGGAGCATTGGTAAGCCCGTCCGCCTGGATGATTTAGAAAGGCAGGGTTTCACTACACCGCTGAAACGACGATACGATCAATAAGCGGCTTCCAGGATTTCCATCAACTCTTCTGTCGTCAGGCGGATCGGGTTGGCCTTTGTACTGCTGGCGGATTGGGTGTGTTCCACCACCCAGGGGAAATCCCCCCTGGTCAGTCCGACGTCAGACAGGCGCGGGATGGCCAACGCTGTGCATAAATCCGCCAGCCAGGCAATTCCATCTGCGGCGCGCGCCGACGCTGCTCCAGTCACCAGCCGGGCCACTTCATCGAAACGGGTGAGAATGGGCGATTCTGCATCTCTTTCCTGCAGCGCACGATAGTTCGCCGCCATCACCGGCGACAAGAGGCGGGCGCAGATCGCTCCGTGAGCTGCTGATACCAGTCCGCCGATCACCGATGCGAAACCATGAACGGCACCCAGGCCGGCGTTTGCCAAAGCCAATCCACTGAACAGGCTGGCGAGGGAAAGATCCTCGCGGGCGCGGCTATCCTGGCCGTCGCCATAGGCGCGCGGCAGCGCCTGGGCTGCGCGCGGAATCGCTTCGCGGCACAGAGCGTCGGTGATCGGCGTGGCTCGAGGAGACAGAAAGGGTTCGATGAGCTGGACCAGCGCGTCCATTCCAGTGCTGGCGGTTACATCGGGTGGCAGGGAGTAGGTCAGTTCCGCATCCACCACCGCCAGCCTGGCCAGCAAATGCGGGCTGCGCAGGCTGACTTTTACCCGCTCCTCCGGCACCAACAACACGGCGTTGCGGGTCACTTCGGCGCCTGTCCCTGCCGTCGTGGGGATAGTTATCAATGGGACGCCTGGTTGGGTGATGGATTTGCCCTCACCGACCACTTCCAGGTAATCGAGCACATCGCCGGGATTGGTGAGCAATACGGCGATGGCCTTGCCGGCGTCAATGGCGCTGCCCCCGCCAAGGGCGATCACGCAGTCACATTGGGTTTGTCGGGCGATCGCCAGGCCCTGACGTACAAGTTGCACGGTCGGCTCATGCTCAACAGCGAACACGCTGACGGACATCCCATGGCCTTCCAATTGCTGGACCAGGGACTTGTTGAGCTCCATGGAGCGCCCGCTGACCAGCAATGCCCGTTTTCCAAAGGTGGGCGCCAACGGAGGAAACTCTTTTAACGTCCCGGGGCCGAAAAGAATGCGCCCGACTGTGGCAAACTCAAAGCGCATAGGTCATCCCCATTGATGATCGGGCGGGAAAAGGTTGACGTATCGGGTGCCAACGCGCGGCGCGGCCATCATACTCGCCACGCGATCGCGCCAGGCCTGGTAGTGAGCGGTCTCGCGATGTTTTTGCTGATCTTCAGGCTGATAATACGCCTCAAACAGCACGAAATGGGTGGGGTCGTCGCCTTGCTGCAGGAAATCGAAGCGGGCAACCCCGGGTTCTTGGAGGCTGCTGGCGGCATTTTCGAGCGTAGCTGCTTTGAACTCTTCCAGCCTCTCCGGCAAAACGTGGATATCAACGATTACGATATGCATAACGTACCCTCCTCCAGACATTAATTCTATACCGGTTTACTCTTCGAACCTGGTTAGAAGAATGATGACTTCCAGGTGATGGCAATCTCTGGAAGCGCAAAGGTATAATTTCCACTAACTTTTATGCCATTAAGTGGAGAAATAGCCATGGATTACATCCATCTTGGGCGCAATGGTTTGATGGTCAGCCGGCTGTGCCTTGGAACGATGAATTTCGGCCCGCGGGTAAGCGAGCAAGACAGCTTCAAGATCATGGATCGGGCCCTGGAGTTGGGAATCAACTTCTTCGACACCGCCAACACGTATGGAGAGCAGCTTGGCCAGGGCCTCACCGAGCAGATCATCGGACGCTGGCTGGCGCAAGGCGGAGGCCGGCGGGAGAGGATCGTATTGGCGACAAAGGTCTTCGGGCGCATGGGGGAGGGGGTCAATGATGGGCGGCTGTCGGCCTATCACATTCGACGCGCTGTGGAGGACAGTCTACGCCGCCTGCAAACGGATCATATTGACCTCTATCAGATGCACCACTTCGATCCGGGGACACCCTGGGAAGAAATCTGGCAGGCCATGGAGATCCTCGTGCAGGCCGGAAAGGTCATCTATGTGGGCAGCAGCAATTTTGCCGCCTGGAATATCGCCCAGGCGCAGGCCGAGGCCAGCCGACGCAACTTCATGGGTCTGGTCTGCGAGCAAAGCCTGTACAATCTGAGCGTGCGCACGGTCGAGCTGGAAGTGATCCCCGCCTGCCGCAATTATGGACTGGGTTTAATCGCCTGGAGCCCGCTGGCCGGCGGAATGCTGGCGGGCGAGCCGGAGGATGGGGACCAGATGCGGCGGACGTCCCAGCGGACACGCGAGCGGATCGAAAAACACCGCCAACAGCGGCAGGCCTACCTGAACCTGTGCAGGGAGCTGGGCGAACACCCGGCCGAGGTGGCTCTGGCGTGGCTGCTGCACAACCCTGCCGTCACTGCGCCAATCATCGGCCCACGCACGCAGGAACAGCTTGAGAGCAGCCTGCACAGCTTGGAAATCAACCTGGAAGAAGGCACTTTACGCAAGCTGGACGAGATCTGGCCCGGCCCCGGCGGTGAGGCGCCCATGGCTTACGCCTGGTGATGCTGGCATGGAGGGCGCTCCTTTCCCGCTTCCGAAAGTAATTTACAGCGATCAAGACGTACTGGTCGTGGATAAGCCGGCCGGCCTGCTCAGCCTGCCAGATGGCTATGACCGCTCACGGCCCTACCTGGCGGGCGTCCTGATGACCGAATTTGGGCGCCTTTGGGTGGTCCACCGCCTGGACCGCGATACCAGCGGAGTGATGGTTCTGGCGCGTTCCCCGCAGGCTCACCGCGCGCTCAACATGCAGTTTGAGAACCGACAGACCGCTAAAATTTACCACGCCATCGTGGTTGGCTCGCCGACCTGGGAAACGACGGGGGTCGATTTACCCCTTCGCGTCGATGGTGATCGCAGGCACCGCACCGTGGTCGATCAAGAGGCTGGGAAACCTGCGTTCACCGCCATTTATTGCCTGGAACGATTTAGCGGATACACCCTGATCGAGGCGCAGCCCCATACTGGCTATGCGCATCAAATCCGTGCACACCTCGCCGCCGTTGGCCACCCAATCGTCGGGGATACCCTTTACAACCGCCGCCAGGTCAAACCGGATCAACTGATGATTCCTGGACTGCCGCGGGTCGCCCTGCATGCCAGGTCGCTGACCTTCTATCACCCGACCAGCGGAGAGCGGTTGAGCTTCGCGTCCGCCTACCCGATTGATTTTGAGCGTGCAATTCATCAATTGCGCAGAGAGAATATGTCTATGCGCAATCCACAAAAAGATTGATCCATTCCCTCCCGGTATCTATTTCCAAACCCTTTTCATTTGTTCTACCGGCGCGGTTACCAACGGTGATCTAAATGTGTATCTGATAGACGCGGTGATTTTTATACGGCCGCCCGCCCACATTTTCCAGGTCGCGCCGCATCTGAACCGTTGTCTCGGCCACCTGAGTGAGCTCAGCATGCTGATAGTGAAAATCTTCCATCGTCTTGGCCATATAGGTATACAGGAGCGCATTTCCACCCCGTCCCTGGTATTCCGGCAGCACTCCGGCGCCGTTGAGCGATACCCAGTCCGTAGTGCGCAGCTCCCGCAGCAGGCGGACGATCTCGATGGGTCCTAGGCGGCCCTTGTTCTTTTGCAAAGCCCTGGACACATCTGGAAAGGCGAATAGGAATCCCACCACGTCCTCACCGTGGACGATGATCTTGATGAGCTGGGGGATTGCCACCGTCAGAATGTTGTCCAGCACGAATTTGACTTCACGCTGGGTGAGTGGGTAATATTCCCAATTCTTGACGAATGTTCGATTGTACGCTTCGCCGATGCGCGGGGCCCAATCGCGCAGCTCCTTCTTCGAATTGAAGCTCACCACCTTAAACGTTCCGCGTTGCTCGACGATTTCGGCGATCTGCCTGACCTTGTCGGGCAGTTTAAATGTATCGCGGCTCATGTAATCGGAGACGAAATCCACCTCTTTGCTAAAGCCGATCTTCTCCACCAATTCGCGGTAATAGGGGAAGTTGTAATTCATCATCGTCATCATCTGACGATGTTCAAATCCCTCGATCTGAATGCCGTAGCCATCGAAAGCAGAAAAACCTTTGGGCCCTACCACGTGGTTTAATCCGCGCCTTTTGGCCCATTCGAACACGGTATCGAACAGCGCGGTGGCAGTTTCCTGGTCGTTCTCGGCGTCGAAAAGATAAAATTCTGCGTCACGAGTAAGGTGATATTCATTGAATGGTTTGTTTTCCAGAGCCGCGATGCGCCCAACATCGCGTCCATCTTTCGTGGCGATGAAGAATTCAGCGTCGGAGTGATCATAGTACGGGTGCCGCTTGCGATCCATCATCAGCCTGACGTCGCTGATGAAAGGCGGAACCCACTGAGCGCAACCGGCATACAGACGGAATGGGATACGGATGAAACGCTCGACCTGGGTTTTATTGGCGACGTCCACTTTTTCAATCTTGACCATTTATCCAGCCCTCTTCAGATCAGGAGTTGAACTTAACCGGGTGCAAATTCAAAGAGTTGTAGCAGGAATGGGTCAGAGTATACACCCGCTAAATCCACCTCGCAATGCTGGTCGCCGACTGGAATATAATTATGCCATGCAATGCTCAGGGAGAGAGAACATGGCCGTTTCGATACTCGAAGAGGAAATCTTCCAGCAGCCCAGTGTGGTGAGGCGTGTGCTGGAGAAAGAAATCGACAATGCTCGTAAAATCGTTGCCCGGCTCCAGGGGACTTTTTCATATGTGGTGATCGCTGCGCGGGGAAGTTCGGATAACGCCGCCCGTTACGCCCAATATCTGTTCGGCGCACACAACCAATTCCAAGTCGCTCTGGCAACCCCCTCCCTGTTCACGCTGTACCAGAATCCCCCCAGCCTGAAGCACGCCCTGATCATCGGCATTTCCCAATCCGGCCAATCACCGGATATCGTTGCGGTGCTCGAGGAAGGGCGAAAGCAAGGCCGTCCAACTCTGGCGATCGTTAATGAAACCAATTCCCCTCTGGCTCAGACGGCGGACTTCGTTGTGCCCCTGCATGCCGACCACGAGCGCGCCGTGGCCGCCACCAAGACCTACACCGCCTCCCTGGTCGTGCTGGCCATGCTCTCCTGCCTGTTGGAAGAGAATGAGCAACACCTGGACCAGCTCAAGTCCATGCCGGAGCTTATGCAGCGAACGCTCGAGGAGACAGTCAAACAACTCCCTCACGTCGAACGCTATCGTTATATGGACCGCTGCACGGTGATTGGGCGCGGCTACAACTACGCTACCGCATTCGAGATAGCCCTCAAAATCAAAGAGCTCAGCCGTGTTCTGGCCGATCCCTACTCTTCGGCCGATTTCCGCCATGGACCGATCGCCGTGATTCACCAGGGCTATCCAGTCATCCTGGCCGCACCGCGCGGGGCCGTCTCGACCGACATCACCGACCTGGTCACCGCTTTGAAGAAGCTGGGATCCGAGCAGGTGATCATCTCCGACGACGGGCTGCTTTTGGAGCAGGCTAATCTGGGTCTGCCCTTGCCGACAAAAGTCCCTGAATGGCTTACCCCCCTACTGGCCGTGCTGCCTGGACAGCTTTTCGCCCTCGAGCTGACCCGCAACAAAGGCCTGGACCCCGACCACCCCGCGGGTCTCACCAAGGTCACCGAGACACTCTAGTGCCCTCACCCTGCCACAAAAAGAGGGGAAAATTTCGCAGCCGCGTAGCGATCAAACGCCGCGCTGGAAACAACCGCTCAGGCCGGGCCTGATCACGAATCGTTCCCTTTGAATCTCGAGCTATAAAACCTCATCTTCGGCTCCCATGGATCACGAAGGTCTTGAAGGCCTTCGCTGCTCAATATGAGCAGTCCTTGATCTTTCACCTTTCTGGTATAATCTTTATACAATAATTATGATTATTATCTTATAAATTACTTGGTTTTTAATATCATAATACAGGAGACTCGAGTGCCCAACCGATTGATACACGAAACCTCTCCCTATCTTCTCCAACACGCGGATAATCCGGTTGACTGGTATCCATGGGGAACGGAAGCGCTGGAGAAAGCCAGATTGGAAGAACGACCAATCTTTCTCAGCGTCGGTTACGCTGCCTGCCATTGGTGCCATGTGATGGCGCACGAATCCTTCGAGGATCCGCGCATCGCCGAATTGCTCAACCGCGAGTTCGTGCCGATTAAAGTGGACCGCGAAGAGCGCCCTGACCTCGACAGCATCTACATGAATGCATTGGTTGCCATGACCGGTCAAGGCGGCTGGCCCATGTCCCTATTCCTCACCCCAGATGGCGAGCCTTTCTACGCCGGCACGTATTTCCCGCCCGTGCCGCGCTATGGTATGCCCTCATTCGGCGATGTGCTCATGCAGCTCGCCGCCGCCTGGAAAAATGACCGCGAGAAGATCGAACGCATCGGCCGGGATGTTGCCCACCATCTGCGCGAATCCACCCAATGGTCGGTTAAACCGCAAGCTCTCCAACCTTCCGCCATCCACCAAGCCAGCGAGACTTTGGTGCTCTCCTACGATTGGGAGCACGGCGGGTGGGGCAATGCACCCCGTTTCCCTCAGCCAATGAGTATCGAGTTTCTCCTACGCCAGGCCACCCGGGGCGACACGGCTGCTTTACAGGCCGCCGAACACGCGCTGACGACCATGGCGCGCGGCGGCATGTACGATGTGGTTGGGGGAGGCTTTCACCGTTACAGCACCGATGACGATTGGCTGGTGCCGCACTTCGAGAAAATGCTTTATGACAACGCTTTACTCAGCCGCGCCTACCTGCATGCCTATCGCCTGACTGCCAAACCTTTCTACCGGCGCATCGCCGAAGAGACGCTCGACTTCATCTTACGCGAGATGGCTGCTCCCGAAGGCGGCTTTTACAGCAGTCTGGACGCCGATTCGGAGGGCGAGGAAGGCAGGTATTACCTCTGGACCATAGATGAAATTCGGAGCGCGCTGGCCGACGAGAAGGCCTTCGACCTCCTCCAGACCGCCTATAACCTGCCGGAGCAAGGCAACTTCGATGGCCGCGTCATCCTGCAGCGCGCCGTGGGCGACTCAGAGCTTGCCGTCCGGTTTCATATCCCGGTTGAGCAGGTGCCCGCCCGAATGAGGGAACTGCACAACCGCTTGCAGAAGGAGCGCGCCCGGCGCGTCCGGCCGGCCACGGATGATAAGGTGCTGGTCGCCTGGAACGCGCTCGCGATTCTGTCACTGGCTGAAGCTGGATTTGTTCTGGAGCGCAGCGATTATCTTTCCGCAGCCGAGCGGGCAGCCGATTTTCTGCTCGCCGCCCTTCATCCAACCGCCCGACTCCTGCGCTCCTGGCGCGCGGGTTACGCCCGGCACGACGCCTGCCTGGAAGATTATGCTGGATTGATCGTCTCCCTGCTCGAGTTGTACCGCGCATCACCCAAGGTGCGCTGGTACGCCGCCGCCGTAGAGCTGGCTAATGAAATGCTCGCCCACTACGCTGATCCCCAAGGCGGCTTCTTCGATGTGCGCGACGATGCCGACCCCCTCCTGGCACGCCCCAAGGACATCCAAGACAACGCCATACCCTCCGGTAATGCCCAGGCGGCCTACGCCCTGCTGCTTTTGGAAGCCTACGGCGAGCCGGGGGAATGGCGCGGCCAGGCGGAGGCCATGCTAGGCACCGCCATGCCGCTGGCCGTTCGCTATCCAACCGCTTTCGGTCATTGGCTGAGCGCTATCGACTTTGCAATTGGACCGGTTTGCCAGATCGCCATCCTCGGTCAGCCCGATGACCCGCGAACACAGGCGCTTCACCGCGTGGCAAATAAACATTTCCTCCCCCGCAGCGTGCTGGCGGTATCTCCATACCCGCCCGAGAGTGGCTCACCCCGGCTGCTGGACGAGCGCCCGCTGATCGGCGGACTGCCCAGCGCTTACGTCTGCGAGAATTTTGTCTGCCGCCAGCCGGTTAACGATCCGCAGGAGCTGGTCGAACAGCTCGAAAGGCCATACGATCCATCGCGTGGTTCTGTTACTTGAGAAAATGCACTTGACGGGCGTGGGCAGCGCGGATACAATCAGCCTTTGCCATGCATTCCTGTCTCGTGGAAAAAAGGATCTTCACCTCAACCGGCTCGCGCCGGTATCATTCCAGCAGAGCGAGGGTAACCCCCAAAGGGTGAGAGGCGCTCGAAGGATGGATCAAATGGATAAAATTGTTATCGAAGCGACCCGTCGAACAGTAACGGGTAAGAAAGTAGGGGCACTTCGCCGGCAAGGGATCCTGCCCGGTGTGCTGTATGGGCATCACATCGATCCCACTCCCATCTCGATGAACTTGCACGATGCAACCAAGTTGCTTTCCAATGTCAGCGGAACGACGCTTTTAACCCTGCATCTGGATGGCAGAGAGCACTCGGCGCTGGTGCGTGAGCGGCAGCGTGACTTTATCAAAGGCACACTTCTGCACGTGGACTTCCAGGCCGTCTCCTTGACCGAGAAGATCCGCGCCAGGGTTACCATCGAGACGGAAGGAGTTGCCCCAGCAGTCAAAGATTTAAACGGCACCGTCTATCAGAGCGTTAACGAAATTGAAGTGGAATGCCTGCCACAAGATCTTCCTTCCCGCATTGTGGTGGACGTTTCGGGCCTGGCAAACATCAGCGACAGCATCCTGATCCGTGATCTGCCGATCCCTGATAACGTGGAGGTATTGGAGGATCCGGACGAGGTGGTGGTGGTGATCACCGCAGCCCAAGAGGAAGTCGAGGAAGTACCTGCCGAGGCGGAAGCCGAGGTCGAGGAACCCGAAGTGATCGGCCGTGGGAAGAAGGAAGAAGAAGTCGAGGAGGAAGAAGAGAAATCCTGATTTCTTTGCGGTGTTACGGCGAATTGACGACGCACAACAAATGGGCGGATTCTTGTCCGCCCATATTTTTTACCAGCTCCTTGATGCAGGACACTACTAACTGCTAATAGACTGTCTCCTGTGTGGGCCACAATTGCAATGCATTCAGAAAAATTACGGTGATGGCCGCACTGACGCCCCAAAGCATCTCACCATCATAAGGCCGGAAGAATATGACCGGTCTTGGCTCCATATCTCCAGACCGTGAATACAGGCGAACCTCGTGGTTGCGCGGATCGGCCAGCCAGTCCAGCGGGATGGTGAATACCCGGCTGACCTCTTGTGGATAGGGGATGATCGGATAAGGCCAGGGAAGCGTGCCTACGACCGGTGTGACCAGATAGTGACTGACGGTGAGGTAAGGTTGTAGCCGGCCGAACAGGCGTACGTCCTCGGGCCGGACGCCGATCTCCTCGAAGGCTTCGCGCAGCGCAGTAGCCTCCAGGCTGTCGTCCTGGAGCTCACAGGCGCCTCCGGGAAAAGAAACCTGGCCCTTGTGATCTTGAACGGTTTCTGTTCGGCGGGTCAGCAGCAAATGCCATTGGCTATTGTCGCGCACCAGTAATAACAACACCGCTGCGCAGCGCGCCTGGGATGAGTAATGGTTGTTGCCGAAGGGCTCGCGGGATTGATAGGAAACTTTGATCAGACGCTCGATCGTATTTTCATCCAGATTCACAGCCATACTCACAGATAAAAGAAATCTGAACCGACTAAACGGTAATCACGGATCACTCGGTCATCAAACCAGTGATGAATTCTTCTTCGCTACCGGGCTCAGATGCGCTTTCGTCCTTGCTCTCAGCAGGTAAGATTGGACGGGCAAAGATCAGGAAACCCGTATGGGCCACCATGCGATCGGTCGGCCTGAAGCGATCCGGCTCCGGCTTATAGAAGCGTAACAGCAGATCGACCACCTCGATGAAGGCGAAATGCTCGCGGCGCAGGGCACTCAGAAGGCGCGTTACCTGGTTGGTCGTCGGCAGAATCGATCCAAAATACCCGCCCGGCTTGAGCGCAGCGCGCACCTGGGGCATATAATCGTCTGGATTGGGTAGATCAAGGAAGAGAGCGTCCACGCCGGTCTCATCGAAGCCCTGCGCCACGTCGCGCAGCTTGAACGTAACCCGATCCTCGAGGCCGACGCGGGCAAGATTGTTGCGCGCCAGATTCTGGAATTCTGGCCGCATTTCGTAGGTGGTCACATGGCCTTCCGTCCCAACCGCGAAGGCCAGCGCCGTGGTGAACGCACCCGAACCCGTACCGGCTTCCAACACGTGCTGACCAGGGCCGATGCCCATCCGCACGAGGATGTAGCCAATATCCTTTGGATACATGATCTGCGTGTTGCGTTTGGTCTCGCGCAATAAGTCTGATAGGGAGGGTTGCAAGAGGAAGAACGGGCTGCCCAGATGGCTCGATACCTGGCTTCCCCACGGCCGCCCAATCAGATCGTCGTGCGCGAGCATTCCGCGGTGAGTGTGGAGCTGCGCACCGGCCTGTAAGCGGACGATAAATGACTTATGGCGGAGTCCGACCAGCAGCGCCAAGTCGCCCGGTCTGGCGTGCGTCCCATCGAAGTTCCAGGTCAAAGGGTTTCTCCCAGAGAAAAAGTGAATCGGCGCCCTCGAAAACGCCCAATTCTATCCCAATTTTACTCCGGTTCCCAACCTCACCGGCGAGGAAAATGAGATGACCACAATCCTCCGCTGCCCGGATACATTCATTAACAATTCAAAAGAATTGCGCCTACTAATTTGTTTATGCAAAACACTTGACAATCCGATTGAAAGAGTTAAAATTAGATTAATTCGTATGGCAGGTGTGGTTTCTCCAGGTATTGTTCCGTTGTAAGCCGGTCTTGGCCCTCTTTTTGGGAATGACCGGTTTTTGATTTCTGGCTGACCGACCAGAGCAGGAAGACGACATCCTCGGGGTTCACATTCTTGCCATAATCACACCATCTCATCCGTTTTTAGTTTTTCAGGAGTCAACCAATGAACGAACGCGTTACCGGGACCGTAAAATGGTTCAATACCAGCAAGGGTTATGGATTCATCCAGAGACCCGGTGGACCAGATGTTTTTGTCCACTACAGCGCCATCGTCATGGATGGGTTCAAGAACCTGGAAGAGGGCCAGACGGTGGAATTCGTGATCGAGAAAGGACCCAAAGGCCTTCAGGCTGCTCAGGTCAAGGTCGTGTAGACGCTTCCGATTCACGACAGGAACAGGAGGTGCAGGCGCAGCGCCCTCCTGTTTGTATTTAAAATAAACCCACTTACGGGCGCACCTCGGCAGCGACGGAATTCTTCAACTCACCAATGCCTTCGATGGCCGCCGTTACGACGTCTCCTGGCGCCAGCGGACCTACTCCGGCAGGTGTGCCGGTCAAAATTACGTCTCCAGGCTCCAGCGTCATGATCGAAGAAATAAACGCGATCAGCCTGGGCACAGAAAATACCATGTCGCGCGTCGAGCCCATCTGGCGCAGTTCCTGGTTTACATGGCAACTGATCATGGCATCGGATGCATCGAACTCGGTCTCGATCCATGGCCCAAGCGGGCAAAACGTATCGAAACCTTTACCGCGCGTCCATTGGCCGTCACGACGTTGCAGATCACGCGCGGTCACGTCGTTCCCGATCGTGTAACCCAACACAAAGCTCAAAGCATCCTCAGGCTGTATCCATCGGCCGCGCTTGCCAATCACCACTGCCAGCTCGGCTTCATGCTCCACCTGCTGAGATTGCGGGGGGAGGAAAATCGTCGCACCCGGCCCGATGACCGCCGATGGGGGCTTGAGCGAGATCATCGGGATGTCCGGAACCGGGTTGCCCAGCTCTTTGGCATGTTCCTCGTAATTACGTCCCACCAGGATAATCTTGCTCGGGATGACCGGCGGTTCCAGCCGCACGGAGGTAAGCGGCATGGTGGCCTCAAGGCGGCGAAACTCGCCGAAGGGAGAGCCTTCGATAGGTCCCACCCTATCGTCCAAAACCCAACCGTATGCGGGTGCCGCCGAACCAATTTGATAGCGAACAATGCGCATGGACACCTCCTGAAGTCTGTAGTGGATCAATTTTACACCCGACAAGGATGCCGCTCACACCTGGCAGAATGGTCGGGGCACAGATGATGATATAATCTTGGCATGGGGCGGATAGCTCAGTTGGTTAGAGCACATCCCTTACAAGGATGGGGTCGCAGGTTCGAGTCCTGTTCCGCCCATTTGCTTTTTAAAAGTTCACGCTGCGAATCCGCAGGTATGGCTTACAAACCTGTAAAGACAGATGATCCTGACCGTGCGTTTAAACGGAGAACACATCCGTTATAATATTAGGTGTCTGTAAAAACGCGGATTTCGCGGGGATATTCCACCGTGATTGCATAGGTTTGATTTTGGGGGTTCCCAACCAGCAATTCTAAAACTAAAAGAGATGGTGAATAATGGCTGAATTTTCACGCTACGAGATTTACATGCTGCTCAATCAACCCCGCCCATTGTGGCTGGCCGGCATCGATCTTAGCGGCGCGGATCTGCGCGGCATGAACTTACATGGCGCTATCCTGGTGGGTGCGAATTTATCGGGCGCCAACCTGAACGGCGCCGACCTGCGTGAGGCCAATCTGGGCGGGGCACGTTTGGAGCGAGCCCATCTGGTGGGAGCTGATGTGCGTAAGGCTTATTTGCGGGGCACCGATCTACGCTTCGCCGAACTGCGCGAAGCCAATTTTGCCGAAGCTGATCTGGTGGAGGCGAACTTAAGCGATTCCGACCTGCGCGACGCCAATCTGGGCGCATCCGATCTCACCAACGCTAATTTGACCAACGCCAACCTGACCCGCACCAACGCGACCGATTACAACATTTCGCGTGCGCGCTCCTTGAGCGGGACCATCCTTCCGGATGGCACCGTTCATGTCTAAAAGACCATTGGGGTTAATCTCACCCGCAAGAAATGAGGCCTGGCGTCCCACATCTGCTGATCGGGTCGCCTGACCTCAAAACTGATCTTGCATCGAACCGGCGTAGCCGGTCAATTCAACATAACCTTTGCCTGATAGCTGTTTACCATCCCGCTCGCCGCTGACTCGCACCGCACCCTCCCAATAGGTGAAGGCAACGCGCAGTTCCTGATCTTCTAAATAGGGTTCGACCTTCAACGCTAGACCGGCCGAAGGCACTTGTATTTCCCAACCGGATGGGTAGACTGACCCAGAGTCAGGACTGCGCCAACTGCTCAAAGCCTGGATATGGAAATCAGATTGGTTCAAATGCAGCACCTTCCCGTCAGGCGCGATCAGTGAACCGCTGGAGGTATCATCTACACGACCATCGGCCCTGCGCAAATCGTAGACCATCAGTTCACTGCCATCATCGAGCTGCAAGCCGAACCAATCCCAGCCCACCTGACCAGGCGAGAGAGCGCTGCTGCTCCATTCGTGGTCCATCCAGCTTATACCCGAGACCGAGTACGTCTGGCCATGCAGGCTGATGTCGCCTGAAGATATCATTCGGGGCAGACTGTAATAATAGGATGCGTTTCCAGGATGCGGACCTTTCTGGCTGTATCCCTGATTGCCTTGCAGCACGGGGCCGGTCGCGTCATCCATGGTCAAATCGAGACCCAATTCGCCCAAAGCAGCGTGAAGCGAGTAGCGCTGTGGACCAACCTGCTCCACACGCCAGTCATCAAGCCATACCTGGAATAAAGGATCCACTGTTGCGCCCGCCAAGCCGGCCGCCCCTCGCTCCAGCCGTTGGAAATAACGAAACTCACCGCTCTTCACGTCGGTAATGGCGAAATGCGCCATATAAACCTGCTGTACTGCCCAATCCGATGGCCTCTGGATGCTCTCGTCGGCCGGCACCAATGCACGGCGGAAGAAAGTGAGTTCGAATCCGAAGTGCCGCCCGTCGGCTGCGTCCAGGTTGCCGGTAAAATACCACCATTCCGTCTGGTAATCTGGATGGGGGCCGTGATCGAGAGGGAAGGAAAACTTGCGCGGACTTTGCGCGCGGGCGAAATCACCGCTCGTCGTTGTAACCAACCCGGTGAGTGAAGCCTGTTGTGGATTCGGCAGCGATTGGGTACAGGCTGCCATAAGAGTCGTTATGGCCAGTATTGCCAGAGCAAGCGGCGACAGGCGAGCGGGATGCGGCCGCCGGCTACGGGATACGAACAGATCACTCATAGCGGATCGTCTCGGCTATCTGCTGGCGGCTGAAGCGATACGCCGGAAGGATGCCGGCTAACAAAGCCGCGGCTAAAGCCACGCCAAACGCCTGGAGAAAGGGTTCGGGCGTCAGGGCAAGCTGCAACGTCCAGCCGAAAGAACGCCGATTGATGATGTAAACCAGGATCAGGCATAATGCATAGCCGGTAGGTACAGCCAGCAATCCGGCGGCGGCACCCATCAATCCGGATTCCAACATCACCAGACCCCACAACTGGCGCGCAGTCAGTCCGATTGCGCGCAGGATGCCCGCTTCGCGCTGTTTTTCGAGCTGAAGGGTCATCAGCGCACTGAGCACCCCGATGAACGCCACAATGGTAGCGAGCACCTGCAATGCGCCTGTGATGGCAAAGGTGCGATCGAATACGGCGAGGACGTCGTTGCGCAGAGTCTGATTGGCGCGGATGATCAGACTTTGCTGTCGAGAAAGGCCCTCTTGCAACGCACGGGTGGTAGACTCGACATTTACGCCGGGCGCCAATCGCAAGGCGATGGCAGTGACGGCGTTATCATGCCAATAACGATGGTATACGTCCATCGTCATCATCAGCATCCCCTCATTGCTACTGTAATCATAGTAAATACCCACCACCGGGAATGAACGCTCGCCCACATCGGTGTACAGACGAATCGCGCCGCCGCTCCGTGGAAGGTTGAGGCGATAAGCCAGGGGCTCCGAAACCAGCACACCTCCCTGCTCCATCTGGCGCCAAACCAGTGCCGGATCACCCATGCGGTTGACGAACAATCGCTCTGCCCCAATATGGGCATTATCCGTTACTGAGACCTGCACCTGCCCAACCGGTGAATCGACCATCGTTGAACGCTGAAGGTCTACCTCGGCGACGCCTGGCCAGCGCTTTACTGCCTGGATCACATTCGCATCGATCGGCGGGCCTGGACGGGCAGCGGTAAAACCCGGGGCCGATATATAAATATCGCCTTGCAGCGTCTGCGATAACCAGGCAATTACCGTGTATCTGAAGCTGGCGATCATCAGCCCCACCCCTGCCGAAACCGCCACAGCGACCATCAAGGCAGCCACCGCTACCGCCGTGCGGGAGAGCGAATTGACCACGCTGCGAGGCGCCAATCGCCCCACCACGCCAAAGAGACGGCCGGTTACCGGTGCGACCATTCGCATCATGAGCGCCAGACCGGAGGCAGTCAGCATGGCGAAACCTAAAATCACCGCCAGAGTTCCGCTAAATCCAACCCACAGGCTGCCAGCGGGTATCAGGAAGATGCCGACACCAATTATGAGCATCATGACCCCGCCAAAACTGATCCACACGAAGCCGCGGCGGGCCTTTCCCTCCAGCTCCGAACTGGCGAGTGCGGTAAAAGGCGGTACAGTAGACGCTTCCCAAGCCGGCGGGATGGTGGTCAGCAACGTTGCCAGCACGCCGACCAGCGCACCCTTCACCAGACTGGCGGCGGGCACGCCCGTCGCAGTTACCGTGGTAGCGAAATAAAGATCGTTGATCGTCTGGATGATCGCGCGGACGGTTGAGCCGCCCATCCATACGCCCAGGAAAATTCCAAGGGTTGAGCCAAGGACGCCCACCATTAATGCTTCTCCAAGCACAATGGCAAAGATCTCCTTACGGGTGACGCCAAGACAGCGCAGCGTGCCAAACAAGGATCGCCGCTGCACGACCGAGAAGGTCATCGTGTTGTAAATCAGGAACAGGCCAACAACCAAAGCCAACAGACTGAGAGCAGTCAAATTGGTGCGGAATGCAGCGGTCATTTGGTCCACCGTACCGCTGCGCATCGCTGAGGGCACCAGGCGGTAGCCGGAGGGAAGAAGCGAACGGATCGCGCGCGCCTGGGGAGAATCGCCGGAAGGAAGAATCACATCGATGCGGTCCAACCGACCAAGCCGTCCGGTCAGCTCTTGGGCAGTAGCGATGTCGGTCAGGATCAAGCCATCCAGCGTCTGCCGCGCCAGGCTATCTGCCGGGATGAGCAGACCCACCACGAGGGCTGGCGAACTGCGCCCGCCCACATCCAGGGTGAGATGAGAGCCAGGCGAAAGCCCGTAACGTTCGGCCAGGTCGCGCGAGATCAACACGGCGCCAGGCTGGCTGAAGAAGCCGGTAAGCTGGTTTAAGGGCAGGCCACCTGACCCTTCCAGATAATTCTGGAACGGCGCGTCGGAAAAAGGGTCAACCCCAAGCAGTTGAAATGGTCGATTACCCATTTGAGGCGATGAAACGTAATCGCTAATGATCGGAGTCAGCGGTGCTGCAATGCCGGCTGTGCGCAGGCGCGTGTATATACCTTCATCCAGACCGCCAGGACCGGCGACGATTTGGTGGGTTGCTTTACCGGCGACTGATTCAGCGCTTAAGTCGAAAGCGCGTTGAGCGCTGGCGTTGGCAAAGTCGATAGAGACCACCACGGCAACCCCAAGAGCAATGCCCAATACCATCAGAGCGGATTGGCTCTTATGGCGCCGCAAATAGCTCCAGCCTACGCGCCACAAAGCGCGGATGCTCGAAATCATGATGGTTTCTCCACCAGCTTCCCTCCGCGCAGATAAAAGGTGCGGTCTGCAAAGCTGGCGGCTTCAACGCTGTGCGTGACCAGGATCAATAGCTTGCCCGAATGGCGGGTTAGCCTGTCCAGCAAAGTGAGAACCTGACGACTGCTCTCGTCGTCCAAATTGCCGGTGGGTTCATCGGCGAGCACAAGCCAGGGATCATGGATCAATGCACGGGCGATGGCCACCCGTTGCTGCTCGCCGCCGGATAGTCTATCCGGATAGGCCTTCAGCCGGCCATCCAGCCCGACCGCGGCCAACAACTCGGCGGCGCGCGACTTGCCAAATCCATCAAGGCGGTTGTTAAGCTCCAGCGGCAGGGTGACATTTTCCCACACGCTCAGGGTAGGGATCAGGTTGAAGAATTGGAAGACGAAGCCAATATTTTCCCGGCGGAACAGAGTGCGTCGATAATCGTCCAAACGGCTCAGGTCCTGCCCGTCCAGATACACCGCTCCACGATCGGCGAGGTCGATGCCGGAAATTAGATTGAGGAGCGTTGTTTTCCCGCTGCCACTTTTACCCTGGATCGCGACAAACTCGCCCGCGTTGAAGGCGGCATTCACGCCAGCCAGGATAGATCTGATCTGGCCGCCTTCAGAAAAACTCTTCCACAGGTCGACCAGGCGCAGCGTTTTCTCACCGATTGGAAGAGTAGATGTCCCTTTTATAGCCGTAGAATGGTCAGAAGCGCGATGACTCGTTTCCATGTCAGTCATTTTAACCCTTCAAGAGACAATTTGTAAGGAATGCGAAACGGAATGGGCACCCGGCAAAAAACGAGGATTTTGCAGGCCGAATCTGCAAAATCCTCGTCACTGAGTAAAAATCTTCTCGCTCAGAACCAATCCCGTTTCAAAAAGATAATCACCGCGACGGCGCACAGCGCGGTAAAGATGACTATGATGATTAAATAAGCGAGTGGATGGTCCTGGAAAGGCAGGTTAACATTCATGCCGAAGTAGCTGGTGACGATGGTCGGCAGGCTGAGGATGATCGTTACCGAAGCCAGGAATTTCATGACCACGTTCAAATTATTCGAGATGATCGATGCGAATGCATCCATCATCGAGCTAAGGATGCCGCTGGAAATGTTCGTCATTTCGATAGCCTGCTGGTTTTCAGTGATCACATCCTCGAGCAGATCTTCGTCGTCCGGAAAGGCGCGGAAAAACTGACTCTTTTGGAGGCGTTCCATGAGCAGTTCGTTCGATTTCAGCGCCGTGGTGAAATACACCAGGCTCTTCTGATATTTCAGCAGGTCGAGCAGCTCCCGGTTGCGCATCGACATTTGCAGGCGGTCTTCGAGTTCTTCGACCACTTTGTTGATCTGGCGGAGGTAGTTCAAGAAGACAGCGGCATTTCTGAGCAGCAGACGCAGGACAAAGCGGTTCCTCTTACTGGTCGAGAGACCGCGTATCCTGCCGTTGCAAAATTCCTCCAGGATTTCGGTAGGCTTACGCGAGATCGTGATGACCCACTTATCGGTCAGGACGATCCCCAAGGGGATGGTCGTATAGGGTACGTCCACCTGCGGGCCTTGATAATAAGGGACCCGCAGGACGATCAGCAGAGTGCCGTCGTCCTCTTTTTGGGTGCGGGGGCGTTCGTCCATGTCCAAAGGGTAAGTGATGAAATCCTGAGGAATGTTCAGGGATTGGATGTGGTCGATCTCTTCGGCAGTGGGATCGACCACATTAATCCAGCATCCAGTGACAGGCGTGTCAATCACTTCCAGGCCGTGCTCGTTATTCTTATACATGCTGATCATGGAATCACCTCCTTTCTTTTTTGCGACGCATTGGCCGCATAATCATTGCGACTCAACTCAATTTTACTTGCACATCCTGAGAATAGTGAAATGATGCACGAAGGTGCGAGGAATCATGCAATTAACAGCCAGATAAGGTATAATTAATGTAGCATACCGGGGATGACAGGCTTCGACGGAGGAGGCTGATCCCGGATTGCGAGCCGAGAGGTGCCGAGCTCGATAAATCAGCACAAAAAAACAAGTGCCAACCGCACTTCCTATGCTGCTCTTCCGCTGGCTGCCTAAGCCTGCGAATGAGTGGCTAATCGTCTCCCAGTGAGGCGACGTTCGCCCACCCCGCTTGCCGGCCGGTGGTGGAGCGGGCGCGACAAAGCCGGCATGCCGCGCGCGAGGCTGCTAAGCGCGCGAAAGAGGGCTTTCGGGCCCAAGCGGCTGGCCGGTTGAGCGGTTCGTTGGCCAGCCCTCACCCGGCGAGATCAAAGGCCGACTACGCTCGTAGATATCCGCGGGTCGAATCTTTCGGACGCGGGTTCAATTCCCGCCATCTCCACCTCAGCCGCCCAAATCGGGCGGCGTTCGATTTAATGAAGCAGAAACCCCTCTGATCATTCACTCAACGGCGCAAACCAACCCTTTCAGATACTCCCCCTCTGGAAAATTCAAGGCCACCGGGTGGTCGGGGCCTTGAGCGAGGCGCATGAGGATGCGGGCATGAACGCCGGCGTCAAGCGCTGCGCCGGCCACAATTTTCTGGAACAGATCGGCGGAAACGCCCCCCGAGCAGGAAAAGGTGAACAGCAGCCCGCCAGGCCGGAGAAGCTTGAAGGCCAGCAGGTTGATATCCTTATACCCTCGAGCGGCGCGCTGCGCTTGGGCCGCAGTGGGAGCAAATTTCGGCGGGTCGAGGATGATCATGTCGAATTCGCGGCCGCGGTCGCGATAAGCGCGCAACAGGTGAAATACATCGCCCTCCACCCACTCAGCCCGGTCAGCGGGTAAATTATTCAGCGCAATATTCTCGCGGCCCAATTCCAATGCTTCCGCAGAGGTATCGATGGAGACAACGGACCGCGCACCTCCAGCCAGAGCATAAATGGCAAAACCGCCGGTGTAAGCAAAGCAATTGAGAACCTCTTTGTCCTGCGAAAATCTCGCCACCACAGCGCGATTGGGTCTTTGATCCAGATAAAAGCCAGTTTTATGGCCGTGGAGGACATCGACAGCAAATTTGAGGTCATTTTCATGGATGATGAGGCGCTGGGGCAGCGGACCGCCGCGCAAGATGCCGGTGCGCTCAGGAAGACCTTCCAGACGGCGCACATCCACATCCGAACGCTCGTAGATATGCTGTGTTTCGATCAGCTCGGGGAGCAGGTTAATGATCGTTTCTTTCCAGCGCTCGGCGCCGGCGCTCAGAAATTGAGTCACCAGAACATCCTGATAACGATCCACGATCAAGCCGGGCAAACCATCCGACTCGGCGTGCACCAGGCGATATGCATCGGTCTCGCCAGGCGGGATAGCCGTGTCCCGTAAGGCAATGGCGCGCCGCAATCGTTCGCGGAAAAATCCCTCATCGATACGTTCGTCCGGCTTCCAGGACCAAATGCGGGCGCGGATTTGTGACGCCGGGCTGTAGGCAGCCCATGCCAGCCATCCGCCATCATGAGCGGTGACCGCCAGGGTTTCGCCGTTGCCGGCATCGCCTTCCATGCGCTCGACGGCACCGGAAAATATCCACGGATGGCGTTGGATTACCGAACGCTCGCGTCCGGGTTTGAGCACCAATACCGGCGTCATGGCGCGAATTTGCGGCAGGCTGAAGGCGGCATGCAGCCCCGGCTCATGAATCGGAACGCTCAATCAGTCGCTTCAGGCCAGCCTCGTCGAGAATTTTCACGCCCAACTCGCGGGCCTTATCTAACTTCGATCCGGGCGCTTCCCCCACAACCAGATAGTCCGTCTTTCTGCTGACGCTGTCGGTCACTTTCCCGCCATGCTGCTGGATCAGCTCACGAGCCTGCTCGCGGGAGAGGCCGGGTAAGGTGCCAGTGATAACGAAGGTAAGGCCGGCCAGTGGTTGTTCGGTTGGACCGGGAGCGCGCAACTGACGCCTGGGCCATACACCGGCTTTCCTGAGCTTTTCAAGAACCTGGCGGTTTGCTGGCCGGGCGAACCAGTCAACGATGCTTTGGGCAATGTTCGGCCCCACGCCCTCGATTTGCATCAGGTCATCCACACTCGCACGCGAGAGCTCATCCAGATCGGCGAATGCTTCCGCAAGATCAGCCGCCATCACCTCCCCTACCCCGCGGATGCCAAGGGCGTTGATCAAACGCGCGAGAGGCTGCCGACGAGAGGCTTCAATGGAAGCCAGCAGGTTATCGGCTTTTTTCTCGGCAAATCCTTCCAGTTTGAGAAGATCTTCCTTCCTCAGAGTGTACAAGTCGGCCACGTCGCGCACCAGACCGGATTCGACGAGCTGCTCAACGATCTTGATCCCCAGACCGACCACGTCCATGGCGCCACGCGAGACGAAATGCTCCACGTTGCGCACGAGCTGAGCCGGGCAGCTTACATTCACACAATACCAGGCCACCTCACCGGGGAAGTGCTCCACCGGTTGGCCGCAGGCCGGACAGACCTTGGGGGGCTGGTAGATGTGCTCGTTGCCGGTGCGCGCATCGACAACCGGGCCGATCACGTAGGGGATCACATCCCCCGCCCGCTTGATGAGCACACGATCGCCGATGCGAATATCTTTCTCGGCAATGTAGTCAAAATTGTGCAGGGTAGCCTTACTGACCACCACGCCGCCGATCTCGATCGGCTCGAGGATCGCATAGGGCGTCAGCACGCCGGTGCGCCCTACGTTCACACCGATGTCGATCAGACGTGTGGTCACCTCCTGGGCCGGGAATTTATAGGCGATCTGCCCACGCGGGTCGCGACCGACGTAGCCCAGATCGGCCTGCAAGCGCAAATCGTTGAGCTTGATCACCATGCCATCGGCCTCGTAAGGCAGGCTTTCGCGCAAGCGTGTTGCGGATTGACAGGCCCCAATGGCAGCTTCGATGTCATCCACCAGGACGGCATGCTCGGTAACCGGGAAACCCAGGTCACGCAGATACTGAAGCGTCTCCCATTGCGTGGTGGGTATGTCTCCATCGGCGGAGATGATCTGATAAGTCAGGAGGCGTATGGGCCGCGAGGCGGTGAGGCCAGGATCCAACTGGCGAAGGGAGCCGGCGGCTGTATTGCGCGGGTTCAGATATGTTTTTTCTCCGGCTTCCTCCAGGCGTTTATTGAGCTCCTCAAAATCTCTCTTGTTGATGTATGCCTCGCCACGCACGACGATATAGGGCGGCACCTGGATCCCATTCGGATGGACGGGAATTCGCAGGGGAAGAGCGCGCACGGTGCGCAGATTGGCGGTAATGTCCTCACCGACCTCGCCGTCCCCGCGGGTGGCGCCAAGGGAAAAAGCGCCGTTGCGATAGTGAAGCACGACGGTCAGGCCGTCAATCTTAGGCTCAACGACGAATTTTGAACGGGCTACGCGCTCATCCAGGCGCAGAATGCGTTGATACCAATCGCGCACGTCATCGGCGCTGAAAGCGTTAGCCAGGCTGAGCACAGGCGCAGGGTGACGGACCTTGGTGAATTTTTCGGCGGGCGGACCACCTGCGCGCTGGGTGGGCGAATCGGGAGTGATCCATTCGGGGTGTTCCGCTTCGATCTGGCGCAGGCGGGCCATCAGGCGGTCGTATTCGTAATCGCTGATGATTGGAGAGTCCAGGACATGATAACGGTAGTCGTGGTAGCGAATGGCCTGACGCAGCTCTTCCAGTTCCTTCTTCAATTCATCCAGATTTTGAGGAGAGGTCTTGTCCATATGGTTATTATATAGTGGCGTATAGATGGATTACAAGAACGAAGAGAAAGAATCAGATTCAGCCACGCAATTTGCAAACCTGCGTATACCGGAATGGACAGCAATCAACTGGCTGCAAGGCTAATCAAGGCCTGTCCGTCAATGGCCTTTGACGGATTGTTGTATAATCCTCTCATACCCGGCATGGGTGGGGAGAATGGTGCATGGAGGCGGCGGTGGGCAGACAGTCATGGTTCGATCCACAATCAAACCAGGTGCTCTTCGATCATTTCGTCGAGCGGCTGGAAAGCTGGCAGCAAGCCATCGCCGATGGGATCATCACCTCGCAGGAAATTCAAAACCAGGCCGAGCTGGTAGCGGCATTACTGCGTGAATTAGAGCCGAAATTATCCGACGAGCTGCACGACGAAGTCACACGAGTGTTGTACGAGCTGGCTGTGTTCAACGAGATGCAGCGCGTGGCCGCACTGACTCAAAAGCCGGGTAACAGCTCGCAACCAGGAGCGACCATTTCGTAAGGAACTCTTTGAAATGGAGCGCTTACATACCTGACTGCCCTTGGCCATCCACCCCGAGGGCGCGAGATTTACTTAATGAACTTATGGAGGCGGGGATGAGTGCTGGAAAAGTGATCGGTTACATCGTAGCCATTATCTTGATCTTCTTTGGCGTACTCTTCATTTGGGGGGCTTTCAGTCCGAACGGACAGGTAGGCTGGATCATCGTGGGGATCATCAGCGTGGCCATCGGGCTGGGGATCATCTGGCTTGTTTCGCGTCGCCGGCCGGCCGCTGAAGGGGAAGGAACGACCATCGTACAAAAAATCGAACTGCCAGGCAACGTCAGTATGGATACGCTCAAGTGTCGATCCTGCGGCGCGGCGCTGACTCCTAAAGATATCACCATGGTGGCGGGGGCGCCGGTGGTGAATTGCCCATACTGCCATACGACTTACCAGTTGACCGAAGAACCCAAGTGGTAAACCGCGGAGGGTAGCGGTTAGCGGTTTCCTGCTTGCCCAGCCATTTACAGGGAGAATGGAATGATGAAAAAATGGTCCCTTGCTGTCCTGGCCGTTTTATTGATGCTGGCATTGTTGACCAGCGTGGCGGCAGCGCAGAACTACTCCTTCAGCTTGCCCAAAGCGGTGGTGAACGTATACTACAACGCCGATGGGACAGCCGCGATCGATTACGTCTACACCTTCGCCAATGACCCGAACGGACCAGCCATCGAATATGTGGACGTGGGCATCCCCTTCCCCAACTTCGACCTGAACAGCGTTAGCGCCGACGTCGACGGGCATGCGCTCAGCGACATCCAGAAAGCCAATCCACAATATTTACAAGACGCCAACAACGGGGTAACAATCGGCCTGGGTGTTTACTCGATCCAGCCTGGCCAGACAGGCACATTCCACGTCCACATCGGCACGGTGCGGGATGTACTGTATCCCTACAAGGGGAATAAACCCAACTACGCCAGCCTGAATTTCATCCCCAATTACTTCGGCAGCCAATATGTGCACGGTGCCACTGACATGACCGTCACCATTCACCTGCCGCCGGGTGTGCAGTCGCCGGATGAGCCAGTGTACTATACCCCGCAAGGCTGGCCTGGGCCGGCTGAGCCTCAATCGGGTTTCGACAGCGAAGGTCGCATCTATTACACCTGGCACAGCAGCGAGGCCAACGGTCATAGTCAATACACCTTTGGAGCGGCCTTTCCGGCCAAATACGTGCCGGCTGGAGCGATCGTAAAACCGCCGCCTTCGATTTCATTCAACATCGGGGACCTCTGTCCTTTCGCTTTTTGCCTGCTGTTTCTGGTCATCATCGGAGTGAGCATTTACTCGGCCACCATCGCCGCCCGCAAACGCAAACTGCAGTACCTGCCGCCCAAAATCGCCATCGAGGGGCACGGCATCAAGCGTGGGCTGACGGCCGTAGAAGCAGCCATCCTGATGGAACAACCCATGGATAAAATCTTGACCATGGTCCTGTTCGGGGTGATCAAGAAAAACGCCGCTGAAGTAACGAGCAAGGATCCGCTCGAACTGAAGATCGCCGATCCACTGCCAGCAGACTTGCACGATTATGAAACGGCGTTCCTGGCGGCTTTCCGCAAACCCAACGGCCCTGAACGGCGCACAGCGCTGCAGGACATGATGATCGATCTGGTGAAAAGCGTCTCCGAAAAGATGAAAGGTTTCTCACGAAAGGAAACCGTGGTTTATTATCAGGACATCATGCGCCGCGCCTGGGAGGAAGTCGAAAAAGCCGAGACGCCCGAAGTCAAAAGCCAGAAGTTTGGAGATAACCTCGAGTGGACTTTATTGGACAGGGATTACGACCGGCGTACACGCGATGTATTTGGGTCGGGACCGGTGTTCGTGCCGATGTGGTGGGGGCGTTATGACCCGGTCTTCCGCGGCAGTATGGGCACGTCAGCGCCGGCCGCTCCATCCGGCGGAGCAGGCGGCAATGTGACGATAAACCTGCCCAGCCTGCCTGGCTCCGATTTCGCCGCCTCGGTTGCTGGCGGGGTGCAAAATTTCGCAGCCAGTGTGCTTGGCAATGTGGGCGCCTTCACCGGAGCGATCACCAATAAAACCAACCCGGTGCCGCCGCCTTCGACGACCAGTACGCGTTGGGGCGGGGGTGGACGCGCAGGCGGTTGTGCCTGCGCATGCGCCTGCGCCTGTGCAGGCTGCGCCTGTGCCTGCGCCGGCGGAGGGCGGTAGTCTTGGATCAAAAATGATGGGAGCTTTTTCCAGCTTCAAAGAACGCCTCTGCCATTTGGGCAGGGCTGCGCAGCCCACTCCCGGCCTGTACCATTACCGGCGGGAATGGCCCGGTGAAAAAACTCGCCTGCACCTGCGCCTGGACGCAGACGGGCATGGCACCTTGCTGGTGAACGCCAGCCGTGTGTACCACCTCAACCCGACGGCGGCGTACATGACGTATCTATCCCTGGAAGGAACGCCGCAATCCGAAGCTGTGCGCGCCATCACCCGCCGCTACGCGGTCCCGGCGGATCAGGCTGCCAATGACTACGCGCGGATCAACAGCCAGCTCGACCAGCTCATCCGCCCGGATGGCGCATGTCCGATTCACGACCTGAACCTGGAAACGACCTTGCCCTTCTCAGACCGCCCCTCGGCGCCGTACCGCATGGACCTCGCGCTCACCTACCGCTGCAATAACGACTGTGCGCATTGTTACAACGCAAGACCGCGTGCTTATCCCGAACTCGAAAGTTCCGCCTGGCTGAGCATCATAGACCGGCTATGGGAGTTGGGCATTCCCCACGTGGTTTTCACCGGAGGCGAGCCTACCTTGCGAGAAGACCTGCCCGAGCTGATCGCTCACGCCGAAGCGAACGGTCAGATTACCGGCCTCAACACCAACGGTCGGCGTCTGAGGGACCGGGCTTACCTTCAGCGGCTGATTGATGCGGGTCTGGACCATGTGCAGATCACCCTCGAATCCCACGACGAACACATCCACGATTTCATGGTCGGCCGACGCGGATCGTGGAAGCAGACAGTAGAGGGCATTCACAACGCGTTAGACACCCATTTGTATGTAATGACCAACACCACCCTGCTGCGTCACAACAGCCCATTTCTGGCCGAGACGCTCGACTTTCTGGCCGAGCTGGGCGTGCCAACCATAGGTCTGAACGCGCTGATTTACTCGGGGAAGGGGGCGAGCGTGGGCAGCGGTCTCCCTGAGAGGGACCTGCCGCCCCTGCTGGACCTGGCGCGCAGCAAGACCGAAGCTCGCGGCCAGCGTTTAATCTGGTACACACCCACCGAATACTGTCACTTCGACCCGATGCAGCTCGATCTGGGAGTGAAAGGATGCACCGCCGCCCTCTATAACATGTGCGTGGAGCCGGACGGCGCGGTGATCCCCTGCCAATCGTATTATCAACCCATGGGCAACCTGCTTCACGACCCATGGGAGGCGATTTGGAATCACGATTTGGCCATCAGCCTGCGAGAACGGCGCAACCTACCTGAAAAGTGCAACGACTGTCTTCTGCTGGCGGAGTGCGGTGGCGGCTGCCCGCTGGCGCGACAGGTGCAAAGCCCGCAGCCCTATTCTCTGGCCACCCAATTCTTCGCTCATTCGAGGGACTCATGACGAGTATTCGCCAAGCCATCCGCAACCTGTTTTCATCCGCTGAGCCGATTCCGGCAGGAACGTATCATTATCAAGCGCCATCGAATGCCGCCTTTCCCTACCGTCTGCACCTGCGCGTTGAGCCAGATGGAAGTGGGATCCTGATCGTCAATGCCAGCACAGTCCTTCACCTCAATCAGACCGCAGCCGAGTACGCCTATCACCTGATCAGCGGCACGCCGCGCGAACATGTCGGACGAAAAATCGCCTTGCGCTATCACGTCACCGCAGAGCAAGCGGACAAAGATTTCCAGGATTTCGTCGAGCGCCTGCAAATCCTGATTCACACCCCGGACGTGGATCCGGTGGCATACCTGGATTTCGAACGCCGCGAGCCGTACAGCAGCGAGCTATCCGCCCCCTACCGCCTGGATTGCGCTCTTACATATCGGCTGCCAGAAGTCACCCCACCTGGCGTCCTGCCGAGCGATCGGGTGCGTCGGGAGCTGCTCATGGATGAATGGTTTATGATCCTTGACAAAGCCTGGAAGGCGGGCATCCCGCACGTCGTCTTCACCGGCGGCGAGCCTACCCTGCGGCCAGACCTGCCAGAGCTGATCGCCCATGCCGAGGCCAACGGTCAGGTGGCGGGGCTGATCACCGATGGGCTGCGGCTGGCGGAGCGCGATTACCTGCATCAACTGCTCAACTCCGGCTTGGACCATCTGATGATCATCTTCAATCCGACCGAAGAACAGGCATGGGCCGCCATACGGGATGTCTTGGTCGAGGATCTGTTCCTGGCCGTTCATCTGACGATCACAAAGGAGAACGCGGCCGAGATTCGTTCACTGCTGGAAGAATTGGCCCAAATGGGGGTGAAGGCGGTCAGCCTCTCGACCAACGATCCAGCGCTGGCCAGCGAGCTGGCTGGCGCGCGTAATGCTATCGCCACGCTGGGAATGACGCTCGTATGGGACCTGCCTACGCCCTACACCTCTATTAATCCGGTTTCGCTGGAGACCGGGCAGGAACACCCGCAGGGAGCAGGCATCGCCTGGTTGTACGTCGAACCGGACGGCGATGTGCTTCCTGCCCAGGGGATCAATGAGGTGCTGGGCAACTTTCTTACAGATGCGTGGGAAGAGATCTGGAGAAAAGCACGCGAAAGAAACAAACCACAGGGATGAAGACCGCCGCTGATTGGCACGCACGTTTCGTCCAACAGGTGCGCTGGACGCAAGAGTTGCGCCGTTACGTATTACCCCGTGCCGGCATCGAAGGCGCAAACCACGTTTTGGAAGTGGGATGTGGGACCGGAGCACTGACCGCAAGCCTGCATGCGGAGATGAAAGCGACTATTTACGGGATTGATCTCGACCGGTCTTATTTATTAATGGCTACACGCAATGATCGACTCACGCACTTCGCTCAGGCTAATGCGGCTCGGCTGCCTTTCCACTCAGCTTCCTTCGACCTGTCCATTTGCCATTTCCTGCTGCTTTGGGCGCGCAATCCACTCAATGTGCTGACCGAGATGCGGCGCGTAACCCGCTCCGGCGGAGCGGTTGTGGCACTGGCCGAACCAGATTACGGCGGCCGGATCGACTATCCCGACCCATTGATCGAACTGGGGCGACTCCAGACCGAGGCGCTAAGGGAACAAGGCGCCGACCCCGAGATGGGCCGCAAACTGGGCAGCTTGTTCGTTCGCGCCGGTCTGGAGGATGTGGAGACTGGCCTGCTCGGCGGCCAGTGGAAAAGACAATCTGCTTCCACTGTCGCATGGGAGTTGGAGTGGCGAACGATCGAAGCCGACCTGGCCGGAAGGGTAGATCCCGCTGTATTGATGGACTGGCGCGCTGAGGACGAAGCGGCGCGCAAGCGGGGCGAGCGCGTCCTGTTCGTGCCGACGTTTTACGCCTGGGGAAGAGTCATATAATTCAGCTTGTTCATACCTGATTCAATCAACTAAATACTATGAACGCACCTATCAAAAACCCGGAAGGATGGAGGCTTTTTGCACACAACGGATCGTGAAATGATCCACGCCAGGATCGCCTCTTACATTCTAGTGGCCGCAGGCGTGTTACTGATCCTTTGCGGCTTGATTCTGATCGGCCGCTTTTTCGAAAACCAGATGATCGAACTCGTCGCGGTTGTGGTGAGACGGGCGCCAAAATTGAGCTGGTCCAATGCATTAATGCGCGTGGGATTCTTTCTAGCCGCAGGAGGCGCGGCGCTGGTAATCATCGGCGGCTGGCTGCTTCCAGGATACGCCAAATTTCAGGGGATGCTGACGAATGGCTACGCGCACTTCGAAGCAGCCATGCGGAATAGTTTTGGTAAATGGATCGCCTTCGATCGGCCAGCAGAAACTCAAGAACAGTCCGAAAAGAACTGGCAAAATTCAATACCAGAATGGCTCCTCATACCGGCATTTCTACTGATCGCCGGCTTTCTATTTTTATCTCGCATCCAGCAAGAATACCCTTTGATTCACCTGGGCGGTGATTCGGCCAACCTTGCCAGCTTCGCGGCGGCTGAGGATTTTCCGCGGCTGTTTAAAGGCGATGAGATGATCGGGGATACATTAAATTTTGGCATATACAAGACCCTGAACATTCCCCTGACCAGCCTGCTGGCTCGCTGGACGGGCAACTATGGCCTCGGGTTCGCAGTACAAATCATCCCTCAGATTTTTCTGCAACTGTTAGGGTTTTACCTGCTTGGTAAGGCGTTATTCAAGAACCTATTTTGGGCGCTGATGCTTACGCTTGCAGCCGCTGCTCCAATTAATCTCAATACGGTCGGGGAAACCTGGGGTATATCTCAGGAACCAGTGACCCGTTTCTGGTTCCAGGCGATCTTGCCCTTCCTGCTGGCGCTGGTATTGCTATGGCGTGACCGGCCTGGCCGTTGGCCGATGATCATGGCTCTGGCCGGGCTGCTGGCCTTTGTCCATCCGGTCAGCACTCCTGCCTGGGGGGCAGCTCTTTGGCTGGGTTATTGGGCGCTGATGCCTGGATCATGGCATGCCCAAAAACGGATGATCTTCCTGGCATGCTTGGGCCTGACCTACCTTTTGTTCCTATTGCCATATGGTTGGATCTACTTCAATAATCGTTCCCCAGGAGTTGGCCCAAGTTACGATCTCTTCTACCATGTGGTAAATACCTATTTTCCACCAGATCTGCTCAACATTCCAGCAGCTTTTATGGCATTCCTGAAGACCACGCTTAGGTCGGGACTGCTACCTTTTGCGCTCCTGAATTTGATCCTGCTGGGAATTCTCAAGGGGAAAGGTAAGAATCTACTTGTTTTGCTGATCGCCTGGATGGCAGGCATATTTGCGATCTCGGTCCTGCTGCCGTGGATCGAACATTTGGTGGAATATTATTTTAGAATCGTGCCGCTGGAAACCGAACTGATACGCGGCATCCGTTATTTCATCCCGCTGATGCTGATAGTTTGCGTCTGGGGGCTGGCCGAACTGGAAAGGCGGATCTTCCATCCAGCCAGATATACTATGTCGGCGATCGGTCTGGGTCTGGTGTGCCTCTGGCTGTTCAATTTCCATCCACCGCTCGAAAATATGCGCGCTGCTTTAAACTGCTTCCGCTCAGGCCATGTCATCTGTCCGGTTGATAGCGACGAAAGCCGCCTGATTCGAGCGATCGTTCAGAGCACAGCCCCGAATTCACGGTTTTTCACCACCTTTGCAAACGAACCCAAGATGGCCTGGTCGCTGGATATTCGCTATCTGGCGTTGCGGCCGCTGGTGTATTCATGGAAGGATCGCGGGATGCTGGTTTATTCCAGCGCTGACCGCCTTGAAAAATGGTCTCGAACAAACGATGAGTTGGCTAGCATCAACGATGCTCAGATTTCTGTCGCGGAGCGTTTAGACAGATACCAAACGCTCGGACAAGAACTGGGCGCCGATTACCTGATCGTAGACTTCCACCCGCCAGACAACCCTTCGTCCGCATCTGACCCTACCATGATCTACCAAAACAGCACCTACACAATCATAAAGCTGCACTGAAGAGATCGACGCAGAATGTTTTGCGGTTTCACTATCCATTGCAGGAAGATTGAAAAGCGGCTATAATTGATCCCATCAACCGGGGCGTGGCGCAGTCCGGCTAGCGCGCTTGCATGGGGTGCAAGAGGTCCGGGGTTCAACTCCCCGCGCCCCGACTCGGAAAAAGAGCGGGCCGCGAAGCGGCCCGCCTCTTTTTAGGCCGAAGGCCGACCGAGCCGGGGCGGTGTGCGGCGTTTGCCTGAGCGTTTGCGAGGGAGCGCCAAGCGACCGAGCGCGAAGGCAAACAGGGGGAGCCCCCCTTGGGGGGGCGGTGGACCGAGGCGGGGGGGATGAGCCCCGAGCGGCTTTGCCGCGAGGGGCGGATCGTTTTTAGCAATGCTTCAGCCGAAGGCTGAGGCATTGCTAGTTCCATCATAGATACCGAGACCGCCGGCTTGCGCAGCAAGCGGGCGGGCGATGAGCGCAGCGCGGATCTACCTGCCAGGCGCAAGGCAGCTAACGATCCACCCACCACAGGTTAAATCATGGGGGAGTGGGGGCGAAGCCCCCAGGTTAGATGAACGCGCCCGCATGCGCAGCAAGCGGGCGGCCTACGGCCGGAGCCCTGATCCCCCTACCCCCCGCCCCATGTTCAACCCACCTTTCTGGGTGTGGGGGTTTGGGGGGTGGGGTTTGGGGCGGGGGGAAGGGGGAGGGCGGAGCGCCACGAGCTACACGAGCGCAGCGAGTGTGCGAGTGGTTACCATGAATTCAAACCCGGCTTTCACCTTTCAATTTTGTAAGGTCTGTTTTGTAAGGTCTGTTTCCAGGATGCCCAGAAGACAAGCCAGGTAAACCATCTCCACATTGGTAGCAGCCTGGAGACGTTCTCTTAGATTGTGCTGATTCATGAAGATGGTGCGCACACTGAGCCCGAGTTGGGCTGCAATTTGCTTATTGGTCTTTCCTGCCACCATGAGATTTAAGACTTGCAGCTGACGGGGAGACGGTCTTAGACGGCAGAGGTAATTTTTCCTTTGAGTGCTCATATATTTAGCTGGCTTCTCCATCGAAACCTCCCGGCTGGTCGTCCCGCCCGCGCAGATCCAGATCAAACCAGGGCTTAAATCCGAAGGCTTCAAGGATGTCGGCAAAGAGGTAATCCAGATGGACGGTTATTTGTCCACCCTCGGCAGCCTGGATGAGCTCCTCATAAATTTGGCGTAGGCCGGCGGTTTGAAAGGAAAAGCCGCGTCTTCTGCTTCGATGGCTGGGTAAGAGTGTGATACGGTTCATTCCATCCCTCCCTTGAATCGTCTTGCGAATATTTTAGCAAGATTGAAGAGCGTGAAGGCCAGGAAACTACCCTGGAAACGATGCGCAATCCTCTACCCTCAACGATTACGAGTGTTCCAGACTTAATTGAAATCGATGGCCACCAGGCAGACCGGCCGGCTGAAGCAGGGATGGCCAGCTGGATGGCCGCAGGGATGGCCACCAGGAACGCCGAGAGAGGGGGGCGCGGGGGGATGCGCGGCTGGCCGTGAGGCGAGGAACGAGACGAGCGGCCAGCCAAGCAGAACCCCGCAAACGTCACCCTACCCACCTGTCAAGTCAAATGATCATGTTACCGAACGCGCATTCCTGGCAAAATGGTGGCTCTCGTTGTATACTTTATTTATTCCACGCAGGGAGGATGACACGCCATGAAAGCGACCGTCTCGCAAGCCAATCTGGCGCACGGGTTGAGCATCGTTTCGCGGGCGGTGGCGCCACGAAGCACGCTG
>DAOTWA010000056.1:0-14676 GCA_034435955.1 Anaerolineaceae bacterium | reverse complement strand
TGAGCTGGCTTCTTTTCTCAGCAGCAGGGCGTCCAAAGCGATGAGCGTGAGAAACACCGGGATCAGGTCGAAATACCACCACGTATAAGGCAGCGGGGCCAGCAGCGCGAAGAACATCAGCGTGCGGATCAGCGCTCCCTTCTCCCCGTACAGCCGGCGCGCAATGCGCATGAAGACATACAGGCACCCTGATCCGGCCAGCGAGACCAGCGCAAGCAACATGAAATCGAACAGGAACTCCTGCCCGCCTGCCAGCTTGTTGATCCCGGCGGTCAGGAACGGCACCAACGGCGGAAATTCGACCCAATAATGGAGATACGGCCATCCAGGCAGCGAGGACCATTTGAAAAAGGCGGGGAAATCGCCGAAGCCGTAGAAATTATTGGGGATCAATCCCAGGAACAGGATCAGGCGTCCGAAGAAGAACAGCACGGGTAGCAACAGATCGATGGATTGACTTTCGGAGTGGTCGTCCAGCGTCATGGACCCCCTCTTGGGTGGCGAACGTGTAGATAGTCAAACCCCCGCAATGATTTTACACGATATTTGTAATTGATACTCATGCATCGCCTTACAGTTTGTCAACAATTTTCCCAAACCGAATGAGGGTTTGTGCAATAATATTCCATAAAACTAATCTCTACGCTCAATTCTCTTATCTCTGCTGTCCTCTATATGCTGTTTGCTTACCACCATCAACTATTTCTTATCCACTTTCTTTCTTTCGACCATGAAATAATTTCTGCAAAACCTGCGCAATGGTGGGATGGTCGTGGTCGATGTGCCCATCCGAGATATGAAACCCGGCTTCGGCTTCGCTCTGGCGCAAATCGCGTTCTCGTTGGTCTCGGCCTTGCGCCTGTGCCGGGATTGAATTATGTTTTGGATAGAGGTCCCCCTCGCAACTTGTTACTCCACATCTTCAATAATTAAATTGTGGTTCGTTTCATTTCTTGGCACGATCATTGCAAATATTTTCCATATAACCTCATCTGTTATATGCATTCCTTACAGAAAGGCGGTGAAGAACCATGGATACGATGGTTGTCCCCCTCCTGATCTTTCTGGTTTTATTAATCTTTATTGGCATCATACTCCAAATCATATTAATCTCAAGAAAATCGGATTCTGTTAGCCCCCCTCAAACATTTATCCAGGCTATTGGCCCTCTTCAATCCGAATTGCGAAGTGTGTCTGAGCGGTTAACTACTGTTGAACGCGATCAAAGCAACTTAATCCAAAACCTCAGCCAATTCGGTGCAAAATTGGCCGAGACCGGTTCGACAACGCAAGGGGTTTTTGAGACGACGACCTCGATTAGAAATACGCTCGCCTCGACCCAAGAAAGCTTGGCAGCATTACATAGCCACCTGCAAGCTCGCCAGCAATTGGAGCAGCAAACCAGTGAAGCGGTGAAACGGCTTGAGACGATCATTGCCGGCACACAAACGAAAGGCGTAGCCGGCGAGAATATCATCGATCTCGTTTTTTCAAGGCTCCCCCCGGAGTGGCAGGCGCGCAACGTTAGGATAGGCAATAAAATGGTCGAATTTGGTCTGCGTTTGCCGAATCATCTCATCTTGCCCATCGATAGCAAATGGCCAGCTACGAATTTACTGGAACAATTCTTAAATACCGATGATGTTGAGGAGCAAAAACAACTGAAAAAGCAGATCGAAAAAGCGGTGCTTAATAAAGCGGAAGAAGTCAGGAAGTATCTAGACCCAAATCTTACCGTCAATTTTGGGATAGCGGCTGTCCCCGATGCAGTATTTGATCTATGCTCTTATATCCAGGTGGAGGCTCTCCAGTTCAATGTGGTCGTAATCAGTTACAGCATGTTTATCCCCTATCTCCTTCTTGCTTTTCAAACTATCTTGAGGACTTCGGAAAATATTGACGTACAAAAATTGATGGCTTATTTAGAGACAGCGCAGACTGGAATCAAGGATGTGCAAAATGAGGTCGAAGGTCGTCTATCGAAGGCCATCAACATGTTGGTAAATTCTCGCGATGAGATGCGAATTAAATTGGGTAAAGTCAATAGCGGGATATCCGCCATCCAGCTTAGCGCGCCTGAAAACAAACAAATTCCCGAATTATCGGGATCAAGGGTTATTGATGCGTCCTAATCATTGTATCTTCTCGGTTTTGTTAATCAATAATGATTTACCCATAACATAATACGATCATTAGGGCATGTTTCCCTATAAGAACCACAAAGATTGTGTTTGTGTCATTCGTTCCTTCGTGTTTTTCCTGATTGAGGATTACCTGAGGACACGCGCGCAGCTACAAGGATCTGGGCGAACGCCGATCAACATCCCCGTTATTCTGCAACACAAATTCGGCAGGACGGCGGGGGTCAACCAGGCGAAGTCAGTGGGCCAAGCCAGACCAAGCCAGACGATAGTGCGATGGAGGATTGAGCCAAGGCAGATTCCCCCATTGCCTAGCGCTGAGAGACGGAGCGGGCAAGGCCTTATCCAGGTTGGCGAGGTCACTCCCGCCGATAGGCCTTGAGCAGCGCGGAGGGGGCGGAGACGTTGCGCCCAGCCAGGGTCAGGGCGAGGATGGTCACCAGGTAGGGGAGGGCCAGGAAGATTTCATAGGGCAGCTTCAATCCGGTGGCCTGGAGGCGCAACTGCAGGGCGAAAACGCCGCCAAACAGCAGGGCGCCCCACAGGACGCGCGCCGGCTCCCAGTTAGCGAAGATGATCAAGGCGATGCACACCCAACCGCGCCCGGAGATGATGCCGAAGATGAAAGAACCGAGCTGGGCCTCCGAAAGGAAGGCGCCGCCGGCCGCCATCAGCCCGCCGCCGAGTGCCAGGGCGAGGGTGCGCACGCGGAAGACGTTCACCCCGGCGGCGTCGGCCGCCTCGGGGTTCTCACCGGCGGCGCGCATCTGCAGGCCGAAATTGGAGCGGTACATCAGCCACCAGAAGAGCGGGACGAGCGCCAGGGCGATGTAGGTCAGCGCGTACTGCTCGAAGATCGGTCCGAGGATGGGCAGATTCCCCAGCGGGGCCAGCTTGGGGAACGGTTCGATCGAAGGCTGGATGCTGCGCTCGCCGAACACCAGGCGGAAGGAGAACAGCGACAGGCCGGTCATCAGCAGGGTGATGCCCAGGCCGGAGACGTGCTGGTTCAGCCCCAAATTGACGGTCAGGAGAGCCATCAGCAGGCCGGTCAGCACGCCGGACAGCACGGCCGCCAGGAAGCCCAGCCACAGCGATCCGCTGGTCGAAGCGACAGTAAAGCCGACGAAGGCGCCCAGGAACATGGTGCCCTCGATACCCAGATTGAGGATGCCCGAGCGCTCACACAGCAGCTCACCCAGCGTACCAAAGATCAGCGGGGTGGCCACCCGCAGGGTAGCGGCGATCAAGCCGACGATAAAGGTCTCCATCACACCCTCCGGACGCGGTAGTTCTGCAGGATCAACACGCTCAGGGTGACCAGCAGCAGGGCCGCCTCGACCACGTTGCCCAGGTAGATGGGCACATTGAGCGTCTGGCTGACGTTCTGCGCGCCGGTTTCGATCAGACCGATGAACAGGGCAGCCAGGCTGACGCCCAGTGGGTTCAGCCCGCCCAGGGTAGCGACGATGATGCCGGTGTAGCCATATCCAGCGGAAAGCGCCTCGATCAGATGGAAGTGGATGCCGGCCACCTCACCCACCCCCGCCAGGCCGGCGATGCCGCCGCTGACCAGCGCGGCGGTCAGCATGGTGCGCTCGACATTCACGCCGGCGAAGCGCGCCGCTTCTCGCCCCTGCCCGACCGCGCGCATACGCAACCCCAGTGGGGTGCGCCTGAGGATCAGCCAGATGGCGCCGATCGAGGCCCAGGCGATCAGGAAGCCCAGATGCAGGCGCGAACGGGGGATCAGCTTGGGGAACATGGTGCTGGCGGCGATGGTCGGCGATTGCGGCCAGCCGGAGACCGGGTCGCGCCAGACACCGTTGAGCAGGAAGCTGATCAGGAAGAGGATGACGGTGTTCATCAGGAGGGTGGTAACCACCTCGTCGACTGCCAGGCGCACTTTGAGCAGGGCGGGGATCAGCGCCCACAGCAGACCCGCAGTGAAGCCGCCCAAGATCATCAACGGCAGGGCCAGACCAGGAGGCACATCCTTGAGGACCATGCCCAGTCCGGCGGCAGCGATGGCGCCCGCCAGGAGCTGCCCCTCCGCGCCGATGTTCCAGTAGCCGGCGGCGAAAGCGAAGGTGACCGATGCGCCGGTCAACAGCAAGGGGGTGGACTTGACCAGCACCTCGATGGCGCTCACCTGATTGGAGAGTGGTTTGAGCAGGAAATAATAATAGGCCTGGAAGGGGTTTGCCCGCGCCAGCACGACCAGGATGGCGGTGAGCAGGAAAGTGATGACCACGGCGATGATCGGCGCAGCCGGGCGCATCCACAGCGGGGCCGGGCGGCGTTCGACGCGCAATCTAAGCATAGGGCACCTCCAGCGCGCCAGACATCATCAGGCCGAGCTGCTCGAGGCTGGCCTGGCGGGCGGGAAGTACGCCCATGATGCGCCCTTCGTAGATCACAGCGATGCGGTCGGAGAGGGCCACCACCTCGTCCAGGTCCTCAGAAATGAGGAGGACGGCCGCCCCGGCGTCACGCTGTTCGAGCAGCCTGGCACGCACATATTCGGTGGCGCCTACATCCAGTCCGCGCGTCGGCTGAGCGGCGACGACCACGCGCGGGTTGTTAGCCAGCGCGCGCGCCAGTAGGGCTTTCTGCATATTGCCGCCGGAGAGGGTGCGCATGCGGTCGCCGGGCGCAGCCTTGATCTGGTACTCGCGTATCAGGCGTTCGGCGTTCTCCTGGATGGCCTTACGGTCGAGCATGCCCGAGCGCACAAAGTGGTCCAAGTTCTCGAGAGCCAGGTTCTCGGCCACACTGAGTTCGCCAACCATGCCGGAGTGGCGGTCCTCGGGGATGCGCCCGACGCGGGCAGCGGTGAAGCGGGCGGGCGGCGCGCCGGTCAGGTCTTCCCCAGCCACCAGGATGCGCCCCCCGGTCGGCTTCAGCAGGCCGGAAAGCACCTGCGACAGCTCCGCCTGACCGTTGCCGGAAACGCCGGCGATGCCGAGAATCTCGCCAGCATGCACCTCCAGGTTGACCTGGCGCAGGGCGGGCAGGCCTTTGGTATCCACCGCCGAAAGCTGCTCGATGCGCAGAAGGGCTTCGCCGGTCTCCTTTTCCCCCTGGCGGGCTATCCCGAAGGTCTCGCGGCCGACCATCATTCGGGCGAGTTCAGACTGGCTGGTGCTGTCCTTGTCCACCGTGCCCACCACGCGGCCGTTGCGCAGCACCGTGATGCGATCGCAGATGGCCATGACCTCGTTGAGTTTATGGCTGATGAAGACCAGCGACATACCTTCCTGGCGCAGGCGCTGGAGGGTGGCGAAGAGCACATCCACCTCCTGGGGCACCAGCACAGCGGTGGGCTCGTCGAGGATGAGCACGCGGGCATTGCGGTAGAGCGACTTGAGGATCTCTACCCGCTGGCGCTCGCCAACCGAAAGGTGGCGCACCAGCGCGCCCGGGTTGACCTCCATGCCGAAGCGCGCGGCAGCGGACGCCACGTCCTTCTCGCAGGCGCGCGGTTCAACACGGAAGCCGCCTATGTACCCCAACACCACGTTCTCAGCCACGCTGAGGGTCGGCACCAGGGTGAAATGCTGGGTGACCATACCGATGCCGCAGCGGATGGCATCTTTTGGGGAACGGATGTGCACCTCCTGTCCTTCGACGAAGATGCGGCCGGCATCGGCGGTGTACAGGCCATAGAGGATGCGCATCAGGGTGGTCTTACCAGCGCCATTTTCACCCAGCAGCGCGTGGATCTCACCCTGCTCGAGGGTGAAGTCGATGGATTGATTGGCCAGCACCGGCCCGAAGCTCTTGCAGATACCGCGCAATTCGATCGCGTGCATGCAATGACCTTTAAGAATTGTTTTTCTATACGCGGATGGCCAGAATAAGCCCCGCCCTTCCCACCCTCCCTCTCCTTAAGGAGAGGGAGGGTCGTTTTCCCCGGCAGGCCGGGCGGTCAGCCTGAACGAGGGCAGGGGGAAGGTGAGGCCAGGCTCACTCAGTTCACCGCGGCCGGCTGGGCTTCGTCGATATCGACGCGCAGCAAGCCGGATTTAATCTGCGCCTCGGCGTCTCTGACCGCCTTGACCAGATCGGCCGGCAGCTTGCTCTCGGTGCCGTGGAAGGGCGCCAGCGACGCGCCGCCCTTGGCCGCCATGCTGAAGTCCTTCAAATCGAGGGCCGTGTATGTGCCGCCCTTAACCTGGTTGATCACATACTCGACCGTGGGGCTCATGTTCCACACCGGGCTGCTGACCACCAGGTCGGGGGCCAGTTCGTTCTGGTCGCTCATGTTGCCGAAGGCCCACAGGCCCTTCTCCTTGGCGGCCTCGATCACGCCGAAGCGCTCGGCGTAGAGCACGTCGGCGCCGTTGTCGATTTGCGCCAGGGCAGCCTCCTTGGCGGCGGCCGGGTCGAACCAGCTATTGATGAAGGTCACCAGGATTTTGGCGTTCGGGTTCTGTTTCTTAGCCCCGGCGATGAAGGCATTTACCAGGCGGTTGACCTCCGGCACAGGGTAACCGCCCACCACGCCGATCGTCCCGGTTTTGGTCAGCCCGCCGGCCAGCATGCCGCACAGGTAGGCCGGCTCGTGGATCCAGTTGTCGAAGACCGACAGGTTGGGGTTCGACGGCCCCAGCCCCGAGCCGAAGACGAAGGCGATGTTGGGGAACTGGGCTGCCACGCGGCGCACAGCCTCCTCGTTGCCGAAGGCGTCGCCAAAGATGATATCGGGCTTCTGGTTGGTGGCCACATCGGTGAGTACCCGTTCCATGTCACCCGCGTAGCCGATGTTCTCCGTGTAGGTGTAATCGATCTCACCCGCGTCCTTGGCCTTGTTCAGCGCGGCATGGATCACGCCGTCCCAGGGCTCCTCGATAGGGGTGGCGAAGGCGCCGAACACCTTGAGCTTTCCGGCCGCAGCGGGCGCCTCGGGGGTGGGGGTGGCCTGCGGGGCGCAGCCAGCCGCCAGGCTGACGGCAAACGCCAGCAGCACAATCAGGGTAAGCGAAATTTTTTTATTCATGCTCTCCAACTCCTCATCTGACGCTTCTATCGATTGCCATTCCGCAAAGAACGGATGGCCGCTTTGCGCTGCAATTGAAGTCGATCACCTCCCTCCCTGTTGGTCTTGTATGGCCAGATAGACTTTCTCGGCCGTCATGGGGATTTCCGTGAACTCGATCCCGAGCGCATCCGCCAGGGCGTTGCCGATGGCGGGGGGCACGGCCACGATGCCGTGTTCGCCCAACCCGCGCGCGCCGAAAGGCCCGGTGGCGTCTTCCGTCTCGATGAAGATGACCTGCATGCGCGGTACGTCGGCGCTGGTGGCGATGCGGTAATCCACGAAGCTCTGGTTGGCGATGCTCCCATCGGGGCGGAAAGCGACCCGTTCCATGAGCGCGGCGCCGAGGGCCATAACCATGGCGCCCTCCACCTGGCCGCGGGCTGCGTCCGGGTTGACCACCCGGCCCGGATCCTGCGCGCTGACCAGGCGCAGCACGGTCACCTGCCCGGTATTGAGGTCCACCTCCACCTCGGCTCCCTGGCAGCCGAAGGTCCAGCTCGCCGCCACGTTGCCCTGCCCGGTGAGTGGGTCGGGGAAGGTCAGCCCTCTGGGGACAAAGGTGCCGCGCCCGACCACCGGCGGGTTGACCGCCGCGCCATCCGGCATCGTGTAGCCGGTGACGATGCGCGCGTAGGGGATGGCCAGGTCTTCACGACCGCGCGGATAGACCCGCGCGTCGCGCAGCTCGATCTGCTCGGGCGGCAGGTCGAAGATCTCCGCCGCCGCACCCTGGATTTGCGCCAGGGCATCCTCGGCCGCCAGACGCACCGCGCTGCCTACCGCCCAGGTGGTGTGGCTGGCGACCGTCTGCCACTCGTAGGGCGAGTAATCCGTATCCACGCGCGGTGAATAATTGACCATCTCGACCGGCATGCGCAGCGCTTCGGCGGCGATCTGGGTCAGCACGGTGTTGACGCCCTGGCCCATCTCGATCGCCCCGGTGAAGACGGTAGCCGAGCCGTCCTCGTTGAAGCGGATGATTGCTCCGCTCTGCGCGTTGGTGCGCATGACCGGCGACTTCATGAAGCAGGCGATGCCCCGACCACGCACGCGTCCTGGCTCAGGTTCGGGCGCGGAGGGCGGCTGCAGCGCCTGACGCACCGCATCGAGACACAGGTCGGCGCGCCCGTTGGAAGGCTTGATGATCTGGCCGAGCGAGTTGACCCTGCCGGGGGTGAGCAGGTTCTTGCGGCGCAGCTCGAAGGGGTCCATCCCCAGGCGGCGGGCGATCTGGTCCATATGCCGTTCGACCATCCAGTGCACCTCGGGGTGACCGTAGCCTCGATAAGCCCCTGTCGGCGGTGTGTTGGTGTACACGCAGCGTGAATCCAGGCGCAGATTAGGAATCTCGTAAGGACCGGTGGCGTTGTGGCCGCCGCCCTGGCTGATCCACACAGCGTAATCGGCGTAGCCGCCCGCGCCGAAATACAGCTCGGCCTCCTCGGCCAGCAGGGTGCCGTCGGCGCGAACGCCCATTTTGATGCGCCCCCATGCGCCGCGCCCCTCCAGCGTGCCGCAGAATACCTCCTCGCGCGTCAGCACGAGCTGGATGGGCTGCCCGGGCGCGGCATGAGCGGTGACCGCCATCAGCGGCTCGATGGTCACGTCGGACTTGCCGCCGAAACCGCCGCCGATGTAGGGCGCCACCACCCGCACCCGCCCCGGGGAGATGCGAAACATGCGCGCGATGGCGTCGCGCACGAAGAACGGGGATTGGGTGCTGGAGTGGATGGTGAACGTCTCCCCATCCCATAAGGCGGTGGCGCCGTGCGGCTCGATCTGCACGTGGGCGATCCACGGCACCCAGTACTCCTGCTCGAAGACCAGGTCGGATTGGGCGAAAGCGGCTGACGTGTCGCCACGGGTGAGTACATAGTGGTGCGCCACGTTGCTGCCCGGCTCGGGGCGAATCTGCCCGTCGTGCTCATAATTGCCCAGCTCCTCGTGCAGCAGCGGAGCGCCCGGTTGGGCGGCCTCGCGCGGATGCAGCACGTGGGGCAGCGGCTGGTACTCCACCGCCACCAGCCCGGCAGCCGCGTCGGCCGCCTCAAGGCTGCTGGCGACCACCACCGCAACCGGCTCACCCCAATAACGCACCCGATCGCGGGCGATGGGATACTGGTCGGCCAGGGCGTGACCGATGCGCCGCGGGCAGTCCCGTCCGGTGACCACTGCGCGCACGCCCGGTACGGTCAACGCGCGGCTGGCGTCCAGACCAAGGATGCGCGCGTGGGCATGCGGCGAGCGAACCACCCGTGCGTGCAGCACACCGCCCGGGTTCAAATCGGCCACGAAGCGCGCCTGCCCGGTGACTTTCTCGTAGCTGTCCACCCTCGGCTGCGATTTACCGATAATGCGGTAGTCCGTCATCTACTTCCCTGCCAGCGCCGCTACCTTATTCTGATCCACCAGCTTACCGTGGCTGAGCACGAAGCGCGGCGCCTCGTGATAGCGCAGCGCCTCGAGCACATTCGGCTGGCCCAGCACCACCAGGTTGGCCTCTGCCCCGATCTTCAGACCGTAATCGCGTACATTCATGGCCTGCGCCGCGCGCACGGTGACCATGTCGTAGAGCGTCTCCATATCGGCTGCGGTGGTCATCCACAGCAGGTGCGACGCCAGGAAGGCCACCTCGAGCATGTTGTTGCGCCCGTATGGGTAATAGGCGTCGGAGATGTCGTCCTGACCCAGGCAGACCAGGGCGCCTTCGGCCAGCAGCTCGCGCACGCGCGCGTGCAGCGGTCCGGTGTGTGGGTCGCTGACCACGCCCATGCCGGCCTTCTTGAGCAGGGCGGCCACTTTCTGGAAGTAGGGTGTGGGGTAGAGGGCCATGGCGCGGGCGTGATGGGCCAGCGCCCGCCCCGTCCAGCCGCGGCGGATGGCCTCGACCGCCATGGCCTCCAGGGAGCGCAGACCCGGGTCGCCGGCGTCGTCCACCAGCATGGAGACGTCCTTGTCGAATTCGACCGCCAGGTCGAAGATGGCGCGCACATGCTCCTGGATGTCGGCTTCGGTGTACTCGATCCAGGGGATGCCGCCGGCCACGTCCGCGCCGAGGGCCATGGCCTGGCGCATCAGATCGGGCGCGCCCGGCTCGCGCACCATGCCGTCCTGGGCGAAGGCCACCACCTGCACCTCCACCAAGCCGCGGAATTCTTCGCGCGCGCGGATCAGCGCCTTGACCCCCTCCAGGCGGGCCTTGCTGTCCACATCGGCGAACGCGCGCACATGGGTGCAGCCGTAGCGGGCCGCCTCGGCCAGCGCCCGGCGCACATTGACGATGATCCAGCTCTCGTCGTACTTCTCCTTCACCCGCGCGGCCAGCTCGATGGCAGTCATGGCCTTGCCCATGTCCGCGCCGTGATAATCGCGCAGGGCTTCCTCGTCCATCATTTGCAGGGTGTAGACTTTGCACAGGTGCAGGTGGGGGTTGACAAAGGATTCGGTCGTCAGTCCGCCGGCCGCGTCCAGCTCGACTTCCGCCCCGCCGGTGAGGTGTTCCTCGATGGCCGCCAGCCGGCCAGCGCGCACGCCCAGGTCGAAGAGCCGCTCGCCCCGGCCGCGGAGCCTGGCACGGCGGATGATCAGGTCGAAATCATTCGACATGCGTATCCTCCCTTATTTAATGGATTGGTTCACGTACCTGGCCGCCGCAGTGGCTGCGCGCGGCCTCGAAAGCGAAACAGGCTTGGGGCCGCCCGGCCAGCAGCGCTTCGCCGGGCGGTAGGACAATATTAAGTTGTAGTGTGCGTAAGATTGCGAACGGAAATTCGAAAGGGCTAGGAATGCGGCGCCGGTGCTGCCGGCTTTGCATTAGTATAAGGGCAAAGTGAGAATCAATTCAAGTGATTTAGGTAATGATTTCTTTCCAGCCGGTTCATTCGCCCCATCGAGGCGGGGCAAAATCGTATGATCCAATCCAACGAGAAGACTTTAGCGAATGCCCGCTGCGGCGGACGGTCGGTCTGGTCGTTGCGAGACGATCAAGCCGCGTATCCGCCCGCTGGTGGCAATCGCGCTCGGCGGGGAGGTGTACACCAGCGTAGCCTGTCCCTGGGAACCGCAGCGCTGCGCGGCCGGAGCGCCTCTCCTGAATCGTGTGCGCGGGAGACGGCCGCCGGCAGCCCAGCTTTCCTGATCCCCTGGCGCCAGGGGGCGGGGGTTGGCCCGGGCAGGGCGCTGTAAGATTCGCCGGGCGGCTTAGGGACGCTACAGGACAGCGAGCTCATTTCGAAACGCGGAAAGCCGCCTTCGTTTTTCGTTCCCATGCCCATAATGTTGTATAATCAGATCAACATTGTAAATTATTCGCTGAATTATCGGTGAGAGGACAGGAGGAGGGCATGCGACTGAGTGATGAGGATTACCTGCGTAAGGCAATCGACCTGGCGCGCCAGGCACGGGAACGCGGCGACGACCCGTTCGGCGCGCTGCTGGTCAGCGCGGACGGCGAGGTGCTGGCCGAGGCGCTCAACTCGGTGGTCACCGCCAAGGACTGCACCGGCCACGCCGAGATCAACCTGATGCGCGCCGCCTCGCAGCGCTTCCCGCGCGAGGTGCTGCAGGCCGCCACGCTGTACACTAGCAGCGAGCCGTGCCCGATGTGCGCCGGTGCGATCTTTTGGGGCTCCGTCGGACGGATCGTTTTCTCGGTCAGCGGATGGACGCTGCGCATGATCGTGGACCAGAACCCGGCCAACCCGACGCTGGCCATGCCGTGCGGCGAGCTGCTCGAGCGCGGCAACCGACACATCGAAGTGGTCGGCCCCCTGCTTGAGAAAGAGGGACTGAAGGTTCACGAAGGCTACTGGAAATGAAACGGGGCGGCCCAGCCAGGCCGCCCCGCGAAATAGTGCAACCGACCGATTTAATCTTCGAACGTGACCGAGGCGGTCATGTTCCACATCAGGCGGGGGTCCTGCTGATTCAGGTCGACCCGCACGGTGTAGACGATGTCGCCCTGGCGGTTCTGTCCCAGCAGGTCGATGCTGGCGATGGAACCGGTCAGCGTCAGGTCGGGCAGGGCGTCGACGGTCACCTGGACTCGGTCGCCCACCTTGAGGTCCACCACATTCAGCTCGGTCAGGTCGATGGTCTCAATACGCCACCGACTCAGGTCCGCCAGGATCACCGCCGGCGCCCCAGGACTGACCGGCTCGCCCACTTTCAACGGGTTGGAGACCACCGTCCCATCAAAGGGAGCCACCAAACTGAGTTCGTCCAGACTGGCGCGCGCAGCAGCCAACTGAGCCCTGGCGTTATGGACGCGCGCGGTGGCCAGAGCCAGCGCGTCGGGGTCTGGGCCGTTCTTCACCTTCTCCAGCTCAGCCTGTGCGGAGGCGAGGGCAGCTCTGGCGAGCTGAAGCTGGGCCTCGGCCTCGTCCACCTCGAGCTGGTCCGGCTTTGAGCGCAGGTAGTTGTAGTTGGCCAGGGCGGTATCGCGCGTCTGGCGTACGCGGGCCAATTGGGCCAGCACTTCGGCGCGATTGACGTCCTGGGGATCGCGGTTTTTGAAGTACTCCCAGGTGCGCTCCATGTCCTCGACGGCGTGTTGGGCGCGGATGTAATCGGCCCAGGCCAAATCGATGGCGTCCTGATCGCCCACGTGGTAATCGCGGCTGATGCGCCGCTTGTTCGCCTTGTCCAGCTCCTTGGCGGCCTCGGCCACCTTAAGCTGCGCCTGGGCCCTGGCCAACTCGGCGTTCTGGTTGAGCTGGTCGAGGGCCTGCTGGGCGGTGAGCAGCTCGAGTTCGGCGGCGGCCACGTTGGCCTGGCGCTGATCCGCGCCGCTCAGCCGGGCGATCACATCGCCAGCCCTGACTGTCTGCCCCTCCGTGACGAGCACTTCGGCCACTTTGGCGCTGGTAGTGAAGCTCAAGTTGGCGGTCTTGACCGGTACGACTTTGCCATCCGCGGTAACACTGGCCGGCGCGGCGACGGGCGGGGCTTCGGTGGCCTGCGGTGTAGCCCCTGCCCCGCCGCTGCAGGCAGTCAGCGCCACCGCCTGGGCGGCCAGCAGAGCCAGCCATAGCCATTTTGTCATCTTCATCTTCTTCATATTCACCTCCCCCCTGGATTTTACCTGCAATTGTGGAAGGAAAAAGAAGCATCCCGAAGATAGGATTCGGGATGCCTCGCAGGTTACTTCTTTCAATCTGAGAAGAGAAGAAAAGGATAAAGCCAGAGGTGCGAAGGGAAAAGATTACTCTTCCTCGATGACTGCTTCGTGGGCCTTTTTTTGACGGTAAACGATGCGTCCACGCGTCAGATCGTAAGGGGACATTTCCACGCGCACCCGATCGCCCAGCAAGATGCGGATGTAGTATTTCCGCATGCGACCGGAGAGATACGCCAGGACTTCGTGGCCGTTATCCAGGCGCACGCGGAACTGTGTCCCTGGTAAAGCCTCGACGATGGTGCCATCGACTTGAATCTTGTCCTCTTCTTTCGCCATACACACCTCCTGTCATTGGCGCCAAGCGGTTCAGAAGTCGCCGCCGGGAGATCAACCCTCTGAGCGGCTGACCTGGCGGCGCTTGAGCCGTCGGATGGCTTTTTTCTTCTCGATACGCCGCAGCTCGCTTTTAGAGATGAACCAGCGCTTGCGCCGCACCGTACTCAGCACGCCGCTCTTGACCACCTTTTTGCGAAACCGCTTGAGCAACTGCTCTTGCGATTCATTCGGTCGGATCACGACTGAGGTCAAATTTATCACCTCCCTTCTATGTAAGGGATGAGGTCGCAGTGCTCGCCGCGGAGGGGATAAAAACTCGGCTGATCATCCGCGATGCAGCCGAGTCAAAGGCGAGGTGAGTATGCCGGTAATGGACTCGGGAGCATTTTTTCGCGGCCTCCTGGTGCGGGCGATTCTGCGAACTAACGATAGGTTTAATGTGGATCTGGTGGATGGTTCATTCACCAGACCGTTATTGATTATACTACCTTTTTGAGATTTATGAGGAATTTGTAGAAATGAAAAAGTCTCTTGGCAATGACCTACTCTCCCAGGAGGTCGCCCTCCAAGTACCATCGGCGCTGACGGGCTTAACGACCGGGTTCGGGATGTAGCCGGGTGTACCCCCGTCGCTCAGATCACCAAGAGACTCTTTCAGACGAAAATAAGAGTCCAAAGAATAGCATGCAAGCGTGCGGAATGGCGGAAAGAGCGCCGAATTCTCCGCATCACGCGGGTCAGCCCTCGACCATTAGTACGGCTTGGCTCAATGCATTGCTGCACTTCCACCGGCCGCCTATCAAGCAGGTAGTCTACCTGCGGTCTTACTCCCTTGACGGGAAAACAGGGATCTCATCTCGAGGCAAGTTTCCCACTTAGATGCTTTCAGCGGTTATCTCTGCCAGACGTGGCTACCCAGCGATGCCGTTGGCACGACAACTGGCACACCAGAGGTCTGTCCACCCCGGTCCTCTCGTACTAGGGGCAGCTCCTCTCAAATCCCTTACGCCCACAGCGGATAGAGACCGACCTGTCTC
>DAOTWA010000055.1:0-17265 GCA_034435955.1 Anaerolineaceae bacterium | reverse complement strand
TACCGGGGGATGACCGTGCGTCCCAAAGGCGTCAGTTTTCGTTCCACGCCACCTCAGATCTCTGAAGGTCGACACGAGCCAATCATCAGTGAGGAGTTGTGGCAACGTGCCCAGGCTGTGCGGGCTGGCCGTCGAGCAACCGTGAAAACCATCAAGAAAACTGTGCGGGTAAACTTGCTCCAGGGCTTGGTGGTTTGCGCCAACTGTGGCAGACGGCTGCGTATCCAGACCCCTAAGAATTGTCCGACATATTACCGGGAAGAATCTCACCTGCGGGGATATCATGATTGTCCTTACATCGGGCAAAGCGTCCGCGCTGAGCTGATCGATGCGCAAGTAGCAGAGCTAATCCAATCCATCCACCTTCCCGAAAACTGGGAGCCAATTGTCCGCCAGATGCTCGATAATCAGAGCGAGCAAGCCGATCCCGAGGCTGAGCGTAAAGAGATCCGTGGAATGTTGCGCCTGATGCGGGAAAACTTTGAGCGTGGACTGTATGAAGGAGAGGAATACCAATATTGGCAGAAGGTCAGCAGCTTGAAGGAAAAACTGGCTTTGCTGGAGCGTGTTCCTGAGCCGGCCCTGAATCGGGCAGCGCGTACCTTGCTTGACTTGCGTGAGACCTGGGAGAACTCCACCAAGGAAGAGCGCAAGGATCTTGTTCACATCATGATCCAGGAAGTTGGCGTGGATGTAACGGTCAAACGCGTCCTGTGGGTGAAAGCCCGACCGGATTACGAACCGCTCTTCTCTATCCTGGACGGGTTGCAACAGGATGCCGACAGGCGATTCTGGATAGCGCGTGTAGAGGCGAATGGGAACAATTGTGACATAGAAGCAGATACTGGACAGATGAGTACCGGTGTCGAAATCGCGCTGCGGATGTCCCACAATGTCTTGACAGGCGCAGAGGAGTATGTACAATGAGGATACTGCACCTTAAAAGCGAGATCGCCCAGCTGGAACTGAGCGATCTCGGGCGTGGATGGCATGTGAACATACACCACGCCAGTCGCAAGCCCTCAGTCATGTGACCTACACTATCACCAAGCGATTGAGGCCGGCGATAATGTGCAGCTTACGCTGCTAACGAGGATCTTCCGACCTGCGGAGAGGGTGGGATTCGAACCCACGGTGGCCACAAGGACCACAACGGTTTTCGAGACCGCCCCGATCGTCCACTCCGGCACCTCTCCGTGGCGCTGCAATTATATCAGAGCCAGCTTCACAAATCCACGCCTGCGTGCAGGGTCGGGTATTCTGCCGGCGGTGCGCCGGCTTCGCGCAGCTTGTCCATCAGCGCCTCGGCCGCCGCCTGTTCCCCGTGTACCAGGAAGATTTTCTTAATCGTATCTTTCGATGTCAGGGCGTAGCGCAATAATCCGGCCTGGTCGGCGTGGGCGGAGTAGCCGTTGATGGTGACGACCTCAGCCCGGCGGACGAACTCTTCTCCGAAGATGCGTACGCGCCTTTCCCCCTCCGCGAGGCGGCGTCCCAGCGTGTAAGGCGCCTGCCAGGAAACGATGGCGATGATATTGCGCGCGTCCTCGATGTTGTTGCGCAGATGGTGAAGGATGCGCCCGGTCTCGGCCATGCCCGAAGCCGAGATGATGACCATCGGATCGTGCCGGTCGTTGAGCTTTTTGGACTCTTCCACCGAGCTGACGTAGGTAAGTAGGTCGTAATTCAGGGCCGGGTGGCGATCCTCGGCTACGAAGCGGCGGGTCTCTTCATCGAAGCACTCGGGGTGCCTGCGGAAAACGGTCGAAGCCTCCACGGCCAGCGGGCTGTCCACATACACCGGCAGGCGGGGGATTTCGCCCCGGTTGGTCATCTCGTGCAGGGAGAAGACCAGCTCCTGAGTGCGTCCCACGGCAAAGGCTGGCACGATCACCTTGCCCCCGCGCTGGTAAGCCTTGCGCACCACATCGCGGAACTCGGCATAGGCTTCTTGCGGCTCGCCGTGCAGCCTGTCGCCGTAGGTGCACTCCATGATCAGATAGTCGGCGTCAGCGGGCAGCACCGGGTCGCGCAAGAGAGGCAGCTTCTGGCGGCCAACGTCGCCCGAAAACCACAAACGGAAAGCCGGACGGCCCGGTTCTTCTACGTCCAGTACGATTGCAGCCGATCCCAGGAGATGGCCCGCATCCACCAGGCGCGCGGTGACGCCCGGCGCAGGGTGGAAGCTCTCGTCGTAATTCACGCGTTCGAACTGACCGGCGACCTTTGCGGCATCTTCAAGTGTGTACAGAGGGTCGAGGAGCGGTTCGCCCCGCTTACGGCGCTTCTTGTTTAAGAATTCTACGTCCGCTTCCTGGATGTGGCCCGCATCCCGCAACATCACATCGGCCAGGTCGGCGCTGGCAGGAGTGGTGTATATAGGACCGCGATAGCCGTGGCGCAGCAGATTGGGCAGGTTGCCGCTGTGGTCGATGTGGGCGTGCGAAAGGATGACTGCGTCAAGGCGAGTCGGGTCGAAGGGCAGGCTGTAGTTGATGTTGTAGGTGTCGGCCCGCCGCCCCTGAAAGAGGCCGCAATCCAGCAGAATACGGCGGCCATTGACTTCCAGAAGGTGTTGCGAGCCGGTCACGGTTCGGGCGGCGCCATGGAAGGTGAGGTGCATGAGAGGATGTCCTTTCGAGAAGCTATCATGGCTTTTGGCGAGCTTTTTTCCTCAGACCGAGGGCATGGAAATTTGGGCTTCATCAAAATTCGATCATGAGGATCGGCCTGAGACCGCCGGAGATTTCCAGAACGCTGGCCCAAGCTGCTCCACGGCCAACGGTCCGCATAGAATGTCGGGCAGCGCAGCTATGGCAGCACTTTTAATATTTCTGCGCCGAAATGCTCCAGCCGCCAGGGCAGGTCGCTCATTACGGCGGCCAGTTCATCCAGGCTGCGCGGTCCGCGCTCAGCGATGGCCTGCATCACGTCACGCGGTAGAATCACGTCCGACTCGACGCCCCATTCCAGACCTTTGTCGCGCCGCCAGGTGCGCAGGGCTTCCATGCGCGCCACGAGGGCTTCGTCGTACGGGGAAGATTGAGGACGGTGGGGCGGGTTGGCGCGCAGGCCGCGTTGAACGGCCGCCAGCAGTTCATCGCCATGGCGCTGAAGCTGACGATCGCTCAGCCGCACAGCGCGGATAAGCTCTTCACGGGAGCGGGGCAGGGCGCGGGCGATGGCGAGCAGTGCTTGATTGTCGAGCACCTTGAAGGGAGGCAGGTCGGCCTCGCGAGCGCGTTCCTCGCGATATTTAACCAGCTCGTTGAGCACGGCCATCTGGCGGGGATCGAGTTCCTGCGTACCGCTGATGCGCCACAGCGGGTCGCTTTCGCCATTGCCGGCTTTGCCGTTGACAGAACAGGCGCGACGGAAGTCCTCCTGCGCCAGGGGTAAGAGCCCGCGCGCCTCCAGAGCTTCGTACAGACGGTTACGCAGTGCGATCAGGTAGTGGGTGTCCAGGCGGGCGTAAGACAGCATCTCGGCGGGGAGCGGGCGCTGGCCCCAATTGGCGCGTTGGAAGCGTTTATCGATGTTCAGGCCGAACTCCTCCTTGAGCAATGAGCCCAGCCCGATCGCCGGCCGCCCCAGGATGCGCGCCGCCTGCATGGTGTCGAACAGATTGGCGAAGTGGAAGCCGAAATCGCGTTTCAGGCAGATCAGATCGTATTCGGCTGCGTGGAACACCTTTTCGATGGCCGGGTCAGCAAAGATGGCTTCCAGCCCCGAAAGATCCGTCAGCGCCAGAGGGTCGATTAAATAATCGGTTTCGGCGAACGAGAACTGGATCAGACAGACTCGTTCGCGGTAAGCGTACAGGCTGTTGGATTCAGTATCCACCGCGAGAATGGGCTGGACGGACAGCCGGTCGATGGCTTGCCTCAGCGCCTGTGGCCGATCCACCCAAATGGGCGGCGGCAGGGATATAGCGACCATGCGGGCAATTATAGCGCATCCAGCCGGTAAATCTCGCCGGACGCAAATCTTAACTGATGCCCATGATATAATGATTCGAACTCAACCATTTGTTTTTTGTGGAGTAAAGTGTGACGATCAAAATCCAGATCGAGTATTGTGCTGTTTGACAGTACACCGATCGGGCCACCAGTCTGGCGGCCGAATTGTTGAAGAAATTCGAGCCCGACATCGCCGAGCTGACGCTCATTCCATCGGACGGGGGGCGTTTTGAGGTCAGCGTGGATGGTAAGTTGATCTACTCCAAGATTGAAAGCCATCGCCACCCCCAACCAGGCGAGGTAGCCGGGCTGATCGAAAAACTCTTGCGAGGTAAGAGCTGAATGGTGAAGAAAGGACGCGTGTTCTCCGGCGCCCGGCCCACCGGGCGGCAGCATCTGGGAAATTATCTGGGAGCGATCAAAAATTACGTCGCCCTCCAGGACGAATACGAGTGCATCTACTGCATCGTGGACCTGCACGCGCTCACCACGCTGGAAGATACCAGTGAACTGCGCGCGAATACCTACGAGATGGCCCTGGATTGGCTGGCAGCCGGTATTCGTCCTGAGGAGAGCATCGTCTTCGTCCAGTCGAATGTGCCGCAGGTGACCGAACTGCATACGCTCCTCTCGATGGTCACCCCCCTGGGCAAACTGACCGATTTGCCGACCTTCAAAGAGAAGGCCCGCCAGCAGCCCCACAATATCAATTACGGGCTGGTGGGCTATCCTGTGCTGATGACGGCCGACATCGCACTTTACAAGGCTGGCCTGGTTCCGGTGGGTGTGGATCAGGCGCCCCACCTGGAGTTTGCACGTGAGACGGTGCGCTCGTTCAATTTCCGCTTTCACACGAATGTGCTGGTCGAGCCGCAGATGAAGGCAACTGAAACGCCCAAAGTGCTTGGCATCGATGGCCAGCAGAAGATGAGTAAAAGTCTCAACAACCACATCGAATTAGCCGCCACACCGGAGGAAACTCAAGCGCGCGTCATGCAGATGGTCACCGACCCGGCGCGCATCCGCCGCAGCGATCCAGGCAACCCTGACGTGTGCAACGTGTTTTCCATGCATAAAATCTTCTCCTCGCCGGAAGAGGTGGCGATGATCAACGTCGAGTGCCGGCGGGCAGGAATTGGTTGTGTGGACTGCAAGAAGATTTTCGCCAGGAATCTGAACGACCACCTGGCGCCGTTCCGGGCGAAGCGGACCGAGCTGGGCAAAAACCCGCAGGACGTGTGGGAGGTGCTGCGCGATGGAGCCAGGCGCGCCCGCACCATTGCCGAAGCGACAATGCAAGAGGTGCGTGCGGCGGTTGGGTTACCGGATTAAAACGGGCCGCCGGGCGGTTCTTCACCCGGCGGCTTTCATAACATCCCCTGATCGAGAATATCACCTCGGCAGATTCCGATCTCATTACCCGCTTACCGGCCATCAGGCGCCTTTGATGCGGTGGCGTTGCGCCTCCCGTACGGCGGTCACGATGATCTTGCGTACCAGGATGAGGGGCAGCATGCCCACCGCATACCAGGCCAGCTCAGCGCGGGCAAAGATGAGCCAGGAAGCCAGGGGGATCCAGGCCAGCCCGATGGCGCAGGCCACGTCCCAGTTGCGGGTCATCCACAGCGTCACCGCGATCAGTCCGATGGAGATGAGGGTTACCACGGGGATCAGGGCCAGGAAGACGCCCACGGTAGCCGCCATGCCCTGTCCGCCATCGAAATGCAGGAAGATGGACCAGTTGTGGCCCATGACCACAGCCAGGCCCACGCCGAGCTGTCCGGCCAAACTGACGTCGAGCGCCTGGGAGAAAAGCACGGCCGCGGCGCCTTTGCCAATGTCGAGCACACCCACAACCAGGCCCTCGCGGTGGCCGACGGAGAGGTAAACGTTTTTTGCGCCAAGGTTGCCGTCGCCCAGGGCGCGCAGATCAAGTCCAGTGCGATAACGGGTAATCAAAACAGCGAAAGGGATCGAGCCGAGAAGGTAAGCAACCAATAAAGATACATACAGGTTGATCATCCACCACCTCCTAACCATCCACCCCCTCAGTCAGCGCGATCCACTGCGGCGCTGATTCCTCCCTTATTTATATTATATAGCATTTCTCTTAATCAGCGATGAGGCATTGTAATGGCTGCCTTCTAAAATGATCAATCCCTGCCAGACAATGCGGGTATGTGAGGTTTCTTATGGCGATGATTTTATTACGAGCGTGAACCACCTGCGTATTTCCAGGTTTGCCTGCATGGTGCAGGTCGTGCAGGATATGCACAGCGCCTTGTCCAGGCATTAAGAAATACTGCCGGCCAGTATAGGATGGAACTGGAATGCTGTTGTCTCGATTGAATTTGCGGGACGACTTAGGGATGCAACCAGATAGAGATGTCCGGGCTGCCGGGAATGGTCTTATTCCTTTTCAAGCATGCAGCCGCAGATGCGCCGCGCGCACAACGCGGATGGAATATTCGATATCCTGATTAAATATCCTCGATGAATAGCGAATCCACGATGCCGACGATGACCGAGATCACGCAAGCATCGGGGTTCTTCAATACCTGGCGGGCGCCGTTGCCCTCGCGGTTGACCAGCACGGTATCGCCAATGCCCGCGTGGGTGTTATCCAGGGCGATGAAATCCTCCTCGAGCGGGTCGCCTGGTAAAGCGAGGGGTTGCACCACCAGCAGGCGGCGATTTTTGTAATGCGGATGGCTGATGGTGGTTACCACCGTGCCGACCACTTTCCCAAGCATCATAAGAAGTGAATCCCCTTTCGAAGCCTGCACCCGGGATGAATCATCATTCAGAATCAGGTGTAGTGCGTCCAGCCGCGCTTGAGGGTAAAATCGAACTCTCCGTCGGGGCGCACCTCAAGCTCATCGACGATGCCCACCAACGCCAGGTCCACCGGCACGAACTTGACCTCCGGCAGAGCCAGAGAAGCCTCGCGGGCGCGCACCATCACGCACAGATCGCCGGGACCAGCCTGGACGACGTCGGCGGCCACCTGGAGCGCGCCTTGTGGCTCCATGCGCTTATTGAGCGGCTGCACCACGAGCAACTTCACCCCTTCCAGGCCAGGGTACTTGATGGTGCAAATGGCCGTCCCATGGACGCGTCCGAAAAGCATTTCTGCCTACTTCGCTCCGATATGGCTCAATACGCGCTCGATGATCGTGTCGAGCAACGCGGAGTCCACCTGGGTGCCCAGACGGGCAAGCACCGCTTCACGCACGCGCTGCTTGAGGGCTGCGTCGCGCGAGGGCGGGGTGGCCGGGATGGCGGCGGAGGCGCCCGTTTCCCCACCGCTAACTTCTTTGGCGATGTATGGGCGCACCGGTGCGGCGGGCGGCTTGTCGTGCTGGTTGAGGAGCTGCACACCCAGCCGCTTGGCCTTCTCATAGGCCAGATCGGTCAGCACCAGGTCGTCGCTCAACAGCAAAGACATCGTCCCCTGGCGCACCATGTCCTCGATATCTCGTTCGGTTAAAAATGTCTTTGGCATAGGCTGCTCCATCGTGGAATCACGCCCCTTCGATGCCCTCCAGGCTCTCCAGAGCCTGCACTGCGGCGTTGCGCGCAGTGATGATCTCTGCCTCTGAGCCGGAGAGCCACATGCGTCCGAAGCGCCCAACAGAGGAAACGTGCACGATCTTGATGTTGGCTTTCTTCTCGGCTTCGTTGCAGGCATAGTTGATGTAGGCGGCAGGGGCGCATTCCAGCACCAGCATGGTTTCGCCGGGCACCAGCATGCTCCCGCGCCGGAAGCGGTTGAGGAGCTGAGCCTGGTAGGGGTCCACGCGGGTGATGACCTGGATCGAGGCGATCTGAGGCTTGATACGGTCCTCGATCTTCAAACCGAGGCGATCGAGCACCACCCGTCCTGCCTCGATGACCGCCGCCTGGTTGAGCGAGTGTACCTCGAACATGCCGAACTCCCGTTCGACGATCTGCGCGCCGGGTTTGGATTCGGTGGCCTTCACGGCGATATCGACCACGCGGAAGACCTCGTTGCCCGGCGACATCTCAACGTACAGGGCGGCCATACCCTCGACAGGCAAATCTCCTTGTGTGATCGTGCCTACGAAGGCGGCGTACTGGGCCTGCATGCGGTCGAGGAAAGCGTAACAGCGTAAGGAAAAATTTTCGGCCATTCAGCCTCTCCCTGTGGCGGGTCTATGCATCGGCCATGGCAATACCCAGCGGGGTGACGAACAACGGCCGCGCGGGGCTCCGGGTTGGGATGCCGGTGACCTCCTGGATCACGGCGGCCATGCCCGGAAAAGCAGCCGCGCCGCCCACCAGGGTGATCTGCTGCACACCCTGACCGGCCACGTGACGGGCGACGATGCTGCCCACTTTCTCCATCACTGGGCGGACGAGCGGATAGAGGCGCGCCTGCTCGGAAGGTTTCACCTTCAACTCCTCGGCCTGTTCGAAGCTCAGGTCCAATGCGCCGGCGATGACCAGCGAGAAGTGCGTTCCGCCGGTCGGCTCATCAGCGGTGTACACCACCCGACCGTCCTTCACCACGGCGATGCCGGTCGTGCCGCCGCCAACGTCAACGATGGCCCCATCATGGATGTTCAAAACATGGTTGGCAGCGGTGGGCTCGTCCACCAGGCCCGAGCAGCGGAATCCGGCTGCCTCGACCACGTTGGCGGTGGCGCGCACCTCGACCGGCGGCACGCCCGGTGGATAGCCGCTGGCAGCATGGTCCAGGGCGACGCCCAGGCGCTCTTCCAGGCGGGCCTTCATGGCGCGCAGACGATCGATGGCGCCGATGAAATCCACCACCAGGCCATCGCGCACCACCTGGGCGAATTGATACTCGCCGGCCAGCGGTCGTAGGTCGCCATCCAGAGCGACCAGCACCAGGTAGGCGGTTCCCAGATCCACACCCACGTGCAGGGGACCGGCTGGGGGCCTCTCCAGGGGCGCGGCGCCGTCCGGGCTGAGCCGGATGACCGCCTCGGCGGAGGCCAGGTAGTCGTCCAGGGGTGCGGGGCGAGGAGTCGCGGCTTGCGGCTGCACCTCGATGACCCCGCGGGGTTATTCTTTGCCCGCCGCCCGCCCGCCGAAGCTGCCTTTGGTGCTCTTGGGCAGGATCATCTCCACGTCGGAGTGCGGCCGTGGGATGACATGCACGGAGACCAGCTCGCCCACGCGCTTGGCGGCCGCAGCGCCGGCATCGGTGGCGGCTTTGACTGCGCCGACGTCGCCGCGCACCATCACGGTCACATACCCACCGCCAACGTACTCGGAACCGATCAGCACGACGTTGGCGGCTTTGACCATGGCATCGGCGGCTTCGATCGCGCCGACCAGGCCGCGGGTTTCCACCATTCCCAGAGCGATCAATGCGGTGTCTAGAGCCATTTCACGGGTTTCCTTTCTTCTGAAAAAGGTTGATGACGATTTCGGGTCCTATATCAGCGCAGGCGTAAAATTTCGCCGATCACTTCTTGAACCACGCGTTCGATGTCCCCGGGGGAAGGGCCGGCCGGGGCGTGATCCACCGGCTGAAAAATGATTTCCGGCGGCGGCACCAGCTCCCAGGCCAGGCGTTTGACGTTGAAGAGGTGGTGCACGGTTATATTGTCACCGGTGATCGAGCCGCCGATGCCGCCCGCACCCAGCGTCATGGAAGGCCACAGGCCGGTGGTCAATCCAATGGCGCCCAGGGTGCCAGGGGTGTTGACCAGGATGCGGAAGACGGGTTTCTCCAGACCGAAGGCCATGATGACCTTCTCATCGGTGGCGTGGATGATCTGCGTGTGACCGCGCCCGCCGAACTGGATCAGCTCGATGCAGCGCTCGCACCCCGCCTCCCAGCCATCGGCCTCGTACCAGCCCAGTACGGTGGTGAGTTTCTCGCGCGAGAGGGGTTCTTCCCGCCCGACCTGGCCAAGGCGTGCGACCAGAATGCGCGCGCTTTCGGGCACGCTGAAGCCAGCCATGGCAGCCAGAAACTGGGGAGATTTGCCTACCGTAGCGGTATTGATGCTGCCGTCTGGATGGAACAAAAGGCGGCGCAGGGCTTCGGTCTGGGCCTCGTTGGTGAAGTAGGCGCCCTCGGCCTGCATGAGGGTGGCCAGTTGGGCGGCGATCGGCCGGTCGGCGATGACCGCCTGTTCGGTCGAGCAGATGGTGGAATAATCGAACGATTTGCTGGATACGATATAGCGGGCGGCCTTCTCGAGATCGGCGCTGCGATCCACGTATACCGGTACATTGCCCGGACCGACGCCATAAGCCGGCTTGCCGACCGAGTGGGCGGCTTTGACCATGGCCGAGCCGCCAGTGGCCAGGATCAGGGCGGTGCGGCGATGGTTCATCAGCTCCTGGGTGCCGGGCAGGGAGATGTTTTGCATGCAGCCGATCAGCCCACGCGGCGCTCCGGCGCTTTCGGCGGCCTGAGCCATGAGCTGAGCCGTCTCATAGGAGCAGCGCACAGCCGAGGGGTGGGGGGCAACGACGATCCCATTGCGCGCCTTGACCGCGATAAGGATCTTGTACATGGCCGTGGAGGTCGGATTGGTGCTGGGAGTCAGCGCAGCCACCACGCCCATGGGCCAGGCGATCTCGTAGATGCGTTTGGCCGCGTCATACCCGATGACGCCGACGGTTTTGATGTCCTTGATGCTCTCCCATAAGATGCGCGAGCCAAACTCGTTTTTCAGCTTTTTATGCGCCGGGACGCCGTAGCCGGTCTCCTCGGCGGCCAGGCGTCCGAGCCGCTCGGAGGCCTGGTAGGCCGCCTCGGCCATCGCGGCACACACGCGGTCCACCTGTTCCTGGGACGCCTTGGCCCACACGCGTTGAGCCTCGTAAGCTGCGGCCGCCAGCTCTCGCGCCTCTTGAATGGATGCCAGGTCTTTGTCCATGGTCGCCACCGATCGCATCCGCTCAAGACTTGCGGAAGACGACTTCGCCGTCGACTTCCAGCGAGTCGATCATGGCCATGATGACCGCATCCACGGGTGAATCCTTGGTGAGCGCTGTCTGGCGGGCGCTGGAGCCGGCAGCGGTCAGCACCAGATCACCCACCCCGGCGTCGACGGTGTCCACCGCCACGTACGGCTTGCCCACCGGGTTGCCGCGCTCGTCCGTCTGGCGGACGATGAGCAGCTTGCGGCCCATCAACTTTTCGTCTTTGACCGTCGAAACGGTCGTGCCGATCACGCGGGCAATCAGCATGAGCCCTCCTTGACGGCGATCAATATGCCCTGGCGGGAGACGGCGCGGCGGTGACCGCTGGCGTCGCGGCGGCCTTTGCAGCGCCGTCTCCGCCCTGGACGATGCGCACTCCCGCGCTGGCACCGATGCGTGTGGCGCCAGCGCGCACCATGCTCTCGGCGTCTTCGCGGGTGTGAATTCCTCCGGCCGCCTTCACCCCTACAGAAGGCCCGACCACCCGGCGCATCAGGGCCACATCGGCCACGGTTGCGCCGCCGGTGGAGAAACCGGTGGAGGTTTTGACGAAGTCCGCGCCGGCCTCCTTGGCCAGCAGACAGGCGATCACCTTTTCTTCATCTGTGAGCAAGGCGGTCTCGATGATCACCTTCACCAGGGCGCCTGCTGCGTGGGCCGTCTGAACCACGCCGCGAATGTCGCGTGCGACCAGTTCACTGTCGCCGCCTTTCAGGGCGCCGATGTTGATGACCATGTCCACTTCGGTGGCGCCCAGCTCGATCACCCGCTGGGTTTCGAAAACTTTGACCTCAGGCAGGGTGGCGCCTAAAGGAAAACCTACCACCGAGCAGACCTTGACGGGAGATCCGCGCAGCAACTCGGCGCACAGCCTGACATTGGCCGGATTGACGCACACCGAAGCAAAGCCGTATTGGCGAGCCTCCTCGCACAGCTTGCGGATTTGAGAGGGGGTGGCTTCGGGTTTGAGCAGAGTATGATCGATCAGCTTGGCCAGGCTGGCGTCCCTGGGGATCATGCCCAGTGTTGAGCTGATGCGTTCTGCGCCGGCGCTGATCACCTGGCCAACGTTATCGAAGCAGGTCTTGACGCACAGCCCTTCGGCGCACTCGAATCGACAGAAAGAACCCGGCGAGGCATCCAGACGCATGTCCTGGCCGGCATAAGCCAGCAGGACTTCACGGGCGATCACTTCCACAAGCGTCTCAATGGTTTTTGGGTCAGCGGACATAGCTGCGCTCACGATTTCAGATATTGCTTCTCGACCGCTTTTATTTTGTCCACCCGACGGGCGTGGCGACCGCCGCCAAACTCGGTGGACAGCCAGGCTTTGACGATCTGTTTGGCCAGGTTCTCGCCGATCAGCCCGGCGCCGAGGGTGAGGACGTTGGCGTCGTTGTGCTCGCGGCTGTTCATGGCCGTGGAGAGGTCGTAACACAGGGCGGCGCGCACGCCGGGCACTTTGTTGGCGACCATGCAGGAGCCGATGCCCGCCCCATCCACGACGATGCCGCGCCAGGCCTCCCCATTGGCGACGAGACGCGCCACGGCGTGGGCAAAATCGGGGTAGTCGACCGCATCCTTGCTGTGGGTGCCGCAGTCGGTCACCGCGTAACCGAGCTCCTCCAGATAAGGCTTGATGGCCTCTTTCAGGAGGAAACCGCCATGGTCGGCGCCGACCGCCACCACCCGCCGAGAGCCCGGGGGCAGTGACTCCGCGATTTGAGGAGCCGGGTTCGCAGGGGCGGGGGATGGCGGGACGGGCGCGGGCGGAAGCGTCTCACCGCCCTGCATGCGCTGTAGGACGCGTTGAATGATTTGTTGAAGTTCCTGGTCCGAGAGAGAAGCCATGGGTCAGACGTGGGCTGGCACTTGACGGAAGCGGTCGAATGAGGGATAATTTAACTGGTAATGACCACATGACATCATTCGTTTAGATCATACCATGCCAGGGGCGAAATGTCAAGAATCATCGACCCGTTCGATGCGGTACCCAAGTACTATCAGCTGGCCAGCATCCTGCGCCAGAAGATAGAAGACGGCGCCTGGGCCGCCCGCCAGCCGATCCCTTCCGAACGCCAGCTCGAGCAGCTTTACGGCGTCAGTCGCCCAACCATCCGCCAGGCTATCGAGCTGCTCATCCGCCAGGGCTATCTGTACCGCGAGCACGGGCGCGGCACGTTCGTCTCGCCGCAAAAACTCCAGAAGGGCTTCCTGGAGCTGACCAGCTTTTCCGAGGATATGCTGCGGCGGGGATTGAAGCCGGGACAGATCATCCTGGACTTCGCCACTATCCCGGCGCCTAAAAAGGTGGCCGAAAAGCTCGACCTGCCGTCCAGCGGCGGTACGGTGCTGATGATCGAACGCGTGCGCCTGGGGGACGGGCAGCCCATCGGCCTGCAAACCTCCTACCTGGCGCTCGAACCCGGACAGGAAATCCGCCGTGAGGAGCTCGAGCAGCGCGGCTCGCTGTACGCCATCCTCCAGGAGAAGTTCCATATTATTCCCACCGAAGCGGACGAGACCCTGGAGGTGACGGTGGCCTCGCCGCGCGAGGCGGCACTGCTGCACGTCAGCGAGGGCAGCCCGCTGCTGCTGAGCGAGCGGGTGCTGTATTCCCAGGACCGTCGCGCGGTGGAGTACGTGAAGATTCTGTACCGTGGGGATCGCTACCGGTACTATGCACGGCTGACCAGGAATTATTGAAGCCGCTGATTAACGAAATTCACCTGCGAGATGCTGTAATGACCGGCTAATCCACCCGAGATCAGGAATAAACCCCGAGTTCGACGTAATACCAGACGCCGCCGCGCCGGGCGAAGAACCACAGCATGTTCTCGGCGTGCCCGGGATTAAGCCCGCCAGCGGCGCAGCAGCCGTAATGGGGGAGCTCGTCATAGTCGAGGGCGATAGGCTGGCCGGCGTAGACCGCGCCGATCCTGCCATTCTTCTGGAAGAAGTAGAACGGCGCGCCATGCACGAGCTGGAAGCCGAAGCTTTCCTGGTAACCCTTCGCAGCATTCAGCGGCTGACCATCCACGATCACTTGGCCCTTCACCTCGATGGCCCAATGGCCGTCGTAGGTCCACAGGCCGTACAGGTCGGGGGAGGGGGAGGGCTGCCCGGTGGAGATGGAAAAGATCTTCGCGCCATCACGGTAAACGGCAGCGCTGCCAGACATGGCCTCGCCGCTGCCCGTATAGGTCTCTTTGGCGGTGATCAGGTCCGCGCCCAGATAGGCGGCGTAATCGCCATACTGCACATCCCGGGTCCCATCGCGGGGAATCAGACCGTCCTTGTGAAGCAGATAGGTGGCGTCGCTGGCTTCGACGGTGAGGATGAAATCTTCCGTGCCGGCTGAAACTGGTCCAACGTAGACCACCTGCTCCAGGAGAAGCTGGTCGTTATGGTAAAGGCGATACCAGTCGCCGGGGGGCTGGGCGGCCTCGAAGCGGTAGCCGTAGGGCGCGAGCGTCCGGTTGGCGGCGGCGACGTACTGGTTGCGGTAATCGCGCTCGACGGCGCGGCGGAGCAGGACGTCGTCCTGCGCCCCCTGAACGGGCTGAAACGAGCGGGTCTCGCCATCGGGCGGGCCGGCAAGCGCGTATTCCTCCAGGGTAACACCCGCAGGGAGTTCGAGCGGGGCCTCGCGCGGGGTGGGAGGCACGAAGGTCGGGGTTGGGGTGATGGCGGGGGTAGGTGTGAACGTCGGGACGGCTGTCTCGGGCGGCGTGGTTGGGCTGGAGAGCGGCGGCGCGGTCGGCGGTATCCCTTCGGCGGCGGGCTGGCAGGAGGATAGCAGGAGGATGGCTGCCGCCAGCAATATAGAAATCTCAGTGCGCTTCATTTGGCTGGACATCGAAATCCTTCTTTCGATTGGACCATCACGCCTGGCCTACCGATCAGGGCACCACTAAGTTTGATTGGATTATACAGCGTGAAGCCAAACTCCGCCATGAAAGCCCTTCAGGGATGGATCAAAACCCTGACCAGGCGGCCGTGGCCGCTATCGGTAACCACCAAATTCCCATCCGCGGTTACGATCAATCCCTGGGGCTGGTTAAATCCAGCAGCCAAAATGTGAGCCTTGTTTGATCCGGCGGGTATGACGTAAACGGCCCCGTCCACCAGGGTGCAGGCAAAAATGTTCCCGGCGCCGTCCTCGACCACGTCGTCCGGTTGGGGCAGCTCGGCCAGCTTCTCGAGCCCGCCGTCCGGCCCCAGGCGCAGGAGGGCGTCGCCGAACTCATCGGCCAGAAGGATGGCGCCGCCCGGCTCGACCCACGCGCCGGTAGGTCGCACCAGGCCGCGGGCGATGGTGGCTACCCCTTTACCGTCCAGGCTGAGGCGCAGCACCCGCCCGTTGGGGCTGTCGGGGATGATCAGGCTGGTGGAAGCGGGATCGTGGCTGTCTAAGGCGATGCCGTCCACTCCCTCCTGGCCGCTATGATTGGCCAGCTCGAAGAAGGTGGCCGCGGTTTTGGCGGTCAGGTCGTAACGCACCAGGCGGTTCTGGCCCTGCTCGGCGATCAGCAGCGAGCCATCCGGCAGAAAGAGCATGCCTTCCGGCACAGACAGGCCGGTCAGGACGGTTTCCAGCTCCCCCGCAGGGGTGTAGCGGCGCACGCTGCCGTCGCCGATGGTGGAAATGTAGATTGAGCCATCCGGCGCAAGCGCCAGGTCATCGGGATCAGGCAGGCCGGCGGCCAGCACCTGGGTGCGCGGGTTGGACAGGTTAAGGGGCGCCGGTGAGGGCGTTGCAGTCGGAGGAAGGAGAGAGGGGGTAGCTGTCGCCGGCGGGGTGAAGGTGGTCTTATGCGCCGGAAAAGTGATTTCAGGTGTGGGAGACGCGAGCCAATGGCCGGCTGGCGTACATCCGGACAGAAACACGATCCATATCAACAGATACCTGATGCGGCCCATACACTGTAAAAGAGAGATGAATAAAAATCGAACCCAAGTATACGCCATGGATGGGTAGGTTCTGCTGCGAACTTGCCATTGTACTGAAATCGGTCACCCGGTTGGGTATATCAAACCGGATGGACCCATGGATAGCTGGCCCACGCCAGACAATGACGACTGCGATGGATAAGGAAATAATGTTCAGCCAGCGCTGCGCTGGCCACCTGCACACGCCACGAAAGATCGCGGGTTTCCTGATCACACTCTACCCCGCGACACGATTTGCAGGGCCTGTCAGCGAGATGCATCGGTCAGAAGGACGAGGCGGGCCTCGCTCGAGATGGTCTACTGGATTTATCCGACAGGTGGCACGCCTGACCAGGACCAATCAGCAGAGCACTTTAACTGAAGAAATGATCATCAAACTCGCGGCGGCGAATCGAAACCTTTTCTGAGCGCGTCTATTTATGGTAGAATCTGGCGCGCGAACGGTCCACTAGCTCAACTGGTAGAGCAACTGACTCTTAATCAGTGGGTTCAGGGTTCGAGTCCCTGGTGGATCATATGGGTTGATCTTTACCACTCATGTCGGTTTGTAAACAGGGACCATCCCTGTACCTTCGACGCACCCCGATGGATCCCTGGGTGCGTTTTGTATTTTTAGAGAGGTCAGCATGGTCACCCTTCCCACATTTCTCCCTCTTTCCGAAGCCGTCCGTAAGTACGGGATGGAGGAAGGAGGGTATTGAATAAATAGATTTTCTCAAGATAGAACCAGCAGGCCAGTGTGTTTTTCGCCAGGAATTTAGGTTAACTGATACTTTTCGCTTCCCAAAACAGGTCTTCCCACTACCATTTGGACCTCCTTGCCTGACCTGGCGACGATTCTCCCTAGGTCACCTCAACATTACGCTTTGGGTCTTGAACCCCGCCCCGGACAATAGCTTGACCATCCTTGTTAGGTTAAGGGCGATGGCGGTCAAAAACGCCTGCACGAGGAAGCCCATCCGACCCACATAGCGGCATTGACCCAGGCCATATCCTTGCTTGGCCTCCCCGAACTTGCGCTCAATCTTGTAACGCTCTGCCAGCCCTTGGCGATAGGAGCGGCTATCGCTCAAATTCAACCACACTTGCCTATTCGCGTCCTTCTTCTCGGTTCGGGCGAGTTCTCGTTGACGTATGTCTCAACCTGGCGCTCGCTCAAGTTATATAAATAGCCGATCAGTTCCATACGCAAGAGCTGCGCCGGGTCAAAGGGCGGACGACCGGCCAGCCCTTCTCCCTTGTAGAGCTTGATCAGCCGGCGGATGAACCTTTGCCAGTCGATCCGTTGCTTGCGCTGGCGCAGGAAATGGTTGGCTGGGATGACCTGATCATACAGATATTCGCCAAAGAAGGATTGGCTCCCGGTTTCGCTGAAATGTTGGGTTTCCATAAGCCCCTCCATTTGTGGGAATATGCCCAT
>DAOTWA010000054.1:0-128095 GCA_034435955.1 Anaerolineaceae bacterium | reverse complement strand
GCTCGTCGGGGCGAATATGAACCTGCTCGAGAATCTCCAGGGCCGCCGCCAGAGGCTCCGTGAAGACTGCTTTTTCATCCGGCAAGCCTTCCGGTACCCGGTGGAGGTTCTTCACCGGCAGCGCCAGGTACTCGGAAAACGCTCCATCGTGATTGAGGATGCCCAGCACAGTGCGTCGTTCGCAATGGTGGGGGCGGCCGGCGCGGCAAGCCCTGCATTCCCCACAGGTCACGTTGATCTCCCCTACCACCCGCGCCCCCATCCAATCCGGACTGTCCGGCGCAGAGGACACCTCGCCTACGAATTCATGGCCAGGCACTCCGGTAAAAGGATAATAACCGCGACCCATCTCCAGATCGGTGGCGCAGATTCCTGCCAGACGCACCTTCACCAGAGCCTCGCCTGTACCGGGTTGTGGGACTGGCAGGTCGTCGCGGAACGAAAAAACCTGGTTTTCCAGCCAGAGAGCACGCATAACGGCCATAAACGCCTCCAATGCTTCCGCGCGAATCTTGCTCGGCCTTACCTCGGCCCCCGCCGACCAAACTGCCTCTCCAACAGGTCGACCGAGAGATGGATCATGGTCGGACGGCCATGTGGACAGGTGCGCGGCGAACGGCAGCGTTCCAGATCCGCTACCAGGGCGAGCTGCTCCGCCGCGGAGAGCGTCTGCCCCGCCTTGACCGCCGCCCGCTTGCACACCCGCGCAATGATGCGCGCCTCCACTTCGGATTGCAGCGGTGTCTCATCTTCCTCGAATTCCTCGACCACCACGCGTACGGCCGAGGCCGGGTCGCTGCCTGACAACAGGGCGGGGATGGCGCGCACAAGAAAGGTGCCCGGGCCAAATTCTTCTATCCGGAATCCAAGCTTCGACAGTAAGGGAATTTGAGCTTCAAGAAGCTGGGCAGCCTGCGGCGGCAGCCGCACGACCGCCGGATCGAGCAGCGCTTGTGAAGATATCGCGCTGTTGCGCTGATCCATGAACCGTTCGAACAGCACCCGTTCATGAGCGGCGTGCTGGTCGATCAGATACAGGCCATCCGGACCTTCGGCTACAAGGTAGGCGGCGCCAACCTGGCCGATCACGCGCAGCAACGGCAGTCGGCTGCCCGGCAGAGTTTGCTGCCCGACCGGCGTAGCTTGCTCCCCAACTGGCGAGGCCAACCCTTCCTGTTCCGCTTCTGTTTCTTCCGGTTCATCGCCCGTCCCGCGAGTGCGCGCATCCGCAGACGTCCCCCAGGTGGTATCGGCAGCCGTTGGACCACTGTCCGAATTCCAAAAGGACGGACGAGCCACGACAGGCACCGGAGAATAGGCCAGCAGGGCACGCCGCACACCACGCTGCACCGCGGCGAATACCCGGTCAGGTTCGCGAAACCGAACCTCGGCTTTGGCCGGGTGTACGTTAACGTCCACCTGCTCGGGCGGAAGGTCCACAAACAGTACGGCCAGGGGATAACGACCTACCATCAGCAAAGTGTGGTACGCCTTAAGCAGCGCGGCGGCCAGAAACATGTCCTGTACCCAGCGCCCGTTAATGAAAAACGTAATCTCCCTGCGGTTCGAGCGCGTCAGCGTCACCGGGCTGATGAATCCACTCAACTCGATCTCCTCGTCGCCAGCGATGACTTCCAGCATCTGACGCGCTACGTCCAATCCGTAAAGGGCAGCCAGCGCCTCGCGCCGGTCGCCGTTGCCGCTGGTGTGCAGCCTTAGCCGGCCTTCGTGGATCAATGAAAAGCGCACATTCGGGTAAGCCAGTGCGTAGCGAGTGACCAGCGCATCGATTGCCTGGCGCTCAGTCACGTCTCGTTTGAGGAATTTGAGCCGCGCAGGGACATTATAAAAAAGCTCTTCCACCCGCACCGTCGTGCCGATCGGCGCTCCTACCCTCTCCCTCTCAACGATCTCACCCCCTTCCACGCCCAGACGCAACCCGGCCTCCTGATCAACGGGACGGGTGGTAAGCGTCAGTCGAGAAACGGATGCGATGGAAGCCAGCGCCTCTCCACGAAAGCCCAGTGTGGTGATATGGAACAGGTCCTCGGCGTTATTCAGTTTGCTGGTGGCATGACGAGCCACTGCCAGAGAGGCCTCATTCTCTGGGATACCCGCACCGTCGTCGGCCACTTCAATCAGCCGCCGCCCTGCTCCGTTGACCACAATGGAAACCGTGCGCGCACCCGCGTCAAGGGCATTTTCAACCAATTCCTTGACAACGGATGCAGGCCGCTCCACCACTTCACCGGCGGCAATTTGTGAAGCGACCTCTTCGGGCAGCACGTGAATTGGCATCAGGGCTCCTCCGCGCTGATTATACCTTACGGGGCTGTGCCTTTTCATGTATACTGACAGCGTGACATTATCCGTCTTCCTCATTGACCTGGACGACACCTTGTATCCAGCCGCCAGCGGCCTGTGGCCGGCTATTCGCGAGCGTATCTGTAAATACATGCTCGAGCGCCTTGGCCTGCCCAAGGATCAGGTTCACGATCTGCGTCGGCGCCTTTACATGGAATACGGCACTACCTTGCGCGGCTTACAGGCAACGATGCAGGTGGACGTTGACGACTATCTGGCCTATGTCCACGACCTGCCCATCGAGGATTACCTTTCTCCCGATCCAGAGCTGCGCCGCACCTTAATGGCCTACCCACAGCGCAAATATATCTTTACCAACGCCGACCGCGCTCACGCGCGGCGGGTGATGGCACGATTGGGCGTTGAGGACTGTTTCGAAGGAGTGATCGACGTCCACGACCTGGAGCCGTACTGCAAACCGATGCGCGAAGCATTTGCCATCGCCTTCCAGCGCGCTGGAGAAGCCGATCCGACCCGCTGCCTGCTGGCGGATGATACGCCTCACAACCTGGCTGCAGCGCGCGACTTGGGCATGTTCGTCGTGCAGGTGGGCGACCAGCCAACCAACCCGGATTCGTTTCCACGCATCGCCCGCCTGGCAGATCTTCCTCGCGTCCTTCCCCCCTAAAGGATAGGACGGTGCATGAACCTTACCCACGAACAAACCCTCATCGTAACCGCCTGCTTGATCGGGGTAATTTTCCTTGCCGTGAATCTGGGCCTGTGGGGTATTTACCGCAGCCGCTCGTCGTCGGCGCCGCGCAAGGCTCCGCCTTCTCAACCGCCGCGGCGTAGCTGGCGCAACCCCTGGCAGGACGAAGACGAGGGCCTGGCCGAGCTCTCCCGGCGCGTATCGGCCTTGGACCGTCCTATCGACGACGCCGGGGAATCAGGCAACCCGGCACCCCCTTCCCCACCGGCTGAAGGCAATTGATTTTCCGGTTGTGTAACGAAATTTCCCCCCACCTCTAAACTTACTTTTGATAATCTATAAACGATAAACAATATTTCTTCCAGGCAGGCATCGGCAACCGCGCTCGTACTGCTTATAATTAATCCACATTCGTGTGGAGGGGTTAGAGATGTCCGCAAAAAGGGTGCTTTATGTGGCTTTCATTATTGTAGTAGCCGGTGCATCTGCGCTGGCGGGGGCCTTCGCAGGCGGGCTGGCTGTGTATTCCACCTTTCAGTCCAGGCCCACGCCGACCTTAGCGCCAGCGCCGAAACCAGCTTCCACTCCGGCGGCAGAACAGGTCATTCGGGTCTACACGGCCGACATCAATACCGCTGTCACCGATGCAGTGGCTAAAGTCGGGCCGTCAGTGGTCACAGTGGTGAGCACGATAAAAGGCCAGTTGGGGTTTTTTGGCCTCACCCCCGACCAGCAGGTCAGCGGCAGCGGCGTCATCATCTCCGACCAGGGCTACATCCTGACCAATAACCACGTTGTCGAGGGCGCCGATCAGGTGGACATCATCCTCGCCAATGGTCAGCAGCTCCCCGCCAAGATCATCGGCACTGACCGCTTTTCCGATTTGGCCGTGCTGAAGACCGAAGGGAAAATGCCCGCTGTGGCCGAGCTGGGCAACTCTGATGCGCTCAAACCCGGAGAAACGGTCATTGCCATCGGCTCACCGCTCGGTGATTTTAAAAACACCGTCACTTTGGGGGTCGTCAGCGCCACCGGCCGTAGCATCGACACCGGCAATGGTTACCAGATGGAAGGCCTTATCCAGACCGATGCCGCCATCAACCATGGCAATTCCGGCGGACCGCTGGTCAATCTCTTAGGCCAGGTGATCGGCATTAATACCTTGATCATTCGCAGCGCCGGCCTAAGCGGTGACGTAGCCGAGGGTCTCGGATTTGCCATTCCCTCCAACACCGCCAGGGCTGTTGCTGAGCAATTGATCGAACACGGCTACGTTTCTCGCCCATACCTGGGTATCCGCTGGCAATGGATCACCCCGGATATCGCCAATGCTTATGGTCTGCCCGTACAGTGGGGTGTTTACATTTCACAGGTCATCCCCGGAAGCCCTGCCGATGTGGCCGGATTGCAGCGCGGCGATATCATCACCCAGATCGGTGACATCAAGCTGGATAATAACCACCCATATATGAATGCGTTGTTCACTTACTCCCCGAACCAGACCGTGGAACTTACCGTGGTAAGAGGGCAACATGTCCTGACCATTAAGGTGACCCTGGGCGAGTCCGCCACCAGCGGTTGACAGTAGCCCCGTACGAGTTGCTCCAGCAATTTCCCCATGAGGCGATGGACGGGCGGATAACAAAGGAGAAAGAGCAAAACAAATTGTCTAACAATCCAAGCGCCAGCATTAAGTGGTATAATCTCCATCCGCGAAAACTTGGTTTGTGGAGAATCGCGCTATGGAAAACAGCGTTATATTGGAACAAGATCGCGTGAGCGAAGTGAAACCAAAGATGCATTTTACCGGTACGGTGACCAAGACCACTCTGGCAGGAGCTATTTTGGATATCGGCCAGGAAAAACCGGGTTTCCTTCACATCTCACAACTGGCGCCCACGAACGACAATCAGCCCGTCAAGCGTGTGGAGGATGTAGTCCAGGTAGGACAAACGGTCGACGTATGGGTGAAGCGCGTCCGCGAGGATCACATTGAACTGACAATGATCAAGCCGCTCGATCTGGAGTGGCGGGATATCAAGAAAGGGATGACCGTTCACGGCAAGGTAGTGCGCCTGGAAAAATTCGGCGCTTTTATCGATATTGGCGCCGAGCGTCCGGGTTTGATCCACATCAGCGAGCTGGCCCATGGTTACGTCCATACTCCTTCCGAAATCGTAAAAGAAGGGGATGAGGTCGAAGCATTGGTGCTGGATGTTAACCGCCGCAAAAAGCAGATCAAACTGAGCCTGAAAGCACTAGCGCCCGAACCGGTCAAAGTTGAGACCCCGGTTCGCAGCGGAGATACTGCCGGCAAAGAGAAACCTGCTCGTCGGCGGAAGGGTCGCAGCAAAGAAGTCGGATCACGCCTTTCACTGGAAGCATCCGCGGAAGAGCATGCCGAGCCAGATCCAACCGCCATGGAAATTGCTTTGCGTGAAGCGATGGAGAAGGCCAAGGCTCGCAAGAGAGAATCCGTTGAAAAGAGCAAAAAGAATAAGAGCATCTCCAAGGAGCAGGAGGAATTGCTGAGCCGCACCCTCGAACACAAAGCCAGAACCTCCTGATCGTTCGAGAGGATCAATAAACCCGGAAAAAGAGATCAGCCGGGTTTTTCATTTATTTTTGGGCATGGCAATTGTATCGGCCCAGCGACTATGGTAAACTTGGTGCAGTGACACATTAAGGATATGCAAACCCGAAGGTATCCATTTATTCCACAAGGATACGCTCCCGAAACCAGGTGGGGAGGCGCCGGCCAACGGCCCTCCCCACTTCTTTATGGCATCATTTCTATATTTGCTTCGAAATATCGGATTAGAGAAGTTTGATTCGCTTGAATTCATTTTAGGATGAGGAGGTAATCGTGACCACCAAATATTTATTCGTTACCGGTGGTGTGGTAAGCTCGGTTGGCAAAGGGGTCACCGCCGCCGCCATTGGCCGGCTGCTCAAAGAGCGCGGCTTCAAGGTGGCCGTCCAAAAGCTCGACCCCTATATCAACGTCGACCCTGGTACGATGAGCCCGTATCAGCACGGAGAGGTGTTCGTGCTGGATGACGGCGCCGAAACTGATCTGGATCTTGGTCATTACGAACGCTTCATCGATGTGCGCCTGAACCGCGCCTGCAATGTCACCACCGGCCAGGTTTACGCCGAGGTGATCAGCAAAGAGCGCCGCGGTGATTTCCTGGGCGGCACCATTCAGGTGATTCCCCATATTACCAACGAGATCAAGCGGCGCATCTCCGCTGTTCCTAAAGCTACCGGCGCCGAGCTGATCCTGGTCGAGGTCGGCGGCACCGTGGGAGACATCGAATCACAACCATTCCTCGAAGCTATCCGCCAGCTTCGCTTCGATTTGGGCCGTGAAAATACCCTCCACATCCACGTCACATGGCTGCCGTACATCGGCGCAACCGGCGAGCTAAAAACCAAGCCGACTCAGCATTCGGTGCGCGAACTGCGTTCCATCGGCATATCTCCAGATATGATCGTGGCGCGCTCTGATTACCCCGTCGACGACAGCCTGCGCGATAAGATCGCCTTATTCTGTGATGTCGAAAAGCGCGCCGTCGTCGCATTGGAAACCACCCAGGTGTTGTACGAAGTGCCGCTGCTGCTCGAAGAAGCGGGCGTCGGGGACTTTATTTTGCAACGCCTGAATCTGGAACCACGCCAAAAGCCCGACTGGAGCGAATGGCGCCGCCTGGTAGCAGAAGTACGTCGCCCCAAACCCACCATTAACGTCGCCCTGGTCGGCAAGTACGTCGAGCTGCATGACGCTTACATGAGCGTGCGCGAGGCTATTAAACACGCCGCCCTCCGCTTGGGCGTGGAAGTAAACCTGCATTGGGTCCATTCGGCCGAGCTCGAGAAGGGTAAGGGTTGGGAAATCGTTAAATCGGTGGACGGCATCATCGTACCAGGGGGTTTTGGCAGCCGAGGCATAGAGGGTAAGATCCAGGCAGCACGCTACGCGCGTGAGCACAAAGTGCCTTATCTGGGTCTGTGCCTGGGGATGCAGTTAATGGTGGTTGAGTTCGGACGTCATGTGTTTAAGGACGAGGAAGTCAACTCGACCGAATTTGACCGCTCAACCCGCTATCCGGTTATCGATCTGATGGATGAACAACGCGGTGTAACCGACATGGGCGGAACGATGCGCCTGGGCCTCTACCCTTGCCAGCTCCAACCAGGCACGATCGCCGCCCGCGCCTACGGCCAGACATTGGTAGAAGAGCGCCACCGCCATCGTTTCGAGTTCAATAATGCTTACCGTGAAGTGTTCGAAAAACATGGTATGCGTTATTCCGGTCTTTCTCCGGATCACAGGCTGGTAGAAATCGCCGAGCTGGCGGATCATCCCTTCATGCTGGGCACCCAGTTCCATCCGGAATTCCTCTCCCGCCCCAACCGACCTCACCCCCTTTTCGTGGCCTTCCTCCAGGCGGTCATCGAACGCGCGGGAATCCAGACACAGGAAGCCGAAATGCCTGCGCAAAACACCCAGGAGTTGTGAAATTAATCTCAAATAGGATTATACTTGCTGCAGGTTTTCATTCACACTGGACGTAACAGAATCGTGATTTAAAGCCAAAACGCCCGGTTTGCGGGCGACGGAACAGCTTTTCTTTATATCCTTCCTTTCGAGAGGTGAAGCATGGACACAACAATCGAATCCATCAGTGGGCAAGAAATCCTCGATTCGCGCGGCAATCCCACTATCGAGGTAGAAGTCATCTTGGCCGATGGCACCTGGGGGCGGGCAGCCGTGCCTTCCGGGGCATCAACCGGCATCCACGAAGCATTGGAATTACGCGATGGGGACAAATCTCGCTATAACGGCAAAGGCGTCCTCATCGCTGTGGAAAACGTCAACGGCCCAATCGCCGACGCCCTGGTGGGTTGGGATGCCACCGAGCAGAAAGCCATTGACAAGACCTTGCTTGAGCTGGATGGCACACCGAACAAATCCAAGCTGGGCGCGAACGCCATCCTTGGAACCAGCCTGGCGGTGGCCAAAGCGGCCGCGAACGGCCTGGGATTGCCGCTCTACCGCTACCTGGGGGGCGTGTACGCCCACATTCTGCCTGTGCCGATGATGAATATCCTCAACGGCGGCGTCCATACCGGCTGGCAATCCACCGATGCCCAGGAGTTCATGATTATGCCGTTGGGAGCGCCCACCTTCGCCGAAGGATTGCGCTGGAGCGCTGAAATCTACCAGGCCCTCAAGACAGTCCTCAAAGGCCGCGGCTACACCACTCTGATCGGTGATGAGGGCGGCTACGCTCCTGCTCTGAAAACGAACGTAGAAGCCATAGAGGTCATCCTGGAAGCCATTCAAAAGGCCGGCTATAAGCCGGGTGATCAGGTTGCCATCGCCATTGACCCCGCTGCTTCTGAGTTGTACGACGAGGGCACTGGAAAATATAACCTGCGCAAGGAGGGCAAACAACTTACCGGCGAGGAAATGGTCGCCTTCTGGAAGGATTGGGTTGAGAAATTCCCTATCGTATCGATCGAGGATGGTCTGGCTCAGGACGACTGGGATAGCTGGAAGTTGATGGTGAAAGAACTGGGCGACAAGATCCAAATCGTGGGTGATGATTTACTGGTCACCAATCCGGAACGCGTTCGTCGGGCGATTAAGGAAAAAGCTGCGAATGCCCTCCTGGTCAAGCTGAATCAGATCGGCACATTGACCGAGACGATCGAGGCTGTTGAGATATGCCAGCGGACTGGCTGGCGTGCGGTTACCTCACATCGCTCCGGCGAGACCGAGGACACCACCATCGCCGACCTGGCTGTAGCGCTAAACATGGGCCAGATTAAAACCGGCGCGCCTGCCCGTTCCGACCGGGTGGCCAAATATAACCAACTCCTGCGCATCGAGACCGAGCTGGGCGAAACCGCCAAATATGCCGGTTGGGACGCCTTGCGGCGTTGAGTAAATGGGGCTCTGCTCAGGCTGGCAGGGCCGCATTCCCTGCCAGCCTATTATGATCATCATTTCTATCGAGCCGACCTACTGCGTTATATTTCAAAAACCTATTTCCTAACCTTTTCATAATCCGATTGACTATCACCGGTTTACGTGCTATTATATATTCAGGCATGCGGAAGGATTAACTTCATTATTTATAGAATCGGGGGATATGAAGTAACAAGTTTGATAACTGCTACGTTTAATATGTGTGAGCGGCGATGACCCGAAAGCTTGAAGTGGTCGCTTCACCCTGAGGGGTGAGAGCTTTCGGCCAGCCAATAGCGAAACCGGCTCGCAAGCCGGTTTTATTTCGCATTTACCTTTGTTTAGGCATTGCGGTCGAAGGAAAGGGTGTAGACCGGGAAACTGCAGGGGACGAGAGAGCTCGAATCTCGGATTAAAATCGCGGAAGTATATCTGGGGGAAAGGGGTGGCCGTGCAAAGACGAACGATGATGACCCCAGAATGAATAGAAGTCACACATAAATAACACATAGATCGCTCTACTTCGCGGCCTCATCGCTTAAATAAACGGTTGGTGTATTGGATTGATTGAAGCAACAGGTTGCAATACCTGCACCGCCAAGGCCTGAGGAAGGCCTTACATTGCCATGACTAAGCCGGTCAAGTTACCGGTAGAAACGGGTGGGAAAACGATGGTAATGGTGGCTCTTATCCATAAACTTTTGGAATTTGTGGCGGGTCGGGTTATCCCCCACAACGCATATCGTAATCGTTCACCCTTTTCACTCATTCATCAAACCAAGCAGTTCATCAGCGATATTGGCATAAAACCAGCCAAATCATGTGATCCGTCACCCTGGGAGGCCATCACCCTGCCATCATCCCAGTGAGGTAGCTGAGATCGTAACTTCTAAAGATAGGGTTCCCAAAAACGGCTCCTTTTCCAACCAGATTACCGGTACCGCGGATGGAGCCGGGTCAAAGTTCAGGAACAACGACATTCCTATCATGAATGTCGAATCGGCGGAGCACGCCTGAAACCAATCCCCAAGGAAGATGCCTCCCATGTCCGATGAAAATGAAATAGAGCTTAGCTGGATATTTTCCACCATCCGTCGCAGATCGAGGATCATCGCAGGCTTCGTCCTCGTAACGGTGATTCTCGCCTTTCTGGCCACTCTGGTGATGGCGCCCGTGTATAAATCTACCGTGACGCTGCTCATCCAACCGGCCAAAGATTCACAAACGAGTGAATATACCTCCATCATCACCGGCGAACAACTTGCTCTGACATACAGCCAGCTTTTGGAGAGTGGGCCGGTGTTAGAAGCCGTCATCTCGAAACTGGGTTTAAAGGACTCCCCAGATCAACTGGCCGATAAGATAACCGCAGCGCCAATCAAAGACACCCAGTTGATCCGATTGACGGTAACCGGTTCATCGCCAGTTCAAACCGCTTCCCTGGCCAATGCGTTGGCCGAGGAGTTAATTGCTCATATTCAAAAACTTCAAGCCGAACGATACAACGCCTCCATGGCCGAGCTCGAAAACAGAATGAACAATATATCGGCTTCCATCGATGAACTAACCGTCAAAATCAACACGCTGAACACAAATAAAGTCACATACGATGTCGAGCAGGGGCGGCTGCAAAGACAGTTGGACGCTCAACAAACCAATTATCGCTCCCTGCAGGATAACTATCAGCAACTACAGCTTACCGTATCCCAGATTACGGATAAAGTAAAAATCGTTGAAGCCGCTCATATTTCAAATACCTCGGACCAGGGGCTGAACACAGCCACATTGATGCTCCTCGTCGATCCATCCCTGGTCATTGGAACGGGGTCTTCGAGCTCACTTTCGGCCAGCGAACGACTGATGCTCATATATGGTCCGATGTTAAAAAGTCAGCCGGTGCTCGATGCCGCCATTCGCAAGCTGGGGCTTTCTGAGACAGTGGATCAACTTGCCAGGCAAATTACCATCGAATCGGTGGCAGGAACACAGTTGTTACAGCTCAGCGTTGTCGATAAAGATACCTCAAAAGCCACCCTGATCGCTGACACGGTGGCGGGCATATTTATCGAGCAGGTGCAGTCTCTCCTGGCGCAGCCCTATAACGATCAGCTCCAAAACCTGCAAAAACAGATCGAGGATTTGACTGCCCAGATGTCGCAGACACAGGAAGATATAAGGAAAGCAAGCGTCTCCGCTGCCCTTGCTCAGGCTGAGCTGACCCAACAGGAGAACCTCCTGGCTGATTATAAAAATGATTACCGCGCTTTGCAGGGGGAAAGCGACCAGTTGCGGCTGACATTATCCAACGCAGCCGATTCGGTCGTGGTGTCCTCGCCGGCTCAGATACCGTCAAAACCCGAGAGGCATCGATTGACCTACATTGCGATTGCGGCGCTTGTAGGGTTAGTCACCGGCGCCGGCGCTGCATTAATTGTGGAAAGACTGGGGAATAAAATCTGGACAAAGGAAGATGTGGTTGAAGCAACAGGCCTGCATATTCTTGGAAGTGTCAGCTCATTACCCGAAGGGGAGCCGGAACTGGTCTATAACCCGTTATCGGCATCCTTGTTCGCCGAAGATTTCCGTAAGCTGAGCGCTTCTCTGCGCTTATCCCAACGCGAGGCGCCTTTAGGCATGCTTTTGATTACCAGCCCATCATCCCAAGAGGGTAAAACGATTGTTGCCGCTAACCTTGCGGTTGCGCTGGCCAAAGCTGGATTACGCGCCTTACTGGTGGATGCCGATCTCCATCTTCCCAGAGTGCATCAATTATTTGGGCTTGACCAAGATGGTGGCCTGACCGATTATCTAAAAACAGGAAGTTGGGAGGAGCTCATTAAATCCACCCAGACGGACCAGTTAATAGTCTTGACCAGCGGGCAGGTACCCGAGAATCTTGCGGATGCATTCAGCGCACCCAACCTCGACGGTTTAATGATAGACCTTAAAAACCATTTTGACGTTGTGATTGTCGATTGTCCGCCTGTGCTGGCTGTGGCAGACACGGCCATCCTGGCGTCTCTGGCCGACAATGTGCTCCTGGTCCTTCGGTCAGGTCAGGCAAGCAGTCAATCGGCCAGAGAGGCTGTTAATGCCTTGAATCAGGCAAAGGCTCATCTGATGGGCGTAATTTTGAACGACGTGAAGCCGCATAGAGATGGATACTATTACCATTATTATGTGAACGAAGGGGATGGAAAAGCGAAAACTTTGTATCGTCACAGCAAGAATTCGTTATTAATCATCCTCAACTATGTAAAGAAGCAGATCCAATACCAGATAGAGAATCAACCCAGAGTTCGCATGAAAAAACGGCTGGAAAAATACGTCAAGGATAAAGAGTGAAAGTCAAATCCACCGAGATCCTTGAATCCTCTCTTTCCAGCCAAACTCTTCCACGAACACGCCGCATGAAACGCAACCGTACCGTTCGATCGTTTATCCTCATGATCGTCCTCGCTCTGGTCGTGATTGCGGCTGTAGTTTGGCTGAACAAAGAAGCCATTCTGATGGCCGTAGGTGATTTTTTAATCGTGCAGGATAAGCTCGAACCGGCGGATGTGATCCATGTGATCAGCGGCGAGGAATATCGCACCGAGTACGGGATTCAGTTGTACCAGCAGGGTTACGGAAAAGAGTTGTTTTTCACCGGCGGATGGTGTCAGCAACATCAATATTACCACGGGCAACATAGCAAAGAACTGGCCATTGAGCTGGGCGTCCCATCCTCGGCAATCGCCACGGATGATACCGAGATCCATAGCACATATGAGGAAGCCGAGAGACTCAAAGCATTTATTATAGAGAGCCCAATGCCCATTCGATCGGTGATCATCGTCAGCGATCCTTACCATATGTGGCGGGCAAGGTGGACCTACCGTAAAGTCTTGGGCAGCGGGGTAAAGTTAATTATGGCCCCCGTGCCATTTGAAGACACCTTTTATCAACGTCGCTGGTGGACCGATTGGGAAACCAGCAACATGGTAAGGGACGAGTACGAAAAAATCATTTACTATTTTGCCAGGTATCAAATCGGCTGGGGGCCGCTGCAAAACTGGTTGGCCACCTTCGATACCCAATAGGCTCTTCCCGATCAGAATTTATTCCGAACTCCGCACAAACAATGAAATTTCGATCCATATCTGGCCTGTTTGGTTTGGCGATTGTATTCTCCGTATTGGCGGTCATCTTCGGCATCACGCTGAAGGGCGATCAGGCCAGCGATATGTGGCGCAAGGCAAGCGCAGACAGCGCACATCAAGATAAGGTCGCCCCGGTTGCGGCCAATGCTGGAGCGCGCGAATTGGATACCCACTTGGATATCAGCAACAAGGGTGAGATCGAACCGTGCAGCCCGCCTGAATCCTGTAAGACCCCGACCACAGATCAAACCGCATTATCTTCTTCCAATTCAAATGGGCTGGAACCGGCATCCGGTCTTTTGCCGGCCGGAACTCAATCGATCACCCTCCATCTCACTACCGCAGAGCCGGCAAACTGCCGCTGGAGCGAAGGAACCGATGCCCCTTTCGAATTCATGCCAAACGATTTCCAGATCGGACAGGGCACGTTAAATCACAGCACCGAAGTCGCCGGGTTTCATGATTTAGACGAGCGATGGTTTTTTGTTCGCTGCCAGAACTCAGCCGACCAGCGCGAATCCAATCCCGAAGGATGGCGCACTCATCTGCGCGTTCTTGGACCCTGGCATGACGGCTTTCCACGCCTGGCTTACCTGTGGGGTACGCAGAAGGGTGTACCCAATATACAATTCTTTGCCGGGTATGATCTATTTCTGCCCTATCACCTCGACAATCCACTCGAGCAAACGAAAGCCATACGAGCTGTCAACCCTTATGCCAAAATACTTTTGACGTTGAATGCCACCCATGGATGGCCAGACATAGACCCGTTGACCACGCGTTGGTGGAACAGCCAGCCGGGAGATCCAGGCTATAACTGCTTGTTACGTGACAGCCATGGCAAGATATTGCTGGTGAAGTACTGGGGGCATCCGATGTTCAACATGGTTATCCCCTACTGTCGCGCGCTACTGGTCCAAAAGAATATCGAGGAATTCCGCTCCCAATCCGCCAGCCAGTTGGATAGCTACGCTTACGACGGCATCTTCTGGGATCTCCTCCATGGGACGATCTCCTGGCTGAACGACGATATCGACAGCGACCTCGATGGTCAACCGGATGACCCGAAAACACTCGATGCCGCATACCAGGCGGGCGTGGAAGATTTTCTCTCCCAGATACGGGCGAGCTTACCGCATGCCATCTTGATGGGAAATGAAGCCTCGCCGGACTACGCCCGGTGGATCAATGGTCGCCTGATCGAATGGGAACTTTCGTCTGTCTTAGATGGCAACAGCAACATCACCTGGGATGAAGTAATCGGAGAATATCGGGATTGGTCTGCCCGCGGGCAAGAACCCCGGATCACATTCATTCAGACGAAACCCGAGCCCATTTATGACGAAAAATTCCCTTTCCATTATATGGGTCAAATGCCGCCTGCTATGCAGGCCGAAGCAGCCGCCAGCTTCCAGCGAATGCGCTTTGGATTGACCAGCGCATTGATGGGCGACGGTCTTTTTTCATTTGACCTCCGTTCAGAGGATAGCCAGGTATGGTGGTACGACGAATTTGGAGCTCCGGTTGGCAGCCAGTCGTCCACATTACCTCCCCATGGTTATCTGGGCCAACCCATCGGGGATCCTCGCCTTCTCATCGATTCATTGGACACGCCCGATGAGGTGACCAACGGGGGCTTTGAAGAAAGGCTGCGGGCCTGGCGCTGGTGGATAGAAAGCGAATCCGGTGCGACAGCCAACGTATCCATAGACCGTTCTGGGAGTAAGACCGGCGACTACGCCGCTCACATTGTGGTGAGCAAGCCAGCCTGGCCGTGGTCCGTGCTCGTCTATCAGCCTCACATCAGCACTGTGGCTGGCCAAAGCTATACATTATCCTTCTGGGCTCGCAGCGACAAACCCCTTAGCATTTATGCGAAGATCGTCAAGCAGGCGCCGCCGGGCACCGATTACGGCTTTAACGTTCGAGCAGATATAACCACAGACTGGCAGCACTTTCATCTGGTGGGTTACCCCACTGTCACCGCCGATGACGGCGTGCTTCAGTTTCAGGTTGGCGGGAGCGCGGGGGAATTATGGCTGGATGATATTCAGTTTCAGCCGGGTGCTTTGGGCGTTTGGGCGCGGCCGTTCGAAAACGGCCTGGCCGTGGTGAACACCACCAGAGATGTACAAACGGCACCTCTCCCGGGCGCTTATTGCAAACTGAAAGGTGATCAGGCGCCTCTATTTCAAACCCGGGTCGACGATGATGAAGCGGTGGGTTCTGCGGGCTGGAAAGAACAAAAAGCCAACGACGACCAGTTTGGCAAGACCGTGAGAGTGGCCTCTGCTGGCAGCAAAGCGAAGATCACCTATACGCCTAACCTTGCTTACGCTGGCTCGTATGAGGTGTTGGCTTGGGTTGATCCAGATGAAAAACAGAGCAGCGCCGTGACCGTCACCATTTACCATGCTCAGGGGGCTTCAGTTGTGCTCCTCGACGAGGCGACGGGTGAGGTAGGCTGGCGCAGCCTGGGTACATACCAATTCAACGCCGGCAAGGATGGGCATGTAACTCTTACGGCCACAGGCCAGGGAATGGTGGTTGCGGATGCTTTCAAATGGGTGTCTGCAGCACGATACAACGATGGCAGCCTGGTGAATCAGATTACCCTCCAGCCCCAGGACGGAATTGTTCTGCTGAAAAAGTGTTATGCGGGCAACTAGCCATTCAAACCAGAAACCTGTTTATTCACGACAACTCCAATATTCTTGGATGAACGCCGAATGAGTGCAAGAAGTTATCGATTATCGCATTTGGCTCCAGAAAAAGGGCAATCATATGAAAATTCTTTTGTAAATCTGCCCTATCGAAAGATGGTCTGGCGATGGGAGCAGGAGGTCTTGACACAACTTATAAAGAAACTCTTTGATGCATCATCAGAAATCAGATATTTAGATTTTGCTTGTGGGACAGGACGAATTCTATCTCTGCTGGAATCATACGCAGCCGAATCGTACGGCGTGGACATATCCGAATCGATGCTGGAAGTGGCGAGAAAAAAGTGCCGTCATGCGACATTGGTTCATGTGGATCTGACGACGACAAAGATGTTTCCTAACCAGTCGTTTGATCTAATAACCGCTTTTCGTTTCTTTCTGAATGCCGAGCAAGAGTTGAGAGAAAGCGCGCTGAAAGAAATAAGATATTTAATAAAACCCTCCGGATATTTCATTTTTAATATTCATATGAATGAGGGCAGTCTGCTTGTAAAGTTAATCAGATTGTATCAATGGATCAAACACATTGATAATGACTTGTTCCATACTTTAAGCATCTCGCAAGCGTCCGAGTTGCTCGATAAGCATGGATTTTCTATCGCCGAAGTGTATCACTTTGGCGTACTGCCCATTTACGATGAGCGAAATAAACGCTTGATCGGTTTGATCAATTCAACAGAAAGGATATTTTCGAAAATATCCTTACTGACGCCATTCTCTCGATATGTGATTTTTGTTTGTCGCCCCAGTCAAATAACCCGTGTCGGCTGATAGAAAAGGGAACACAAAATTAATCGAGATCATTGGGCCTGCAGGAGCGGGGAAGAGCACACTGGCGCTTCTGTTGGCTAAAAACCCTGATGTCTCGCTCGTTGATCAGAGCCCGAACACTCGCCGAATGGCCGATATTCCCTTCTTTATTATCCATATATTAAAACTTATTCCTACCTTATTTTATTTCTATATTCATCATAAGGGACGTTGGCTCACAAAACGCGAGATCGCCGAAATGGCCATTCTGACAGGATGGCCCGATTTGATCAAAAGGCAGGCCCATCGTAATGGCCGCATAACCCTCCTGGATGAAGGGCCAATTTTTATCATGGCTTTCTTAATGGTTTACGGCCCAGATTTGATTCGTTGTGAAATGGCCCGGAAATGGTGGCGGAAAATTTATAAGGAATGGGCGAAATCATTGGACGAAGTGATCTGGCTGGACGCCTCCAATACGAATTTGGTGGCAAGGATTCGTTCGCGGGAAAAACCGCATGGCGTAAAGATCAAATCAGATCAGGAATCGTTCCAATATTTAGACTCGTTCCGCAAAACGTACAAGGAAATTCTTCATTCACTTATTGCCTTTGCTCCAGAAATCAGCGTGCGCCAATTTGATACCTCACAGGTTTCGATGTCTCAAATCACCCGAAGAATAGCCGCGGAATTATCGATAACCCGATCAAATTAATCATCCGAACAGATAAATAAAGACATGACCCATGAAGACGATCCGTGTTCATAGTTACATCTCCAGGCTGTTTTATGACGAAGGCCTCACAAAAAAGGCTTACCTGAATGCTCTCACTTCAGCCCTGGATTATGTTTCGCAGCTATTGGTCGCTTTCCTGATTACACCTTGGGTCGTTAGAGGATTAGGAGATTATTTCTATGGGGTTTGGCAAATACTGAACCGCATGGTGGGTTACCTTTCACCTGCCAGCGGCAAGCCGACCCTGGCTCTCATGTGGACGCTCGCGAACCAGCAATCTTCCGCAGACTATGAGAAGAAGCGCCGCTATGTCGGCAGCACGCTCGCCGTTTGGGCGCTGTTCTTGCCCCTCATGATCACTGCGGGCGGGGTATTATCCTGGTTCGCGCCAAAGTTGTTGAACGCACCGGTTGAATCCTACTGGCCGGTGCGCATAACGGCCGCTTTGCTTGTGGCTACATTGGCCTCCCTCACATTATCGGATCTTCCTCAGTCCGTGCTGCGCGGCGAAAATATGGGCTACAAGCGTATGGGGGTATTGGCCGCACTGACTTTCTTCGGCGGGGGCCTCACCTGGTTGGTTCTCCAATTGGGTTTCGGCATCATCGGCGTGGCAGCAGTTGCGCTGATCACCAAACTTCTGGGCGGATTAATCTACCTTTTCGTTGCCCGCAACCATACACCCTGGTTCGGGGTGATCTGGCCTGCCAAAAACGAAATGTTCCAATTCTTAAGGCTGAGCGGCTGGTTTCTCGGCTGGGACGTGGTGATGAACTTGATGGTGGTAAGCGATGTTGTAGTATTGGGACTTTTGAATTCGGTCGAGTCGGTCACTACTTATACGTTGACCAAATATGCGCCGGAAACGCTGATCAGTTTTGTGGCCATCGTCGTCATGGGCATCATACCCGGGCTGGGTGGAATTATTGGCGTAGGAGATCATAAAAAGGCTGTTCAGGTTCGTGGTGAAATTATGGCCCTCACCTGGGTCATCTTGACTACCTTGGGCACCTCGATATTGCTGTGGAATCGAACCTTCCTAAGTCTCTGGGTTGGTTCGCAGCGTTTTGCGGGTGCCTTACCCGACTTGTTAATTGTCTTGGTTGTTACTCAGTTCGTCTTAATCAGAAACGACGCCAGCATCATCGATCTCACCCTTCGTATTCAGCATAAAGTGATCCTCGGCGGGGTTTCAGTCGTCATCGCGTTGGCGGCATCAGGCATCCTGGTCGGAGTATTCAAACTCGGGATTATCGGAGTGTCCGCCGGGCTGCTGATCGGCCGATCCATTCTTTCGATTTCTTATCCGATCTTGGTCGGCCGTCATCTTTACTTCAAGTTTACTAATCAGCTCAAATCCATCATCCGACCCGCCTTGGTCATGGGAATTTTTTACCTGTTAGCCTATTTTGTGGATCAATCCATTTCTTTGTCCTGGACACCCGGCATACATGGATGGATCGCTTTTTTCCTTTCCGCCTCTTCGACAGCAATCGTGATTCTGTTGCTTTCTTTCTTCTTGGGCTTGACCGCCCCTCAGCGACGGAAAATCCTCGAAAGGTTGCGGATGGTCATCGTGAATGCCCAGGATTGAGTGGGGGGCAATTTGCCATCGAGAGAGCGACTGTCGATCATTCATTTCCATGATGAGACCTCTATATAAAGGGACGCGCTGTGCAATTGTTGTGTATCGGCGATGTGGCTTTTGGAAGCCATAACCCAATCATGCCGGTTTGGGATGCACCCCCTGGCATGACGCCTGGTGAAAAGGAGAGGATTCTCTTCAACTGGGAGCTGCCTATCGGCACCGTAATCAATCCCATCCCTCGTTCTAGCGGTCCGCGGATCATCGCCCACCCCGATTCGCCGCGCATCATTCGTAATTGGGCGCCAGGTTTTGCGGCCTTGGCCACGAACCACATCCTGGACGCCGGTAAGGAAGGGCTTGCTAACACGCTGCACACGCTTCAACAGGAAGGATTTACCACATTGGGGGCCGGCCTTTCCTCTCAAGAAATCAAAAGGCCTCTCATTTGGGCAACCGCCGAAGGAAAACTGGCTGTTGTAAATTGGGTTTTCCCCGAAGCCCACCCGGATTGGATGTCCATCCCAGGCCCAAATTGCTGGCCGGGCATTGAAGAAGCGAAAAACGTCATCCGCGATCTGCGCACACAGGCCGATTGGGTGATCGTCCTGGCTCACTGGAGCGACGAGCTTTTCCCCTACCCCCGCCCTGAAGATCGGGAGATCGCTTATGAACTGGCAATGGCCGGAGCCGACATGCTGATCGGCCACCATCCACACGTCGTGCGCGGGATGGAATTAATCGCTGCCTGCCCGGTGTTTTACAGCCTGGGTAATTTCTATTTTTCCAACGTTGCGGACAGCACCGGCGCGTGGATCGTAAAACAAGCCCCCAGAAATCGCGAAGCGCTGGCAATTTGGATACGATTTACACGGGGAATGCCGCCGGAATACCAGCCTCGCTCATTCTGGCAGAAGAAAGACTGTACTGTTGCGGATCCATTGCATCGGGCCGTCCGCAGGATGGAGTACACCAGCCGACCACTGCAGCATTTCAAAGGTAAGGAGTATGAAGAATGGTATTCGGCCAAACGCGCTCAGTTTGACCGTATTTGGGGCAGGTGGCATTTCGGTGTGCGTCGGTTGGGTTTGTTTGGGCTGATGCAGCGCTTTGCTCGCGGTCTCGGTTCGGGCATGTTTACATCTCACTGAGTCATAGCGGCTGCAGGCAACAAAGCCGCTCTGTGCAGCGACAAAGGGGAATAATGTCCACGATTAATTCGATCAAATACCGCCGCATTCTTAATTCCCACGTTCAGTTCACCAATGAATTCATCATCGAGTTGGACGATGGGTCTATCGGGGCGGGTGGATCGCCTCAGGGCGAGACAATCAGCATTTATGAAGATAAAAAAGTGTCGATCGATCCACAAACGATTATTCGCAAGATAGAAGCAGACAACATCCTTCATTGCCCAATCGATCAGGAGCAATTAGACGCCTACCTTCAGCGAAATATCCCCGTTTTCGGAAGGAACAACGCCTTCGGCCTTTCTCTTGCTTTCTATAATGCAACCCGGACGAAAAATTCTTTGTTTGAGGTCTTTGGCAAACCCGAAACCAAATTAACGGCTCCTCGATTGTGCTGCAATATTCTCAATGGCGGCTGGCACGCATATACAAATCCGGTTCTGAGCGATTTCTCGGAATTTATCCTCGTATCGAAGAGCAATAACATAGAAAATGTGATCGAGAACCACAATGAAATCCAGCGCCTGGTTAAAGAGAAACTATTAAACAATGAAAAAACCATCATTTCCGGTAATCCGGTGCATCGCTTCCATACCGCCGATAATCGTGAATGCATTGAGTTCTTGCTGAACATTCGGGATGGGCTCGGCCTGGCAAATCAATTTGATTTGATGATCGACGCCTCTGGGGGCGATCTTTTGACAGACGGGAACTATCGTTTTTCCATAACTGATGGTTCAGTCCTGTCCAGCGAGGAATTCGTAGAGTACTGGATGGATTTGATCCGCCAATACAAACTGGCATTCCTCGAAGATCCGTTCCATGAGAAAGATTATGAAGCCTGGCATACCTTAACCTCCCTGCAGGAGAAGACCTGTTCCATCATCGGCGATAATTTTTATTCTTCGGACGCAGGCAGGATTGTGGAAGGGGCCGCGAAGAATTACACCCACGGGGTGGTAATCAAACCGAACCAATCAGGAACGATCACCGCAGTGCGGCGGGCAATCGAAGCCGCCCAGCGCAATGGCCAGATCGTCATCACCTCACATCGTTCCATCAGCACCGAATCGACCTTTCTCTCTGTATTAACCTGTATGTATGGCGTGGAATACATAAAAATCGGTCCCCTCGTGACGGATTATTCCTCGGTTGTCCGGCTTAACGAAATCATCAGACTAACGGAGGCTTGATCATGACCGTGGAAACCACGATCCATACGCTCCGGCATGCCTATACACAATACAACGCAGAAAAACGGTATGCAGGTACGATTGATGTCCCTCTGAATGAGGCCGGGCGGCGAGATGCAAGCGCGGCTGCCGTGAAGCTCGCCGACAAATCGTTTGATGTCGTGATCACCTCAAAGATGAAACGTGCCATCGAAACCGCCCAGATTCTGGTCGGCAACAACACAAAAATCGTTCAAAGCAAACTGTGCAACGAACGGAGATTTGGGATCATGGAAGGACTGACTTGGGAAGAGGTGCAAAATCTCGACCCGCCTATTCTCTTGATTCAGGTCGGAAATGATCTGCACACCGTCAATCCAAAGGGAGGTGAACCGTTTGAAGACTTATGGGAACGGGCAAAAAAATTCCGCCGCTACATTTTTAAAAATTACCGTGGCCTCAACGTCCTGGTAATATCTCACGGCGTATTCTTGCAAATGTTCCATGGCGTGCTCAGAGGCCTGAGTTGCATTGAGTCGCTGGCGACATACCCGGCAAACCTTGAGCTGTACATCTTCCGTTTCCTGGATGACCGTTTGGTGGAAGAAAAGGTGATCAAACTTAACGGCGCCGAAGGGATGAGGTGGTAGGCCAAAGTCGGTGACGGTTGTGAACTCCCCTGGTTATTCGACGGATTGGGTTAAGTATTTCCAAGGTGAATTTTCCATGTTAGAAAAAATCAAAGATTTGAAGGCTGTCAAGAAAATACGGAAGACTCCCCTGTATTCTCGCATGCGGCAGTATTTTCCAATGCCGGTCGTTGGCTTCGTTGACGACAGCGACCGAATCGATGATGCCGAGATTGTAACGATCGATTGGCCCCGGCAGGTGAAAAAACCCAGGGTTGGGATTGTCCAGGATTACGGGGAGTACCCCAGGTGGACGAAATATCGCCGTTTCCTGGACAATAATGCATTTCAAAATGATGTCTTTTCAATCCACGCCCACGACTGGATCGAAAAAGCCAAAGAATATGACGTTTTCGTCGGAGTCCCTTCCAGTAATTTGTTCCACTTACAAGAAATACGGAGGAAATATTTCGTACTTGAGACGTACCTTGGGAAATTCTGCTATCCATCGTTCAAGCACATAATGCTGTATGAAGATAAGACCCTGGAAGCATATATATCCAAAATTACAGGCATCCCTTTCGTCAACACGTATATTTCCTACGATAAGGATGACGCGCTTCGCCTGATCGAAAAACTGAGCTATCCCTTCGTCTCAAAAATCGATCCAACCTCTGGCTCGGTCGGGGTTCAATTGGTGCGGTCTCCGAAACAAGCCCGGCATATTGTCGAACAAGCTTTCTCAAATAACGGCAGAAAAACGCATGTGGTTTATTTCCGCCAGAAAAACTACGTCTATTTTCAGGATTATGTTCCCAATGATGGTTATGACATTCGCGCGATTATCATTGGAGATTGGGTATTTGGCTACTACCGCAAAGTGTTGGAAGGAGATTTTCGGGCTTCGGGCATGAATCTCGTGGAGAAAAGGGCGCTGCCCGATGGAGCCATTAAACTGGCGCGAAATATCAATCAAATTGTCCAGAGCCCTCAGTTAGTCGTCGACATGGTTCGTGGTTTAGACGGTCTATTTTATATTATCGAATTTTCACCAATATGCCAGATGGAGTTGCCCGAACAATTACATGTCAACGGTATTCCGGGCGTCTACATTTTCGATGATGATCATACTTACCATTTTGAAGAAGGGCGATACTGGTTGCACGAATTGGCTCTGAAAGAATTTTTCTTGAAGGATTATTTATCCAGGCTTTCGTACAGCGGTTGACTGGACAAATCGCGGTGGGCGAATGCTAAAAAGCTGCTTGGACATATTTGGACGAAATCCCTGCGTTCTCTTGGACGGAGGATTATTTCCTTTGCGTTACCGATTAATTTGGCAGCGGTAAAGAGCCGGTGTTTTTCTATGAGCGATGAGCGTATTTTGACACCCAATCGGTCTGATTGGGGTATCTTATATAAATTCTATGTGCACCTTCTGAATTTATTGGGTGAAGCGAGAGTCCATACCGAGATTGATGGCGTCAACCGGACTCTGAATCCATCTTCCACGTCGAAAAAACAATCTGGATCAAATGTTCGGGCGATTAAGCTCATACTCCGGCTGTTCATTAAGCTTTTTGTGGAGCTCTATCGGAAAGTCTTTTATCTAAACACGTGGTTTATCCTCTATGACCAGTGTGCAGATGGACCAGTTACATTCCATTCGTTCCGGAAAATAATTCCGCCCAAGGACCGATTCTGGGCGGACCCGCACGTAATTTCAGTCAACGACCATCATTATGTTTTCATTGAGGAATTCCTGTATAAGTCGAAAAAGGGGCATATTGCAGTGCTGGAGATCGATCCACACGGTAATTACACCCCCCCGGTGCAGGTGTTGGAGACAGATGATCATTTATCCTACCCGTTCGTTTTCGAATGGGAGGGCATATATTATCTAGTGCCCGAATCCGCAGAAAATAATCGGATTGACCTTTACAAGTGTGTGGAATTTCCACACCAATGGAAATTCCTTCAATCCTTGATGGAAAATGTCTGTGCGGTAGATACTACGCTGTTCAATTACTTGGGGAAATGGTGGCTTTTCACCGGTATTGCCGAAAACAAAGCCAGACTGCCTTACGTCAGACTGCACCTGTTTTATTCGGACGATTTGTTCACCCGGGTTTGGACGCCTCACCCTCAAAACCCGATCGTGTCCGACGTCGCCAGGGCGAGACCGGCCGGAAGCCTCTATATAAAAAACGGGAAGATCTATCGCCCTTCTCAGGATTGTTCGAAAATGTATGGTTACGGTCTTTACATCAATGAAGTGCTGGTTCTTTCCGAAACCGAATACCTTGAAAGAGAAGCGGCTTCGTTCAGGCCGGACCGGGATCAACAAATAAAGGGCATCCACACCTTTTCCAGGAGTGGAACATTGACGGTAATCGATGCATTTACAAGAAGGCGAAGATTATTTTGATGTCATTGAGAAACATGTGATATGAGCGCAGATCAATCTGGTGTGGGCTCAAACAATCTCGCCAGGCCGAGAGAACCTTGGCGGGTGTGGCTCGGCTTGCTGGCCGGGCTGGTTGGCTTAGGCGTGGTTCTCGCGGGCCTGCTCTACCCGTCCCCATTTTCGCCCCTGTTAGTCGCCGCGGCCTACCTCGCGGTATTGCTCCTGGCCTTCTGGTTTCGCAGACCGGCCTGGGCTTTATATAGCGCCATATTCATCGTATTCCTGCCCCTGGGTTTCCTTCCCCCAGATATCCAGTCGCTTTTAAATCGCGCCGTTACGATCATTGCCCTGGGGGTTTGGCTTTTTGACGTCATCTTGAGGAGGGGTCGGATAACGATTACCAGTACGCTGTACTTCATGCTTGGTTTCATCCTGTGGTGCCTGATTTCACTGCTCTGGAGTTCCGATTTAAGCGCCGGAATGACAATTCTCCAGGTGTATGGCCTGAGAACGATATTGTTCCTATGGCTGATACCCAATGAAATCCAAACCGAAAAACGTCTTAACAGTCTAATGAGTGTGCTCATCGCAGATGGATTGGTATTGATGTGTGTGAGCTACTACGAAATCCTCACTACCGGATACGCCCCCGGATCACGTCTAAAAGTGCTTGATGTGAATGAAAACTGGTTGGGAATTCTGTCAATTTTGACGATGACCGGGGTGTTGTGGCAGGCTGTGCGCCCTTCGGGGCGCCATAAAACGTTGAAAAAACTGACAGCTCTCGCCTTTGTTTGTTTGACGATTGGTCTGGTGGCCATGAGCGGTTCAAGAGGCAGCGCCCTCTCCTTGGCCATCACCCTGGCGGCTTTTGGGCTTTGGAAGCCCACCCGTCTGTGGGGATTATCAGGCTTGCTGGTCGTGGCATTAGCAGCCTTATTTACGCCATCCTTGCTGGCAACGACCCTGGATCGATTCTTTTCCCCTTCTGCTTCTGGGGAAACTTTTCTGGGTGGGCGCGAAGTCTTGTGGGGAGCGGCATGGCAGCTCATTCGTGATCACCCTTTGTTTGGCGTTGGCATTGGCAATGCTCCCATCGCCATCATCGCCTATCTCAAACCATTTATGAGTGTTTGGGGATATGACAGCATTGCCCTCCATAACCCGGTCTTAACCATCTGGTGTGAAACTGGTTTTCCCGGCCTGTTGCTGTATCTGGGGGTCCTGCTTAGCGCCGTCTGGTCGTTCTTCAGACAATATACAGCCGTCCGCAAATCGGGCAGCGGCAATCTGTTGCCTTTCTACGCTCTGGTCTCTTCATTGTTTCTGGGATATATGGCTTCGTGGATTAAAGGCGGTGGGATGGAATCCGATTTTTCTTATTTTATGCTGCTCGCCTTGCTCTTGATCCCCGCTGCCCTCAAGAAGACCAACCTTGCGAATGGTTTGATCACCCAAACGCAAAGTCCAACCCCGGTCCTGGATGCGGGAACCGGGTGATCACCAAATCCGAAGTACCCTCGGGTCAACTCGTCTCAGCAAACGGTAATAAGCTTGAGAAGGATGCATCCAGGTCCGTATAAACCTGAGAAACTGGCGGTATTCCTTCCTGGCCTGTACGCAGGCGGCGCCGAGCGAACCATGCTCAAATTAGCGGGAGGGTTGGCCGCCCGCGGCCACGAAGTAGATCTGGTGCTGGCGCGGGCAGTGGGGCCGCATCTTCCCGAAGTGCCGGCCGCGGTCCGCCTGGTAGACCTGCACGCTCCTAGAGTCTTGTTCAGCCTGCCAGCTTTGGTCCGGTATATCCAGCGTGAGCGGCCAGCCATTTTGCTTTCTGCATTAACCACCAATATCATCGCAATCTGGGCCAGGCGCCTCGTCCGCTGGCCAATCCGGGTTGTCGTGAGCGAACGAAATACGCTGACAAGCGAAACCAGGCATTATGCCTCGGACCTCCGCCTGCGCATGATGCCGAAATTAATCCACCGCTTCTATCCCTGGGCTGATTCCATTGTGGCCGTCTCAAACGGTGTTGCTGAGGATTTGAGCCGGGCAGCCGGCATCCCGCGGGATCATATTCATGTGATTTATAACCCTGTGATCACTCCCGAACTGGATCGGCAAATTCACGCACCGTTGGATCATCCTTGGTTCAAACCGGATGCTCCACCGGTTATTTTGGCAGCCGGGCGTCTCACCGCTCAAAAGGATTATCCGACCCTGATCGAAGCGTTCGCGCGGGTCCACCAGAAGCGCCCGGCCAGGTTGATGATACTGGGCGAAGGCGAAGAAAGAGTCGCTCTGGAAGATATGGTAAAGCGGCACCATTTAGAAGGAAAAATCAGCCTCCCTGGATTTATCGCCAATCCTTATCCATTCATGGCGAAAGCGGCGGTTTTCGTCCTTTCCTCTAAATGGGAAGGCCTGCCGGGAGTGTTGATCGAAGCATTATATTGCGGCGCGCCCCTCATTGCGACCGATTGTCCGAGCGGACCAGGCGAAATTCTCGCCGGCGGTAAATATGGCCGGTTGGTCCCGGTTGGAGACCCCAACGGTCTGGCGTCCGCCATATTGTCCGTGCTCGAAGACAGGCCTCCCAGGCCACCCCAAGAAAGCTGGCAGCGCTTCGAATTGGAACATGTGCTGGATCAATATTCCGCCGTACTTTTTAATCACAGTTGAGCAGCATCGGCGAACTATTAAACGTTTCACCCCCTCGCGCGCGAGATCATGACGCATAGTCTGACAGCAGATCACCCTCGCATCCGGGTGCTCCTTTCCGGACATTTACCGCCGCCTTTTGGGGGCATTGCCACGTTCTGCCAATCCTTGATGAATTCCTCTCTGTCCGAAAAGGTTGAGTTGAGTTTCGTCCAAACCAGCTCCCAAAAACGCTCCCTCTCGAAGAGCGGACGGGCGACGATCGCGAACATTCGGTCGGCGGGCAAAGATTGCCTGCGATTTCTGCAAGCTGTAAGGAACCACCGCCCACAGATCACCCACATCACCACCGCCTATGGTCTGTCGTTCCTCAAGAATAGCATTTGCGTCGTTATCGCGCGGTTTTTGGGCAGCCGGGTGTTATTGCATCCGCATTGCAGCGCCCATATCCTCTATTACGAGCGGCCGGGATGGTGGCGCTGGTATTTTCGCCAGATCCTTCGCCTTACCGACGGCGTTGTAGCGCTTTCGAAGGAATGGGCGCAATTGCATGATATGATCCCAACTCTTCAAGTCTATTATCTCCCCAATGCGATTGACCTGAAGAAATACCAAGAGATTGCCGAAAACCGCCGGGTAGGAAATGCAGACAAAGGCGTCTGCCGGATCCTTTATTTGGGCTATATGGGAAAAGCCAAAGGCAGCCTGGATTTAATCGAGGCTGCTGGTGGCATTGTTTCCACTGACCTGAAGGCAGTCTTTGACCTGGTGGGTGACGAACTGACCCCTGGCGAAGGAGAACAACTCCAACAGCTCATTCGCGCTGGTCAATTGAACCACTTTGTTACAGTTTATCCTCCCGCCTTCGGCGCGGATAAACTGGATTTCCTTCGGAAGGCAGACATCTTCGTTTACCCATCTTACTACGAAGGGACGCCAATGGCGATTCTCGAAGCCATGGCCAGTGGATTACCCATCGTCGCCACCAACGTTGGGGGAATACCAGAGATTGTCCGTGACGGCTGCAATGGCTTTCTGGTTTCACCTGGGGACATCGCCGCACTCAAACTTAAGCTGACGACTTTGATCCAAAACAGTGAGCTGCGCGCCGCCATGGGTCGCCAGAGCCGGAAGATCGTTGAGGAAGAATTTGATCTGGAATCCTATGTAGAACGCCTGGTTGCCCTGTACCGGTCCATTGCAGCTCCGCGGGGTCAGGGTCTAGATACGCCTCAATCACAGGTCGCGTTACAAGACCGACCCAGTTGAGGATAGATTTTTTCCTTAATATGGGGCGCCGGAAAAGTTGCTCAATGATTAATCAAATCCTGGACACTCCCTGGAAATTTTGGAATGAAATCGGTTGCTGGCTGACTTACCCGTTGGTTCGTTGGATATTCGCTATCCATGGCATCCCATGGGGGAAAGGCTGGCGCTTCTATGGAGTGCCCATTGTTCAAAAACACCGGCGAAGCGAAATGCGTTTCGGATCCAGCCTTCAAATTCGCTCATCCCTCAGGTCCAATCCGCTTGGGCCAAATCATGCCACCATTCTGTCAACCTGGACAGAAGGAGCAAAGCTGCTCGTCGGCTCACATTTCGCCATGACGGGAGGCGCTCTATGCGCCGCGGAAAGGATCACCATCGGTAATAACGTGACGATAGGAGCCAATACGACGGTCGTTGACACCGACTTCCACCCATTGAACCCTGTCCTGCGTAGATCGCTTTCTGCGCAGGCCAATACTGCCCCCGTCGTTATCGAAGATGACGTTTTCATCGGCATGAATTGCCTGATCCTCAAAGGTGTAACCATCGGGCAGGGCAGCGTCGTCGGAGCCGGCAGTGTGGTCGCCAGGGATGTGCCGCCAAAAGTCATCGTGGCGGGGAATCCTGCTGTGATTTTGCGCGAGCTCGGACGCAGTGACATGACCAATGCATAGTTAATAAAGAGTTTTGCACAGGCGCACCAGCATCAACACAGCCGCGAAATCCTCCTGACACGAATGAACCTGTCGTTATCAGAAAAAGAATGCCTCCTTTGAAAATCCTGGTTATTACCCCACACTATGCTCCCGACCATGGGCCAAGTGCGCCCATATTCACTGCCCTCTGCGAAGACCTTCACGGCCTTGGGTATGACGTCACTGTCATTACCACTTTTCCCCATTATGATAGCAGTGTCCGGGCCAACCATCACGCAAAAGGATTGATTCAAGAAGAGCATCTCAACGGCGTGCGCATCTTACGCACATACGTTTACACCGTACCGAAGGGAGCGCTCTGGGGTCGGCTGTTATACCACGCCTCGGTCAATCTTTTCTCTACGTGGGCGTCCTTCCGCATCCGTAAACCCGACATCGTCTTGGCTGACGCTCCAATGCTTTGGAGCGGATTGCCTTTATTGGTGAAAGCCGTATTTCCCAAGGTGCCATTCATTTATATCGTCTACGACATCTATCCCGATGTGCTGACTCGCCTCGGCATTTTAAAAAATCCACCCCTGATTCGCCTGATCGAACGTGTTGAAAAATATTTCTACGACCATTCCTCCTGGGTATCGGTGCTTTCCGAGGGATTCAAGGAGAATTTGGTCAGCAAGGGGGTCCCGGAAAACAAAATCGCCGTCATTCCGATTTGCGTGGATGTGGAATTTATCCGCCCACTGCCGTGCGAGAATGACCTTAAGAGCAAATGGGGGCTTTCCAATAAGTTCGTCGTCTTATACGCAGGCAACATCGGACTTTCCCAGGGCCTCGAGACCGTGCTTCATGCAGCGAATTTATTGTCCCTTTATCCCGATATCGTTTTCGTTCTGGTTGGCGAAGGCGCGACGAAACCGGCTCTGCAAGCGAAGGCAGAGGAACTCGGCCTCAACAACGTTAAATTCTTTCCCTTCCAGTCCCGGGAAGATGTACCCCTTGTCTACTCCCTTGCGGACATCTGCCTGATAGCGCTCAAACGCAACATAATCGTCGAGTCGGTGCCTTCTAAGACCTTCACCATCATGGCCAGTGCCCGCCCCATTGTGGCCACGGTGGACAGGAATACCGAAGTTGGCTCCCTGCTGGAAAAGGCCGAATGCGGTCTGTGCGTGGAGCCAGAGAACCCCGGTGCTTTAGCGTCTGCGATCGTGCAGCTTTACAAGGACGATACTCTTCGCAGGGATATGGGTGCGCGCGGTAGAGAATATGTCGTTGCCCACTATCCGAGACAGTTTGCAGCGAAACAATATCACACATTAATTCAAGGCCTTGTAGCAGGTGGAGAAGAATGATTCCGCGATACGCACCCTCGTATACGTACTCCGATGTCTTTCGCAGCCTGGGAAAGAGTATTCACAACCGGGCCAATGACGATCTGAAAACCCATCTAAAGGCTCTTTATAAAGTAAATCATGTCTTCGTTCTGAGCAGTGCAAAAGCAGCACTCTATGCACTGTTGAAGGCTTATAACCGCCCAGGCAAGGTGTTGATGCCAGCCTACAACAGCCGGGTCGTACCCGAAGTTGTCCATTTCGCCGGTTATTCGCCGGCCTTTGTCGACATCGATTACCAGACATTGAACATGAGCCATGAAATGCTGGATGCAGCCCTGGGCACTGGCGTCACGGCAGTGGTGATCGTTCACCTTTTTGGCATCCCCTGCAACATGGAAGACATCGAGCGTATCCGCCATCGCAAGGATATATTGATCATCGAAGATGCTGCTCCGGCGCTAGGCGCCGAGTATGATGGCCGACTCGTTGGCAGCTTTGGCGACGCGGCAATTGTCAGCTTTCAAGCAACGAAAGTAATTTCTGGCGAGACAGGCGGCATCCTTCTTGTCAACGATGATGAGCTGGCTCAAAAAGTTGAGCATGTGCTCCAAGCAGCCGATCCGCCCGGAAGCAATTGGCTGATTTTCGCTAAGGCCATCGCCAGGAAAACCGCATTTCACCCTTGGCTGTATCCAACCATCAAAATTGGCTATCGATCCCTGCACAAGGAGCAATTGTTCGAAGTCGTCGAACCCCGCACCACCATACCGCCCAAATTTCTGAGACTTTGTTCAAAGTACTCATCTACGCTCATCTCGGTGCAGTTAGACCGTTTGGATTGGCATCTCCAGCGGAGAAGATATCTCGCTCAAACTTACCGGGAAAGTCTGTCAGATTGTGTCCCGGTTAGACTGCCTCAAATCCCCTCGCAATGCGCCCCTGCCTGGATCCAATTTCCGATCCTGGTCGAGGACAAAGAGTCATTCTACTGGTATATGCAGGGGTTGGGTGTTGATTTAAACTGGACCTTTCGCTATTCGTGCGCGGATAGCTACCGGTTGAACGGCTTTCCCAATGCTCAAAAAGCAGCCAAGACACTCCTTGGCTTGCCCACCTATCCTTCTCTTACCGACAAGAACGCCCGGTATATTTGTGATGCCATCAAAAAATACTGCACAACCAGGATCTGACCTGCTTTATTGTCAATTGCCCTGCCTGCCCGCGATCTCGGATGGTTACGCCAGACGGCCGTCGGGATCTCTGGCCACAGAAATTCGTTTATTTATCCGAAGAAGATTGAACGTAAAACAGGTGCGCGCATTCAAAAACCTGTCAAACCGCCTCATGGATCGGATCCTGGCTTTCTTTGAGACCAAAGGCCAATCGAAATCTTCCACCGCCTTGCAGTCGAGCTACAGATTAAATAGCGGGGATGAGGTAAGAGTTCGTTCTAAAGAAGAAATTATGGCCACGCTCAATCACTGGGGGCAGTTAAAAGGCTGTATGTTTTTACCAGAAATGTCGATTTATTGTGGGACGAAACAACGCGTTTTGAAGAGACTGGAACGCTTCGTAGATGAACGCGATTATCAGGTGAAAACCGCTCACGGCATCGTCCTTCTCGAGGGTGTTTACTGCCAGGGGACTTCTGATTACGGACGATGTGATCGAACCTGCTTTTATTTCTGGAGAGAAGAGTGGCTGGAAAAGCTGGATGATCAGGCCAGCTTGCCGGGGTGAACAGGATACGCCCTACTCGCTTGGCCTGGGCTCGTAGAAAGGGATTGGAGAGCTATCAGCCGGTTGGTGAAAGCAAAGCAAATCATGAGGGGGATGGAATGAATGCGGATATTTTCGCGGAGTGGCTGCGTAATCAAGGCTATCGCGTCGTCCGTACGCAAAGCAGCTACTGGTATGAAGCCAGCGCACATGTATACCAGGCGTTTCCATATCATTGGACGATCGAGCCGAAAGAAGGAGAGTTGCTGGATTTGCTGCGCAAGAAACGGGCAGTGGCCTTGCGCTTTTCAGCCCCGATCGAATATTCAATCGGTCGGATCAGCTACCACGCGATCTTCGACCAGCCAACCTACAATCTCGAAACCTTGGACCGGCGTTCACGCCAAAATGTGCGCACCGGGCTTGAGAATTGCCGTGTAGAGCCGGCACCGTTCAAGCTTCTGGCCGAGGAGGGTTGGGAACTCGAAGTCGACACCGCTGCACGCCAGGGGCGGCGTGTGCGAATGAGCAAAGACGCCTGGAGAAGGAGGTATCTCGCGGCCGGCAGCCTGCCCGGATTCGAAGCCTGGGGGAGCTACGTGAACAACAAGCTGGTTGCTGCCTTGCTCACCTTCAGTTATGACGATTGCTGCGAGTTGATTTCCCAGCAGTGCCATCGGGATTATTTGAATGCGCGCGTCAACAATGCCCTGACATTCGTGGTCACCCGGGTCATGATGGGACGGCCAGGGATTCGCTCGGTCTTTTATGCTCTTCAGTCATTGGATGCTCCTCCCAGTGTGGACGAATACAAGTTTCGCATGGGATATCGCGCCAAGCCCGTGCGCCAAAGGGTGGTTTTCCATCCCATGGCTGCACCCCTGGCCAACTCATTGACGCATCAAGTCATTGCCGCTCTCCTTCAAAGAGACAAGAGCAATCCTTTCCTCGCCAAGGCAGAAGGAATGCTTCGGTTTTACCTCGAGGGTATGCGGCCGCTGGAAGAGCAGCAATGGCCTGATTGTCTGACGCCATTAAAAGAGACGGCGCTGCATAGCATCGCATTTCCGGTAGACGAGGTGGTCTCAAACCAAGATTAATATTTATTGGAGGGGGATATGGCGCGCTTAGACGGTTGTCAGATTCCGTGTTTGCCTCGCATCGCTGAAGGATATGCACCTGTTGACCATCAACCCTTGGTGCAGCGCCTCAAACGGGCGCTAGCAAGACCATGGAATGATCAGGTGAAGAAGAGACTGAAAAGATGGTTTAGCCTGCTCACGAGTAGGCGTTCCCAATGGTTGAAGAGGAACTCAATCACCCCGTCCGTATCGATGGGCTCTCCAGCTCAAGGTTTAAAACCGGGCGAATGGGTAAGGGTGAAAACCCGCCAGCAAATCCGGGCCACCCTCGATCCATTCAAGGAGCTGAAAGGCTGCGCCTTCCTGGAAGAAATGTGGCAGTACTGCGGCACCCCTCAGCGCGTACTTCAACGTGTGGAGAGATTCCTGGATGAACGAGATTATAAGGTGAAAAGAACCAGCGGCATCGTTCTACTCGCTGATGTGATTTGCCATGGAACGCCGGTCTTCGGCCGCTGTGATCGTGGCTGCCACCTCTTTTGGCGAGAAGAGTGGCTTGAAAAATTAAATTCGAATCCCTTGGGTTCAGACATGGACGAGGAAATAACGCCATGAATGCTCAGATTCCTTTTCCTTCTCCCATGCCTCGTTCCGGATGGTGGATGATGCGCTTCAGTAATGCGCTCAAGCGGGGTTGTGACATCGTGGCCAGCCTGGCGGCATTGATCCTCCTGGCTCCCCTTTTCGGATTCATCGCCCTGGCCATCCGCAGAGACTCTCCTGGACCAGTCATCTACCGCGGAAAGCGGATCGGATTACACGGCAAAACCTTTCATATTCTCAAATTTCGCACCATGTACGAGACCCCGGAGAGTTATCAGGGCCCCGGCGTGACAGCTCATGATGACCCGCGCATCACGCCCCTCGGCAGATGGCTGCGTGATACCAAGTTGAACGAGTTGCCGCAATTTTGGAACGTCCTGATCGGGGATATGAGCTTGGTCGGGCCAAGGCCGGAAATTCCCGAAATCGCCATGACCTGGCCCCCAGACGTTCGGGAGGAGATCCTCTCCGTCCGCCCCGGGATCACCAGCCCGGCGTCGGTCCTCTATCGCAATGAGGAGCGCCTGCTTTTTTCCAACAATGTGCTGCACAAATACATGCACGATCTCGTGCCGGATAAATTGCGCCTGGATCAGTTGTACGTCCGCTACCGCTCTTTCTGGCTGGACATCGATGTCTTGCTGTGGACCCTGCTGGTCTTTCTTCCCAAAATCAGATCGTACAACCCGCCCGAACAACTGCTCTTCGTCGGTCCATTCAGACGATTGATCCGACGCCATGTGAGCTGGTTCGTCGTGGATTTGATCGTCACATTTATCGCTATCGGTATAACCGGCCTGATCTGGCGGGTGAATGCCCCTCTCAATATCGGCTGGCCGCTTTCCATTGCTCTGGCTGCCGGTTTCGCTTTTTTGTTCAGCGCAACCGGTGCCATCCTGGGAATGAACCATATCTCCTGGTCGCAGGCCAATGCCTCAGACGTATTCGACCTTTTGCCCGCCTGGGCGCTGGCGGCGGCCGTCGCTTTTTTCCTCAACCGGATTTTCCACCTCTTCCCCTCTACCATGGTCGTGACTGCCTCCATGCTGGCACTGTGCGGCTACGTTTTCATCCGCTACCGCAGCCGGCTGATCACGGGCCTGTTGAGCCGCTTCATGCAGTCCCGCGGTGCAGCCATGGCAGGTCGCGAAAGGGTGTTGATCGTCGGCGGTGGGGCCACAGCGCAGTACATCGCCTGGCTGTTGGAGAACATGAAAAACAGCTCCAAATATTGGGTGGTGGGCTTCGTTCATGATGACTTTTTGGCTCAGGGAATGCGCATCTATGGCGCGAAGGTCGTCGGCACTTTCGAAGATATTCCGAATTTGATCCGAAAATACGACGTTGGCCTGCTTCTGATAGCCAATCACCGTCTAAGTCTCAAAGAGTATCAATACATAGCCAGAGTGTGTGATGCTGCCCCGGTGAGACTCGCCGTGGTACCCGATATTCTCGCCACTCTAAACGGCCTGGGCAAGGAACTCGCAGGGGATGGCAAGAAACCTTCCGAGCCAAATGGCAGTGAGCGGCCCTGCGATCGGTGCCTGGCCGGCTATGCGCCTTTGAAAATGCAAGCCAAGTTAGATGAACTGCGCGGAGCCATGCAGGCGGGCGACCTCGAAACCGTGCAATCCTGCGTTGAATCGCTGCGCGAAAATAACCACACAGGGGAGAAAAAATAGATTGCCTCATTTTTGGAAGAATTTACACGTTCTCGTGACCGGCGCCGGCGGATTTATCGGCAGCCATCTGGTAGAAAAATTGGTGGCCGAAGGCGCCGATGTACGTGCTTTCGTCCGCTATAACTCGCGTGGAGCGCTCGGGTCCCTGCGTTTGCTGCCGCCCGATGTCCTCTCCCGCGTGGAGATCTTCGCCGGCGACCTTCGCGATGCTCAGGCAGTAAATAAAGCCGTCAGCGGCTGCCAATATGTGTTTCATTTGGGCGCTCAAATTTCGATCCCTTATTCATATCGCCACCCGGCTGAGGTTGCCGAGACGAATTTCCTGGGCACCTTGAATGTGTTGATTGCCTGCCGCGATCTGGAAGTCGAAAGGCTGATCCACACATCTTCCAGTGAGGTCTACGGCACAGCCCTGTATGTGCCGATCACAGAATCCCACCCCCTTCAAGGGCAATCGCCTTACTCCGCCAGCAAGATTGCCGCAGATAAACTTGCAGAGAGTTTCTTCTGTGCCTATGGCGTGCCGGTCGTTACCATTCGACCGTTCAACACCTATGGCCCACGCCAGACGGCCCGTGCAGTCATCCCCGCCATCATCTCCCAGGCAATCACCCTCGACGAGGTGCGTTTAGGCAACTTGGAGACCACCAGAGACTTCACCTATGTCGATGATACCGTTGAGGGCTTCATCAAAGCGGCAGAAGCTCCGGAGGTGTGCGGTAAGACCTTCAACCTCGGTTCCGGCCAGGAAATCAAGATCGGTGAGCTGGCAGAGTTGATTATTCAGAAGGTCGGTCGTCCGGTCAAAATAGTAATTGACGATCAACGGATCAGACCCGTCAGCTCTGAGGTATTGCGGCTGCTTTCCGACTACAGTTTTGCCAGAAAGCTGCTGGGTTGGCAGCCGAGGACTACCCTTGACCAAGGATTGGACTTGACCATACCCTGGATAAGGGATCACCTGAATTTCTATCAGGTCGGTGCGTATGAATTCTAGCAAGGGGGGAAGGATGCCATGAAGGCGGTAATTTTAGCAGGGGGCAAAGGCACGCGCCTGGCTCCTTACACAAAAATCTTGCCAAAACCGCTCATGCCTATCGGCGATATGCCTATCCTCGAGGTGATCCTCAGGCAATTGAAGGCGGCCGGCATCCACGAGGTAGTCTTAACAGTCGGCCACCTCTCCGAATTGCTGCGCGCATTTTTCCAGAATGGCGAGCGGTTGGGGATGAGCATCACTTACAGCTTTGAAGAAACACCCTTGGGGACAGCCGGTCCTTTGGCTTTTGTAGATGGCCTGGATGACACCTTCCTGGTATCGAACGGCGACGTACTAACCACCTTGAATTATCGTGAGATGATCTCTTTCCACCATGAGCAGAAGGCCGCCGCCACGATCGCCGTTCATCACCGCCAGGTGCACATCGACCTGGGCGTGATCCAATGGAACGGCGGAGTTCAAATCGGCGGTTACATCGAAAAACCAACGTACGAGTACTGTGTGAGCATGGGCATTTATATATTCGAGCCTCGAGTGCTCACTCATATCAAGCGCGGTGAATATCTGGATTTTCCCGACCTGGTCAAGAAGTTGATTGCGGCGAAAGAGAAAGTGGTCGGGTACCACTTTGACGGCTACTGGCAGGATTTGGGACGTCCAGACGATTATGAAATCGCCGCGAATGATTTTGATCAAATGCGCTCCCAATTTCTCCCCCAGGAGTAAACTCATGAGCTGGAATATTCCCCTTTCAGATATCGATTTTGGTCCCGAAGAGGCCTCCGCCGTTCAAGATGTGCTCCAGAGCCGCTGGTTGACCATGGGTGCGGTGACTCAGGAACTGGAGGCGGAATTTTCAGCCTACCTGGGGGTAAAACATGCTATCGCAGTGACCAATGGCACCGCTGCACTTCATCTGGCCTGCCTGGCAGTCGGCCTGGGGCTTGGGGATGAGGCCATCGTCCCCTCGCTAACCTTTGTGGCTACCGCCAATGCGGTGCGCTATACTGGCGCTGTGCCGGTGTTCGCCGACATCACCAGCCAGGACGATTTAACCCTGTCACCCGAATCGATCGAGACCCTGCTCACCCGCTGGACGCGCGCAATCGTGGTGATGCACTATGGCGGCTATGCTTGCGATATGCCCCGTATTCTCTCGATCGCCAGGAAACACAACCTGGCCGTGATCGAGGACGCCGCCCATGCTGCTGGAGCGTCTTTGCAAACCCGGATGCTGGGCGCCTGGAGCGATGTGGGGTGCTTCAGTTTCTTTTCCAATAAGAATCTAACCACTGGCGAAGGGGGCATGCTCGTCACCAATGACGACGAAATCGCCCAAAAACTGCGCTTGTTGCGTTCACATGGCATGACTACCTTGACCTGGGATCGCCATAAGGGCCATGCCTGGAGCTACGATGTCATCGACTTGGGCTACAACTATCGCATCGATGAGATTCGCGCGGCGCTGGGCCGCGTTCAATTGGCCAAGCTGGAACGGAACAATGAGCGCCGCAGGCATCTCACTCGACTGTATCGCGAGACGCTGGAGGAGCTTGCCCCTGAAATTGGCGTGCCGTTCAAAGATCACCCTGGCATCACCTCGGCCCACCTCATGCCCATCCTCTTGCCACCAGGCATCAATCGGAACCAGTTCATGGAAAAGATGAAGTCTCACGGCATCCAAACCAGCATCCACTATCCCCCCATACATCAATTCTCCTGTTATCACACCAATGGCATCGATGTCGGCGAATCGCTGCGTGTAACCGAGGAGGTGGCCGCTCACGAGGTGACCCTCCCGTTATATCCCACCTTAAGGGAAGATGATGTCACCAATATTGTGCAGGCAGTTCAAAAATCCCTGCGAGATTTGAGTTGACCCTCCCCCTCATAGACCAATGAGTGCAGTTATGGCCTGAGGGCAAAACCCCTTTTCCGATCCTATGGCAAAGAAAAACCGCGGCCTGATTTAGCCGCGGTTTTTTAATGGTCGCCCTTTCAACTTTCGGCTCAAAATCATGAACATCGATGACCTGCTTGGGAGCATCGCCGGGTGATCAAAGAATGGTTCCGCGCGGATGCTCGTTCAGGATCGTTCTCACCCTCTCCCAGATCTGATCGAACATGGCTTCGCTCAGCCTGCCGGTCTGGGTGTTCTGCTGGCTGGGATGGTATGAACACACCAGTGTCGGCATACCCTCCCCTAAGGGATACACCGCTCCGTGCATGAATTCCAGGCGCGGAATCGCATGCCCTTGCTGGCGGTAAACCGCGATGACGTCATCGAACGCAATCCTGCCCAGAACCACCACTACTTTCACCTTCCCCAGTAACTCGAGTTCCTCGAGCAGATAAGGACGGCAATTGAGTATCTCATCCCGCGTGGGTTTGTTGTCTGGCGGGGCGCAACGACACACGGCCGCAATATACAGGTCATGCAGCTCTAATCCGTCATCCCGATCGTGAGCGGTCGGCTGATTGGCAAAACCGGCTTTGTACAGCGCGCGAAACAGGAAATTTCCCGAGGAATCGCCGGTAAACATGCGTCCGGTGCGGTTGGCGCCGTGCGCTCCGGGTGCCAGCCCAACGATCAGAACCCGGCCGTGATGATCGCCGAACCCTGGAACCGGCCTGGCCCAATAGCGCCAATCCATGTAAGCCCGCTTCTTTTTGCGCCCGATCTCCTCGCGGTAGGCCACCAATCGCGGACATTTCCGGCAGGCGATGATTCTTTCATCGAGATCTATCCAGCGTTGTTCGATTGGATCGATGGACATGGACTCCTCTGGGCGCGTTGGAATATTATAATCTTCCTCTTTCGTAAAGAAACCCCGCCTTGAGCGGGGTTTTCTCTATCGTATTCTGCGGTGTTTGTGGGTCGCTTATCGTCCGGGTAATGCGCCATCTGTTCAAACCCGGTTTTTGCATCGTCCTATTCAACGAACCGGTATTTGATTAATGTCCACAAGGCCACGAAAGCATCTTTGGCGCGGATTTTCTTCCCTTCGGAAAAATCGCGCGGGTTGAACGTGATCGGAACTTCGAATATGTGCACATGGCGTTTGAGTACTTTGGCGGTAAATTCCGGCTCGAAATCGAAGCGGCGAGAGTGCAGCAGCATATTCTCGACCACCCACCGGCGGAAAACTTTATATCCGGTTTCCATGTCACTCAGGATGTTGTTGTACAACAGGTTGGTGATGAAGGTCAGAATGCGGTTGGCCACCATGTTCCAGAAGAGGATCGGCCGCCGGGCGCCCCCCAAAAAACGCGACCCGTAGACCACATCGGCGATTCCCTCCTCGATCGGTTTTAACAAGGCGGGGTAATCCCGCGGGTCGTACTCGAGGTCCGCATCCTGTATCAGCATGACATCGCCTTTTGATTGCTGGATGCCAGTGCGCACCGCTGCGCCCTTACCCAAATTGCGGTCATGCAGATAGACGCGCACCTGCTCACGTCCATCTTCCTCGGCCAGGATTTCTCGCGTACCGTCCGTCGAACCATCGTCAACCACGACGATCTCTGAAGCCAGTCCCGTCGCTTTGACGCGGCGGATGATTTCTCGGATGGTTTTCACTTCATTATAAACGGGGATGATGACCGAGAGCTCCATCGGGGTGATTATAGCGAGCGGTCCTCAGATTGGCAAGCGGATTGCACCTGCATTCCCTGTGCCTTTCAGCTTACAGTTTCGAAAAGGACCCGGTTTTGGCAGACAATCGCCAACTGCATGCTATAATGTGAAACAGTGGCTTGCTGGGCACGTTATATGATTTGGAATGTTTTTATGGGAGGTCATCCATGTGCTCCATGCCCGTAAAGTCGGCCAGCGGCGCAGTTAATCCTACACCTGCTTCATCGGCTCCAGCTTTCGTACCTCCGCCTATCGAGCGGATCGAAGACACCGGCCTTTCACCCCTTTGGCTCCAGGATTTGGCGCTAAAAATTTTCTATTTCCAGGGCTTTATGACCGGCTTCAAGGTAGCGGAGGAGATGGCCCTGCCATTCGCCGGGGTCGTAGATCAAATCCTCGAGACCCTCAAACGCGAGAAGCTGGTGGAAGTAAAATCCTCGCAGATGGGATTGGGCGAGGGCGCCTACCAGTACGCAATCACCGGGGCGGGCATTTCCCGCGCCCGCGAGGCGCTGGAACGCAGCCAGTACGCCGGCCCTGCCCCCGTACCTCTGCAGGCGTACAATGATGCGATCCGCCGACAGAGCCGTGGGCGCATGCAGGTGACCAGCCGAAATATGCGCCAGGTGCTCTCCCAACTGGTCCTCGCCGAGCGAACTTTTAACCGCATCGGTCCGGCGGTTAATTCGGGCACCTCGATATTTCTATATGGCCCCCCGGGAAATGGCAAGACCAGCGTTGCCCGCGCCATCGGCAACCTGATCCTGACCCAGACAATGTATATTCCCTACGCGCTCTACATCGACGGTCAAGTGGTCAAGCTGTACGATTCGGTCAATCACCAGCTCGCCTGGGAGGAAGACATTGCCACCAATGGTACAGCGACGATGCGCACCGGCTTGCGGCGAGACCCGCGCTGGGTGCGCATCCGCCGCCCGTTCATCGATGTTGGCGGCGAACTCACTTTGGCCGGCCTTGATCTCGTGTTCGACGATGTGCTTAAATTTTATGAGGCCCCCTACCAGGTGAAAGCCAATGGCGGCATCTTCCTGATCGATGACTTCGGACGCCAGCAGGTGCGCCCACGCGACCTGCTCAACCGTTGGATCGTCCCCCTGGAAAGCCGCTTTGACTACCTGACCCTGCATACCGGCCGTAAGGTCGAGGTGCCTTTCGATGTGCTGGTGGTCTTCTCCACCAATCTGCCCCCTAAGGATCTGGTGGATGAGGCTTTCCTGCGCCGTCTGCGCCATAAGATCGAAATTGGCGATCCGAATTACGAAGAATATCGCGAGATCTTCAAGCGCGTTTCTGCCCAAAAGGGCGTGGCCTATTCCGATCAAGGCCTGGCATATCTCCTGCAGGAATGGTACATCAAGCGCAACCGCAAACTGCGCGCCTCCCATCCGCGGGATTTGTGTGATCAGATCAACGACATTGCTGCATATATGGGCGAAACGCCAGCCATGACCCCCGAGCTGATCGACCGCGCAGCCGAATCCTATTTTGTTGAATTATAATCATGGCATAGCAGGACGTTGAGCGAGCGCCTGCCTACACGAAGCGTCCGCTCTTAATAGCCCACGGCAGTCAATCACGCCACGCACACGAACACGCCGGCAGTCTTCATCTTTCCTGTGAGAATGGCGCATTGACCCTCGAGGAGGATATGTGCCTGTCCGCTGACGGGCAAGTGCAGGTGATGCACAGCCCGAGCGTGGATCGGACAGGCAAAAAGTCCATGTTTGGTTGGCAAACCCCGGAGCTGCAGGAATGATATCGGCCGATCTGCAGGCTGCTTTCCAACGTTTGAAAGGCCACATCGAACACACCCCATTGACCTTCGATGAGAAGAAACAACTCTACCTGAAATGGGAGAATCGTCAGGTGACCGGCTCTTTCAAGGTGCGCGGCGCATTAAACAAAATCCTTAGCCTGAAAGCCGAAGAGCGCATGCGTATCCTGGTGGCGGCTTCGGCGGGTAATCACGGCCAGGCTGTGGCGCTTGCCGCTCGCAAGGTGCGCGGCCGGGCAACAGTTTTCATGCCCGCCACTGCCGTCCCGTCCAAGGTGGCGGGTACGCAGGCACTCGGCGCAACAGTTAAATTAGTGCCCGGCGGCTATGCCGCCGCCGAAAAAGCCGGCCTGGAATTTACCCGCAAAGAAGCCGGCGTGTGGATATCGCCCTATAACGATGAGCAGGTGATCGCCGGTCAGGGTACGCTCGGCCTGGAGATTCTTGCGGACCTCGCCGGGCAACGCACGGGCGTTTGGGTGGTTCCCGCGGGAGGGGGCGGCCTGGCTTCCGGCGTCGGCCTGGCTTTGGAAAATCTTCCCCAACGGCCGAAGCTCATAGCCGTCCAGGCGGAATCGTCCCCCTTCCTTCATGCTCTCTACCATCGCGGTACTCAGGAGGGTGTTCTGGACAAACCCACCCTGGCCGATGGTCTGGCCGGGGCGTTGGAAGATGACTCACTTACCGCCGAATTGGTGCGCCGTTACGCCGATGATGTGGTTTTGGTAAGCGAGGAAGAGATCGCCCAGGCCATGGCCTTCGCCTGGTTCCGCTACGGCGAGCGCATCGAAGGCTCGGCGGCGGCAGCCCTGGCTGCTCTCCTCTACAGGGGAATCCGTGAACGGCCCGTCGTGGTGATCATTACCGGGGGAAATGTGGAACCATCCGTCCATACCCGGGTGTGCGACGAGTATCGCCATTTGTATGCGCAAGGGGCGTCGGTATGAAAAAACTGCCGCGCCTGCTCAGCCTCGTTGCACTCCTGGCTGTGGTTCTTGCCAGCCAGGCGCCACAACCCCTGGTGCTGGCCCAAACCCCTACACCCGACCCTTCGCTGGCCCACGCCCAATCCCTTTTGAAGGAAATGTCCCCCGAGGAGCGCGTCGGCCAGCTCTTTCAGGTCACCTTTAAAGGCACCGACATCAGCGCTTCATCTCAGATATACGACCTCATCGTGAACCACTACATCGGGGGCGTTGTGCTTTCTGCCAAGAATGATAACTTCGCTGGCGGGCAGCAGCTCATCAATCAGACCTACCAGCTCATCTCGCAATTACAAACCGACAAATGGCAGGCTTCGCAAGAAACGCGCCCTAACCTGAGCGGTACGCAGCCAACCCCTCCGGTTTATGTGCCGCTCTTCATCGGCATCTCACAGGATGGGGACGGCTATCCCAATGATCAAATCCTCTCTGGTTTGTCGCCCCTCCCAGACGAAATGGCCCTGGGAGCGACCTGGAATCCCAAACTGGCCGAAGGAGTTGGCTCGGTCTTGGGCCAGGAGCTGCAGGCTCTCGGCTTCAATCTTCTGCTCGGTCCATCCCTGGATGTGACGGATTCTTTTCAGCAGGAGGGCAGCGATTATCTGGGTACGAACACCTTCGGCGGTGATCCATATTGGGTGGGCTTGTTTGGTCAGTCCTATATCGCGGGCCTGCACGAGGGATCGAATGGGCGCATGGCCGTGATCGCTGACCACTTCCCCGGGCTGGGCAGTTCCGACCGCCCCCCCGAGGATGAGGTTGCCACGGTTCGCAAACCGCTCCAGCAGCTCACCCAGATCGATCTGGCGCCATTCTTTGCTGTCACCGGTAAAGCCCCCGACGCCAATTCGACCACCGACGCTTTGCTGGTCTCCCCCATCCGCGTGCAGGGTCTACAGGGCAACATCCGCGACGCCACCAAGCCGATCAGTTTCGACGCGAATGCGCTCTCGATCTTGATGGGTCTGCCGGATATTTCGTCCTGGCGCGAAAAAGGCGGCGTGATGGTCAGCGACGATCTGGGCAGCCGTGCGATCCGGCGGTATTACGATCCCCTGGGAGTCACCTTTGATTCGCGTCAGGTGGCCTTGAATGCCTTCTTAGCCGGCAATGACATCCTCTATGCGGACAATTTTCAAGCCAGCGGTGATGCGGATACCTACACCAGCATCGTGCGCACCCTGGATTATTTCACCCAAAAATATCGCGATGATTCGGCATTCGCTCAGCGGGTGGATGCCTCAGTGGTGCGCATCCTGGCATTGAAGCTGCGCATGTACAAGACGTTCTCGCTGCCGGTGGTCATACCCAGCGATACCGGCCTGGGGAGCGTGGGCACATCGCAGGTGTCCTTCGATATCGCCCGTAATGCCGCCACCCTGATCAGCCCCGATCCTGCCGATCTCGATGCGGTCCTGCCTAACCCGCCTGGCGCGCTGGATCGAATCGTCTTCATTACCGATGTGATGCCAGGGCGCCAATGCAGCACCTGCACCGAGCAGGTCACTCTGCCGGTGGATGCTTTGCAAAGCACGGTCATGCGCCTTTACGGTCCTCAGGCTGGCGGGAAGGTTTTTCAGAACCGTTTGAGCTCTTATTCCTTCACCGATCTGGATGGCATGCTGAACGGCGCTCAGGGGCTGCCTCCCCTGGAGAACGATTTGCGTACGGCGAACTGGGTGGTTTTTGCCATGCTCAACATTACCCAGGATCGTCCCGATTCCCAGGCCATCCGGCGCCTGCTCTCCGAACGTCCTGACCTGCTGCGCAACAAACACGTCATCGTTTTTTCTTTCAATGCGCCCTATTACCTCGACGCCACCGACATTTCGAAAATCACCGCCTACTATGCCCTTTACAGCAAAATCCCCGCTTTCGTTGAGGTAGCCGCGCGCGTACTCTTTCAGGAGCTGCCCCCAAAGGGCGCCCTGCCGGTCTCCGTGCCGGCCATCGGTTATGATCTCTATACCGCCACTTCGCCGGACCCTGATCAGGTAATCCCGCTCTATCTGGACATCCCTGAAGCGACTCCCACTCCTCAGGTGACCAACACACCCGGCACTCCCGCCCCCACCAAGGTGCCCACATTCAAAGTGGGAGATACCATCCCGCTGCGCACCGGGGTGATTCAGGACCACAACGGCCACCCGGTTCCCGATGGCACCGTGGCGCATTTCATCATCACCCGTGGCGGTGAGAGCGGCGCCACACAACAGATACAGGCGACCACCATCCAGGGAGTTGCGCGTACGACTTTCCGCATCGATGGACCGGGATTACTGGAGATCCGCGTGGAGAGCGACCCGGCTAAATCCTCGGATATCCTCCGTCTCGACATTACCGGTTCGACTAGCGCCGCCATCACCCTCATCGCTCCCTCCCCCATTCCCACCGAAACGGCGCTGCCAACCGCAACGCCCAGCCCAACCCCGACGCCCATTCAGCCGGCCATGCCGCCTCACTCGGCTTATCCCCTCTTCGGTGAATGGATCATCGCCATGATCGTAATCCTTGGCGGTGCAGCTACCGCCTACAGTGCAGGAAACTGGTGGTTCTCGCTCCAGTGGGGAGTAAGGTGGGGGTTGTGCGCCAGTCTGGGCGGACTGCTGGCTTACCTGTACCTCGCCATCGGACTGCCTGGCGGGGGCCAATGGCTGCGCTCGACCGGCACGGCGGGCATCATCGCCGCCACACTCTTCGGCGTGTTGCTGGGCCTTGGCGGCGGACTGGTCTGGCGCTCCTTCCTCCTGCGCAATAACAAAGCCAAAATCTAAAATCCTGTACCCAAAGCTTCGAAAAAGAAATTACGGTCCTCGATTGCCCTGCCGAAGGCGCCTCACAAAATCAGCATCGCGTCGCCGAATGAATAAAAGCGGTACCCTTCGCGTTTGGCTATCTCATAGGCGGCCAGGATGCGCTCGCGCCCGGCAAAGGCCGAAACCAGCATCAGCAGCGTTGAGCGCGGCAGGTGAAAATTGGTGATCATGGCATCCACCGCACGAAATTGGTATCCGGGCAGGATGAATAGATGGGTAGGACCGCTGAAAGCACCCACCCGTTCCCCTTCACGTGCGAGGTGGGCGGCGGTCTCCAATGTTCGCACGCTGGTCGTGCCTACCGCCACGATCCTCCCGCCCCTTTTATAAGCTTCATTGATGGTGCGCGCAGTTTCTTCGTTTATCTCGCACCATTCCGTGTGGATTTTATGCTCGCGGGGGTCCTCTTCATTCACCGGCGCGAAGGTGTCCAATCCAACATGCAGGGTCAGGTGGGCAAAGCCGATTCCAAACGCGCGCAATTTTTCCATCAGATCGGTAGTAAAGTGCAGGCCGGCCGTCGGCGCGGCAGCCGAGCCTGGTTGCGTGGCGTAGATGGTCTGGTAGCGCTCTGGGTCTTTTAGCGGCGTGTGAATGTACGGCGGCAAGGGGGTGTGGCCGATACGTTCCAGGAAAGGCTCGACCGGTTCAGAAAAGCGCACCAGCCGACGCGCGCCTTCCATCACAGCCAACACGAACGCGCTCGGGCCTCCTTCGATCTCCATACGCCGACCGGCCAGCAGACCCTTGCCCCCCACCAGTGCCTCCCAGGTCAGTTCATCTTCCCGTCGCAAGAGCAGCAGCTCGACGCGCCCGCCGCCCGGCACTTTCCGAGCGTAGATACGCGCCGGGATGACCCGCGTCTGGTTCACCACCAACAAATCACCCGGGCGTAGGTAGCGCTCCAGATTCCAGAAGGTATCGTGGTGAAAGGCGCCGCTCACACGCTCCAGCACCATCAGCCGCGAGGCATGGCGCGGCTCGACGGGCGTCTGGGCGATCCGCTCAGGGGGAAGATCGTAATCGAAATCCGCTGTTCTCAACTTCTCTTAGTGGGGACATCGAGGTTCGTCACAGCAGCTTAAGCTGGTTGCCATCCTCGTACGGAAGTCCCAGGTGCTCATAGGCCATCTGGGTGGCCACTCGTCCCTGCGGGGTGCGTTCCAGGAAGCCGAGCTGCATCAGGTATGGTTCCACCACTTCCATGATCGTATCCGCTTCCTCGCTGATCGCTGCCGAGATGGTGTTCAGACCCACCGGCCCGCCGTTGAACTTCTCTATGATCGTGCTCAACACCCGCCGGTCCACCTCGTCCAGCCCCATCCCATCCACATTGAGGAGCGCCAGCGCCTCGGTGGCTACTGCGGCCGTGATTCTCCCGTCCGCCCGCACCTGGGCGTAATCGCGCACGCGGCGCAGCAGACGCAGGGCCACACGCGGTGTACCGCGTGCCCGTCGGGCAATCTCCTCCACCCCGCTGGGGTCGGCGAGGATTCCCATCAATCGTGAAGCCCGTATGACCACCTGTTTCATCGCTTCCAGATCGTAGTAATCCACCCTGTAAACCGCCCCAAAGCGTGCCCGCAACGGAGATGAGACGAGCGCCAGCCGCGTGGTTGCTCCAATCAGTGTAAAGCGCGGCAGCTTCAGGCGAATCGAGCGCGCCGAAGGTCCTTTTCCCACGATGATGTCCAAAGCGTAATCTTCCATGGCCGGGTAAAGGATTTCTTCGATAGCCCGTCCGAGGCGGTGGATTTCGTCGATAAACAGGATATCCCCCGCGCCTAAATTGGTGAGAATCGAAGCCAGATCGCCCGGATGCTCAATCGCCGGCCCAGCGGTTATTTTGATGTTCACCTTCATTTCATTGGCCAGCACATGCGCCATGGTGGTCTTTCCCAGTCCCGGCGGCCCATAGAACAGCACATGTTCAAGCGCCTCGCCTCGTTTGCGCGCCGCCTGGATGAGAATGGCCAGATTCTCCTTAATCTGTTCCTGGCCGATCAATTCAGCTAGACTACGCGGACGTAATGCCAGGTCAAGATTGTCTTCCGGCCTGGCATTGGGTTGAATCAGACGATCGGATCCTTCGCTCATCGCACAAATTATACCTTGAAAGAAAAAGGCTTTGGTCGGCGCAATCCGCCGATTTACCGCTATAATGGGTTGAATAATTGATCTGGAGAGCGATGCCATGGAGAACGTGTTTCCTTCCACTCACCCGCTGGTCGCCCACAAACTGGCACGCCTGCGCAGCGTGAAGACTGAGCCAAAGAAGTTCCGCGAACTCGTGCGCGAATTGGGCGCGTTACTGGCCTATGAGGCCACCACCGACCTGCGCACCGTTCCTGTTCAGGTGGAGACGCCGCTGGGTATTGCGCCTGGCAAAGAGCTGCAGGATAAGATTGGCCTGGTGCCGATCCTGAGGGCGGGATTAGGCATGGTCGAAGGCATGTGGGAGCTGATACCTTCAGCGGAAGTCTGGCATATCGGTTTGTACCGTGACGAGCGCACGCTTAAACCCGTTGAGTACTACAATAAGCTGCCCATCGAGCCAACCGTTTCGGTTTGCCTCATCCTTGACCCGATGCTGGCAACCGGCGGTTCCGCTACGGCAACCGTGGATATCCTCAAGCGCTGGGGCGTTAAACGGATCAAATTCGTTGGCCTCATCGCCGCGCCAGAAGGCATCCACCGTCTCCATTCCAATCACCCGGATGTGCCCATCCATATCGCCGCGATCGACGATCACCTCAACGAACACGGCTACATCGTCCCAGGATTGGGCGACGCGGGCGACCGTCAGTTCGGCACCGGTTGAGCGATCGTCCATTTATCCCTGGCCTAACAAATTAAATCCGCCACATGGAGGACTAGCATGAAATTACCAGCTAATCATTCGTTGGCCATCGCCTTCGTCGCTGCGATGGCCCTGGCCGCCTGCACTTCACCCGCCGCCACAACCCCCGCACCGACTTCCCCACCCACGATTCAACCCACAGAAACCCAAGCAGCTACTCCAACGCTGTCTGCAACAGCCACCAGTCCTGCACCTACAGCCAGCGGGCCTTCACTGGCCGGATGCATCCTCGGCACCTGGCAGGTCAGCGATTTCAATTCTTACATGAACTCCGTTTTACCGCAGGAGGCTCTTCAGAACGGGGAGATTTCTATGAAGGATACCTCCGGCGCGCTGGTCTATGTGTTTGACTCGTCTGGCAAAGTGGATGTGAACGCCCAACAGTTCAAGGTGACTGCCGAGATCACCGTCAGCTCGGTATCGCTCCCGCTGGATATTGTGATCGTCGGTGCTGGCACCGCGGATTATAAGCTGAACGATGCGGGTACCATACAGTTTTCAAACTTGAACGGCGGGAACATCAGCTTCAAGGTCTCCATCAGTGGCACGTCGGTTACCAGCTCCGGCCAGAACCTTCTGACTTTGGGCGGTGCGGACACGACTTCGGTCGAGATGGCTTACGAATGTTCCGGCAACACCCTCAAGCTGACTCCTCCCGTTAAAAAGACAGGCGTCCAGCCGGTGGTATTCACCCGCATCGGAAGTTAGTCTCAGCCTCAAGAGAATACTCTCTATCCAGGGTATAATGTCATCCAGGCAGGGGGCGCACATTGATGCGCCCCTTGCTGCTTCTGCTTTCCTTGGCCTGTCCACAACAAGAAATGCCCTGGAAATCAAAGGAATGATAAGGAGAACAGGATTACGCGATGAATTTGAAACGCAACTTATCGGTCATCGGCTTGGCGCTGCTCTTCGTGCCGCTCGTCGCGCTGGCCTGTAGCCTGCCATTCGCGAGCGCGCCATCGCCGACTGAAACCCCCACCGCCGTTCCCTTACCCACCGCAATGAACCAGGCGGCGGCTCCCTCAGACACCGCCTGCCTGATCGGCGCCTGGGACGTAGGCGACCTTGGTCCATATTTGAAGGCCGCTATCCCGCCCGATGCCTTGCAAGGGGGCCAGTTGGAACCCAAAGGATATAGCGGCAGTCTGATTTATCATTTCGCCCCAGATGGTAAGGTGACCGCCGTAGCGGACCAATACCAACTGAATGCCCAGGTTAAATTGGCCATCCTCTCGCTGCCGCTCAAAGTCACCATAAACGGTACAACCAGCGCCAGCTACACGGCCGATCCCCAGAATGAAACGCTTAGCCTGTTCAACCCCGACGTGAGTCAACTCACCGCATCGGTCACTCTGGCTGGCAACGAGGTGGTCAAGCCCGATCAAATCCTGCCCTATGTTTGGTTTGGCTCGAGCGCCACCACCGCGGTGGTGCTGGGCTACACCTGCGATGCTTCCACCCTCAGCACTTTCATCATTGACACAACCGGCAACCGTACCCCGCTGTTCGCTTTGAAGCGAGTTGCTCAATGAAACTCCCCTTAGCCGACATTGACTTTCATCAGGGCTGACAGCAGTCGATGCGCCGCCCAAAACGGGAATACCAGTAACAAGTGTACTGCCAGACTGATTCCAAATACTGCCGCCAGCCCGCGCATCCCCCGGTTGACGATCGGGCCAAGGTTGGTCGCCATCCACGGCCCGGCCCCCGCCAGCAATCCAAATCCGGCCAGCAGAAGCACACCCGCTAGCACTGGAAGCCAGGCGCGCCGATCCGAGGGGGAAGGGAGCATCGTGCTGCTCACCACAAAGATCAAATAAAACCACAGCCAGAAATCGGGCTTCTCCGGCAGCGCCAAAAAACCACGTAAAAACTCCACCCAGCGGCCCTGCACCAGCTCATCGCCTAATGGTTGCAGGCCGATGATGCGCACGGCGATGACGGCTATTACCACAGCTCCGCTGATCAACGGCGCCGCTCCTACCAGCGTATCGCGCACAGGATCGGCCGGTGCAGTTTCAACATAGCCCAACCGCAAACGCCCACCTGGCATCGGCCTGGGTATGAGTGAAAAGCGCCCCGTCCTCACCCCCAGTAGCCTGGCCGCCAGGAAATGGCTGGCTTCATGGAGCAACACACCCGGGAAAAACAAAATCGAGAAAAGGCCCACCGCCACGGCTGGCCGACGGGTGAGAATGATCAACACCGCCTGAATTTCGCGGTGTAACCAGCGTTGGAATAACAAGAGTGGCCCCAGCAGGAGCAGGAGCCACCCAAAGCCGTCTAAACCCTGCAGGCTCATTTCGCTGCGCTCTCGACGATCTTGACGAATTCACCCGCCTTCAGACTGGCCCCGCCTACCAGCGCACCGTCAATTTCAGGCTGCTCGAAAAATTCGGCTGCGTTCGCCCCGGTCACACTGCCGCCGTAAAGCACCCGCATGTTCTGTGCCACGCTCATGCCGAACAGAGTACCCAATTCGGTGCGAATCACGTCGCGAATCACGAGATTGGCTCCCTCGGCGGTGGCCGCCCTTCCAGTGCCTATAGCCCACACCGGTTCATAGGCGATGACCAGGCGCGCGGCGTCCTGTCCCATCACGCCTTTCAGCCCTTCACGCACCTGCCTTCCGACCACTTCGGCCGTGCGGCCGGCTTCGTTTTCCGCCAGCGTCTCACCCACACAGACGATAGGGGTTAAACCCGCGTCTAACGCCGCCTTAACCTTATAATTGACGGTCTCGTCCGTTTCTCCAAAGTAGGTGCGGCGCTCTGAGTGCCCAACGATCACATATTTGCAGAACTCCGCAACCATCGCCGGGGAGATTTCGCCCGTGTATGCTCCGGAGGCAGCCCAATGCATGTTTTGTGCGCCCAACCCGATCTGTGTGCCCACCAGCATGGCGGAGACGGGCATCAGACAGGTAGCCGGTGGACACAATACCCGTTCCACGCTTGCCACAGCTTGCAGGCCGGGCAGCATCTCGCTCACCAGCAACCGCGCCTGCTCGACGGTCTTATTCATTTTCCAGTTACCCGCGACGAATGGCTTCCGCATGGCTTACCTCACTAGGAGAAATTTCACATCAACGATTTGAACTTATGAAACACGACCCCCGCCAGAAACCCTGGAACGGAATCGTGAAACGCGCTCCCCTCCATCCAATTAGCAAATCGATCGGCCTGCCTATCCGCTCAGTCTTTATCCTGCAAAGCTGCCACGCCGGGCAGGGTCAGCCCCTCCAGCATTTCCAATGAAGCGCCGCCACCGGTCGAAATATGCGTGATCTTGTCGGCCAACCCGGACTGCTGGATGGCGGCCACCGAATCGCCTCCACCGATGATGCTGATGGCGCCGCTTTCCGCGACCGCTTTCGCGATGCCGATCGTGCCTGCCGCAAATGGCGGAAATTCGAACACGCCCATCGGTCCGTTCCACACCACCATTGCCGCGCCTTTCAGCGCTTTGGCGTACGTCGCTACAGTCTCTGGTCCGATATCCAGGATGCGCCAGCCATCCGGAACCGGACCGGTCGGGATGACTTTCATCTGAGCATCGGCCGCAAACTTGTCGGCAATCACCACGTCGACCGGCAGGCGAATGCGCGTGCCTCCCTGGGCGATCAATTCGCGGGCTGTATCCAGCACCTCATCTTCAACCAGCGAATCACCTACCGGATATCCCTGCGCCTTGAAGAAGGTGTTTGCCATTCCCCCGCCAATCAGGATGTGGTCCGCCTTGACCAGCAGGTTGCGGATTACGCCGATCTTATCGGAGATCTTCGCCCCGCCCAGGATGGCTACGAACGGGCGTTTGGGGTCAGTCACAGCCTGGCCAAGGTATGTGATCTCTTTTTCCATCAGAAAGCCGGCCACAGCGGGCAGAAAATGCGCCACCCCTTCCGTTGAAGCATGCGCGCGGTGAGCCGAACCGAAGGCGTCGTTCACGTACAGATCGGCCAGGCTGGCGAGCTGGCGTGACATCCCTTCGTCGTTTTTCTCCTCTTCGGGGTGGAAGCGGGTATTTTCCAGTAAAAGCACCTGCCCCGCTTTAAGGGCCTTCGCCGAGGCTTCGGCCGCCGGCCCGATGCAGTCCTCGGAAAACTCGACCGGTTGATGGAGCAGCTTGCTAAGATGCGTTGCCACCGGGCGTAGGGAGAACTTCGGGTCAGGACCACCCTTCGGCCGCCCCAGGTGCGAGCAAAGAATCACAGCCGCCCCATTCTGAAGCAGGTATTGGATGGTTGGCAGGGCCGCACGGATGCGCGTGTCGTCGCCCACCTCTCCATCTTTGATCGGCACATTGAAGTCCACCCGCACCAATACGCGTTTCCCCCTCACATCAACGTCCCGAACGGTCTTCTTATTGAACATACAATCCTCCCATAGATGGCTCCCAGAATTATGCGTAATGGCTGGCATCACCTCCCCGGCGCCATTACGCATCCTTGATGATCCTCTTACACGTGCGGCTTACAGCGATTTGGCAATCAACGCTGCCAGATCAGCGGTGCGGCAGGAGTAACCCCATTCGTTATCGTACCAGGCCACCACTTTGACCATCGTGCCCTGAGTAACCATTGTGGAAAGTCCATCCACGATGGAAGAGCGTGTGTCGCCCTTGAAATCCATTGAAACCAGCGGCTCGGTGGTGAAACCGAGAATTCCCTTCATCGGCCCTTCCGCCGCCGCCTTGAAGGCCGCATTGACCTCTTCCACGCTGGTCGTTTTCTCCACGTCTGCAACGAAATCGACGATAGAGACGGTTGGCGTCGGAACACGCAGTGAAAATCCGTCGAATCGCCCTTTCAAGTCAGGGATGACCAGGGCCAATGCTTTGGCGGCGCCGGTTGTGGTCGGGATGATGTTGAGCGCCGCCGCGCGCGCCCGGCGCAGATCTTTGTGAGCCAGATCCAGAATGCGCTGATCATTGGTGTAAGAGTGCACCGTCGTCATCAGCCCGCGCTGGATGTGGAAAGCATCATGGATGACCTTCGCAGCCGGCGCCAGGCAGTTGGTCGTGCAGGACGCGTTGGAGATCACATGGTGCTTGGCGGGATCGTACATATTCTCGTTCACGCCCAACACGATGGTGATGTCCTCGTTCTTGGCCGGTGCCGAGATGATCACCTTTTTGGCGCCGCCCTTATCAATGTGGACGCGCGCCCCCGGTTTCCCCTTGGCCGGGTCGCCCAGGGCGTCGGTGAACACACCAGTCGATTCGATCACGATCGAAACACCCAGATCCGCCCACGGCAGGTTGCCTGGATCTTTTTCGGCGAATACCCGCACCGGCTTGCCGTCGATCACCAGGCTATTCTCGGATACTTCGACGCTGCCCGGATAGATTCCGTAATTCGAATCGTATTTAAACAGATGGGCGTTGGTCTTGGCGTCGAACAGATCGTTAATCGCAACGACCTCCAGATCTTTATGGAAATCCAGGATGGCCTTGAGAACCTGCCGCCCTACGCGGCCAAAGCCATTAATCCCAACACGTATAGACATGACAACCTCCTGTAAGACATAGAAATATGGCATGATTGTATCATGCCTTGTGTTCTGATTGTGTTAATTTTTACAATCAACCGGTTTCTTTGCCGGATAACGGGCCTGTGCGTTCGTAATACAGGTCCATCACCACACTGGCCAGTTTGGCCGCGTCATGACGCCAGGGATGTTCTCTCTCGATCAGATCCGCCTGGTACACGGCGTACTCCTGGTCCAGGTCTTCCTCGGTGTATACCCAATCAATCTTATCGGGCAGTGCCGATTGAAAATCCTTGTTGCTGATCACCAGATCGAACAACCTCCCGCCAACATGCCGCTCGATAGTGCGTACATGATCCCCACAGGTGTATCCATCCGTTTCACCGGCCTGTGTGGCCACATTGCAGACGTAGAATTTGAGCGCCCGGCTCGCCCGCAAGGCTTCTGCCAGGTCCGGGACGAGCAGGTTGGGCAGCAGGCTGGTGTACAGGCTGCCAGGTCCGACCAATATCAGGTCGGCCGCTAAAATCGCCTGGATGGCGGGTGGGAAAGCGGCCGGATTTCCAGGCTCCAGCCAGACCCGCCGCACCTGCCCAGCCATCTTTGGGATCAGGCTCTCACCCTTCACCCTTACCTCTGTGGCGATCTCCGGGAGCTGAACCTCGGCAACAAGACGGACATCGTGGAGCGTGGCAGGCAGCACACGGCCCCTCACTGCAAGCACCCGTCCCGACTCGGCCACCGCTTCCTCGAAGCTGCCGGTGATGTCAGCCAAGGCGGTGATCAGCAGGTTGCCCAGCGAATGGCCGTTCAGCCCGGCGCCCGAGCCGAACCGATACTGGAACAATTGCGTCAGCAGCGCCTCGTCGTCGGACAAGGCCGCCAGGCAGTTGCGAATATCGCCCGGCGGCAGAATGCCCACGTTACGACGCAGCTCACCCGATGAACCGCCGTCGTCCGTCACCGTTACAATCGCCGTCAGATTGTGGGTATAAGCTTTCAAACCGCGCAGCAGGGTAGACAGGCCTGTCCCGCCCCCGATCGTAACGATGCGCGGACCGCGTTCCTTGCGTCGGTAGGCAGTTACTGTATCGATAATCGCGCTGCCCGGCCGCACGAAGGGGCTCAACAGAGAACGGTTCAGCGCCCAGGTACCAAACAAGATCAGGCCCACGCCTAGTCCGCCAAAGATCAACGCACGCAGCGGACGCGTAAGGAAACGCAATGATAACACCGACAGCAATGGCAACCACCATGTTTCCGGCGCTGACCGGTAAATGTCCAGAATCAGGATCGCGAACCCGACCCCGATCAGGGTCGTTCCGGCCAGAATGGGAATGATCCACCGCTTGACCCCCAATCCGGGTGCCAGCCAGCGAATTTCCGGGCGCAACCGATCCCACAGGCGCCTGTACCAATGACCGTGGTGAGATTTCATATAATTTGATCATAGCAGTGAATCAAACGAACGTCAACGATAAATCAGATGAACCATGCTATAATTTCGATCTATGAGCCGATATATCGCAGTGGATATAGGTGGAACGCACTTGCGGGCGGCTCTTTTTCCCGAGCAAGGCACCCAGCCGGTGCGAATTAAACGCATCCTGACCCGTGGGCAGGGCACCCCCATCGATCGCCTGATCAATTTGATCGCTTCTATATGGCCTGAGGAGGGTGAAGTAAAAGCCATTGGCATGACCGCACCCGGCCCGTTGAATCCCAAAACCGGCGTCCTTTATCGCGCACCCAACATCCCTGGTTGGGTGGACCTCCCGCTGCGACAGGAAATCGAGAACCGTTTTCACGTTCCTGTGTCCCTCGGCAACGACGGCAATCTGGCCGCCCTGGGTGAATGGCGCTTTGGCGCGGGGCGCGGTCATCACAACCTCATTTACATGACTATCAGTACAGGCATCGGCGGTGGCGTCATATGTGAGGACAGGCTGCTCCAGGGCCATTCCGGCTTGGCCGCCGAACTTGGCCATGTGACCGTCCTCCCCGGCGGTCCAGTTTGTGGCTGCGGCAAGCGCGGCCACCTGGAGGCCGTCGCTTCTGGCACTGCCATTGCTCGCTTCGTCCAGGAAGAGCTCAGCCGGGGAACACGCTCCAGCTTGAAGTTGGATCCTCCACCTACTGCACAGGACATCGCAGAAGCAGCCAGAGGCGGCGACCCATTGGCGACGGCCGCCTTCCAGCGCGCTGGAGAGTTCATCGGCCAGGCGCTGGCCGACTTCCTGCATATTTTCAATCCCTCGCTCATCATCCTCGGCGGGGGTGTATCTCTCAGCGGCGACTTGTTGATCAAACCGGCGGATGCAGCCATGCGGCGAAGTGTGATCGCCCCTGAATACCTGAATGATTTATCCATTACCACCGCCGCGTTGGGGGACGACGCCGGCCTCCTCGGAGCGCTGGCGCTCGTTCGATTGTTATGATTATTCGTTTACAGAAGGAGAGTATGAGCATCGAACATCCCCTTTTCACTCGAAACCAGATCCAACCAATGCTGGACAAACCAAAGAGAAAAGGGGATGTTGCTTTCTTCCGTCCAACAATTGGAAACGACCCGGTCGGATGCTGATCGGTTCACTGGCAAGCGGTCATCACTGTTTTGCTGTGGGTCGTATCCTGTTTCACTCAAATCTTATTTGTTTTAGGAGGTTCCATATGGAAACGCTAACGTTACCAGGGCCTTTAGCCCGCGAGATTGTCGAACAAGACCATGCCTTCATTTCCCCTTCATACCCGCGTGGTTATCCCTTCGTAATGGACCATGGACGCGGAACCGAGGTCTGGGACGTGGACGGCAATCGTTTCCTTGATTTTGCTGCCGGCATCGCCGTGGTGTCCACCGGCCACAGCCATCCCCAAGTCGTAAAAGCCATTCAAGAACAAGCTGAAAAATTCATCCACATTTCGTCCGACTTTTACCACCCCAAATGGGTAGCGCTGGGGGAATATCTCGATCGTATTGCCCCATTCGATGAGCACGCTCTTTCCTTTATGACAAATTCCGGGACAGAAAGCGTCGAAGCGGCCATCAAGCTTGCACGGTATCATACTGGCCGCACGAACTTCATCGCTTTCTTAGGCGGTTTCCATGGGCGCACCATGGGTGCAGTATCCTTTACCGCCAGCAAACCATCGTACCATAAAGGCTTTTTCCCGCTCATGAACGGCGTGTTCCATGTCCCGTTTCCCGATCCTTACCGTCCCGTCCTGCGTTCACTGCCCGGTGAGGATTACGGGGAGACCGTGGTAAGATATATTGAGGAAGAAATATTTGGTAAGATGGTCTCGCCTGAGGAAGTCGCTGGCGTCCTGGTTGAACCGATCCAGGGCGAGGGCGGCTATATCGTACCTGCGCCGGGCTTTTTCCCTGCTCTGCGTAAGCTGTGCGACAGGCATGGTATCCTGCTGATTGCCGACGAAGTCCAATCGGGCATCGGCCGCACCGGAAAATGGTGGGCCATCCAGCACTTCGGCGTCGAGCCGGATATCGTCGCCTCTGCCAAGGGCATCGCTTCAGGTATGCCCCTCGGCGCGATGATATCGCGCAAGAGCGTCACTACCTGGGACAAAGGCGCCCATGGCAACACCTTCGGTGGCAACCCAATCTCCTGCGCGGCAGCGCTGGCCACATTGGAGCTGATTGAAAAGCAATACATGCGCAACGCCGCCGAGGTGGGCGAATATGCCCTCGACGCACTGCACGAGATCAAGATGCGCCATCCAAGCGTCGGTGATGTCCGTGGCATCGGGCTCATGATCGGCATCGAGTTCGTCCGCAGTCGTGAGAGCAAAATTCCGGATGTGAAGATACGCGATCGAATCGTCGATCTGGCATTCAGCCGCGGTCTTCTGACCCTCGGTTGCGGCCGGAGCGTGGTGCGCATTTCGCCGCCGCTCAGCATCTCGCGTCAGGAGATGGACGAGGGCTTGGCCATCCTGGAAGAGGCCATCACCCGCGCTGAAAGAGAAGCATAGGAAAGCTCATGCTGCCCGACTTTCGCGTCCGCCAGCGCGACTACCTGCTCGAAATCGCCCGCGCGCTTACTCAGGAGCTGGACCTGAATAAGCTGCTCGAGCGCATTTTGGAAATCTCCATCGAGATGCTGGCGGGCCAGGCCGGGTTGATTGCCCTGCGCGAGGAGCGGGGAGGGTGGCGTCTGTCCGCCTCCAGCGGCATCTCGCCGGCCTTGTTGCGCTACGTCGAACAGCTCCTCGCCAAATTCGTCAGCCGTGAAGAAGACCCGGCCGCGTTCGAGCTGCGTGAAATCAATCGTTTGCTCAACGAGATGGCTTTCACTGCCACCCTGGGCATGATGAACGCCGTGGGCTTGCCCCTCTCCGTCCATAATCGCGTTATCGGCGCCATCTTTATCTTCCGCAACTATCCGGATGTTTTTTCATCCAACGACCGCACCTTACTGAGCAGCTTTGCCAACCAGGCTGCCATCGCGGTGCAAAATGCCCAACTTTATACCCAATTGCGCAATGAAAAGCAGCGCCTGGATGCGCTGTTGGATACCGCTGCCGACGGCATCCTCATCCTCGCTCCTGACCACCGCATCGAGCGTGCGAACGCCGCTTTCACCCGCATGTACGGGTTGCCGGTAGACCGGATTCAGGATCGCCGTCATGAAGAGATCGTACGTTGGGCCAGCACGCCACAGGGATTGACCCTGGAGAAGGCTGAGGCGGGTGGATGGCCGCTCACTCCCCATGCCCAGCTTTACGTCGAGGGTGATCTCCTTCGGCCGGATAAACCCCCTTTGCCGGTCGGCATTCTCTACGCGCCCCTGCTCTCGCCCGAGGGCGTGCTGCTCAACGTGATCGCCACCGTTCGGGACATCACCCGCTTTCGCGAAGCCGATGAGCTCAAAACCACCTTCATCTCCATCATCAGCCACGAGCTTAAAACCCCGGTGGCGTTGATCAAAGGCTATGTGAGCACACTGCGGCGCGATGATGCCACCTGGGACCGTGCCGTGGTCGAGGACAGTTTGAAAGTCATCGAGGAAGAGGCCGACCGCTTGACGGCGCTGATCGAAAACTTGCTGGACGCTTCCCGCCTCCAGGCGGGAGGCCTCTCCCTGAAACGGTCTGACGTCAACCTTCCTGAGGTCGCCCTGCGTCTGGCCGAGCGCTTTTCCACCCAGACCAGTGTGCATACCATCAAGGTAGATTTCCCCAGGGATTTTCCCATCATCCTGGCCGACGAGGATCGCCTCCGGCAGGTGCTCTCCAATCTGATTTCGAACGCCATCAAATACGCTCCCGGCGGTGAGATCCGCATCGGCGGGCAGGTGAGGCCCGAACAGGTGATCGTTTGCGTCAGCGACCAGGGGCCGGGCATCGCCGCTGAGGACATTCCCCATATCTTTGACCGCTTCTACCGCTCACCCGAGGCCGTGCGCAACACCAAAGGCGCCGGTTTGGGCCTGTATCTGGCCAGGGCCATCGTCGAAGCGCACGGCGGCCGCATCTGGGTGGATCCAATGCCCCATCAGGGCACACGCATCTGCTTCTCCCTCCCCCGTTCTTATTAAATTTTGCTCCCCACCTTTAAGACGTTTGGCAGGATTTTTCACGCGCACATGGTATAATTCGTCGTTCGAGCGTTCAATAGAAAGAGTGGAATTATGCCCCAAACACGCGCCAATTGCCCTCGATGCCATCAGCCGCTGGTGGTAGAAGTCGATCAGCTCTTTGATCAGAACACGGATCCAACTGCCAAGCAGCGGCTCCTTTCAGGCAACTTCAACATCATTCAGTGCCCAAATTGTGGCTATCAAGGCGCACTGGCCACCCCAATCGTCTACCACGATCCTGAGAAAGAGCTTTTGCTGACTTATTTTCCTCCTGAGCTGGGCATGCCCGTAAACGAACAGGAGCGTCTCATCGGCCCGCTGATCAACCAGGTCGTCAACAGGCTTCCGCCGGAGAAACGTAAGGGCTATTTGCTCCGCCCTCAGAGCATGCTGACCATGCAGACCCTGATTGAGCGCATCCTGGAGGCGGATGGCATCACCCGCGAAATGATCCAGGCCCAGCAGCAGCGCCTCAACCTTCTCCAGCGCCTGCTGAGCGCTCCCAAAGATTCCCGTCCGGAGATCGTCAAAAACGAGGAAGCGCTGCTGGATGAGGCCTTCTTCAGCCTGTTGAGCCGCCTGGCCGAAACCGCTCTGCTCACCGGCGATCAGAAATCCGCCCAGGCTTTGGGTGAACTTCAGGAGCAGATCCTACCCCTTACCGAGACAGGCCGACGCTTGCAGAGCCAGGCCAGGGAAGCTGAAGCGGCCGTCCACGAACTGGAAGAAGCCGGCAAACAAGGGCTGACGCGCGAAAAGCTGCTCGATTTGATGATCGCCGCCCCTACCGATGCACGGCTCTCAGCCCTGGTCAGCCTCACCCGCAACGGCCTGGATTACACCTTCTTCCAAATCCTGGCAGACCGGATTGACCGGGCTCAGGGCAGTGAAAAACAACGTCTGCTCGACTTGCGCGAAAAACTGCTGCAAATGACGGAAGCGATCGACAAGCAGGTCAAAGCCCGCATGCAGGAAGCACGCAAGCTTCTAGAAGCGATCCTTTCCGCTCCGGATGTGCAGGAAGCCGCCCGCCAGAATTTAGGCCGCGTCGACGAACTGTTCATCACCGTCATCGAAGAGGAGCTCAAAGCCGCCCGCCAGAAAGCCGACCTGGAGCGCAGCAGCAAGCTTCAAAGCATCATGGATGTGATCGAGAAGGCCAGCGCGCCGCCGCCCGAATACGAATTGATCCAGCAACTCCTCGATGAACCCGATGACAATGCCCGTCGCAAGCTCCTCGAGCAGCGCAAAGACATGCTCACCCCTGAATTTCTTTCCCTGCTGACCAATCTGGCCGCCCAGATGGATGGCCAGGACCCTGAGCTGGCCAAGCAGCTTCAGGCAGTCAACCGTCTGGCCTTGCGCGTCTCTATGGAGATGAACCTCAATAAATAAAGCCTGTCGAAGGATATGGATGATGAAAGGGCGCACGGTTGTGCGCCCTTTTTCCTTCGACCGGCTCCTGGTCGCTTGATCCTTGCAGAGCAACCAAAACCTGCTGGTCAGCCCGGAGGGTTGTCTAATCGCAACCCATGCCCACGCACGGTCACCACGTATTCGTGAGTGGGATCCATCGCTGCCAGTCGTTCGCGCAGCCGCCGCACCAGAGCGTCCACCGCCTGGTCAGAGACGCCTGCCGATTCTTCATCCCCCCACACCGCCGAGATCAACTCACGGCGGGTTACGACTTTCCCCGGTTGTTCGTAGAGGGCCTGCAGCAGGGCAAATTGCGGCGCAGAGAGCGGCGGCACCATCTCCTGCTGACCCACCCACACTCTGCGCGATCGGCTCTCGAGATGAAGGCGCCCAACCGCTTGCCCACGGCCCAGCTCGAGCGGCAGGGTGGCATCTGATGAAAGGAAGACGAAGTGCTGCGCCAGCGCCACCTGAATCAGATCACCATCTTGCAGCACGACCGGATCTTCTACCCGCTGGCCATTGCAGTGCGTACCGTTCTTGCTGCCCATATCCTCCAGGATGATCCCCTCAGGCGCCGGCATCAGCCGGGCGTGATAGCGAGATACTTGGCGGTCAGGGATCACGACATCGCAGGACGCATCCCGACCGATCATCAGGGTCTGCTTAATGAGCCAGCGCTCACCATTTAGCGGGCCGGCCTGTGCAACAAGGATGGGAAACTCGCTAGAATTGTGCTCCATCCTTACCGTCCTCCTCGCATATGTCCATATTGAGGGGAAACAGCCCAGAGCGGCTGTCTGGTATAATATAGCAGAGAATCGCTTTTTTGTGCAGTGAGGTCTTTCGAGGGCCGGTGAGAAGCGGCCTGACGCCGATAAAAAGGATATCCTCACTGGCTTTTATCTTCCATCCGATCGGTACTGTACCATGCCCGTCCCGCTCAAAGCTGGGGAAATATTGCGTGGCCGGTACAAGATACGCCGGATCATCGGCCAGGGGGGAATGGGCAGCATCTACCTGGCCGAGGATTTGCGCCTTGAAGGCCGGTTGTGCGCCCTCAAAGAAGTTGAGCACGATCGCACCCTTCCCGCCGATTTGATCCGTGAAGCGCGTGAACAATTTCAGCGTGAGGCGGTCGTTTTGGCGCGCCTCGATCATCCCAACCTCCCCAAAGTTTCGGATTTCTTCTCGATTGGCGGCCGGGATTACCTTGTGATGGATTACGTGCCGGGTAAAGATCTGCGCACAATGATGATGGAAGCGCGCCAATCTGGAACCTTCCTGGCCGAGGCTGATGTGCTCAATTGGGCCATCCAGTTGAGCGATGCCCTCGAATACCTTCACAGTCAGGATCCCCCTATTCTTCACCGCGACATCAAACCCTCCAACCTGAAACTGACCCCCGCCGGTCTGGTAAAACTGGTGGATTTCGGTCTGGTCAAGCTGCTCGCACCCGGCGAGGTGACCATCACCATATTGCAGGGACAGGGCACCGCTCTCTACACCCCCCTGGAGCAGTATGGCGGTGATAGCGGCCACACCAATGTGAGGACGGATATCTATGCGTTCGGCGCCACCCTCTACCACTTGCTGACCAACCAGCCCCCCACCGATGCCCGCGAGCGTTTCTTGCGCCCCGAGAGCCTCATCCCCTTGCGTCAGATCAACCCAGCCGTCAGCCCGCGCGTCGAACGCGCTATCCTGTGGGCGATGAGCCTGCATCCCTCCGACCGGCCTGAGTCGGTGCGTGAGTTCCGCGAGGCTCTGATTGGAGACTACAATCCTCCCACACGACCTGCCTCACGCCCGCCCTCCTTTACCGATTTTTTGCGCCGCCCAACCGAGAAGACCCTGTTGTGGATCTCCCTCGGATTGGCCTTTATCTCCTTGATTGCCACCCTGATGCATTGAGCGCCAATCGGTGCTGAGCCGTTCTGAAGGCCGATCATGGCAGCCCGGCCGACCCAGTTTCGGCGGTCCTGGTCTATCCATAATGGACGGAGGTCAGGGTGTGCATATAATAAACGATCCCGCTGGCCAGGTGAGGCAAATAAGCCAGCAGAGCCATCACGCCGGGCAACGATTTTACCCGCCACGCCGGTGTATACCGCGTATAGATAAATCTAAAGCTGGCAGCAAATAGAACGAAAAGAGTAATTTGTGCGCTCCAGCGGAAATTGCCATCCAGCATTCGATTGCCGCTCTCTGCGAACAGATATACCTGTGCGATTCCGGCCAGAAAGCTGATCCAGGCCAGTTGCATCTCGTGGTCCTTCGCCATCGGTTTGATTGTGAACAAAAAGACTACCAGGGGGAAGAGTATGGAGAGCAAGAATTTTGGCAGCAGGTAATCCGAATAGGCGCTTTCAACCGCCAATGGCGCAAACATGAAGCCGCCTTGATTGGCGTCAGGTAGCAGGAAGGTGACATATGCTTGCAGCGCCAGGATGACGATTGCGGGTATCAAGAAGCCAAATATTCCCAATTTCCAGTCAAGAGGCCATTTTTGCCAGTAAGCGACGACCATCATCGCCATGATGGCCGGACACAGACTGAGAATGTAATTCTGCTTCGTCAACGCGGACAGCAGGACCAGCAACCCAGAGGCAAAGACCATCCAGGTTGGGTTCGAACTTCGCGCGAATATCCTGGTAGCCAGGATGAAGACCAGCAGCGCAAACGGCTTCAGGAGTTGTATGGTCGGATTGTGGTAATTGGCCAGGCCGATGTATCCGAAATAATATCGTCCATCCAGTGGTGCCAGGGCCAAAACAGGCGCCGCTAACGGGATGGTCAGTGCAATGAAGACCCGCAACAGTTCTTTCCGTTGACCTGTCATTCCCTGCAGCCAAAAATACAAAATCACCGCGGTAAACACGTTGCTGAGCACCATCAACAGGACCATGCCGACCCATAAATCAAGCTTCCCGCGGGTGAGCCAAAACACGCCGCCCAAAATGACCTGCACCATGGGGTGAGCGAGCGTATACGTTGGCGGCTTCTCATGTTTCAGTATCTGTAGAGTGAATTCAATATGGGAACCGTAATCATTTTCCGTAGGCGTCATGATGCGGTGCCAGAAGATCGGCAGGCTGAAAGCGCTGACCAGAAGCACCAGCACGCCCACAGACAGCCAGTTTTGTCCATTGATGAATCCGCGAAGTCTCATGGAGATGGGTGAAGCCGTTTGTATCGCTGGAAGCACTTTGATTTCAGACCGCAGTGCACCGACCCCGTCTCTGGGTTAAATTTCACTTCGGCCGGGTCGAATGTCCTTAATTCGCAGCTGGAACCCACGCCGGTCGAGGTAATCATTGCGCTCGAACGTGTACATCACGTCGATGCGCGCCGGCAGATCACCCAACCGATCACCCATGCGGAAAGCGATCCCATCGTAGGTGATCCAGTCATCCGAGAGGCTTAATTTGAGGTGTTTGCCGTCCTTCCCAACCGCCCGCGCCTGGATCACTTTTAACCCGCGCGAAACAAATACCGCATCCGGATTGCCGTAGCCGGTCGGCTGGAGCTTGTCGAGTTCTTCCAGCATGATGGGTTTCAGATCCCGTAAGGAAATCTCCAGGTCAGCGGTTAGCACGGGTCGTAAATCACGTTGCCCGATCCGCTCGCGGGCGATGGCTTCCAGCCGCTCTGCCAGGACGGCCAGATTCTCATTGCGCACAGTGAAGCCCGCCGCAGCCGCGTGACCGCCGTGCCTTTCCAGAAGGTCTGCGCACTGATCCAGCGCCTCGGTGATGTGGAATTCAGGTATCGACCGGCAGGAAGCGCGGGTAAATTCATCGCCCAAAGCGCCGACCACTGAAGGCCTGTAATAGGCTTCGCTCAACCGCGAAGCGGCCAGCCCCACAACGCCCGGATTGAAGCCGGGATCCACGGCGAAAAGCAGAATGGCGTCCTCGCGCCCTTTCAGCGCCAGTTGCTCGGCGCGTGCCTGGGTATCGTTGGTCAATTGCTGGCGCTCGGCGTTCTGCCTTTCCAGGCGCTGGGCAAGCTCGCCAGCGCGATTCACATCGGAGGTCGTCAGGAGATGGTAGGCGGCCAACGCCGACTCCAGCCGCCCGGCCGCGTTGAGCCGCGGCCCCAGGATGAAGCCGATGTCGGTTGCGGTAGTGCTGCTGACCGCCAGCCCCGCCGCCCCCGCAAGGGAGATCAAACCCTGCCGGCGGGGCCGGCGGATGCGGTTCAACCCTGCCCGCACCAGCGTCCGATTCTCTCCCACCAATGGCGCCAGATCGGCTACCGTGCCAAGTGCCACCAGGTCCAGCCAGTCTTCAGCCTGGGCGCCTGCCGCCGGTCTGCGCGATAGCAGCGCTTGGGCGATCTTGTACGCCAATCCAACCCCGGCCAGGTTCTTATCCGGATAATGGTCGCCCGGTTGCTTTGGACAGATCACCGCCAGCGCTTCTGGAAGCTCTGAAGCCGGGTGATGATGATCGCTGATCGCCAGGTCCATGCCGATCTCCCGGGCGTGCCTGGCTTCAGCCAGTGAGCGGATGCCGCAATCCACTGTGATCACCAGCTTAACGCCCGCCTCGTGCAGCGCGTCCAAAGCGTCGTTGTTCAACCCATAGCCTTCGTCGAAGCGGTTGGGGATGTTCTCGCGAGCGCGCCCACCCAATGCGGTTAAGACCTCCACCAGCAGCACCGTGGCAGTGACGCCGTCCACGTCGTAGTCGCCGTATACGGCGATCTCCTCACCCCGCTCGATGGCGCGCTCGATTCGCTCCACCAGCGCTTCCATCCCGGTGATCAAAAAGGGGTCCGTCTGTGCGGGTGCTGCGGCATTCAGATAAGCTTCGGCGCTGCGCCGGTCGAAATAGCCGCGGTTGAAGAGGATCTGGCGCAGGTATGGCGGATAGGCAGCCAGTTCCTGATCGGCTTCAGGGCTGATGCGTGGCTGAATTTGCCAATCCTTGCGTGTGACCGGCTCCATAATTTAATTCCTCCGGTCTGGCAGGCTGCTGTGGGATTGTTCATACGGCAATTGAGCACCTCGCGGGAAGTCTCCCCCTGGCTCCGTCGTTCCAAGGCGGGGGTGAAAGAAATTCGCTATCCTGATCTGCCCGCTGTAGTATAAATCCCCTCGCTCCACTGTGCAAGCAACTCCACGCGGGCGGGGTATAATAATACGACACTGCGGAGAATGTAAACCGGTTCATAAAACAGATCCTTTCAGACATGGCGGTTTCGGTTTTACTTTGTTTCATGACCCGCAGCGGCCGGTAGATCATCCGGCACACTTCAGACGGACAGCAGGTCTTATCCTGTATGCAGCCATTTTCCTTTGAAGTCGTCGCCCGCCAGGGAGCGGCGCGCGCCGGGATCTTCCATACCCCTCACGGCGACCTGCTGACACCTGTATTTGCGCCCGTCGGCACTCAAGCAACCGTTAAAGCCCTTACCCCCGCCCAGCTTATCGAACTGGACGCCACCCTCGTTCTGGCCAATACATATCATCTCTATCTACGCCCAGGCGATGATCTGATCGCCGAGATGGGCGGCCTGCATCGCTTCATGGCCTGGGAGCGCCCGATTCTGACCGATTCGGGCGGCTACCAGGTCTTCTCGCTGGCCAGGATGCGCCAGGTGGACGCCGATGGCGTAACCTTCAAAAGCCACGTGGACGGCTCCTTGCATCGCTTCACTCCTGAAAAATCGATCCAGGTTCAGGAAAATCTTGGCGCGGATATCATTATGGCTTTCGACGAGTGCGCCCCGCCTTATGACCGCGCCTACAACGAAGCGGCCGTAGAGCGGACACACGCCTGGGCTAAACGCTGCCTGGCGGCCCAGACCCGCTCCGATCAGGCTCTCTTCGGCATCGTCCAGGGCGGTGCCTTCGCCGACCTGCGCCGCTATTCCGCCGAGTTTATCACCGCGCTCGATTTCTCCGGCTATGCCATCGGCGGCCTCTCTGTCGGCGAGACCAAGCGCGACATGTACGCCATGCTTGCTCTGGTTAACCAGATCCTGCCCGAGGATAAGCCGCGTTACCTGATGGGCGTCGGCACTCCACAGGACCTGGTCACAAGCGTCATGCTCGGCGTGGATATGTTCGACTGCGTCCTCCCCACCCGCTTGGCCCGTCACCAGGCGGCACTGACCCGCTATGGACGCTTGAATGTCATGAATGCATCCCTGGCCCGCGACCCTCGCCCCCTGGACGATGGCTGCACCTGCTATACGTGCCGTCATTTCAGCCGCGCCTATCTGCGCCATCTGGTGATGGCCAAAGAGATGCTGGCCTCCACTTTATTGTCGATCCATAACCTTCATGTACTGTTCGAACTGACGCGCGACATCCGCCAGGCGATCATCAACGGTGAACTCGACCGTCTGGCGGCCACCTTACCGACTAGTTGGGAGATTGAAACATGAGTTTTTTCCAGTCCATCGTCCTGGGTGTCATCCAGGGTTTGACCGAGTTTTTACCCATCTCCAGCTCGGCCCACCTGGTCATCGCACCCTACCTCTTCGGGTGGAAAATTCCAGCCGATGAAGCTTTCGTTTTCGACGTCTTGGTTCAGGTCGGCACGCTGGTTGCCGTCATCGTTTATTTCTGGAAGGATCTGGTGGCCATTATCGGCGCGGTGCTGTCGGGACTTGCCCGAGGCAAACCCTTCGCCACACCGAACGCGCGCCTGGGATGGAACATCGTACTGGCCACCATTCCCGCCGGAGTGATCGGCTTCCTGTTACAAAAAGACGTCGAAGCGGCCTTCAACAGTGTGAGGGTCACCGCTATCCTGCTGCTCGTCACCGCCGCCCTGCTGACAATCGGTGAACTGGTCGGACGTCGCAGCCGCAACATTGCCTCTATCGATTGGAAAGATTCATTGTGGATCGGGTTCAGCCAGGCCATCTCCATCTTTCCCGGCATCTCCCGTTCCGGTTCGACCATGACCGGCGGCATGACCCGCCACCTGGATCGCCCGTCGGCTGCTCGTTTCGCTTTTCTGATGGCCGTCCCGGTTATGCTTGCCGCCGGCTTGCTGGCCGGCCTCGACCTGCGCAAGATCACCGGCTGGACTTCGTTCCTGCCGGTCATATTGGCCGGCTTCGCCACGGCCGCCGTGGTGGGTTACTTCGCCATCCGCTGGCTGCTGCGTTATCTGACCAGAAACTCTTTTTATGTTTTCGCCATCTATACCGCTTTGCTGGGGGCTGTCGTTTTGATCCTCTCATATGTTTGAGAGTAAATCAGGCACGCTCCTGCTGGCCGCCTTCGCCCTGGCCTCTATTTTGACTGGCTGCCTGCCTGCTAATGCGCCTCCGCCGCCAACGCCTCTGGTGATGCGCCTGCAGATCACACCGGCGCTATCCGGGTGGTCTGGCCGCGTGCATGAATGCGCCTTGCAGAATCCATCCATTGGCCTTGCCGTGGACGAGCGTCCGGCCAGCGCTCTTGACTTGCAGCAAGCCGATGCCATCATGCGTCTGGGCCCCCTGCCGCAGCCAGCCGCTTACCCCCTGGTGCTTGGCTGGGAAGAAGTGGTTTTAATCGCCAACCTCGCCTCCCCGCGCGATGCGCTGGGCGCCGATGAACTGCGCAGCGTCTTCAACGGCAAGACGGTCTATTGGTCCACGGCTGCCGCACAACCAGGCGCGGCGCCCACGTCGAGCGCCGCGCTCCCCATTCACCCCTGGACTTATCCCGCCGGCGATGACCTGCGCGCCGCTTTCGAGGCCGCGTTGTGGTCCGGCCAACCGCCTGCCGCTCGCATCTCCGAAGCCCCCGGGCCGGCTGCCATGCTTCAGGCAGTGGCGGAGGATCCCGCCGCCATCGGTTATGTTCCAAAAAGCTTGCTCAATAACACCGTCCGCGAACTGACCGTGAAAGGAGCGCTCCCCGGCAATCTGCAGCAACCCGTTCTGGTTCTGGTCTCCACTGAACCGCAAGGGGCCTTGAGGGCCTTCCTCGTCTGTTTGCAAAATTCCCCGGGCTGACCTTATGCCACCTTCGCCCCGCATTCTCCGCAAAACTTGGCATTTGGCTGCAGCTTGGCTCCACACTGGGTGCAGTGTTCGGATGACTTGAGCTTGGCCCCGCAGTTTGGGCAGAATTTGGCGTTGGTCGCCAGCGGCTCGCCGCACTCCGGGCACGAGGCGCGGATGTTTTCACGCCAGTTTTCCGTGGCCAGCTTCTTGTCCTCCTCGGCCATCGCTGCGTGCGCCCAGATTTCCTGCACCGATTGTGAAGATTGAGCCGCCGCCATTTCGACCCCCAGGTCAGGCGCGCAATTCTTGCATAGACCTTTTTTATTGTTCCAGCACTTGGTTTTGCACACCCAGGTGGAGCAGCGCGGGCATTGGATAAATTCCGGGCGAATCTCAGCGATAGCCCCTTTAAAAGCATCATCTCGCGCCTTCTGCCACGCTGCCGAGCGCACATGCCCGCCCAGGTTGGCTGCCTGCCCGAAAATGCCGCCGAACAGGCCGCTGGCTGCATCCAGGGCGTTGGCCACCGTGCCTGTCGCCCAGGTCTGGAAGCGTGTGCGGTAGCCTGTGCCACAGCGCTCGCAATTGAATTCGAATTGGAAGCCGGTGTCCGTGCTCAAGTCTTTGTAGTTGCTGGTGAACTCGATCTTCTCGACCATATATGCTTCCTCTCTCTATATAAAGATCAATTCCCCGTTTTCGTCTTACTGAAAGGTTGCAACCGGTATGCCCCGCGTTCGCTTCCCCCTGCTCCTTTCCCCACCCATTGGGCCGGCTACTTGATTATATGCGATACCTCCATCAAAGCAAGTTCGTACACTTCATAAATAACGCCTTCATGTCATATCCAATCCGTATCTCGGCCAGGCCACAAGACCTCCGAAGTCTCCTCGCTTCACGGGTTACATCCATTCTGTTTTCCACCCTTCTCCTCTCCTTGAGTGGACTTCGGAGGTCTTCATCCAACCCCCCATGCTTCCGAAGTCAAATGTTAACCGACCTCCGAAGTCTCGTCGCTTCACGGGGTACATCCATTCTGTTTTCCACCCCCCTCCCCTCTTCGAATAGACTTCGGAGGTCTGTCTCCCTTTTCCCTCCCCCATTCTCCGCAGTCCCCCGCACCTTTTGTTATAATCACCCCTATGCTTATTGTTAGTCCGCGTTCACCTTCGGAGGTGCCATGACCGTCCAGATTACCCTGCGCGATAAGAAATACGAGGTCGAGCCCGGCCTGACCGTGCGCAAAGCCATTCAAAAACTCGGCCTGACCCCCGAATCCTACCTGGCCGTGCGCCAGGGTGAGATGATCACCGAAGATACCATCCTCAAAGATGGCGACCAGATCAAGCTGGTCGCGGTGATATCGGGAGGCGAGCGATGAAATGCCGCAAATGCGAGCGCACCGCCGCCATCAACATGCGCCAGCATCATCTGGCGCTCTGCAAGGACCATTATCTGGAGTGGTTCGTCGAACAGACCGAACGCTTCATCCTTAAGTATCGCATGTTTACCCGCGAAGAGCGCATCCTGGTGGCCGTCTCGGGTGGCAAGGATTCCCTCTCCCTGTGGGATGTCCTTTGGCGTCTTGGGTACTCCGCCGATGGCCTCTACATCGGCCTGGGCATCGACGGCGGCGTGAGCTATTCAAGCGAATCGCAAAAGTGTGTCGAGAATTTCGCCGCTGAACGCGGTTTGCACTACACCGTGGTCGATCTCGCCTCCGAATACGGCGGCAGCATCATCGAGATCGCCAACCGCAGCCACCGTGGACGCGGCAAACCGTGCTCGGTGTGCGGCCTATCCAAGCGTCACATCATGAACCGCGTGGCCCGGGATGGCGGTTATGACGTCCTCGCCACCGGCCACAACCTGGACGACGAAGCCGCCACTCTGTTTGGCAACACCCTCACATGGTCCGTCTCCCAGCTCGCCCGCCAGGGACCGGTCCTGCCCGCTTCGCCAGGCATGGCCCGCAAGGTCAAACCCTTCTGCCGCTTCTACGAGCGCGAAACCGCCGCCTACGCCCTCCTGCGCGGCATCGCATATATTTATGACGAATGCCCCTTCGCAGTGGGCAGCAAATCGATTTACTACAAAGAATTGCTCAACCGCCTGGAGGAAGATCGCCCTGGCGCCAAGCTGGCCTTCTACCTGGGCTTCCTTCAGGCGCGCGAGGAGGGTTTCATCCCGACCCACGATACCGCTATTGAAGGTTTTCTGCACCCCTGCGAAAACTGCGGCCAACCGACCACCGCCCCCGGCCTGTGCGCCTTCTGCCGTACCATCGCCCGCGCCCAGCTCATATCAAATTGAGTTGCAACCCTAGCGGCCTTTCATCCACGCAGGCGAGGATCGACCCTGGCCCGATCCTCGCCTGCGGGATTGTAAATTGCCTTTTCCGAGAATTGGGATCGGAAAGCCTACCGTAAGCAGAAGGAAAGGGCTCGGGGTGGACAAGGCAATTTCTACGCCACTTCCAGATACCGCTGCAATTCCCAATCCGTGACCCGCGTGCGGTATTCATCCCACTCGGCTTCCTTCGCCCGCACGAAACTCTCGTACAGAGCAGGTCCGATCGCGTCTTTAATCACCGCGTCCTTGTCCAGCTCAACCATCGCCTCGAGCAGCGAGCCCGGCAGTTGCTCGATATTCAGCCGCTTGCGATCCTCCGCACTCAACTCGTACACATTGATGTCATTAACCGGCTTCGGACAGGCCAATCCGCGGTCAATACCATCCAGCGCTGCCGCCAGCATGGCGGTGAAGGCCAGATACGGATTTGCCGAAGGATCCGGACAGCGAAGCTCGGCACGCGTGGCCTTTTCCTGGCCCGGCAGGTAGCGCGGGATGCGTATCAACGCCGAGCGATTGTACTGCGCCCAGCCTACGTACACCGGCGCCTCGTAGCCCGGCACCAGGCGCTTATACGAGTTTACCGAAGGCGCAACGATGGCCGAGAGCGCCCTCGCATGGGCGAGCTGCCCGGCCACGAAACCATAAGCGATGGGTGAGAGCTTCAGCGCATCCTGGGCATCGTAGAATAAATTCTCGCCGCGCTCGTTGAACAATGACTGGTGACAGTGCATCCCCGATCCGTTGATCCCAAAGATCGGCTTTGGCATGAATGACGCGACCAGTCCATGCTGGGCCGCGATGGCTTTGACCGTATACTTGAGCGTCAGCACATTGTCGGCTGTCTTCAATGCATCGGCGAAGCGAAAGTCGATCTCATGCTGGCCCAGCGCCACCTCGTGATGCCCAACTTCCACTTCCAGCCCCATGCTGTTCAGCGCGTCCATCAACTCGGTGCGCACCCGTACAGCTTCGTCGGCTGGCGAAAAATCGAAATAACCGCCCACGTCATGCGGCACCGGATGGATCATCTCTGGACCGTTGCGCTTGAAAAGGAAAAATTCTGGCTCTGGGCCGACGTTGAATCTCCAGCCGCGCTCGCGCAGGCGGGCCAGGATGCGCTTCAGCGCTCCACGCGGGTCCCCGGGAAAAGGAGTACCGTCCGGCTGCAGAATGTCGCAAAACACCCGCGCCCGGCGCAGCTCTGGCGGCGACCAGGGCAGCACTGCGTAAGTGTCCGGGTCGGGTTTCAGGTGCATATCCGATTCCTGGATGCGGGCGAAGCCCTCCACCGATGAGCCGTCGAACCAGATGCCTTCTTCCAGGGCGGTCTCAAACTGCTCCACCGGAGCATCGACGCTTTTCACGGCGCCCACTACGTCGGTGAACTGCAGGGAAACAAAGCGCACCCCATCCTCTTTTATCCGCTCTAGCAGTTCTCTCTTGTCCATATTGACCTCCTTCGGCTTGGATTAAATAAATATGGGCATGCTCGGGCATGCCCACAAAGAAAACACAACAGAGTTGACGGCTGCCCTTCCTGTTCATTTCTTTGGCGGTCTTGCGTCCGCCCGCCACTGCGGAGCCTTGTCCCACCCGTTGCCTGGTGGTTTTCGGCTCACGCTTTTCCGGAAGGGAGAAAGGAGCCCGTGGCCAGGCTCCGGAGGCATCCGCTGATCGATCGATTTTCTCCCGCTAACGGGATTAGCGCCCTCCTCGCGGAGGGGAACCTCCACCTCGTCATCTCGCCTGCTGGCGAGATTCAGCCGCTATTTCTCCACCTATTCAATTGAAACCGGCGCGGTCACCTGCCGGGAAACCTTGCAGCGAATATAGCACGGGATGAATCGAAAGTCAAGATGAAATTTTTTAATTTTAAAATCAAACCATCGGCACATGTCTGGCACCCAAATTGCATCTGCATCTTTTATTAACCCGCCTGGTACCTTAGAAAAAAAGGCCCCGCCGTGCCGTGTGCAGCGCAGTTTTGAACCTGCTTTCGCAGGTTGGGTTCCTACCCGCAGGCTTTGCCTTGGCCGAAGCCTATCGCATCACCTTTGTGAGATGGGAACCCTTTTTAAGAGTGTTGGCTCAAAACCGGTCGTGCGGCATCACGAGCACAGCAGGGTATCTACCTTATACCACGAAATGATTTTCTTGTGTAGAGAGTCTCGCGCTTTGTGAGGTGTCATGCCGCTCATTTACCTGATCACCGCTGATGATAGCCTTTCTCGTTCCCTGGCGGCTTCCCTGCCTGCCAGCTTCCAATGGCTGCGTTTCCGTTCGGTCGAGGAGCTCCCGCTTCACCCCACCGAATACCGCCCTGATCTGGTAATCTTTGACCCCAGGGCCGATCCCTCACCCGCCGAGGCTTTCATTAAGCTTCGTCGTTCAGGCCGTGCAGACGGTGCCCCAGTCCTCGCCATCCTGCAGAACCCAGACGACCGCGAAGCCTTGCTGGCTGCCGGTATTGCGGATTACCTGCTCCTGCCCTGGGTGCCGCAGGAGGCCGCCGCGCGCATCGGGCGTTGCCTTACCGCCGCGCTGGCACCCCCCAACCAAATACCATCCTCCCTGCCCGAATTGAGAGACCCTCCTCGCGACAAAGAACGCCGCCGTGAAATCGAACGCATGGCCATCATCGGCCGTCTAACCAGTGGCCTGGTTCACGAAGTAAACAACGCCCTCCAGACCATGCGCGGATCTCTCACTCTGGCTGTTGAAAGTCTGCCCGACGCCCCGGATGTGCGCCCCTATCTTCAAATGTGCATGGACGAAACCGAGCGCATCATCAATCTGACAGCCCGCATGCGTGCCCTGTACCGGCCATCTACCGACCACCCCGGGCGGGTGAATCCGCGCCAGCTCGTCGAAGATGCCTTGCTCCTTGTCCATAAAGAGCTAACGCGCAGCCGCATCCGCCCGGTCACAGTTTCCCTGCAGAACCCGCCGGATATTCTTGTCCCGGCGCACGAGCTCACCATGGCCATTCTGGGCGTCATTTTTGCCATGATTGACGCGCTGGCTCCCAGCCAGGGCTGCGACTTGCGCATCCACATCGATCAGGCCGACGGCCAGGTAGCGATTGATTTCTCCGCTGATTTGCCCGCCGGCAACCGGGATGGGCAGCCGGATGCCTATCTCGACCTGAGGCTCAGCGAGGCCATCCTGCACTCCCTTTCAGGCGCAGTAAATTACCACTTACAGACTGACCAGTTGCAGGTCGGAATCCGCCTGCCGCCAGCCCCTGCCCAGGCTTCCGCATAAAGGATTTTGCTATGAGTGCCTACAGAATCTTGATTGTTGACGATGAGCCGGGCATCCGCTTCATACTGGAGCGAACCCTCAGTCGTGAAGGATATATCCTGGATAATGCCGCCAGCGGCCGGGAAGCGCTCGATAAACTGGAACAGGACAGATATGACTTGATGCTTCTGGATCTGCGTCTGGGGGATATGGACGGCCTGCAGGTTCTGCGCTCTATCCGTGAGCGCGACCCTGAACTGGTCGTTCTCATCCTCACGGGCTATGGCACGATGGAATCCTCGGTCGAAGCGCTCCGCCTGGGAGCCTTTGATTACCTCTTCAAACCTGCGCCGCCCGATATGATCCGCGAGCGAGTGCGTGAAGGTCTGGCCCAACGCGAGAAATCCAATCAACGCCAGGCTCTCCTGGCTCAAATCGAGACTTTGCGTCAGGCTATCAGCGAGCTCGAAGCGGCCAGCGAACAGCAGACACCGCCCAAGAACGATGCCCGTTTCCTGCGCAGCGGCAAACTGGTCATCGACCGCTTCCACCGCATCGCCACCCTCGACGGCGATCTTCTCGATTTGACCACCACCGAATACGAACTGCTGCTAAGCCTGGCCAGCGCCTCGCCTGCGCCCGTATCCCCGCGCCAGCTCCTCAAAACCGCCATGGGTTACGACGCCGAGGACATCGAAGCGCGCGAAATCGTCAAATGGCACATCCATCACCTTCGCCGCAAGATAGAGCCGGATTCTGCCAATCCGCGTTACATCAAGAATATACGCTACAAAGGCTACATGTGGAGTGGAGAGTGATCTCTCCGAAAAGATGGTAACCCAAAATCTGCCCGGACAACCGGCTTCGAGCCCCCTCGAAGCGAGTCATCTGGAAGAGGAGGCGGTGCGCGATCTGGAGTTCCTTTCGCGCACGGCTTCCCGTTTCGTTCAGCTCTCCGAGGAGCAGGACATCTACCGTGTAATCGGCGAGGAACTGCTCCAGCTCACGCCAGGGGCCATCGTAACCGTCTCCTCATACGAAAAAGCCACCCAGAGCATGCGCCTGCATCACATCCTGGGGATCGAGTCTTTCCCTGAGAAGTTGTCGAAAATATTCGGTGGCCACCCGGTAGGGATGACATTTAAAGCCACACCCGAGGCAGTCCAGGCCTTGACGAGCGACAGGCTCCACCGCGTTCCTGGTGGCCTGTACGAACTGCTTTTTGGCCTGATTTCCCGCCCGGTCGCCCGCCGCATCGAGAGTGTGTTCGACATCCGGGCCATATATGCCATGGGATTTTCATGGCAGGGCGAACTGTTCGGCGACGCGATCATTCTCCTCCACTCAAATGACCGGCTTGCCCGCACTCCTACCATCGAAGCATTTATCCACCAGGCGTCCATGGCCCTCAGCCGCCGGCTGGCCGAGCAAAGCCTTTCCACGGATGAAGAACGTCTGCGCTGGCTATCAGAGAACACCTTTGACCTTGTCTTCCGGTACTGGTCGTATCCATCTCCGAAATTTGCTTATCTCTCCTCCGCCGTCGAACCCCTCACCGGTTACTCCGCCATGGAGTTCATGGCTGAGCCTGCTTTGCTGTCCCATTTGGTGCATCCGCAAGATCGGACGATCATGGAGCGAGTCTTGCATTCGCCACAACCGAAAGCTGAGCCAGCGCTCATGCGCTGGAAGCGTAAAGATGGCCGCATGATCTGGGTAGAGCAGCGTTCTTACCCCATCTACGATAAAAATGACCGGGTGGTGGGCATCGACGCCGTCGTGCGCGACGTCACAGCCGAAAAGCTGCGCATGCGCGAGATGGAAACCATCAACGCCGTGTCATCGGCCCTCCGCATCGCCAAGAATCGTACTGAGATCATCGCCATCCTGTTAAACCAGCTTGCCAGGCTATTTTCCGCAGAAGGCGCGCTCCTTGCTCTGATCGAAAAAGCCACCCGGGATATCATTGTCGCCGGAGCAGCCGGAAATTGGGAATCGCTCGCCAACACAAGCCTCCCCGACAGCCCGCCTGGCTGGCGCAAACCGTATCGCTCCCTCAAGGCCGAGAGCGATCCCTTCTCGCCTCCCGGTGATGCACCTCTAAGCCCGGCCTACCTGGCCAGCCTGCCGCTGATCGTCGACGATCGAACAATTGGCTTGCTGGCTTTACGCCGCAACGACGAATTCACAGACGAGGATGTGCGCCTTCTCACCGTCGTCGCCAACATCGCCGCTCACGCCATTCAACGCGTAATACTCCATGAAGAGACTCTCCAGCGGCTTCAGCGTCTGGCTTCCCTGCGCAGCGTCTACCTGGCCATTAACTCCTCGCTCGAACTGCCTGTCGTATTAGATGTCTTCTTAAAACAGGTCACCACCCAATCCGGTTTTCACGCCGCCGCCGTTCTGCTTTACAGTCCCGACACCCAGGTCTTGGAGTATCATGCCTGGCGCGGACTGAACCTGCACAGTTCTGCGGGCGCGCCAATCAGTGTAAATTCTGGATTGGCCTGGCAGGCGGTAATGGAACGACGCACCATCGTTCTACCGGATCTGCGCAAGGTGGTTATAGATTGGTGGTCGAACCCGCTGCTGCCCGGCGAACAATTTCGTGCCTACATGGCAGTGCCGCTTATCGCCAAGGGCGAGGTCAAAGGCGCACTGGAGATTTTCCACCGCGAGCCCCTAAAGAACGACCCCGAAAGCCGTGAATACATCGAGACGTTGGCCAATATGGTGGCGCTGGCGCTGGAGAACACCCGGCTGTTTCGCAAAGTACAGGACCAGATGGCCGCCCTTGCCCGCACCCAGGACCGGATGGTGGAACGCGAAAAGATCGCTGCTTTGGGCGAGCTGGTAGCGGGTGTGGCTCACGAGCTGAACAACCCAATTACGGCGATCATCGGCTTCACTCAACTCCTGCGTATGAATGCTGCCAACGACCTCATGCGCCAGGATCTCGACAAGATCATTGCCCAGGCCCAGCAGGCCGCCCGCATTGTGCGCGGCCTGCTCGATTTCGCCCGCCAGCGCCCACCCGAACACGAGCCGGTTCAAATTAACGAGCTGATCCTGAACACCCTGGATCTGCTCTCCTACGAGCTGCGCGCCAATAACATCACCTGGGAACTCAGTCTGGCGCCAGAAGTACCGCTCACCCTGGCTGACCCAAACCAGATGCAGCAGGTATTGGTCAACCTGATCAATAACGCCTGGCAATCCATCTCGGCTGCAAAAGACAAAGGCCATATCCAGGTTACTTCTGAGGTCGGACCATCCATTTACAATGGATCCGGGGAGAACGGCGAGAAGGTGATCCGGATAACCGTTACAGACGATGGCCCCGGGATTCCCACAGAGGCTTTTTCCCGCCTGTTTAACCCCTTCTTCACCACCAAACCTCCCGGAAAAGGCACAGGCCTTGGTCTATCAATTTGTTACGGCATCATCAGCGAACATGGTGGGCATATCTGGGCCGATCGCGACGTGAAATCAGGCGCCCGCTTTGTGGTTGAGCTTCCCATCGTATCGGCAGTTCATCAACCTGTACACTCGCCATCCCCGGAGCGGGCACAGCCTCGAGCAGAAGAGGCTTCTATCCTCCTCATCGAGGACGAGCAAAACCTGGCCGAGATCCTCGTGCGCTCCCTTCAACATGCCGGCTACCATGTAGATCCTGCTCCGGATGGAGAGATCGGCCTTTCCCTCCTCCGCCAACACACCTACGATCTGATCATTTGTGACATTCACCTGGCGGGTATCAGCGGTTTCGATTTCTACCAGCGTGCCACCGCTCTAGACCCCAGCCTCTCTAAGCGCATCATTTTCACCACCGGGGACATCCTGGCTGCGGAAACCTACCGCTTCATCGAAGAGACCGGCTGCCCATATTTGTCCAAGCCATTCGAGCTCTCAGACCTGGTTGAGCTGGCGCGTGAGACGATAAGAAAAAACCGCCCGATATAGATACTTCACGGGTGGAAAGTTGGCTGAGTGCGAACCTCAATCGCTATGGCTCGCCTGCGCACCGTCTCCACTGGCTTTCATCTCCTCGCGCAACGCGGCCTCGATGTCGATCATTCGAGCGTCCCCGTGGTAATTCGTCTCCTTCACCACGGTGACCTTTTGCAGCACGCGCATCACTGCCTCGATGCGGTTCAGGCTGGTCTGACAATCGCGCAGGATGACCTCTTTCGAATAGCGGTCATCTTTGTCGCCAGAGATGGTTTCTCGGAGAATGGCCAGGCCGCCGTCGAGCACCATCAGGTTATTGTTGATGTAATGCGCCAGGGTGACTACCGTCTGGCGAACAGCCTCGGATGCCGCCAGGTTGCGGGTCAGCTCCTTTTTCTCCCTGGATAAGCGTACCTCAGCCAGCGCCCGGTCTACCGCCTTCTCCACTTCTTCCACCGTGAAGGGCTTGACCAGATAATCCCGTACACCCAACCGGAATACTTCCACCGCGATGTGCTCCGAACCATGCAGGGTCATGAAAATGACCGGCGACTGGGTATCTGTCTGTCGCAATGCGACCAGCATTTGCAACCCGGTCATACGCGGCATGTTCATATCCAGCAAGATCAGGTCGGGCTTGTGTTGAATGGCCATCTCCAGGCCGCTTTGACCATCATTGGCTGTCAGCACACGGTACCCAAGCGGCGTCAAAATATACTGTTTCAAGAATAAAACAATGTCAGGGCTGTCGTCGACCACTAGGATGGTTTCATTCATTGATGCCTCGTTCCAAGATTTCTCACAGGGAGAACTGTGTTTTACCAGTGTGCCGATCGCTGAATGGCCGCGATCGTGCGGTTCATCAATCGCCGATAGGTGCGTTCTTTTTCAGGCACCAGCACAGCCAGAAAGAGGATATGATCCCTGAAACGGAAAGGACGGCATATCAGCCGGCTTCCATCCGGATCGTAAACGATGATTTCATCGGTTTGGCCGGAGGACAGCCGCCCGCTGGCCTGAAAGGCCGTCTTTTGGATCAAGGCGGCTGTATATGCAGGCAGTTCAGGCTTCTGGCTGGGCGCCGTTGCGCCCACGATCGGTGACCCATATTGATCCGTCAACATTGCAATGGGGAAACCCCCTTCTTGATTAAGTTCCCGTAAAATGCGAGTCCATTGTTCCAGGTCTATTCTCCGGTCGTTTTCCATGGTTCACCTCAGGTATCCCCCATCACGTCTTGCACCGATAAGGACCGGCCTTCTGTAACAGCTGTCGACCTTTCCCTTGATGCTATTCGATGGCATTGAGCGCCTTTCGCAGAGCCTCCGCCGTCTGCCGGGCAAAATACCAGATCGTCCCGAGCCGGTCTGTGGAGTCTTCGCGGTCAATGATCAGGACGAGCAATAGGTGCAATCCGATATTGAGGATGAATAGATTTCGTTGGCCTCCTGCAACGAACACAAGATGGGTGGCATCCGCGCTGCTGTTCAAGACCCGGTGCGCTTCGACCGCGTTGGCGACGCTCCCGCGGAGAAAGGCCAGAAATGAGCTGATATGCGACTCGTTCAACTCGCCAGCGCGGGCTACAACACCGCCAGAGCAGTCCCCAAGAAATACGCACCTCGCACTGGTCTCAAGCAGAAGATCATCCAGACAACGATTGATATGTTGATATGTCACTTCGCTGAACGCGGACCCATCCATGACCTCGAACGGGGGAGCATTGAGCGCATCCCGAATGACCTGCCGAAAGGCCGTAATATCCAGGGGTTTATTCAGATACCGGTAAACGCGCAACCGGTGGGCTTCCACCTCGATCTGTGTGCTGCCGTAAGCTGTGATCATGACCACCCGTGTGTCGGGCTGTATTTCTCGTGCCGCGGCAGTCAGCTCAAGGCCATCCATCTCTGGCATCAGGTAATCGGTCACGATCAGATCGAACGGCCCTTTACGAATCTGCTCCAGCGCATCCTTGCCGTTCGTTGCTGTGGTCACCTGATAATCGGTCCCCAGTGCATGAAGACTGCTCTTCAAAATTGTCAGCACAGTCTCCTCGTCGTCAACGATCAGAATGCGTTTTTTGCTCATTGGCCCTCCAGTAATGCCAGCCTTACTATAGCGTGTTTAAAGATAGTTTGCGGTTGGGAAAAGTTTGCATTGGTTAGTCTATTGGGTGGACAATTGCAGCTCGAAAAACCTGAATGAATAACCCAGGACACGGATGTAAAACATCGTCTTATCACAGAATTTTTAAGACGCCCAAAACGAGGGAAAAGGCAAATTTATGGGCCATTCCCGCTTGCTTATTTTCTAATTCTGTGCTATTTTCACATTAAACTGGTCGTTCCCAATTATTACAAAAAATTACAATCTAATTGTAGGAGAGCCTGCTGCGAGTGTTACCATGGCCGTAATCCGCGCATTTATTGCCATCGATATGCCTGCCTCGATCCAACAACAATTAGGTGAAATATCGAGCCGGCTGCAAGCCCTAAACCAAACCAACGCGATCCGCTGGGTGGCAGCCAAAAACATCCACCTTACATTAAAATTTCTCGGCGAGGTTTCTCCTTCTAACCTGGAGATACTGACGAAGATACTGCGCGCCGAAGCCCAGAAACATACCGCCTTTGATCTCAAGGTGGCCGGATTGGGTGCATTTCCCTCGCTGCGCCGGCCGCGGGTGATCTGGGTCGGCATCGAAGCTCCTCCGGCCTTGCTGGCTTTCCAGCGGGGCGTGGAGACCGAAACGGTCCGCCTCGGTTATGCCGCAGAAGAGCGCCCTTTCTCGCCTCATCTGACCCTTGCGCGCGTATCCCATAGCGCATCTCCGCAAGATGTGCGTTTAATTGGCGAATCCCTGTCGGGTGTCACCGTCGGCGATCTCGGCACTGTCCATGTTGATCATGTGGTCCTCTTCCGCTCCGACCTCCGTCCAGGCGGCGCTGTATACACGCCGCTCTATAGCGCCCCGCTGGCCCATGGATGAAACCGGCATCCCAATTTCCGATCAGTCTGTGCTAAAATCTTTACAATCAATCGAGTGATTTTGATTCCTTCCGCCGGAATGAGTTGCCGGCGGACAAGAGGATGGACGGGAATTTTCCCCGCTCCAGGGAGAGTGGCATCTGGACGCTTTGGAACTCGCGCGTTACATCGTCAACATTTTAGAAGAGAAAAAGGGAGAAAACATCCTTTTGCTGGATATCCGCGAAGTCGCTTCTTTTACCGATTATTTTGTCATCTGTTCCGGAACCAGCGACCGCATGCTGGATAGTCTGATGGAAAGCGTGCTTGAGAAAATAAAACAGGAATATTCGCTGCCAATTCGGGTGGAAGGCTTATCCCGAGGTGGCTGGATGGTGGCTGATTTCGGCGACGTGGTCCTGCACCTGTTTTCACCCGATCAGCGCGATTATTATCGCCTGGAAGACTTATGGGAGCGGGGTCGCGTCCTCGTTCGCTTGCAATAAGAATGCTCGAGTCGCCAGGGCTCCTGGCAACCCCTGCCCGCTAAATTTCCCCGATGCCACCGGGAAAGTCATCGTATTTTGATTAATTTATCGGCCACCAAAGCGATGAAGAGCAGCATCAGGTATAGATTTGAGAAGTGGTACATCGTCCAGGCGCTTTTGTTTCCACCCTTCTTTAAAACGCGCCACGCGTGATACACCAACCCCCCTCCCAGCGCCGCCGACGCCACCAGATAGATGCTGCCAGCCAGGTGTAAGACTGGCAAAAGCAAGGTAATGCTGACCAGCTCCAGCGTATAAATGAATATTTGGATGCGGGTGGCCTGCTCGCCGCGCACCACCGGCAACATGGGCACATTGGCGCGCTCGTAATCCTTGCGCCGCACCAACGCCAGCGCCCAAAAGTGGGGCGGCGTCCACATAAAGATAATCGCGAACAGGAACAGGGATGGGAATTGCAAACTGCCCGTCGCGGCTGCCCAACCCACCAGAGGCGGAATGGCCCCCGCTCCGCCGCCGATCACGATGTTCTGCACCGTAATTCGTTTGAGCAGAATGGTGTAAATCACCACATAATAGATCATTCCTGCCAGCGCCAACAACGCGGCCAGTAAATTAACGAAGCTCGCCAGAAGGTAAAATGCCAGGATGCACAACGCCGCTCCCCAGGCCAGGCCTTCGGCCGGCGTCATCCGGCCTGCCACGATGGGCCGCCGGGAGGTGCGTTGCATGTTGCGGTCAATGTCCCGGTCGATGTATTGATTGATCGCCGAAGACCCTCCGGCAGCCAGCGCCCCGCCCAGCATTGTCCACAAAGTCAGCGCCGCTGAAGGCAGCTTCCCACCGCCCAGCACCATGCCCGCGTAGGTTGTAACCAGCAGCAGGAGGACAATCACAGGCTTGGTTAGCAAAATCAGATCCTTGACCCGCTGTCGCCACATGATCGGCTGGCGCGCCTCGGCCCGTTCTTCCTCTTCGTCCCGCCCTGCAAGTCCAACCGAAATGACCAGCATGACCAGCGCCGCCCACACGCCGGCGCTCGTCGCGGCATGCAAACCCACCAGATCAAGGGGATAACCGCGTGAGACCTTCAGCGCTCCGACCATCACCTGCGCCATAAACAGGATCACGCTGGCCGTAGCGGCGGTGAGCGCAAAGCGCTGCCTGCGTTCCACCCACCAGGCTGCCAGCAGCAGAACAAGCATGATCAGGCTGGCGGCAGCGCTGAATAAACGATGGGCCATTTGGATCCATTCCAGCGGCGTGGCCGGCGCGAGCTGTCCGTTGCAGGATAAAAGGCTCAAACAAGCCGTCGCCGCGCCGCTGCTGACCACAAAAACACCGCTCACCATCACCACGAAGGTCGAACCCAGTCCGGCTAAGGTAAGTCGCGCATAGGCCGTCTTGTAAGACAGCCGATCGGCTGCATATCCAGCCGAACGGAAAAATGCGGCCACCGCGGCTGCCAGCAGACAGGCCAGGATCGCCAATGCCACACCCAGATGCAGCGCATTTAACGCCGCCGGCGACCTTTGAAAAACCGTATCGGCCCCAAGCAAAACCTCCACAACCATGAGCGCAACCGCTGCGTAAAGCGGGCGGCTGATCCAGCGGGCGTTATGCCAGCGCAGCCGCGCCCACAACGCCGCGGCGGCCATCTGAAGGCCTGCCAGCACTGTGATTGCCCGGTGAGCATACTGGATTTGCGCATTGAACGTCGCCGGCAGCCCCCACTGACCAAAACAGGTCGGCCAATCCGGGCAGCCCGAGGCCGAGCCGCTGACGCGCACCAGGTTGCCGATCACAATCAACACAAAGGTCGTAACAGCCGAGGAGAGTATCAGATAGCGTATTCTGTCGCCCATGTTCGGCTGGCGTTCAATTGAGGTATTCATGGCGATCTTTCTTGACCTGTTCTTCGACGCGTATCTTTTCCATGCCAGCAGTCAGCTTAACGACACTTTCGCCAGTCGGGTGGCCATCGCTGTGCTCAGTCAATTTCTTTCTAAGCTGCCAGCGCACGAAAAATGGATAACCCAACAACAGAATGGCAGCGAAGGTGAACCATTGGATTGCGTAGCTCAGGTGCGGCCCAGCGGTTAAATCAAGCGACGGCAGGGCGCTGAAAGGCGGGCTGGTCTGCCCGGGCGCCGGCGCCTCCTGGATGTACATCGGCAGCAGCGGTTCACTCACCTGTTGGGCGATCCGCACAACGTTGACCACGTTCCACTCCTCCAGACCTTTCTGTCCAGGAGCCAGGGTGGGATCAACCGCTCCTCCGAAAAAGGGACGCGTCTGTGGCGCCCTTAACATACCGGAGATAGTAACCGTCCCCGGCTGATCGTACTTGCGCCATGCCTGTGGAGAGCCGGCATCAGCCAGCGGAATCCAACCGCGATCAACTAAAACGGCCTGGTTCGTCCCCTCGATGATTAACGGAGTGAGCAGGTGGACGCCAATCTGGTTGTTCCACGCCTGGTTGCGCAGGGCAACCTGCTGGTCGAAATCGAATGTGCCGGTCACCATCACGTGCCGGTATTCCATGCCTGTCAAATCGGCGATCGCCTTGGTTTGATTCAGATCCAGCGGCGGAGCGTTGAGCTGCGCTTCGACCCGAGCGTTAAACGCACGGCGCTGAGCCAGGCGGTCGAGCTGCCAGAATCCCAGCCGTACCATCACCGCCGCGGCCGCCACTACCAGCAAGGTCGTCAGCACCCAGCGCCGCGTGAGCAGCTTGTCTGCCATAAATCTCTTCCTGAAATTCCGCCAACGCTCATCTTTATCGGGTTCTTCAGCTCCCCTTGAGCAGGTGTCCGATGTCGTCGGCCATATCGGACATGGCTGTCCCGTAGGGGAAGGTCAACCGCAAATTGCCGCGCGGATCGATCACGTAGACCTGCGACGAGTGCTCAAGCAATTCGCCGTTGCCCTGGCTCACCGCCTGAGCCTGGGCGTAGACCCCATAGGCCTTCCAAACCGGCTGCAGTTGTTCTACACTGCCGGTTAATCCAATGAAGCTGGCATCAAACCCGGCCAGATAGCCCTTGAGCTTCTCTGCCGTATCATGCGTCGGATCCACAGTGACGAACACGACTTGCACATCGCTCGACTGTTCGCCGAGGGCCTGACGCGCCTGTTTAAGGGTGGCCAGAGTGGTCGGGCAGATGTCCGCACAATTGGAATACCCAAAGAAGATTAATACGACCTGGCCTTTGTGATCCGATAGCAGGAAAGGTCGGCCGTTCTGGTCGTTGAGGCTGATTTCAGGGGCCTGAAACGGCGGGGTGATGGCCGCTCCATGAAAACTGTAGGACGGCTGAAAGAATTGCCACCCTGCCAGGACCAGTCCCAGGCCCGTAATCAATCCCAATAGACCATAAAGGTAGAATCTGCGCATTGCATCACACCATCCAATCCGCTCAACTTTCCTCAGGCCGCTGGGGATCGGCGTCATCATCGAGCAGCGATGAAAAACTGAGCCAGTCCTCCGCCTCCGAGGCGGTCAGCGAGCGCCGGTCGTATACCACCACCGCCCCGGTTTGACTCAAAGAGATCAGCATCACCCGCATCGGCCGCTCATCGGCTACAAAGTGATTAAGGAATTCCGCCCGGTTGATTGTAGAATCGTCATAATCCACGATGACCAGATCAGGTTGAAGCTCTTCAAGGGCTTTGAGTGTGCTGGTCATATCGCTGGTCAATCCGACTACAGTGGCTTGCTTCCCCCAACGGTCCCGAAAAAGTCTGCGCAGCCCCTCTCCAAAAAGCGGGTTTGCAGAGGCAATCAGTACCCGCCGGGGATGAGGATTTGCGCCAGTTCCCATGGGTTTCGTTCTCCCGTTCATTCCAGGCAAGGAAGGATTGCTGCCCTAACGAGGAGGGCTTGCTTCCATAACCAAATTGTAGGCGATTTACCGAACCTTCTCACATCTCAGCGGGGTGAAATCATCCTGCGCGGGTGGGTGATTTTACGATCACCCGCCCGTGCGATAGCGCCAAAGAATAAGCCGCATGTCGAGCTGCTTCATGCGGCTTTTCCCATTTTTTAAATTTAGATCGAATCAGTTTGCGCGCGTGAAAATGCCCCGAGATTCTCTCTTCTCAGCCGCATCACTTCTATCGCCTTCTCCCCTGGGAGCGAAAATCTCCTCGGGCGTCCTCATCACGAGGAGGATCAGCAACAATGCCAGGGGATAAAGGTGCATGAACAAACGATCGATGGAATAGGTCAGATGCCATTCCAGCGGATAAGGTGTGATCAGGTAAATGCCGAAATAGCCTGCCGCGACGAGCGCCAGAATCGCTGCCAGACTAACCGTCTGGCTTTTCGCTGACGGCCGCCATTGCCCCAACGAGAACAGGGCATAAACTGGCAGCAGGATGAATACGCCTCCGCGCCAATCGCCAAATCCGACCAGGGTTCTCCCTACGAATGAAACTATCAACCGATAGCGGTTTGGGTCCGTAATACGGGCAAAAATCGTGGCCGCCGTCTGCGGCGCCAGCAGATCATTGGGGGGAGCCAGGAATATTTTGAACACGATCAGAGTCGCCAGAGGGATGATCAGGCCTGCGGAAAACTGGAGGCCATCGCGAAGCACCTGACGCCATGGCTGCCGCATCGCCGCGATCCCAAACCGAACCGCCAGGACAACCACCATGAAAAGAATGCCTTCATTCTTCGTCCAGGCTGCCAGACCTGCCGTCAGACCGGCCAGGGTAAGCCAGCGGTTTCCATCCCGGTCAGCTGACTGGGCCAGATACAAACATGTGCAGCAGGCCAGAATATAATAGGCGAGAGGAATATCCGCCACTTCCGCCGCTCCCATGCTGATGACCCTGGGGGTAGCCAGCAGGATGAGAGCGCCCAGCATGGCCTGCCCGGTGGAACGCATCTTGCGCAGCCCAAACGCCAAGACCCCCGCCAGCGAGAATGTGAATAACCCCGCCTGCACGATGGGCACGCGCTGGTTTTCCTGACCCAGGTCGAACCAGCCATGGGCCACGTTGAGCGAAACCAGGAGGGGATAATCAGGGTGAAAATACCAGGCAAGCTGGTTCGAAAAGGCCATCGTCCATAGAGCAGGATTGCGGAATATGAAACGCGCGTGCAGATTCCATATCGCATACGCGTCGAAGTCCCCAAATGGGCTGGTAAAGGTGAGAATGTAAAAATTCCTCAATGAGACAATAAGCAGAGCCAGGACCATCACGCCCAGGACCGCTGTTGTCCAGTGCAGTTGAAGGTGAGGTAGACGCAGCAGTTTCTTGAACGAAAACTCAAACCGATTCTTGCGCAGGGCCAACGCCAGGAAACCGGCGGCCAGCGCCAGTTCTGCAATCGTCAGCAGGCGGTCGCCCGGTCCAAATACGGCCAGCCAGAAGAAATAAATACAGGCGCCGATACCTAATCCTGCGCCAATCCCAACGAACACTTTCAGCCAGAAATCTTGGCCCAATCCGCCGGGAATCAGCCAGAGAACGAGCGCCAACCCAAGCAGGAGCTCAGGAGAGAAAGCCAGCACACTCCTGAGGATCATCTGGCAGTTTTTCCTTTGAACAGATAGATGCCGTATCCGTAATAACGCAGCAATTTCAACTGGTAGATGTTTTCAAACTGACCATGATAATCGTCACGGCCATAATTGCCAATCACATAAGGTGCATCCGCTCCCAGCACCAGGATGCGGGGCGCAATCGCAAATTGGGTCAGCGCCATTTCGGCATTGGTGTCGATTGGATCGTAAGGTTCGCCGGGAATATCCCGTTCGGAAAGATAACCAACCTTCTGCGCCCCTTCTGGCAGGTCGCGGATCAGATGCGTCAGCCGCTCCTGCCACACATTCTCCGGGCTATTGAGGATGAAGTCCGGATTCCAGCGTCCGCTGATGGTGCGCCAGTTGGCCGCCGTAGTATACAGAAGAGCCATAATCAGGCCTAAAAAAGCCAATCTGCTCAGAGCCGTCTTGATGTTCATCTTATTCAGTTTTGGTTGTTCTTCCCACAAAGCTGCAATCCGGCGAGATTTAATGATTTCTCTGGATTAATCCCATCTGAATGGCCTTGCTGACCGCCTCCGTCCGGTTGGCCGCATCCAGTTTCTCCAGAATGTGACGAATGTGCGTCTTGACGGTATTTTCCGATATGAAGAGCTGACTGGAAATCTGTGTGGTCGTCGAGCCATTCGCCAGGCAGTGCAGGACTTCAATTTCCCGCTCGCTCAGCGGACTGCTGCTGCTTAATTGCTGCGTCTGTGAGACCGCCCGCATCACCTGCCGCGTGACCTCTGGCGAGAGAACGGATTTGCCTTCCATGACCAGCAAGATGGAACGGCGCAGCTCGGCTGGCTCGGTATTCTTGAGCAAATACCCATCGGCTCCAGCCAGAATCGCCCCCATCAAATCATCAGAATGTTGGGAGATGGTCAGCATCAGGATCTTGACCGGCATGCGTTCTTTGCGCATGGCCTGAACCGTCTCGATCCCATCCATCACCGGCATATTGATATCGAGCAACACCAGATCGGGGGACGTGCGTGCGACCACATCCAATGCTTCACGCCCATCGGACGCTTCTCCAACCACTTGAAACTCGGGTATCTCGCTGAGGAGGCTGACCAGGCCGCGCCGAAACAGCGAATGATCATCAACCACCACCATTCGAACCCGTCTGTTCATGCTGTGGTTTCCTCCAGAGGGTAAGGTAATCGCAGCCGTACAGTTGTACCGCTGGAGGGTTGACTGATGATCTGGAAATCGGCCCCGATCAGCTCGGAACGCTCGCGCATCCCCCGCAAACCATACTGGGATAGTTCCGGCGTGTCTTCGGGTGAAAAGCCCTGCCCATCGTCGCGCACCTCCAGGATCAGGTCGCGGTTCCACGGGTGAAGCGTGATCCACACCTGCCGGGCGTGAGCGTGTTTGCGGATGTTGTTCAACGCCTCCTGGACGATGCGGATCAACTGGAGTTGAACCTCTACCGCCACCTCAAAGGTCGGCGGCTGCAAATCTAGGTGGACAGATAGGCCTGAATTTTCCATAAATTCCACAGCCGTCTGCTCCAACCAGTGGGTCAAACCATTTTGGGGTGTAATCCTGAGATAATCAATGGTCTGACGCACTTCCAGGTAAGCTTCGGACACCGTGCGGTAATTTGTGTCCATGGCTTCGCGCAGGTGAGCCAGATCACCGCGTGCCAGGTACCCCTGCATCTGAGCCATCTGCAATTTCATGAACGCCAGCGTTTGCGCCAGCCCATCGTGAATCTCTCGCGCCAGACGCGTTCGTTCATCCATGATGGCTTTATATTCCAGCTCCACCTGCAGGTGTTCGTTCTCAACCAGCAGGGCAGCCTGGTTGGCTACGGTTTGCAGAACGCGCGCCTGGCGGGAATCAAAGGGCAGAGCGCGCTTTCGCCCAACCAGCAAACCCCCGATCGGGATTTGGCCAGGCAGCAAGATGGGCACCGCCAGGATGGCCGGGCGCATACTCCCGCCGGTGACATCTTGCAGCAGCACCACTTCCCCGGTGTGCACTGCCGTTTCCAGCGCGTGCTGGCTGCTGGGGAGCTCGATCAAACCGGCCTCTCCACGTCGCAGGGTGATTTCCGGCTGAAACTTCTCTGCCCCACGTAGGGTTAGCACAGCGCTGTCTGCCTCCAACGCCGCCTGCACGTCCTCCAGCAGATGAGCCAGCATGGGAGTGAGCTCTGTGCGTGATGAGCGCGCAGCTTGCAGTTGACGCAAAGTCATCAACTCATGATGCCGGAGGCGCACCGTCTCCATCGCCAGCGCCATCTGGTTGAGCAGACCTTCCAGAAATGATTGCTCCTCGGAATCAACCTGGATATCTTTGGGCAGATACAGGTTGACCATCCCCAAGATCCGTTCACCATGCTGGATTGGCAGGCAATATATCTCGACCACTTCTGGTCTGAAGGGATTATCCCTCAATGGACAAGAGGAGGTTACCGGTGCGCGCCGCACCTCGCATTCTTTGCACCGCTGTCGCACCGCTTCCGAAGCCAGGTAATTTCCCCACACCTGGCGTTCCTGCTCGGGCACATCACCCCGACATACCGCCGCCAAAGGCTGACCCCACTCATCCAATGGCACGAACGAGCTGCCTCGTGCGCCGGTAATATCAATCAGCGTATCCAAAACCAGGGCGACCAGCCTTTCCTCGTCTTCTATCTCGGCCAGATGGGCGGTCAGACTCAACAAAGCTTCTAACCGCCGCTGGCGATCAGAAAGCTGCGCGTTTAAATCCCGTACTTGCTCCCCTCTCTCACCGACCCACAACAAAGCCTCACCAAGCAGGAGGAACACCAGCGCTGGCATCAAAGCCAGAATGGCTTTTATCCAGGCATTGCCAGGAATGAAAAGGAATGCCACGATTTCGGCAGTGATAAACAGCAGGGCAGCCGCCAAACGCACGATCTTGCGTTTGCCGTCTGCGGTTCTCCCCAACGCAGCCATACGCTGATTTTACCCTAAAACTATCGGAATACTGGCCTGGTTTGTGACTTTACGCACGCCCTGCCCGAGCATAACTCACCGGCGAACGTGGTACGGCACGTCGATGATGACGCGCTGGTAGCCGAAATTCCGCCGCCGGAACAACAGCGCGTTGCGGATCAGCGCCGCCGTCTGGTTGTGCAGCAGACCTTCCCACCAGTGGCGCGGGACATATTCAGGCAATACCACCGCTGCCATGGTGCCATCGTTATGTTCCTGATCGGTGCGGTCCAGGAACTCGAAAAAGGGCTCGACGATTGATCGATATGGAGAGGGCACCACCGCCAGCGGAATATCCGGTAACCAACAGGTCCACTCCTTGACGATCTTTGGGCCGCTGCCCGGATCCACCTCCACATAAACCGCCGTGACATCCTGCGAGATTGACATGGCGTAGCGTACGGCTTCAATAGTCGAGCGATTCACACCCGAAACAGGCACCACCACGCGCACGGGAGGGGCTGGCCGCAGGGAAGGAGGCAGGCCGCTAAGGGATAGCTGACTGCCCACCGATTGATAATAAGAGCGTATCCGCCAGAAAACGTACATGAAGAGAGGTATAAGCAGGATCGAGATCCAGGCTCCCTCCACGAATTTATTCACCGCGATAACCAGCAGCGCCACACCCGTGGCCGCCGCCCCCAAGCCGTTGACGGCTGACTTCCAGTGCCAGTGCGCGCCTTTCACCCTTAGCCAGTGCACCACCATACCGGATTGGGAGAGGGTGTACGCCAGAAACGCCCCAATGGCGAATAGCGGGATTAACGCGTGAGTATCACCGCGGAACACGACGATCATCAGCGCCGTGGCGCCCGATAGCAGCAGGATGCCGTTGGTGAAGACCAGCCGGTCGCCCAGTTGTGTGAGCTGGCGCGGAAGGAAGCCATCCCCGGCCAGGATCGCCGCCAGGCGCGGAAAGCCGGCAAAGCTCGTATTGGCCGCCACGGCCAGGATGAGAGTCGTCACTGCCTGAATGAAAAAGTACCCCCCGCTGTCCCCCAGCAGCCGGTGTGCCAGCGCCGAGAGGATGGTCTCCTCTGGCGCAGAAACCACACCGAATGCCTGGGTCAGTCCGATGCTGCCGATAAAGAGCAGACCCATCAGTAACGCCATGACCAGCAGCGTCCGCCCTGCGTTTCTGGCCTCCGGAGAGCGGAAATAAGGCACTCCATTGCTGATCGCTTCGATGCCGGTCAGCGCCGTACAACCGGTCGAAAACGTATGCAACAGTAAGAACAAAGTCAGGGGCTGGCTGGGTGCGGGCGGTTGGATCGGCGCAATCCCCGGTCCTTCCACAATCAGGCGCACTGTTCCTGCTCCAAGCATCAGAAGATAGCTTGCCACGAAAAGGTATACCGGCGCAGCCAGCGCCGTCCCCGTTTCCCTTATCCCGCGTAGATTGACCAGGGTGATCAACACCAGCAAACCCAGCGCAATGGTGACCCGGTGAGGCCATAGCATCGGGAATGCGGAGGCAATCGCATCCACGCCCGCCGTCAGACTGACCGCCGCGGTGAGCAGGTAATCGATCAGCAGCGCCGACCCTGCCATCAAACCCGGCAATACCCCCAGATTCTCTCTGGCCACCACATACGAACCGCCCCCGTTCGGATAGGCCGGGATTGTCTGGTAATAGGAGAATGCCACGATTACCAGCAGCGCCACGATGGCCAATCCCACCGGCAGAGCCAGCGCCAGGCCGGCAGCGCCGGCTGCGACCAAACCCAGGTAGATTTCCTGATTGGCGTAGGCAATTGAGGAGAGCGCATCCGGCGAGAACGCCGCCAGCGCCCGCAGGTTGTTGAGCCGTTTCTCGGACAGCTTTTGTGTGGTCAGCGGATGGCCAATTAAGACCGTCTTTAGTTTTATCAGCATAAGCCATCCGGGCTGAATGCGAAACAGCCGGTCATTGAATCCCGTTGGCCTGGTGCGAATAAGGCCGCCGCTGATGCCGACTGGCCCTCAGGCGAATGAATCTTACAGCTCCTTCAAGGCGGCCAATACCTCACGGCTGTGCTCCGCTGGTTTGACGTTCTCGAACACCTTGGCAATTTTCCCGTTGGCATCGATTAAGAACGTTGTGCGAAAGATGCCATTGTATTCGCGCCCCATGGCCTTTTTCTTACCCCATACGCCGTACTGTTCCGCCACTTTGTGCTCGCTGTCCGCCAGCAGGGTGAACGGCAGCCCATATTTCGCCTTGAATTTGGCGTGCGACTTGGGCGAATCGGGGCTGACGCCAAGGATCACCACATTCGCGTCCTGGTAGGCGCTGTAATCATCTCGGAAATTGCACGCCTCTGTGGTGCAGCCCGGCGTATCGTCCTTTGGGTAGAAATATAGGATAACTGGTATGCCCCGATAGTCGGAAAGCCGGCGTTGAACGCCGTTTTCGTCCGGCAGAACAAAATCTGGGGCAGGATTTCCTGCTGCAATTGGCATATCGCCCACTCCTTCGTAACAAATTCTTCGGTTCGTATATTTATTCTACCTCAGCCAGAACTTCTCCCATATGGCTGACATCGTAACCAGGCAAAGCGCTCACCGCGCGTCGAAAATCGGCATCCCCAGCCAGATCCAGCAGCGGATGGAGCAGTTCGGACCGATAATGCTCGCGAGGGATGACCAGATCATAGCGCTCGTCAAACAATGGAATGAAATCCAGATCAAGCGCCTGAGCGGCTGCCGCGATCCCCAGTCCACAGTCTGCCCGGCCAGAAGCGATCGCGGCCGCCACAGCCAGATGAGTGTACTCTTCTTGATTGTAGCCGGATATCTTCTCCGGCGCCAATCCAAGCCGCGAGAGATGATAATCCAGCAGCACGCGCGTCCCCGCTCCCCGTTGACGATTGACGAAGGTGATGTCGTCTCGTTCCAGGTCCTCAAGCCCGCGAATGGATTTGGGGTTGCCCTTCGCCACCATCATTCCCTGCGCCCTCCCCACCCAGGCAACCAGTGTCACCGGTATGCCGGGCAGGTACTGGCGGATATACGACACATTATAGACGCCGGTCTGGGGATCGAGCAGGTGGCATCCCGCCAGATGCGCCTCCCCCCTTCGCAAGGCGACCAAACCGCCCTGACTCCCCGCATTGACCGATGCCAGCCGCCGACCACGTTCGGCCAGATACTGCGCGAGCAGGTCGAGCGTCAGATCGTGCGAGCCGATCATAAAGATGGTGCGCTCCAGCTCGCTGGGCGGCCGGTAGAGCCGTACGGCGACTTCACTGCCCGCCTCCAGCCCCTGGGTGCCTCTGGGTATAATGACCACGCCGTCGGCGCGCACCAACGAAGTGATCACCCCGGCCCCGCGCGGTAATGGAGCCGCCAGCATCCGTTCGCCCACACGACCCACCGCTACGCGCAGCCAATCATCATCGCCAGCAGGAGAGGTCACCTTACGCGTCAGACGCGCGCGCACCTCGGCCGGTTCGCTGGCCGTGCGTCCTTGCCAGCGCGCCATCAGCGGCTCCACGAAGATCTCCCCGGTCAGCGCGGCGGAAACCGGGTAACCCGGCACGCCGATGATCGGCGTTTTTCGCCGTTCCAGCCCCTGAATCATCCCCAGGATGACCGGGTGCCCTGGCCGCACCGCCACGCCGTGCACCAGCAGCTCCCCCAACGCGCCGACCACCCGGGCGGAGAAATCTTCCGCGCCGGCCGATGATCCCGCGTTGAGCAGCACCAAATCGCTCTCGGCGGCCGCCTGCTCCACGCGCGCCCGTATCTGATCGTAATCGTCCGCCGTGATCGGATAACGTTTCGCCTCGCCGCCCCACGCTTCCACCTGCGCTGCCAGAACAATCGAGTTGAATTCGATGATCTCTCCCGGCCTGACCTCACGTCCGATGGGCACCAGCTCCGTGCCGGTCGGCAGGATGGCCACACGTGGTTTCCTCGCCACCCGCAAACTGGCGTGCCCGCAGGCAGCCGCCGCTCCCAGATCCACTGGGCGTAGAATCTGCCCGGCCGGTAAGACAAGCTGCGTGGCGACGATGTCTTCCCCCATCGGGCGCACCGAAGACCATGGCGTCACCGCCGCGCGAATGCGGATGGCCTTCGGCCGGCGCGCGTCCTCGGCGATATCCCCATCCGCTCCCAACGCTTCGACGTTCTCGATCGGAATGACCGCGTCAGCCCATTCGGGCAGCGGGTCGCCGGTATCCACATAAACCGCCTGCGCCCCCGCCTGCAGCGTGACCGGTGCGGTCGGCATGGCGCCGTCCGTTTCGCTAGCACGCACGGCAAAACCATCCATCGCCGCGGCGTGGTAATGGGGAGAAGAAATCCGCGCCCATACCGGCTCCGCCAGGGTGCGGCCCAGTGCTTTCTCGTCCAACGAAATTTCCTCGACCCCCAGCACGCCCCACAGACCGGCTGCCTGTAGGGCAACCTGCCAGCGCCGCCAGGCTTCGGATAGCGGGATATCGTGTAAATAAACGCCCATGCGCATCACCCTCACAGCAAGACGACCTGAGCCGTTTCTCCGGCCGCCAGGCCGTTGGCATCGGCGGGGATCCTCAAGAGACCATCCGCCTGCGCCAGCCTGAAAATCAGGTTGCTTTTGTAATAAACCGGTTCGGCCCGAAAACCATCCACGCCCGCGATCAGTCGCACTGGCACCCAATCCTCGCGGCCGGCTTGAGAGGGCAGGTTGACGGTCAACCGCGCCGACACCTGCGGCTGAATCTCGCGCCGCGTCATCCCAAGCAGGTGCTCGATCACCGGCCGCAGGAACAGCCCGGCGATGACCAGCGCGCTGACCGGATTGCCTGGCAGACCGATGACCGCCTTGCCGTTGCACACCGCCAGGATGGTTGGCTTTCCCGGCCGCACGTTCACCCCGTGCACCAGTACACCCGGCGCCCCGGCCGCATGGATTACCTGGGCGGTCAGGTCGCGTGTGCTGGCCGAAGAACCGGCGGTAATCACCACCGCGTCGCATTCTTTCAGCGCGCCCGCCAGGGCGGATTCCAGGGCCTCGGCCCGGTCGGGGAGGATGCCATAACGGTTGGCCACACCGCCGACTGCCTGGATCAGCGCGCCCAGCGAGTACGAGTTCGCATCGCGCACCTGCCCCGGCCCTGGTTGTTTCTCCGGTGAGACCACCTCGTCTCCGCTGGAGAGGATGCCAATGTGCGGCGGTTTTACTACTGCCACCCGCGTGATCCCCAACGCCATCAGTCCGCCGATCTCGGCCGGCCGCAGCCGCCTGCCGGCCTCGATCACGGTCTGGCCTGCGGACACATCTTCGCCGGTCAGAAGCACGTTTTCACCCACCGCCACAGCGCGCAGCACCTCCACTTCGCCCGGGCGGGCTAATTGAGTGTGTTCGACCATCACCACCGCATCGGCACCTTCGGGGAGCATACCCCCGGTGTGGATCAATGCAGCCTGAGCGGCTTTCAACTCGAAGGGCGGTGGGGCACCCATCGGCACCTCCCCGGCCAGCTCCAGATAGGCCGGCAGGCTGTCCGAAGCGCCGAAAGTATCCTTCGCCCTGACAGCATACCCATCCACCGTGCTTCGATGGAAAGGCGGCAGCGGTTCGGGCGCTACGACCGCCCGGGCTGTAACCCGGTTCAGGGCAGAGGCGCTTTCGATCTCTTCCTCCCGCATGGGAACGGCCGGAAGATTTTCTAACCATATTTTCAGAGCTTCTTGCGGGGGTAGAAGTTGGAGGAATTCGGGCATGACTTACGCCGTCCAGAATGCCACGGTGAGCAGATAAGCAGTGGTTGCCAGTAAGGCCAACGCGGTGACGGTCAGCGCCCTCCAGTTGGGCTTCGCTCCGGCGCCGATGCGCACCATCTGCCAGATCTGGAAAGCTCCGATCGGCAGGGTTAAAAACGCCGGCCAGATTACCCGCCAGGGCATACCCATGATCACCGCGATGCCCAACAGCAGGTAGGCCAGCAGGATGAGCAAATTGTGCAGGAACATCCCATTTTGCCAGCCAATGCGAACCATGAGATTGCGCTTCCCGCTTCTGATATCCGCCGCATAATCTGGCAGCGAGAAAGCCAGCAGCATCGCCAACATCAGCGCGGTCAGCGGGAAAGTGCTCATCGCCACCAGGCGGTGCAGATCGCCGCTCTGCAGGATGAATGCAAACGCCGGCACCAAATTGGACACCAGGATCGCCGTGGTCAACTCGCCGTAGCCCGAGCTCACCAGGCGCACCGGCGGCACGGAATAAAAGAACGAGCCCAGAAACGCGATTGCCAGGATGATCATCGCCGGCGGGCTCAAATACCCATCCCGCAGCAGCAGCACGGTGACCACGGCGCCAACCGTGAGGGTTGTGGCTGCCGCCATCAGCGCCACGTGACGCGCCAACCTGCCTTCCTGCAGCATACCGCTCCCGCCGGTGAAGGGTGTCCGGTTGGGGTTGCTCCGATCCCCAGGCGCGTCAAAGTATTCGTTGAGGTAATGGGCGCTCAGTTGCAGCGTGGTGACGCACGCCTGGCCCAGCAGATATGCTCGCCAGTCCAACCGGACGCCGAGGTAATGGCCGATCCCCACCCCCAGAGCGTAAAACAAAACCCCGCCCAGCAGGAAAAATGGGCGCGAGAGCAGGATGAACTGCCAGATCGGGGACCGCTTGGTGGGAGGATTAGCATCCATAGGTGATAAAAGGGATCAGCCCAACACCTCATGTGCGCGCATAGATCCATGTCTTCATAGAATTATAACGACCAACCGTCCATCCAACCAAATTCCGCTCTGATCGAGGGAAAATGTCGGCATTTCATCGCTTTCTGACGCCGTGAACCGGACGGACATCCTTACACCAATTGGTAGCCGCCATCGACCACGATCGTCTGTCCGGTGACGTACTCGTTATCCAGCAGGTACTCCAGCGCCTTGCTTAAATCCGCGCCCGACGCCGGACGCCCGAGTGGCAACCGTTCGATCAGGCGCGACCATTGTGCGTCGCTCACCTCCGGCGAAGGCAGGTACAGCCCCGGCGCAATGGCGTTCACCCGCACCTGAGGGGCGAAAGCGCGCGCTTGCAATCTGGTCAGCGATTCCAGCGCTGCCTTGCTGACGATGTAGGCGGGGTAACCGGTCCACGCCCGATGCGCCCCACTGTCGCTCACATTCACGATCAGTCCACCTTCTGAACCCATCAAGCGCACAGCGAGCTGAGCCAGAAGCATCGGTGCGCGCAGATTGAGCGCCAGCGTCTGGTCCCATTCCGCTGCCGAGATCGTCCTCAAATCGGCCCGTTTCATTACCGCCGCCGAATTGACCAGCACCCTCAATGGATATCCACTATCCGCCACCCGATTCATCATGGCGCTGATCTGCGCCGGATCGGTCAGGTCGGCCTGCAGCGTCACAACCGGAACGCCTGACGCCATCAACGCTGTGCGCGCTTCCTCAGCCTCGCTCTCCGCACGGTTGTAGTGAAGTCCGACGGCGTAGCCCTTTTCGGCCAGCGCTTTTGCCAGCGTCAGACCTAAACGCCGGCTCGCGCCGGTCACCACCGCCAACGGGGAGGAGCCATCATCTTCGCTCATCGGGTCACCTGCGGAAGTAGTTAGAGAGGAAGAACCACAAATTTGCCGGCCTCTCCGCGAGCCGGCGCATCAGGTATGGATACCAGTGCGTGCCGTAAGGAATGTACACCCTCACCGGATAGCCTTCCGCCGCAAGCTGGTCTTGCAATTCCCGGCGGATACCGTACAGCATCTGGAACTCAAGCGCATCTTTGGGCAGGCCGATCTTATTGGCGTACTCGCGTGCATGTTGGATGCGCATTTCGTCGTGGGTGGCGATCGCCGGTATGGGCGGCGTCCGGCCGTCTGGGCTGATTCGCGGGGCGCCTGCTTCTAAAGCGATGTCCAGAAGGATGTCCGTCAGTTGATCGAAATTTCGATCCACATCGCTCTTGCGCGGAAAGGCGATGTCAGGCGGCTCTTTATAGGCGCCTTTGACCAGCCGCACGCGCGGACGCACCGCCGCCAGGTTGCGCAGGTCGGCCTCGGACCGGTAGAGATAGGATTGCAGCGCAATGCCGATATTTTCGAAACCCCGTTTGCGCATCTCCAGGTACGTTGCAATCGTGCGGTCCACGTAGGGTGAATCCTCTATGTCGATGCGCACGAAATTGTGATACCCAGCCGCCCGCTCGAGGATACGCTGCAGGTTCTCGCGGCACAGCTCCTCATCCAGCGCAAGCCCGATCTGCGTCAGCTTGATCGAAATTCCCGAACGCACGCCGGACCGCTCGATCTCGTCCAGCAGATGGACCAGATCCTCGCTGGCCTGGCAGGCCTCGTCGCGGTTGCGGGTGTTTTCTCCCAACTGATCCAGCGTTCCGTTGATGCCGCGCGCATTCAGTTCGCGCAGCACGCGGATGGCATCCTCTGTGCGTTCACCGGCAACGAAGCGGGATGCAAGCTGCCAGGCGAAACCCCAATGGGTAATTAATCGTTGCGCCCATCTTGCTTTGGACAACGATATCAAAAAGGATCGCATCATAGGATTGTCAGCCTCTCCAGGGATTGCGAACGCTCGGTGGAAAAATTCTCCCCCGACCTGCAAAATTCTAACACAACTTATCCACAATGTCGTCTTGTAATGAATATCGATGGGCGTGGAATGCCTTTCGCCCGTGATATAATGCTCGGCGGTCGATCAGGGGCAGGCAAATCTCATCCTGCGTCGATCTCGTCTCCGTTTCAGGGAGGTAAGGTAGACCCTGGAAACATGTGAAAAGGGCATGACCCGAAATTCCTGGAGAGAAAAGGTGAAACGCTCCGCGCTCTCGATGCTTACCCTGCTGATTGCGGCCAGCCTGATGTTGGCCGCATGTGGGCGGGATGCCATCCCATCTACCGTCCGCGTGGCCACCGACGCCACGAACCCGCCTTTCGAAATGATCGACGAGCAGACCGGTTCCGTAACCGGCTTCGATGTCGATTTGATGAAAACCATCGCTCAGAAAGCCGGTTTCAACGTCGAATTCGAAAATATAGACTACAACACCCTGCTGGCCAACATGGCCCACTGCCAGTACGATGCCGCCGTCTCCGCAATCACCATCACTCCGGAGATACAACAGAGCATGCATGTCTCTGACCCTTACATCAACGTCGGCCAGATTGTGACTGTGCGCAAAGACAACTCCGAGATTATCGGGAAGGACAGCCTGGGCGGGAAGACCGTCGGCGCCGAAATCGGCTCGGTAGGAGCGCTCGAATTACAGAACATCTCGGGCGCGAAAGAGATCGATTACGACACCATTGACCTGGCCTTCCAGGACCTGCTGAATGGCAAAATTGATGCCGTGGTGACCGATTATCCCACCGCGCTTGAAACCGTCGCCAAGCACCCTGCTGCCTTGAAACTCGCCGGCGATGTCTTCACCAACGAGTCATATGGAATCGCCGTGTGCAGCAAGGAGAATACCCTGCTGAAAAAGATTAACGAGACCCTGGCTATCCTCAAATCCGACGGCACCCTCCAGCAGCTCGAGCAAAAGTGGCTGGCTGGCGCCAGTCAATAACCGCCTCTGACACCTATGGCGAGGCCGGCAAGGGCCTGGCCGATAAATATTCAGGTGGGTTCACCGTCAGCAGAATGAACCGTTTCTGAAGGCCGCCCGTCCTTGCCGGCTTCCCACGGAAACGCCCAATTCCACCGCGGAAATCCATCGTCCTCAAGCGCGAATTGGACATTCTGGTACAATAGAATCACTTTCACCCGTAATCCTGAACGGTGGCCTGGTCAATTTCGTTAAATACATTGGGGTGATGATCGCAGCCAGCCCAGCCTGAAAGGACGGCGCCCATGTCCAGGAAGCTCCTCCCGCTGTTGACGGCCTTCGCGTTCGCTTTCTCTTTGATTGGAGCCGCGCAGGCCGGCTTACTCCAGCTCCAAACGAACGGCCTTACCCTCCTCTCCCCAAATCCCTGTCCATCCACCGGTTGCGCACCCGGCCAGCGTCTGGATTTTCGGGTAAGTTATAGCCTGAAACCCAGCGGGGATGATTCTCTCAACACTGCGCTCTGTTTTTATGCCACCAATGGCTGGGCAGAAGATGGCTCCCTCACTGTAGCTGCAACCTCTCAGAACGAAATCTCCTATACCTCAACCTCTGAGCAGACTTATTGCAGCGCTGCTGACGGTTATAAAGAGATCGGCGCGGTCGTCGCTAAAGTCCCCACCGTTATTTCCTTCGATGAGCTGAATTTCAGCCTACGCACAGCCCCAACTGGCGCCCCGGCCTCCGGAACGGTATTGGTGCGGGTGATAAGCATCAGCAACGGCACACCTACGCCTCAGCCCCTGGATATCACCGGCCCGACACTGGCAGTGGCGGCTGCGTCCAATAACGTCTTTGTCGGCAACGACGCCGCTGCCTGCGGTTCCAACACCCCCTGCTTCGTCAACAGCGGCAGCGACCTGGCCGGCGGCCTGGGCACCGCCCTCAAAGATGCCGTGGACGCCATCCAGGACAACGCCTTCATCAACATCCTAGGTACCTATGCCATCAAGAGCAACACCGTCGTGGTCGCCCACCCGGTGATAATCCAGGGAGTGGGCAACGCCACCCTGACTGCATCCGCCGCGGGCTGCGACCAACCCTTGCTTAAGTTGACCGCCGCTGCCAGTGTACAAAGCCTTAACGTCAACGGCGGCGGCTGCTCGAACCCTGCCCGTGACCTGATCTGGGTGGACAGCCCCAGCGACGCGCTTATCGAATACACCGACCTGGTCGGCGGCGGGAACGCCGTAACCGTGGCCGACAACACCGGCGGCGCCCTGGTGCGATTTAACGACATCCGCGGCAATCGCGGCCTTGGGCTTTTGCGCCTGCCGGGCAGCCAATCCGGCAACCTGACCGCCATTGCCAATAATGTGTTTGCCAATCAGGCTGGCGTGCAGGCATCTTGCAACGGCCACGGCCGCGTGGATCACAACTTCTGGGGCTTCGGCGTCCAGGTGAACGATGCCGTCTCCAACTGTACGGCCTCCAGCGGCAAGCGTCTGGGCGCGCCCATCCAGCCCCGCGCCAGCCTGCCCGGACTGGACGCCCAATTGGTTCAAGTTACCAGCAATAAAACCGGTGCATTTGACAACAAGATTTCCTTTCAGGCCACGAATGACGCGTCCTTTTCTGTTTATGTGGTCAATCATGGCGCCGGTAGTAATGAGAATATCCCCTTCCTGGGTTTCGGCACCACGCCCATCACCCCGTGCTCTAATTTTTGGGACATCTTTTTGGCAGGGGCTCCTAACACCAACTCGAATTTGGATGTCTTTTTTAAGTATGACCTGAACAGCGCCTGCATCGCCAACGTCGAATCCTCAGCGTATTGCGCCAGCGGCGACCCCACCAAATACCCGTTGTGGTGGTACGATCCATCAGACACCAGTGCGACCAATGGTTGGAATACGACCGGCCAAAAACCCAATGGCACGGGGGCCTTTGGCGCCAGCGGTCAAACCACCGCCTGCCTGACGGATAGCGATGAGATCAAGGTTTCGTTGACCCATGACATTAATCAGCGGCCCAATTTGTCAACCGACCTTGCCTTCGTCCCAATGGTTGTGGGAGTGCCATTCAGTTTAAAAAGCTTCACTGCCGTTGCCTATACGCAGTCGGTGATCGTCCAATGGCAGACCACTTCCGAGGCAAATATCTCCGGCTACTACGTGGTGCGCAGCGATTCCAGCAGCGACGTCTACAGCCGCGCCAGTGATTTTATCAGCGCCAAAGGCAACGCCGATATGGGCGGCTATTACACCTTCTACGACACCAACCTGGGGAACGGCATCAATTATTATTACAAGCTGGAAATCATCGATTCCAACCAACAGACCATCGGCTTCTTCGGGCCGGTCTCGGCTATGACCGCCACCGCCACCCCAACCAACACCCCTACCAACACGCCCACCCCGACCTTCACTCCATCCCCCACTCGCACCATCACTCCCACGCCCACCATCACCAAGACCTGGACGCCTTACCCCACCTCCACGTATTACTACTACAACTATTATTATTACGCTACCAGCACTCCCCGCCCGCGCACAGCCACCCCCTTCACCCCCAGCCCAAATCTGACCCGAACTTCCACCTCGATCGGCGCTCTCATCAACCAGACGCCTTCGCCGACCGGCCTCCTCACCGACTTGGCCGCCATGCAGACCAACGTCGCTGGAACCATTGAACCCTTCACCACTCCCTCGCCGCAGGCGATTGCCTTGCTGCCCTCCCAACTGACCAAGACGGCCGTCGCCTCGCATCCCGCCCCCACCCCCACGCCCTCTCCCGGGCGGGTGGCCTTCTGGATCAGCCTGGCATCCGGCGCTGTCCTGGGACTGCTGGTGCTCTTCCTCAGCGCGTGGTATCTGGTGCGCTACCGCGGTTTCAGCCTCTAATCTCAACGATCAAAGACAGACCATCCATCAGCCGTCATGCGGTCCCGCACCCATGCCGGGATTACCTTGCTTGCCATAAGCGCATAAATCAGGACGCGCAGCATGTGGCATGATTTTCCCCTAAGAAGAGGACTTTGTCCGCCATTTCTGCACTTTACAGCATGTGATAATTAATTAAGTCATTAAATTCTTTTTTATTATTATATTTTTGACTTTTATCCCCATTTGTGCTATCCTACCTGATTACATAACTCGAGTGTGGGAAGGTGCCATGCAGCGCGAGCGTGTTTCCGAGAATGTCTACTGGTTCCAGAGCGAGATTTATGCTCAAGTGACCGCCGGCGTGGTGGTCGGTCCACAATGGGCGGTCGTCATCGACACCCTGGCCCTGCCTGAAGAAACCCTCGCCATGCGCGACTTTATCGAAGACGTCCTGTCCGTCCCTGTCCGCTACGTCATTAACACCCACCACCATGCCGACCACTCATGGGGCAACTGCTTCTTCCCCGGTGCCACCATCATCGGTCACACCCTGTGCCGCCAGGCGATGCTCGAGCGCGGACAGGCCGCCCTGGAATCCGCCCGCAAGCAGAATGCTGCCTTCCGCCAGATTAAGATCGTCCCTCCTCATCTAACATTCGATCAGGGTACGCTTTCTTTGCGCGTGGGCAAAAAGAACCTGACCTTGCTCCTCACCCCCGGCCACAGCCGCGATGGAATTTCCGTCCTGGTAGAAGAGGATCGCGTCCTGTTCGCCGGCGACGCTTTCTTGCCGCTTCCTTATCTGGTCGACGGCAACCTCGAAGACCAGATCGCTTCGATAAAAAAAATCGGCAAGATGGGCCTCGAAAACATCATTCAAGGCCATGGAGACATCATCTTACGTGGCGAGATCGACGAGGCGGTCAAGGAGAACCTCGCCTACCTGTCGGCTATACGCAAGGCGGTCCGCACGGCCTTGCGGCGCAAATCCCCCTTGGATTATCTGGCCGATGTGAGCATTGAATCTGTCGGCAAAAGCCGCGTGTACCTCGGCGGTCTGGCCGAGGAACTGCATCGCCGCAATTTGCGCGCCCTTCTGCGCCAGTTCCAGCACGGCGAGGGCGGCCAGGGCGAAGGTGTACCGCAACAGTGACCGCTGCTCATTGGATCAATAAATCGCCCCCGGTTCGTTTTTGATTGCCGGGGGCGCTTTCCATCAAGATTCCTGGTAAAAGAAGCCTTTGCCTTTTTCCTTACCGTTCAGTTTATTCTTGCGCCGCGCACGCCAGCCATGGAGGCGCTCCGTGCCGTTTAACAGGCGCCGGATATTGGGCCTGAGCGACCACAACAGCAACACCTCGGCGATGACGCCGTACAGTGCATACGCCCATGGACCTGATCCGGTGGCCGCCCGGTATGCGAACACGCCTGTGGCTATCAGGCCAATGCTCATGGTCGCCAGCGATGCGTATCCTGCCCCGAACCAGATGGCGCCCGCCAGCGGCAGGATGAACAGGATACTGGCCGGCCACAATCCAAGCGCGCCTCCTGCCGCCGGCGCTCCACCGGCGCCGCCGCGCAGCTTCAACCGGCCTTTGCTGTTGCGCTCCAGCAGGAAGACCGAATAGTTATGCCCCATGATGGCCGCCAATGGCGCCGCCATGTGCACCCACACGCTGCCGGGAACCAGCCAGCGCGCCAGCCACACCGCGCCGCCCCCTTTGAGCACATCCAGAGCAGCCGTCAATAATCCAGCCCCCAAGCCGGCGGCCCGCGCTGCGTTCGTGCCGCCCGTGCGCCCGCTCGCCACCTGGCGGACGTCCTTGCCGGAGATCATCTTGACGATTAAAAGTCCCGAGGGAAAAGCTCCCAGCAAATACGCCACCCCTAAAGCTAACAACCACTCTATTGTCGCCATGATGTCCTCTGCATCCCTTCCGCGAAGTTAAACCCGGCCACGCCCATAACGTTACGCACCGGTTTGAAGTTGAAGCCCGATCTCTTTCACCCGCTCTGCCTGGATTTCAAACGCCCGCCCACGCCATTCTCCCTGTTCGCGGAACCAGATTACGTACACCACTCCCGGATAGGCGTATTCGGCCAGGTCGGTGGGCGACGGCTCGCCGGGCCCATCCGGATGCGAATGATAGATTCCCACCAGCTCCAGCCCATGGTCCTCGATCCACAACAGCGCGCGCACCTGCTCGCCGGGCTCCATGCGGAACCGCATCGGACTGTGCTCAACGTTGGTCACAGGGATCACCGCTTCCACCTGCCGGCCCTTCCCGGCCAGCAGACCGCAGGCCTCCTCAGGAGCCAGGCGCTTCGCCTCGGCCTCCATCGCCAGCCAATGTTCGCGTTGAAGCTGCAAGCCTTCCGCCATCATCCCAGGATGGCCGCCAATCCCCACAGCACAGCCAGCATGATGGCCGGCTCTGCCGCCAGACCCGCTCCGCGCCGCCCTTCTTCATATGCCCCTGCCAGTGCGGTCAGCGCATAGGACGGTCCAACCAGCGCCAGACCAAACCGCACCGGCGAGATCGGCCAATAGTGCAGTCCAGCGGCGATCTGTCCCACCAGCAAAGCGATCCCGGTAGCCCAGGCATAGGCCCATCTGCCGCCCAGCCGCAAGTAGAGTGTCCGCAGGCTGACAATGCCAATCGTCGGCACCAGAGCGGGCAGCAGCAGGTACAGACGTAAATTGGCCGAGCGCACCGCAATGGCCAGGATCAAATACAGAGCAAACGACAGCGCCGTCAGTCCGGCGGTTGCTGCCGGATGGCGCAGATCCTCTACATCCACCACGATGTACTCGCCCACGAAAACCAGCGCCATCAGCGTCCCGCCCATCGCGAACACGATCCACCACTCGGCGCCGCTGCGCAGGAAATTCAACGGCACTCCGATCATCCAGGCGGTGAGCGCGGGCAGGATCCAATGTGGAAAGCGTGCCTGCCAGCCGGGCGGCGGCTCGTCGCCTTCCTCTCCGCTGAAACGCGGGTGGTCGCGCACCAGCCAATCCATACCCGTCGCCGCCAGCACCGCCACCAGCACCGAGATGATGGTCTGAAAATTGAGGGTGAAGGTGAGCAATACCCCGGCCGGACGGATCGTCAGCGTACGATCAGGAAGATCGACGAAGCGCGTCAGTGCGTAAGCCAGCAGGATCGTGGCCAGCAGCACACTCAGACGGTCGCGGTCAGGCAGGTGCCGGTGCACGTCCATATGGGAGCATTGTACCCGTCCCGCTCGCGCCCCGCAAGGTGATGACCTGCGGCCTTCATGGTAAAATAAGGTTCATATGAATGCCAACAACAGCGCTGTCCTCCCTCGCCCGCCTCGCCTGTTCGCTTCTCTCAAGGCGGGCTTTGATACTGTAGCCAGCCATGTAGCCCTGATCTTGTTCCCTGTAGCTCTCGACCTGTTTCTCTGGTTTGGGCCTCGCTGGAGCCTCGGAAACGCTGCCCGCCCAATCATCGACCAGATGCGCGATCTCTCCACATTCACCCCCAGCGACGCCCTTCAGGCGCAGAGTTTCAAGGCTGGCCTCGATGCCTGGGCCGCCTTCTTCCACGAGTTTAACCTGGCCACTGCGTTACGCACCTTCCCGGTAGGCATTCCCAGCCTCATGTTTGGCGAATTTGTCAGCCAGATACTGAGCATTTTCCAGGCCTCATCCCCCGGTGCTGCCCAACCCCAGGCGACGCTCCAGAACCCGATTGGCCTCCCGATGACCACGCAGATGCCCAACATGGCCAGCGGTGTCTTGCTATTCCTGGTTTTCGTCCTCGTCGGCCTGGTCTCCGGCGCGCTGTACTTCGCCCTGGTCGCCCGCGCCAGTCTGCGCGATGAAAGCAGCATGACCTTCGGTCAGGTCGGCTGGTTGGCCGGTCAAACACTGCTGCTCGCCATTAGCTGGATCGTCCTGGGGGTGATGATTGCGGTGCCGGTCACGCTCATGATCGTCGTGCTGACGCTGATCAGCCCGGGCATCGCCCAGATTGGGTTGTTCGCTGCCATTTTATTCCTGATATGGATACTGCTTCCGCTGGTTTTCTCCCCTCACGGCATCTTCGTGTACCGGCAGAATGCGCTGATATCCATGCTGACCAGCGCCCGCCTGGTGCGCTTTATCCTTCCAGGCACCGGCATGTTCGTGCTTTCCGTCCTGGTGATCAGCCAGGGGCTGGACGTGCTCTGGTCCGCGCCCCCGCTCACCTCCTGGATGATGCTCATCGGCATCGGCGGGCATGCATTTATCGCTACCGGTTTACTGGCCGCCAGTTTCGTCTATTACCGCGACGCGATGCGCTTCGTGCAGGAATTCCTGCAGCGAACGCTAATGGCCCAAACCCGCACTACATAACCCATTAAACCGATCCTGCCGGACTTTTATGATCGCCTTTATTCGTGGAGGAGTTCGTGGCTGACCTTGCGAGTGTGAGCTCTTATGCTGCCAAAGACATCCAGGTGCTGGAAGGCCTGGAAGCCGTCCGTCGCCGTCCGGGCATGTATGTGGGCGGCACCGATCAGCGCGGGTTGCATCACCTGGTCTACGAGGTGGTCGACAACTCCATCGACGAAGCTCTGGCTGGCGCTTGTGATCGCATCGAGATCATCATCCACCCCGATAGCAGCGTCACCATTAGCGACAATGGGCGCGGCATTCCGGTCGATCTGCACCCTGAAAAGAAGAAATCGGCCCTCGAGGTAGTCATGACCACCTTGCACGCCGGCGGGAAATTCGGCGGCACCAGTTATAAAGTCTCCGGCGGGCTCCACGGCGTGGGCGTCTCGGCCGTGAACGCTCTCTCCGAATGGTGCGAAGTCGAGGTGCGCCGCGAGGGCAAGGTCTATTTTCAACGTTATGAGCGCGGCGTGCCGCTCGAGCCGGTCAAGGCTATCGGTACGGTAAAGCCCGAGGTCACGGGCACGCGCACCACATTTCGTTTCGATCCCACCATCTTCAAAGGCGATTTGGACTACCGCTTCGATACGCTGGTGCAGCGCTTTCGTGAGATGGCTTTCGTCACCCGCGGCGTGACCATCTACTTCCTCGACCAGCGCGCCGACCGCGAGATGACCTTTTATTTCGAGGGCGGCATTACCTCCTTCGTGCGTTACTTGAACCGCAACCGCGAGCTGCTCCACCCCGTTGTGCACATCGAGAAGGAAATTGAGGGCGTCGGCATCGAAGCCGCCATTCAATATACCGACGCCTACGCCGAATCGGTGTACTCCTTCGCCAACACGATCAATACCGTAGACGGCGGCACCCATCTCACCGGCCTGCGGGCAGCCATCACCCGCGTAATCAACGACTACGCCCGCCGGACCGGCTTGCTCAAGGAAACGGACCCGAATTTCACCGGCGACGACACCCGCGAGGGCCTCACGGCCATCGTCAGCATCAAACACCCCGACCCGCAGTTCGAATCGCAAACCAAGGTCAAGCTGATGAACCCGGAGGTGCAGACTTACGTCCAGCAGGTGGTCGGTGAGACCTTTGGGGCATTCCTCGAGGAAAACCCCGCCGCTGCCAAGGCGATCATCTCCAAGTGCCTTACCTCAGCCCGAGCGCGCGACGCCGCCCGCAAGGCCCGCGACCTGGTCATCCGCAAATCCGCCCTGGAGAGCCTGACGCTGCCCGGCAAGCTGGCCGACTGCTCCGAGCGCGATCCGAATAAGACCGAGCTGTATATCGTCGAAGGCGACAGCGCCGGCGGCTCGGCCAAGCAGGGGCGCGATCGGCATTTCCAGGCCATCCTGCCGCTGCGCGGCAAAATCCTCAACACCGAACGCGCCCGGCTGGATAAGATCCTTTCGAACAATGAGGTCAAAGCGCTGATCTCCGCCCTGGGCACCGGCATCGGCGACAATTTCGACCTATCCGGCCTGCGCTACGGCCGTGTGGTGATCATGACCGACGCCGACGTCGACGGCAGCCATATCCGCACCCTTTTGCTCACCTTTTTCTTCCGCTATATGCAGCCCTTAATCGAGGAAGGTCACCTGTTCATCGCCCAGCCGCCGCTCTACCGCATCGCATACAAAGACCGGGTGCGCTATGCTTATAGCGATGCCGAGAAAGACCGCATCCTCAAGGAGCTGGGCGCTAACGCCGAGAAAGCCGTCATCCAGCGCTATAAGGGTTTGGGCGAGATGAACCCTCAGCAGCTCTGGGAGACCACCATGAACCCCGAAAACCGCACCCTCCTCAGCGTGACCATTGAAGACGCTGCCGAGGCGGATCGCACCTTTGATATGCTCATGGGCGAAGCCGTCCCCCCACGCACCCGCTTTATCCAGACCCACGCCCGCGACGTACGCAATCTGGATATTTGATCACACCCCTGCTTCGATTACATACAGCCGCGCTGGACCTCTTTGACGTCCGGTGAGCCACCCTCGCCAGCGCGCCTGACGGCGCCAGCGTTATCATCACACCCCTGCCGCCGCCGATCCGTCTCTTCAGAAACGGGGGAATCGAAAGCGCCCGGCGCATCGCGCCAGATGCTCGCCGCGATCCTTCGGTTTACCCGGGCGGAGGCACGACCCCGATCGTCAGCAGGATATTGGCGTAGATCCTCTGCTCACCTGTGGCGATGACCAGCGCCGTGTCCGGGTCGCGGGCCGCATCATAGAAATCGAAGCGTCCCAGCGTTTTGATCGGTACGTCAGATGGCAGAATGCGCCGGAATTCCTGATGGATGGGGGGTTCCTCACCCGATTCTGGCACCATGACTGCTGCGGATTCCACCGGAATCGCTGCCGCAACCACCCTGAGCACGTCGGTTACGTTCAACATCCCCGGGGCAAGATTCAAATAGACCCGTTTGGCGTGGGGCGCTGCTCGCGTCGAGAACGGGTAATTACCGTCGGCGATCAATACCTTGGCACCGTGACCCGCTCCGCCAAGCGCCGCGAGCATCTCGGGGTGCAGTAACTGGTATTTAAGCATGAGCCTTCCTTTCTTTTATGGGGAACAGGGCATTCATTGCATGGAAAGGATAATCTCTGCAACTTTTGCCATGCACCTGCCGGAGTATAGCATGGCCTTTTGCCAGGAACAAGCGGGCGCGGAATACCGGCTCTACGCTTAAGGAAACCTTAAGGTATTCTTTTGTCTGCGATAAGGATGGATGCCTGATTACTGACTACAGTAGTATGCGAACCGAATCCAACATTGAGCGGGGCAAAGCGCCAGATAAAGAGCGGTAGCTGATCGACCAGGTGTCGAGAACAAGATGGATAAAAAATACTGGCGGGCGTCCGGATGTTTGAATAAAGCAATCAACTTTCTCTTGACCGGCTAAGAGGCCGGTTTTCCTGTTTCCCATTCCCTCAGTCTCCACCCAGCAAACCATAAAGGAGGTGAATTTGCCAGAATAATATCCAAATAACCATGACCTAAACCATCCAATAAACAGTGTTAGGTTATATAGAAGGAGGACCGCCCATGAAACGCATCGTTTCCCTGAGCACATGGCTCGTGCTTGGGGCATTACTGGTTGCAGCCTGTGGTCCAGCCGCCACGACTGTTGCCCCCACCCAGGCCGTCGTACAAACCGAAGCGCCCACCGCTGCCCCTCAGGCTACTGAAACGACCGCCGCCACTTCCGCTCCGGCCGGGCAAACGACCCCAACGACTGCCGCCACTGCTAGTTTAGGCAATTTCAGCGGCATCACCGTGAACATCGTCACCTTCACTGGTCCGCAGATTGCTGAGCCCTTGCAGCGGCATGCGCCTGAATTTGAACAGGCTACTGGCGCCAAGATCAATATCATTACTGTTCCCTTTAGCGACCTGTACAACAAAATCTTGACCGACTTCTCTACCGGCACCAACAGTTATGACGCCATCGTTTATGACCCCCAGTGGATGGGTGATTTCGCTTCGGCCGGATATCTGCTCGACCTGACCGATATGGTCAAGAATGATCCCACCATTCAATGGAACGATATCCTGCCTTACTTCCGAGATTTCTCCGCCAGCTATCAGGGTCATGTGTACGACATCCCATTGGACGGCGATGTTCAGATGGTCTATTACCGCAAAGATTTGCTGGACGCTGCCGGCCTTCAACCGCCGCAGACCTGGGACGACTATATCGCTATCGCCAAGAAGTTTCAGGGGGCAACTTTCCCAGATGGCAAACCGGGCTACGGCTCTTGCATCGCCATGAAGCGCGGCGCGCAGTCGTATTGGATGTTCCTTTCCATATTGGCGCCTTTCCTTCAGACCAAGGGCACTTCACAGGGCGCTTTTTTTGATACCTCAACCATGCAGCCGCTGATCAACAATGACGCCGGCCTCGCTGCGCTGAACATCTACCAGCAACTCTCCAAACTCGGTCCACCCGACCAGTTGAACGAGGACGTTGGCGATTCGCGCGGTCTGTTCACCTCCGGCCGCTGCGCTCTGTCTCTGGATTGGGGTGATGTCGGCGTTCTGGCTGTCGACAAGACCACCTCCAAGATCACCTCCGACCAGGTTGGTGCAGTTATAACCCCTGGAACCAAGCAGGTGTTGGACCGCAGCACCGGTAAGTTGGTAGCCTGCGATGCAACCACGTGCCCGTATGCAACAGATGGTGTCAATCATGCTCCTTTTGCTGCCTACGGCGGTTGGTCCGGCGCAATCAACAAGGCCGCCAAGCCAGAGGTGCAGAAGGCTGCGTTTGCGTTCCTCTCCTATGTGAGCGCTCCGGCGCAGTCCGACGTCGATGTCACCTTGGGCAAAACCGGCTTCAATCCATACCGCCAGTCCCAATTTGATAACCTGGCTCCCTGGCTGGCTGCCGGTTTTTCTGAGAATGGAGCAAAGAACTACCTCGGTGCCATCCAGGCCAGTCTTAGCAGCCCCAATATGGTGCTTGACCTGCGCATCCCCCAAAATGCACGCTATGAGGGAACCGTTCTGGATACTGCCCTGGCCCAATTCCTCGGCGGGGAAATCAACGCCCAAACCTGCGCCAAGCAGATCTCCGATGGCTGGGACCAGTTGACCAACACGATCGGCAAAGACACGGTATTAAAAGTGTACGATGCCTCGTTGAATGTCACTCGGTAGTTTCGAATGACGATCGATGAAAAAACTCAAGGTCCGGTCCAGTCCGGACCGGGCCTTGAGACCTTACCTCAAGAAAAAGTGGAACGGCGCGCGATTCTCACAGGCCGTCTCGAGCATTCCGCTCCGGCTATGTTTGTCATGCCGGCGGTGGTGCTCGTCTTGTTTATCTCCATCCTACCCCTCATTCTTTCCCTTTATCTCTCTCTGGTGCAGCTAACCTTCGTGCCCGGCGGCTTCAAGCTAAATTTCGTGGGCTTGCAGAACTACGCGAACGTCTTGTTCGGTATGTACCATGATGAGACCCTCGGTGCGATCACAAATGTTAACTGGCTGGCCTGGCTCATCTTTGCGCTGGCGGCCGCCTTCGTTTTTTGGCTGCTCGCCCGCTATATCCGCAGCGAAGAGGTGACCGGCGGTGGCTTGGCAGCCAGAATAATCGTTTCCTTAATCGCTCTCGCCGCTATTTGGCTCGTTATTTTCACCATTATCCCGGATGGTCGTCCTGGCGCGCTGACCGTCACTCTACTATACGTTTTTGTTGACATTACCGTTCAGTACGCCCTGGGGTTGTTATTGGCTATCTTGTGCACGCAGCACATCCCTGGACGGCGTTTCTTCCGGGTGGTCTTCCTTATCCCAATGATGATCACCCCCGTGGGTGTGGCTTACCTCTTCCGCATGCTGACCGATACGGTGAAAGGACCTTTCCTCCCCATATGGAATGCGTTGGGACTGGCCAATTTCTCTTGGGTGACCGTTCCCTGGGGTGCGCGGGCAGCAGTCATGATCGGCGATACCTGGCAGTGGACTCCCTTCATGTTTATCGTCCTGGTGGCTGCGCTCGAATCCCAATCAGTCGAACATATTGAAGCCGCCTACGTTGACGGCGCGAATTCATGGCAGGTATTTCGCTACCTGACCCTGCCGGATATCCTGCCCGTCTCCATGACCCTGGTATTGATCCGCATGATCGAAGCTTTCAAAATCGTGGACTTGCCTAACGTGCTCACCAACGGAGGTCCGGGGACTGCTACCGAATCATTAACTCTGCAAGCCTATATTTACTGGCGAAACCTCGACATCGGCAGTTCGGCCGCAGTCGCCTACATCTTGCTCTTCGTGGTTACGTTCGTAGGCCTGAGTTATGTGAACCTGCTCCGTTCACGGGCGGTGAAAGTGCTATGAAAATCCGATCCGCTATGCGGCGTTACCGCTCAATCAATACCCCTTCTACATTAGGGATGATAGGCTCCTATATTGTACTGATCGGCTGGTCGCTGGTCGTATTGTTCCCGCTTTATTGGCTGTTCATCACTTCATTCAAGACCCCTCTCACGGTCAATAGCGGTCCAGCTTACCTGCCCTTCATCGATTTCCAGCCTACATTGGAAAACTGGCATTACATCTTCTTCGATCTGGCTAATGATACTTTTCGCCCTTATCTTAATACCGTGGTCGTCTCACTGACCAGCACTTTCTTCACACTCCTGTTTGGCTCCACAGCCGCCTATGGGCTGACGCGCTTCACCTATAAGCCTCGCCTGGGTACGATCCTGTCCTTTATCGGCTGTATCGCCCTGGCAATCGTCTTGGTCACTCTAGGCACGCCTTGGCAGATAGGTATCGCTGTTGCCCTGGTCGTGTTCGTCCTCTTGTGGCAGACCATTGGCCGGCGTTTTCGCCGATCGCTGGGGAACAACGATATCGCCTTTTGGCTGATTTCGCAGCGCATGCTCCCACCCGTTGCGGTGGTCATACCGATTTATATCCTCTTCCAGCGACTCGGACTGCTCGACACTTGGACAGCGCTGATCATTACCTACACCGCCATCAACCTGCCCATTGTCGTCTGGCTGATGCGGGATTACTTCCAAACAATTCCTCTCGAGTTAGAGGAGAACGCATCCATCGATGGCGCTACACCTTACCGCATATTCTGGTCTATTGTCTTGCCGCTGGCAGTTCCTGGCTTGATTGCCACATTCTTGTTTGTCTTGGTTTTCGCCTGGAATGAATATCTGCTGGCGCTCTTCCTGACCATTGCCAAAGCCCAAACCCTTCCCCTGACGGTAGCCGCCCAGAATGCAACCCGTGGCCCGCAGTGGTGGTATATGTCGGTTTTGATCCTGATCATGATTGTTCCTGTCATCATCATGGCCATTGTTCTCGAGCGTTACATCGCTCGTGGCTTCCTGGTCGGTGCTGTGAAGGGATAATTGATCAAATCCATATTTCCTGGATTGTCAGGAGGTTTTACATGGATACCATTTACCTCGTCGCCAATGGCGATTTACGCCTCTCAGCCAACCAAAGCTGTCAGGAGGCTCAGGCGGCCATGGAGGCCGAACTGATCGAAGCGGTCAAAGCGGAAGGCGCGCAAATTCAGCGCGCCCATCCTTATGATCCGATCAAGAAACACGGCTTTATCGACAGCCAGAAATACGGCATGAAAGTGTTCCACTCCATCCCAAAAGACGCACCCGTCATCGTCGCCGAAGCCGTATGGCAATACAGCCATCACATTCTGCCCGGACTGATGGCTCACCACGGGCCGATCCTCACTGTGGCTAACTGGAGTGGTACCTGGCCTGGTCTGGTCGGCTTGCTCAACCTGAACGCCTCGTTGACCAAAGCTGGCGTACCTTACTCCTCATTGTGGAGCGAAAACTTCAAAGATGACTTCTTTCTCTCCGGGCTGAGAAGCTGGCTAAAAGAAGGCCAGGTGCGTCATAATATTTCTCATGTGCATAAGTTCGAGCCAACCCCATCACAGAACGGCGCGGTCGAGATTGGCGCAAAATTCGCCCAAGAGCTGAGGCAAAACCAGTTCATCTTGGGTGTGTTCGACGAAGGCTGCATGGGCATGTACAATGCCATCATCCCCGACGAGCTTCTTAACCCCCTCGGCGGATTCAAAGAGCGCCTGTCGCAGTCAGCCTTGTATGCCAGGATGCGCACCGTCTCCGATGCAGAAGCGCGCGCGGTATACAAATGGCTTCTTGGACGTGGTATGCGTTTTAATCTCGGCAACGATGCGACCAATGAATTGACCGAGTCCCAGATTTTGGAGCAGTGTAAGATGTATATTGCTGCCCTGCGCATCGCCGATGAGTTCGGCTGCGCCGCCATCGGCATCCAATACCAGCAGGGCTTGAAGGACCTCACCCCGGCATCCGATCTGGTGGAAGGGTTGCTCAATAACGTCGAGCGGCCTCCGGTAACCCGCGAAGGTACCGGCGTTGAGCTGTACGCTGGCGAAGCCTTGCCCCACTTCAACGAAGTCGATGAGTGCGCCGGACTGGACGCCCTAATTACTTATCGGCTTTGGCGACGGCTCGGTTTTTCGCCTGAGACCACCCTTCATGATCTGCGCTGGGGGCGCGAGTATGATCTGCCTCAAGCCAAAGGCTTCGTCTGGGTGCTGGAAATCTCGGGTGCCGTGCCGCCTGCGCACCTGGAAAATGGCTACCGCAGCGCAATCAGTGAGCGCCAGCCAGCCATGTATTTCCCCCTGGGCGGCGGTACCATCAAGGGTATCAGCAAGCCTGGCTGGGTGGTATGGAGTCGCATCTTCATCAAAGGCAATCGCCTCAACTGCGACCTGGGCATTGGCCAGGCGGTCAAACTCCCCGAAGCCGAGATCCAGGAGCTCTGGCGGCTAACCACTCCCCAGTGGCCGATGATGCATCTGCTGCTTCGTGGCATCACCCGCGACCAAATGATGGCGCGCCACCAATCCAACCATATCCAGGTTGTTTATGCCCCAAGTCTGGAGGATGCTCGCCGCGGCCTGTACGCCAAAGCAGCCGCCCTGCGTGAGCTTGGTCTGGATGTCTATCTCTGCGGCGAGGTCTGATTTCGTTAACCGAAGTTTGCCAGAAAAAAAGGAAGATGGTTCTATAACATCGGGGCTGATGGAGACGGGATTCTCCCGTTCAGGCATAGCGTCTCTGCACGATCCATTGGCCAAATAATCCTCAAAGCTTTGCAAGACTGATCAAACTGGGGTTTCCAGAAGGCCATTTCCCAACCGCCTATAACCGCCAGAATAGCACCAATCCCACCAGCAGCATGACGAAGCTCACTACTGTCAGCAGCCAGCCGATTTTGAAGAAATCCCCAAAAGAATAATTCCCCGGTGCGACCATCAGGATATTCACCGGGTGCGCAATGGGCGTGAGGAAGGATGCCGAGCAGCCGATGGCCGTAGCCACAGCCACCGCCTGTGGACTGACGCCCATGCTGATCGCCGCGCTAATGGTGACCGGGCCGGTCACAAGCGCCGATACCTGGCCGCCGATCACCTGAGTCAGCAGCGCGGTGAGCAGGTAAGCGCCCGCCGCCAGAGCCAATGGTCCAAGCGGTCGGGTAACTTCGATCATGCCATTACCAAGCATTCCTGCCAATCCCGTTTCTACCATCGCCACGCTGACCGCGTACATCCCGGCGATCAAAAAGACCGCCTGCCATTCCACCGCCTGGTAAGCCTCTTCCATGCTCAAAACTCCCGCCAGAACGGCGATCAGCGCGCCAGCCAGCATCGCCAGATAGGTCGGCGCCCCCGCTACGGAAGCGGCGATGGCCGCCGCGATCACCGCAACTGTCAGAGCCGCCTTGGGCCCGTCCACCGGAAGATCCACTGGATTGGGCTCCAGGACAAAGAAATCCGGGCTGCGTCGCAGCCTGCGCAGCTCGGTCGGAGATCCTAAGACCAGCAGTGTGTCTCCGAAAGCCAGAGGAATATCGCCCACATCCGTCCTGAAGCTGCGGTCCGCCCGCTTCAGAGCCGCTGCCGTGAAACCGTAGCGCCGACGAAAGTCCAGCTCTTTGAGCGTCTTGCCCTCCGCGCTGGAATGTGGGGCCAGAACCACCTCGTACACCATCACACCTTGCGGCGTAAGGTATTGGTTGGCCGCGAATCGGCCTCTGGCCATTCCATGTAGGCACATTTGTTCAACCCGTTCTTTGCGCCCGACAACCACAAGGACGTCATCCTCCTGAATCACCTGGTTTACGGAGGGTGCGAAAATCGCCTGCTCCCCCCGCCAGATGGCCGTCACGGTCAGGCCAAACTGCCCGCCGATGCCGCTCTCCGCCAGCGTTTTACCGCTCAGCGGCGACCCGGATAGAACCTGCACCTCCCACAATCTCTCGCCCAACTGATAGTGATCCTCAAGTTCGCTCCCGGTAATATTGCGGATGACCGCCCCGTACCCCGGCTCGCGGTCAGGCAGCAGGCGCGGACCGGCCAGCGCCAGGTAGAGGATGCCGGCCAGCGCGATCAAACCGCCGGTTGGGAAGAAATCCCGAAAACCAACCGCGCTCTGCGGCGGTTGGGCGATCCGGAGTAAATCGCTGACGATGATATTCGCGGTGGTCAGATAAGTGGCCACTCCGCCCAGCAGACTGCCGTAAGCCACCGGTATCAGCAGTTTGCTGGGCTTGATCCCGGTGCGCCGCGAAATTTCAATGGCCGGCGACAACATCAGCGCGCCCGCCGCCAGATTATTCATGAATAGCGAGAAGACCGCCGTAGTGCCTGCCAGTAAAGCGATCATCCGGCTTTCGGAGTTCCCACCAACCCGAATAATGCGATTGGCCACCCAACGCGTCACACCCGACTTGTCCAATGCGCGTGTCAGTATGAACAGACTGATCAGAATGATGACCGTTGGCTGGCTGAAGCCCTCGATGGCCTTGATAGCTTGTGACGGCTGACCGGCCGGCCCAAGGACGCCAAGGCCAAAGAATTGGCCAGCGCCGAGGATGAGCGCAATCGCCAGAGCGGCGATGTCGATGCGCAATTTATCCCACACAGCCAGGAAAATCGGGATGGCCAGCGCCACGATCACGAATATCTGAGCAAACGACATTCCATTCTCCCCGCACGGCATCTATCAATATCTGACGGCGCCTTGAATGATACACCGGATCAAGGCAGCCTTCAACAAATATTCATTCAACCGCCCTATCAGATACTATAATCTATCCATAACCACAGCCTGACCAATGGAGCGCACTTCATGGGTACTACCTATTTAGACCTCGTATCGAAGGGCAAGAACCGCCGCCTGCGCTACCTCGCGGCTCTGCTGCTGATCTTTTTCTTCTGGTTGATCATCGGCAGCATTCCTCTCACCGTCGTGCAGTTGTTTTTTGCCGTGCGAGGCGAATCCGCGCAGCCCGTCGCGGGGAGCGCGCTCCTTCCGGGGGTGCACCCGCTCGTTTCGTACTTATTGCTAAGCTTCAGTTTCGTGGCGTTTTTCATTGGTATCTGGCTGGCAGTCCGTTGGATCCACCGCCGGCCGCTCATCACCCTGATTGATCCGGCCGGCCGCATGGATTGGGGCCGCGCCCTGCAGGGATTTGCCCTCTGGCTGGGACTGAGCGCTGCGGTCAGCCTGGCCGAGGCGCTGCTTTACCCTGGCCGTTACCTCTTCACCTTCGATCCAGCCCGCTTCCTGCTCTTCCTGCCTTTCGTGCTTGTGCTCACCCCCGTGCAGACCTCAGCGGAGGAGCTGTTTTTCCGCGGTTATCTGATCCAGGCCGGCGGGTTGATCTCACGCAACCCCGCATTTTTGATTTTCCTTTCCGGCTTTCTCTTCGCTTTACCCCACGCTGCCAACCCAGAGGTAGCCAGCAGTTTCGTGCTGGTGATGCTGTATTACTTTGGCTTCGGCGCATTCATGGCCTGGTTGACGCTGCGCGATAACCGCCTTGAGCTGGCCTTAGGCGTACACGCCTCTAACAATCTATTTGCCGCCTCGATCGCCAATTACGTGAACAGTCCGCTCCCCACCCCCTCTATATTTACCAGCCAGTACATCGACCCAGTCTACAATCTGGCGGGCTGGCTGGCTGCGGCGCTCGTATTCATCCTGGTGTTCTTTTTCCGTGAAAGCCGTACGCCTGCCGGCACGGACCAGATCGCCGGCTCATGATCCAAATTCCACCAGCCGCCTCATGAATCTGCATGCCGGCATGGATGAAGGTATAATTCATAGACCCGAGCCCCGCTGCAGGCGGTATTTCAGTTGCGGAAGCCAGTCTGACCCAATTCAACCGTTAAACAATGCCCATTCACTGGTACACCCTCCACAGCCACCCACACAAAGAGGAGATACTCGCCCGCCAGGTCGAGAGTCACGGCATCCAGGTATTTTATCCGCGCCTGCGTGTCCAGCCGGTAAATCCGCGCTCCCGCAAGATTCGACCGTATTTCCCCGGATACATGTTTGTCCACGTGGATATCGAGGCCACCGGTCTTTCATTGTTCCAATGGATGCCTTTTTCAAGCGGACTGGTGACCTTTGGAGGAGAGGCCGCCATCGTCCCCGATGCGCTCATCCATGCCATCCGCCAGCGGGTCGAAGAGATCGCCGCAGCCGGCGGGGAGCTTTTCGCTGAGCTGCACCACGGCGACCCGATCGTCATTCACGACGGTCCTTTCGCTGGCTACGAAGGCATCTTCGATGTGCGCCTGCCAGGCAGCGAGCGCGTGCGCATTTTGCTGAAGATGCTCAGTTCCCGCCACCTGCCGGTTGAGCTGCATGCCGGTCAAATCCAGAAGAAAAAACCGTCCGCCTGAATCTGCCCTCGCGAAGTTCCTGGCAGATAAGACCCTCGCTGATCGAACCAAGACGGACTGCGCCAATCGGCAGGTCGACCGACGCAGTCCCATTTTGGTTCGCTTGCTTTCCTTTCAAAGGGCAGAAGAGGGAAAGTCGCTCGCTCATGCGGCGATGCTCACCTGCGGCAAGTGCTCGCGAATCTTCTGCACTGCTTCTTCGGGATAGTCGTAATCCTCCAACTCCCCGTTCAGGAAAGCCGCATAGGCGCTCATATCGAAGTTTCCGTGTCCGGATAGGTTGAACAGAATCACGCGCTTCTCGCCTTTCTCCTTGGCGTCCAGGGCTTCATCGATCGCCGTGCGGATAGCGTGTGCGGATTCAGGCGCCGGCACGATGCCCTCAGTGCGGGCGAACTGGATCGCTGCCTGGAAGGTGGCCTTCTGATGAACGGCCACCGCCTGGATATAACCCGCGTCATATAAGGCACATAGCGCCGGTGCCATGCCGTGGTAACGCAGCCCGCCGGCGTGGATTGCGGGGGGGATGAAGTCGTGGCCGAGGGTATACATCTTCACAATCGGGGCCATCTGTGCCGTATCGCCGTAATCGAACGCGTAAATCCCTTTGGTAAGCGAAGGGGCGGCCTTGGGCTCCACCGCCACCAGACGCGTCTTGCGCCCTTCTTTCAAATTCTGACGCAGGAATGGGAAAGCGATGCCCGAGAAATTCGAGCCTCCTCCCACGCAGCCGATCACCACATCGGGATACTCGCCAGCCATGTCCATCTGCTTGAGCGCTTCCTCGCCGATGATCGTCTGGTGCAGCAGCACGTGATTGAGCACCGAGCCCAGGCTGTACTTCTTCTTCCCTCCTGAGGTGGCCGCGACTTCAACCGCCTCGGATATGGCAATGCCCAGCGATCCGGGGCTGTTGCCATCCTTCGCCAGGATGGCGCGCCCTGCCTGAGTGCGGTCGGTCGGGCTGGCGAACACCTGCGCGCCGTAAGCCTCCATCAGATAACGCCGGTAGGGCTTCTGCCGGTAGGAGACATTGACCATGTAGACTTCCAGAGCGATGTCAAAGAACGCACAAGCCATGGCCAGCGCCGAACCCCATTGACCCGCGCCTGTCTCGGTAGCCAGGGCTTTCGTGCCTGAAATCTTATTGAAGAAAGCCTGCGCCAGCGCCGTGTTGGATTTATGGCTTCCCGCCGGGGAGACGCCCTCGTACTTGTAGTAGATATGGGCGGGGGTATCCAGAGCTTTTTCCAGCCGCCGCGCGCGGATCAGCGGTGTGGGCCGGTAGAGCTTGTAAGCCTCGAGGACTTCCTTGGGAATCTCGATGTACCTCTCGGTGCTGACTTCCTGCTCAATTAGCGGCATGGGGAAGATGGCCGCCAGGAAATCAGGAGTGACCGGCTCCTTGGTGCCCGGATGGAGCACCGGGGTGGGCGGTACGGGTGAATCGGCCTGCATGTTGTACCAAAATTTCGGCAGGTCAGCTTCACTTAAGAGAAAACGAGTTTGATCAGACATCTCACGCCTCCTTCTGATGATTGAATTGGATTCTTTGAGCGATCGCTTCAACAATATACGCCAAACAGCGGCTGCGGATGAGGGTCGCCCGCATTGAAGCTGGCTTCCCGACCGAGGGACAGACCCATCCGCCGCATCACTTCGTCAATAGTCTCTTCCGCCAGGCTGCGCGCCCGTCCGCTGCCAGCCCGAAGCACGTCCACCAGATCGTCGGGGTGCTGGAGGAGACTGGCACGCCGCTCCCGCAAAGGAGCCAGCGTCTCATTCAACACATTGGCGAGATAGCGCTTGACTTCCACATCACCCACCTGCCCGGCGCGATAGCGCTCCTTCAGGTCGGCCACAACCTGTGGGTTAGGGTCAAAGGCGTCCAGATAGATAAATACTGGATTGCCCTCCACATGACCCGGATCGGTGGGGTGGATGCGGCTTGGATCGGTGTACATGCTCATCACCTTGCGCTCCGTCTCCTCCGGACTGTCTCGCAGCAAAATCGTATTGCCATAGGAAGAATGCATCGTGCGGTTGTCCAGGCCCGGCAGGCGCGCTATTCTGGAGAGCAGCGCCTGCGGCTCGGGGAAAATCCGGCCATAGAGTTGGTTGAAGCGCCGCGCGATCTCCCGGGTCAGCTCCAGATGGGGAAGCTGATCCTCACCCACCGGCACAGTATCGGCCTTGTACAACAGGATGTCGGCCGCTTGAAGCACGGGATAAGACAGCAGGCCCAACGAGGGCTGCAGGCCGAGCTCACGCGCCTGTTCCTTGTACGTCGGTACACGCTCCAGCCGGCCAACGGTGGTCAGCATCCCCAGCAGGGTGGATAACTGCACGTGCTGGGGCAAGGACGATTGCAGCACCAGGGTCGAGCGCTGCGGGTCGATTCCCGCCGCCAGCCAGTCAGCCACCACTTCGAGCGTGTTTTCCCGCAGCCGGTGGGGGTGCTCGAAATCGGTGGTGAGGGTGTGCAGGTCGGCCACCAGAAAATAGCACTCGTAATCGTCCTGCAATGTCACCCACGTCTGCAGCGTGCCGACGTAGTGGCCCAGATGGCGTGGGCCAGTGGTGCGATGCCCGGTCAGGATTCGTCCTTTCTTACTCATCGAAAACCTCCTAAACAAAAAGCGTCCGTCCCATCATAGGGACGAACGCTTGAAACGTCCGCGGTGCCACCCAGGTTAGGTTGGCATAAAAAAACCCCGGTGATGACACTTCCGGGGGATACAGCCAGCCTCACTCATTTGCGGGTACGGCCCACACGTTCTGGGCTTATACCCTTTGCCATGATAACGGTGGCATCTCCGGCTCAGGCTAATCGGCTAACCGCCTTTCGCCCTGCAACTCCGAGGTCCATTCAACGTCGCCGTGCGCACAGGCTCTCACCTTATCCTGCTCTCTGTGGCGCCGATTCGACGCTTACTCGTCCTCATCCACGTCTTTTGCGGATCAATTTCTGCTGATTATAGTCAAATCAAGACCCCTGTCAAGCCCTTTGGGGCTTTTGTCAGCGCAAAGGCGAAAATCACCATTATTGAAAGAAGTGCTTCTCTTCCACGCTTTGCCAGGTTTCCCCTTGGGGAAGCCTCATGGCCATTGCCAGCAGCGGGTGCACCTTGCGGATTTCCTCCGCCACGCGCAGCGCGACGCGCCGCACCGAAAAGTGCGCGTTGGGTGCCGAACGCAGCGCGCAGAAGTGGTAAGCCTCGCGCAGGTTGAAAGTCAACAATACCCGCCGGTTAAAGCCGTTCGGCACCAAGTAAGATGCCACAGCCGGATCGAACCCGGCCAGGCGCTCATAGGCCGAACGCGCGTTTTCCATGGCGCGCCGGTAAATCTCCCCAAAACCCGCCTCGATCATGCGCCGCGGGACGGCATATCCCAGCTGTGCAGTCAGCGCCTGCGGCGTCTGGGTCATCATGCGATGCCGTTTCACCTCGAAATAACCGCCCTGATCCATCAGCACATCGAAGGTATAAGTCGTATGCTCGAGCTCGCGCAGCGGCACATCGAATTCACCCAGATCGCCCAGCAGGTGCTCAGCCAGGCGGCCGCGTTCCTCTGCGCCGGCTGCCCGCACTGCCTGGAGCGCCTGCGGATAAGGTGCGCCCCCAAAGCGGTACAAGGCCGCTGCAAGGACGCGCTCCTCCCCATCCGCATCGTAATGCACCAGCCGGCACCAATCGCCGCCCAGATCCGCTTCGGCAAACAAGGTTTGCGCATCGGCGCTCAACGCCTGCGCGCTTTTCTCCAGGTATGGAACCCGCTCCGCATATTTGACCAGGGTGGGGACTTCTTCCTGCGCAGCGCGCTTGATTTCCGCGCCGATTGCCCGCACCTCTTCCAGTGGGTGAGAGAGCATCTTGCCTATGGCGTGCTCGAGCTGGCGGGCGTTGGCCGTCACGCCAACGTTGGCCAGCGAGGCGGCAGGCAGCAGAAAACGGCATACATCCACGTAAATCGAGCGGATGCGCCGCTCCCAGGCTGCGTCGCTCTCCCCTTCGCGGCGCGGTTCCTGCGCCTGCACCACACGCCGCACCGGCTCCAACGAATCGGCGTAAGCCTGGAATAACGTCCGGCAGGTATCCACGTAGAGCGCACGCAGCGGGTGGTCTTCCAGCTCCTCAGGGACATAATAGCTCTCTGAGTCCCAACGCTGGTAGCGGGTGGATTTCTCGGTGTAAGAGGCCAGCCGAGATGACTCGATCGTCTCGATGGCCAGACGCGAGACATTTTCGATGGCAATATGCAGCACCGCGTGCTCGGCTACCGATGCATGGCCGTATCCGACCACCCACTTTTCGTGGAACTGCGCGCTCTTTTCATCGGTGAGCTCGGCCGCGATTTCTCGGAAAGATTGCGGCGAGCGTGAAGTCTTAGCGAAGGTGACGGCGATCGTTTCCGGGCTTAATTCTTTAGGGCTGAGCAGATAGATCTGGCGGGTTTTCTCCATCCTTCAACACCTTTTTTGCCTGATCCACATCCACAGCCATCTGAGCAATCAGCTCCTCTGCGCTGGGGAAACGCTCTTCAGGCCGCAGAAAACGAACGAACTCCACTCGCAGCATCTGCCCGTAAATGTCCCGCTCGAGTCCGATGACAAAGGCTTCAGCCCGGGGAGGCACCGGCGTATTCTCGAAGGTCGGACGGACACCCACATTTGCGACTGAAGGCCAGCGCACGCCTTCCAGCCAGGACCAGCAGGCGTAGATGCCGGCCGCTGGCAGCAGCCGTTCGGCGGGTGTATCCAGATTGGCGGTCGGAAAACCCAGACCCTTTCCCCGCCCGTCGCCGCGGACAACCAGGCCCTCCAGTGAATACCAGCGCCCCAGCAGCCGCGCAGCCGAACTTACATCGCCCTGTTGCACCAACCGGCGGATCACACTGGAAGAGACAACCTGCCCGCCGACGGTCAGCGGATGAAATACGCGCACCTCATAACCCAGCTCGCGACCCAGCGCACGCAGCGCAGTTTCGTTCCCCTCGCGATTGTGGCCGAGGGCGAAACCCGGGCCGAACCATAGCTGGCGCAATTTGAGCTGATGCGTCAGCCGGATCATGAAGTCGCGCGCGCTCAGCTCGGCCAGTTGGTGATTGAATTCGAGCGTGATCACCCCATCTACGCCCAAACCGGCAATCAGGGCGGCGCGTTCCTCCGGAGTGGTCAAATAGAATGCGCCGCTGCGCCTGCCCAGCACAACGGCCGGGTGAGGGTGGAAGGTGATCACCACCGCCGGATCGCCGGCCGCATGGGCCGCCTCGGCCATAGAGCGGATCAGTGTTTGATGGCCGCGGTGGACGCCATCGAAATTGCCGATGGTCACCCAGGCGTTTTCCAGGTGGACCTGGTCTAACGAACGGTAGTGTCGCATGTGCCAGGCACCTGCTCGTTCACAGGTCGTCAGGTTTGTAAGCCATCAATCAGGAAAAAAACACTTTGCGCGGCTGCCATTCGGCGGTAGCCGGATCGACTTCCAGCAAAGCTACCAGCTCCCCCTGTTCGCTGATGCCTCGCGCCCAGCCCGTTGCGCCCGGCTGAGCGCTGATGCGATGCCCGTGACGGATCGCCTCCACCTGTTCCGTGCTCAGCTCCACTGCAGGCCAGTCGGACAGGGCTTCAGCAGCCGGGATCAGATACTGGTACCAGTTGCCAGCGTCAAAGGCCTCGCGCAGCTTGCGCAAAGGAACCGCGTCCCGCAGGGTGAAGCGGCCGCTCTTGGTGCGGCGCAGGCCGACCAGGTGGGCGCCGCAACCCAGAGCTTCGCCCAGGTCATGAGCAAGGGAACGCACATAGGTGCCTGACGAACAATAGACGTCGATCACCGCCTCGGGTGGAGCCCATTCTAACAGTTCCAGGTTATACACCTGGATTTTACGCGGCTGCAGATCCACCTCTTCTCCATCGCGCGCCAGTTCATAGGCCTTGCGGCCTTTGATCTTGACCGCCGAATAGGGCGGCGGCACCTGTTCGATCTCGCCGATAAACTGCTTGAGCACCTTCTCAAACTGCTCCTCGGTGACGGTCACCGGTGATGAGCTGACCACGCGCCCATCGGCGTCGTACGTGTCCGTGGTGGTTCCCAGGCGTATGATGGCCTGGTAGCGTTTATCTGAAGCAGAGACGTACTCGCTCAGGCGCACTGCCGGCCCGATCAAAACCACCAGCACACCCGACGCGCGGGGATCAAGCGTCCCCGTGTGGCCTGCGCGCCGGATGTTCGTACCCTTGCGTATGATTTGCACCACATCGTGCGAGGTCAATCCCACGGGCTTGTCCACTACCAGTACGCCCGAGATGACGTTCTTAATGTCAATGTTGCTTTGATCCATAGGTAGTCTCTCCCCATGTCGCGGATGTTCGCTATCCCACAGACGATGATCTTGCGACTTATTTTACCTTTCTGGGTTTAGAAACTCATTAATGAGGAGCGGAATTTTCACTCCTCATCGGGTCGCCATTTGCCCCATCCAGCAGCGCCCGGGTGGCGTTTAACACCTCCCGTTGGACGTCCTCCAGCCTGCCGGGGATTTCAGCGCCGGCGGCGGCGGGATGACCACCGCCGCCGAATTTGATCGCGAGCTTCGATACGTCGTAGCCTGGAACGGAACGCCAGCTTACCTTGACCTTATTATCATTCTGCTCGATGAAGATAACGGCGATGTCGTGATCATCGATGGCCGAAAGGACGTTCACCAGGTCGGCATCGTCGTTTCCGGAATAATCCGCTCTCTGGCGGTCATCGAGGGTGAGCGTGGTCCATACCATCCGTCCATCACGCTGCAGGCGAGAAAGCCCCTCGCCCCAATAGCGGGCAGCCTGGAAAGAGCGCCTGGACAAGGCGCGGTTGTACAGCTCGGGCAGATTGGCCCCACGCTCCATCAGAATAGCCGCCAGGCGCAGCGCTTTGGGCGTCATATTCGATGTGCGAAAACCGAGGGTATCGCTCACGATGCCGGTTAACAATGCGCTGGCCACCGCCCGACTGAGCTCAAAGCCCCAACCGGGCAGGTGCTCCGCCAGAATCGCCGAGGTTGCCACTTCTTCGGGCGCGACCAGATTGAGCTTTGCGAAATTCAAATTGGTCACGTGGTGATCGATGTTGATATCGGGCGGCGGCAGGCCTTCCAGAGCGCCGCCAACACGGGTCAAATCAGCGCAGTCGACCAGAGCAATCAGATCGAAGCTGCCCTGCGGTTTACGCAGTACCCGCCTGGCGCCCTCCAGGCCTCGGAAGGACGAAGGCACGCCGTCGGCCAGCACCATCTGCACCTCTTTGCTGGCCTGCTCCAGCGCCAAACCCAGACCCAGCAGCGAGCCCACTGCGTCTCCATCCGGCCGAACGTGGGAGACAACCAGGATGCGCTGCGCCTCTCTTAAAGACCGGCCAATGGCCCTAATCGTGTCTTGCTCACTCATCCGGGCTTGCCGTCCTCCTGAGGATATCGCCCCTCGCGTATCGCCGCCAGCAGCCGTTCGATGCGATCGGCGTTCTCGGGTGTAGGATCCCAATGGAAACGCAGCCGCGGGAATACGCGCAACTCGATTTTGGCCGCCAGCTCGTGGCGCAAAAACCCGCTGGCGTGCTCCAATCCTTCGAGCACCTCGCGCGACCGCTGGATGCCCTCGACCGCCGAGACAAATATATCGGCGTAGGTCAGTTCCCGGTCGACCTTCACATCCGTAATCGAGATGCCTTCCAGGCGAGGATCATTGATCTCGCGGATAAGCATCTCGGACAATTCCTGCCGGATTCGGTCGCTGATCCGTTGCAGCCTTAACTTCGAAGGCATTTTACCCTGCCTCCCGGGGAGCAAGCACACAAATCAGGCCTTCAGTTGGCCAACCTTTTCCACGGAGAAACATTCCAGTACATCCCCAACCATAAAATCGGTGAACCCCTTCACGGCGATGCCGCACTCGAACCCCTGGCGGACTTCGCGCACGTCTTCCTTCTCATGTCGCAACGATGCGATCTCGCCTTCGAAGATCTTTTCTCCATTTCGCAGCACGCGGATGCGGGCATTGCGATGGATCTCACCCTGCGACACTTTGCAGCCCGCTACCTTGCCAACCTTCGAGACGGCAAAGATGGCCAGCACCTCTGCCTTACCGATCATGACCTCCTTGATTTCAGGTGCCAGCATACCTTTTAATGCCTTCTCCACATCTTCGATCAGCCGATAGATGACATCGTATTCGCGGATCGAGACGCCCTCGCTCTCGGCCAGGTGTCGGGCAGCCGTATCCGCCTGAACGTTGAAACCAATGATAATCGCCTTGGAGGCGGCCGCCAGCATCACATCATTCTCGCCGATGTTGCCGGTTTCGGCGTAAAGGATGTTCACCGAGATATCGCCTGTGTTGAGATCTTTGAGCGAGGTAATGATCGGTTCGAGCGAGCCCTGAACGTCGGCCTTGATGATCAGGCGCAATTCCTTGGCCTCGCCCGATTGGACGCGCTCGAACAGGTCCTCCAGGGTGGCTTTTGGAAGGCGCGACACCTTTTGTTCGGCGCGTTTGTGCTCTTCTACCACGATGCGGGCATCTTTCTCGCTTGGGTAGGTCTGGAAGATATCTCCCGCTTGCGGAACATCGTTCAAACCCATCACCAT
>DAOTWA010000053.1:0-94902 GCA_034435955.1 Anaerolineaceae bacterium | reverse complement strand
TCTGCACTTATCCCCTCGGGTACGCCGCCCGGGGGGAATTTTTTCGCTTGCAGGTCCCCACAGGGGGGATGTTATTCGCGTCCTGCTCGAGGAGCTATCCGCCCTTATCCCCTCGGGTACGCCGCCCGGTAATTTTATTCCTTTGTCGTTCCCTTACGCCCGCTGACCGATATATAGTCTTTAATAAACACAGGTCGTGCAGTTTTTCACGAATTATGATACTGATTGACTCTCCATGAAATTCGTTATATAGTATGCATGTCCGTATACTTGGCTTCTTTCAGGAGACGAGGCTATGAACATCGCGGGCTTAATCATCTCTCTATTCATCATCGCGCTGGCTATCCTGATCATTGCACTCTTCGGCCGCACAAGATCGGAGAAGCCAAAGTAAACATCGAATAGTCAGCCCAGACAATCGAAGGGGGAAGCCCATTTACGTCATACCTTATGGATAAGGTATGATAAGTGGATAGCATTTTCATTAATCATCTCTTGGATTTTCCCTGGCAAAGGATACCTTTTCCCCGCACACCTGGGGAGCCCACTTCTGGCATTCTACCAATTGGCAGACTGCCAGCTTTTTCCCCACACCCATAAACCCTACCAGCGGGTGCTTCCCAATAACCAGTATGTCATTAACGATGGGGGTGTGGGCAAACTCAAGGACAATAATCCACACGCCGCTTACGTCATCCTGGAAGCCGTAAGGCGGGATTTGCACATAGAATTTGTGCGCGCGCCTTCTACCGTCGAACAGGCTGCCACCGTTATCGAGGCAACTGAAATGCCGCATGAATTTGCGCAGATGTTGCACGCGGCGGCGGATTAATCTTTAAGAACCCTGAACCCGAGCCACAGGGGGCATAAACGCAACTTTGATCAGATCGGCTACGATCAGGAATAGTATCGCCAACGCCAATGCATACCCGATCAACACCAGGGAGATCGGGGCCATTAACCATCCGGCCGCAGCCATGAGAGTGACCACGCCGATGTCGAGGAGCGTCGTTAGAAGTACCCAGCGTCCAGGGAAAGGTGGCTCCCAAAAAAAACCTCGGTTGCGCGTCAAATAGAGGACTGCCTGTGTGCCGGCAAAAACTACCCAGACGAAAACTAACGTCTGTAGTTGGGCAAGTCCCAATCCAAACGTTTGCTGGCCAAGCCAGTACACTGCTTCACAGAGCAACAAGAAGAAGATGGCAATACTAAGAGCGGTTGCCAGCAATGGACCGACCCTCCAACGATTAGGGCTGGGCGATGGTACTACTTGATCCGTTGAGAGTGTCATGGTAGCCACGTCTGTAGCAAACATGAGCAAAACGATCAGCAGGGGATTAAGTACGAAAACACCCAGCAGCACTACTCCCAGGGTCAGAAATAAGGGGATTCCGAGCTTACGGGTCATCATCGTGAGCACAAAGTTGACCATCCGTTGGTAGACGCGGCGGCTGCCATTGATTGCCATGACGATCTCGCTGATGCCCGGACGGGTCAGCACCAGACCGGCTGCTGTCCTGGCCACATCGGTCGAGTTTGCCACCGCTATGCCAACGTCAGCCTGGCGCAGAGCGGGCGCATCGTTGACGCCATCCCCGGTCATCCCCACCACATGGCCCGCCTTTTGTAACGCTTGGACAAGGTAATATTTGTCCTCTGGCCGGACTCCAGCAAAAACACCAAATTGTTCAACGGTGCCTGCATCAAGGCCTTCCCGCAGCGTGCCCGGAGGAGCGACCTCTCCGGTGATCCCAACCTGGGCGGCAACCGCACGCGCAGTGGCTTCCCCATCCCCCGTGACCATCAGAACACGCATACCCAAACCGAGTAAATTCTTGATTAATGCTGGGGATTCGGGGCGTGGCGGGTCGCCCAAAGCGATCAGACCGGCAATATGGAGATCTGACTTACTGCCCGTCGCCACCGCTAAGACACGCGCTCCGCCCGCGGACAGCCGCTCTACCTCAGCGGCAATTCCATCCCACGGTTGGTGAACTAGCTCGGCAATCACGGACGGGGCGCCTTTAATGATGTGCACCTCCTGCTCACCCTGGTGAAGCACAGCCTCGGTTCGTTTCGTGCTTGGATCAAACGGCAGGAATTCCACATGCTGATCGGGATTCGCGCTGAGGCCTCGCTCACGCGCCTGCTGAAGAATGGCAAGATCAATCGGATCTTGGGTTACCTCAGCCGATGCCAGGGCAGCCATACGGAGCACGTCATCAGGCGTTGTAGAGGAATCCAAAGGTTCCACATGCTCGACAGTCAGGTGGTTTTGGGTAATCGTGCCAGTCTTATCCAGACAAATCACGTCCATCGATGCCGCATCCTGGAGCGCCGAGAGTCGCGTGGCAAGAATACCATTTTGCGCCAGCCCACGAGCGCCTAACGCGGCAGACATGGTGAACATTGCGGGCAGTGTAATCGGGACAGCAGCTACCAGCAGCATCAATCCAAAAGGAAGCATTTCCAATAGGGATATTCCTCGGATGAGCGTCGCCACAAACACGGCCACAGCCAGAAGGATAACAAACGCAGCCAGATACTGGGTGATCTTTAAGATTAGGAGTTCGAGGCGGTGAGGAGGCTCGGCTATACCGACCAGTGCGGCTGTTTTTCCGAAAGAAGTTCTCGTCCCAGTAGCCGTTACCACCCCCGTCGCCTCGCCACGGTTTACCAACGAGCCTGCAAAGGCGGTACTTCCCGGACCGCAGTCAACGGGTTGTGATTCACCCGTTAGCTGAGATTGATCTACCTGGATTTCTCCACTCGTAAGACGAACATCCGCCGGGACGATATCGCCAACACGTACATGGATCAGATCATCCGGCACGAGTTGGCTGGCAGGGATCTCTTGCCAGCGGCTGTCACGCTGCACGCGCGCGGTGACAGTCAGGCGCTGGCGCAATAATGCCAGCGCCTGCTGGGCGCGATTTTCCTGAAAGTATCCGAGCACCGCGTTAAACACGAGTAAAGCGAAGATAACGCCAGCCTCGACCCATCTTCCCAGGACCAAATCAAGGATGACAGCGAGCTCGAGCATCCAGGGCACAACTCCCCAGAACTTGCGGATCAGCGCCACAAATTTGCTGGGACGCTTTTGTTCAACGGCATTCGGCCCAAATTTCTGCAGGCGTTCAGCCGCTTCGGCGCTGGTGAGACCTTCCAATACCGAAGATTGTGTACTTGATAAATCAAGTGTGGTCATACTTCACCTTACCTTTTACCTCATAAAATTCATGGGGCGCTGGAGGTCTTTGCCTTTGCCAGCGCCCCAAATCTTGAACTTACTCGTTCAGCCAGATCATGCCGACCACCTTACCGTCGTGGACTAACTCCACCTTGACGCCAAAGCGGGCGGCCCAATATCCACCAACCTCAAGCTCCTTGAGATCGGCATCTTCCCACAGATTGCCTACCACGTCGTTTCCAAACACCAGCGGGATGTGTTGCACGCCGCGCGGATCTTTCCACGTCTCACCCTTAGTCGCCTTGGCGAGCAGGGCTTTGGCGTCCGTCTCAACTTTGCTGCGGTCGAGCTCTTTGTCAGCGTAGTAGTATCCCCAGCGGGGACCGAACTTCCAACCAAATCCAGGCATAAGTATCACCTCCTTTCTATTTCGAGATAGGGATTTCGCTCCCGGGAACGGCTGGCGTGGCCGTTGGCATCCAGGCCTTGCCTTTAAGCAAGAGTAAAATACGCGAGATCAAGAGCAGCACGGGCAGCTCCACGATCGGGCCCAGGATGATGGCGAAATACACCAGCGGATGGCCCGGGAACGCGCTGACGGCTACCCCAATCACTGCTTCCGAGTTGCGCGCCGTGGTGGTAAAGGCCAGTGTGGTATTCTCCTCATAAGATAATTTTCCCAGACGGCCCACCACCAGGGCGATCACGAACATCACCAGGAAGAAGAGCGCAATGACGCCAATGATGAGCGCCACGCGCCCGAGGTCGCCTGCGCCCAATGCGCTCTGCGAGGCAAACATCGCCACGATCACCACCACCAGCGCCCACAACTTCACCTCACCCATGACATGCTTGACCGGCCCGAAGAAATACTCCCGCCCGCGCCGGGCGATGATGTACTTTTGCAAAGCGTAGGCCAGTATGAACGGTAGGAAAAGGTACAACACGATGCTTTGCGCCAATGCTGCAAAGTCGAGCGGGAGGACTTTACCGACCAGGAAGTAGAGGTAGAACGGCATCAGCACGATTTGCAGGGTGATATTCCAGGGCAGCAGCGCCATCCCCCAGGCCACGTCGCCCTGCGCCAGATCGATAAAGATCAGGTACCAGCCAATGCACGGCGTCAGGGTGTAGAGGATGACGCCCGCCCAAATGTCCGGCTGGTTGCGCAGGAAGACCCAACCCAGACCCCACGAGAAGAGCGGGATGACGATGAAGTTAACCAGCAACGCCAACGCCGTCGGCTTGATCTTACGAAACGCGCGCGAGACGTCTTTGATCTCAACGGGCAGCATCACGGCGAAGATCACGAAGAATACGCCAATCTGCACGACCCAGATAAGCCATCCCGCGCCGGCGCCGATCAGCCGGTTGATCAAGATGCCTGCCACTACTGCGGCGATGAGAATGAAGGGTTTCGTTTCATCACGTACCGAAAGCCCTTTGGTTGTAGCCATAGATAACACTCCTTTTATCTTTACAATAATCCACATTTTCGCGCTTCAATCAGGCCGCTGCTATGATCAATTGATCAAAGTGATCCAGATCCATAGATGGCCGATGCCATACCATCAGACGATGGCAAAGATGATCATAAGCATGACCTCTGATTCAAATTCCCTTGATGCGGATTGTTTTGCATCTTCAGGAATTTGAGGTACACATGCTCAAATCGCGGCGCCTTGCCCGTCTAATGGCAAGAATTGAGCGAATTGGATGGGCTACATTAAAGGGGGTGACTGTTGTGGACAGTTCCCGTGACCGCAGGCGCAGCCGATGTGGGAATGTTGGGCAGAATGGTTACACCGACACATGTACATCCTCAATGACACAAAACCATAAATCATATTCAAATTATTAGATGTGATGAGGTCATTAAAGTTACACCCAACTTACACAGGTGATAGAAGGGTGCGCGCCCGCCGTACAGCAGGCGCGCATCGGGTACTTACAGCTTGCCTAGCTCATCGTTGACATCCGCGAGGCGCTCTTCCAGGTGCTTCTTGAAAGCTTCCAGCGTTTCCTTGCGCTCTTCCGGGGTCGGTTCAACGTGACGCCAGCCACCGTGGTGGCCACAGCCTCGCCCTGCCCATTCTCGAGAGCCATAACCATGGCCCCAACCGTGACAGGTCGATGCAAACTCAGACTCACAGCCGCAATGTCTCACTCGTCTCACCTCCTTTCGGGTTAGTTTATTCGAATTATCGAATAAGCTGACTTAAAAAAATAACTTTTCTATTTTTCAGCGCAGCGCGGGCATTTACACGGCCGTCCGCCTCTTGCGGAAGCAAAACTTTCGGCCCGATGGAACCCTTGTCGTTTTGGCGTCTCGCTTGCCAACGTCTTCATACGGTCAATCAGGTCAAACACACGCGAGTCACGCACCCGATAGATCACCGTCATGCCTTCCCGCTCGTCCATAACCAGGCCTGCGTCGCGTAACACCGAAAGGTGCTGCGAGATGTTCGCCTGCGGACGATTGAGCATGGCCGTCAGGTGCATCACATATGCGCCTTGATCCCGCAACAAGTCCAGGATTTGTAGGCGGACAGGGTTAGCCAGCGCCTGCGCAATCTCAGCAGTAGCTTCCATCTCTGAAACGCTCTGCAATTCTGCCATCTCAACCGCTATCCTTATTCGATAATTCGAATAAACTTATACCCTATCTTCAGAGAGGAGTTACAGTGCCGAAGATACCATATTAAAAATGACATTTATCCTGAAAGATGCCCTCAATGCGGATTTGCCAATCACCTTCACTCGCCGTCCTCTTTCTTATTAATAGGTATAGATACCTTTACAAATATGATCCCGCCTTCTTGAGTGAAACGAACTGGATGTCCTGCATCCTGATTACCAAGTGGGCAATTGGCCTCGCCGATCATCTCCGCCATAACGTTTGCGACGCTTCTTCTTACAGCGTAAATACTCATACAAATGTCCACCTAACCGTTTATCCATCAGGATGTATTGGGAAATCCATTCATGACTGACGCGGATCGCTTGTTTCCTACCCATCCAACCCGAAATTTGCTCTGGGCTCCAATCCAGCTTCAACTTGTCCTCAATCATCTTCCATATTTCTGCTTGGATACGCACCCGCCTATGATAGCACGGACCGATGGCCAGAAATGAGCTTGCTTGGGTCGATAACCTCTCTGGCCGCGAAACCGCCGCAGCTCACCGCTCATAGTAGATTTATGGCTTCCAAGCACTTTGGCAATCTCCGTTCGATTATGACCTATTTTCAGAAGAGCATAAAAGGGTAAGAATTTCGGCTAGGGTGTGTACCCAACGCGAGAGCCGGGCTCGACCACGCCCGGCTCTCTTTACGGAAGGAAGGAGATGGAAGGGAGAATTGCTTCAGCCAATCGGCGCTTGAGGCGCGCTCGCCGTTCCAGTCGCAGGCGCAGGCTGCATTACCGTCGCAGGATGGCGCAGGTGCCAGTCGAGCCGCGCCAGCAGATACAATCCTCCTCCAAGCGCGGCCGCCGCCAGCCCCTGAATGAACGCCATCGCGCTGATTACGAAGGTCAGGCCGAAGGTACCCGCGGTCGTCAAGGGCCTCACATTTCCGCGGAAACCCGGACCAAAACTTCCGCCGGTTACCGGCGCTGCTGCCAGGCGCGCAATGCCCGCGAAACCACCAAAAATGGCCGCCAGCATTACGATCACCCCTACTACGATCAAAACGATCGATGCTACACGGACAAATGTATTCATTCTTTTAGCCTCCTTAGATTCGCTAGATCATTCATAGCGCAAAGCTTCCACCGGCTCCAGCCCAGAGGCGCGGCTGGCTGGATAGAAGCCGAAGAACAACCCCACGGCCGCAGAGAAAACCGTGGCCAGCAGGATGCCGTTGATGCCAATGATCGGTGTGAACGGCGTGCCGCTGTTGCTGGCAATACGCGCGATGATCCCGGTGATGCCCCATGCAACCAGAATCCCCACGATGCCGCCGACCAGGCTGAGCACGGCCGACTCGATCAGGAACTGCAGCATGATGTCGAGCCGACGGGCTCCCAGCGCCTTGCGCAGGCCGATCTCCCGGGTGCGTTCGGTGACCGACACCAGCATGATGTTCATGATGCCGATGCCGCCTACCAGCAGGGAGATGGCCGCGATGCCTCCCAGGAAGATGGTCAGCACACCGGTGATGCTCTGGGCCGACGAGAGAACGTCAGCTTCGTTGATCACGGTGAAATCTTCCTGCCCGGGTGTATCATGATGCGCCTGGCCGATGATCTGTTTAACCTCTGCGATGGCGTCATTGACCTGACTGGCGCTTTTGGCCTGCACCAATATCTGATCCACCTGCCCGGGTTGCGCCCGATGGAACAGGCGCAGCTCGGCCGTAGTCAGCGGCACGAATACCTGGTCGTCCACCGAGCCAAAGCCCGTGCCGCCCTTGGCTTGCAGCACCCCGATCACCCGGAAAGGCTGCTGGTTGATCTGGATCGTCTGGTTCAGCGGGTTGGCGTCTCCGAACAGGTTGGTCGCCTCGGTCGCGCCCAACACCGCGCCAGGAAAGCGGCCGGTCACCTCGGATTGGGTGATGAACTCGCCGGATGCAACCGTCAGATTGCGCAGCGTGGCGAATTCCGGGGTAACCCCCACCACTTCGGTGGGCGCGCTTTCGCTTCCAAAGGAGACGTTGCCGCGCCCCTGGATGGTGCCTGCAGCGGCTTGAATAGCCGGCGCCTGGGCCGGGTTCTGCAGTGCGCTTACATCATTAAGCGTCAGGGGGCGCACCACGCGCACGTTCTGCGCGCCGGAGGTGACGAAAAGCAGATTGGTGCCGATGCTCTCGATCGATTGGTTGATCGAAGCCTGCGCGCCGTTGCCGACCGCCAGCATGGCGATTACCGCAGCCACACCGATAACGATGCCCAGTATCGTCAACCCTGATCGCAATTTATTCGAGGAGAGACTCTCGAATGCCTCCAGAAAGTACTCACCGATTCCCATTGCCATTCTCCAATAAGCCGTCCCGCAGGCGCAGGATTCGTTCAGCCCGCGCCGCTATGTTCGGATCGTGGGTGACCAAAATGATCGTCGTCCCCCGCTCACGGTTGAGCGACAGGAGCAGGTCCATGATCTCCTTGCCTGATTTCGAATCCAGGTTGCCGGTGGGCTCATCAGCCAGGATGATAGCCGGATCGTTGATCAGCGCACGGGCAATCGCCACACGTTGCTGCTGTCCGCCCGAGAGTTCCATGGGTCGGTGTTCGAGCCGGTCTCCCAGACCAACCGATTCCAGGGCTTGTTTCGCCTTCTCGCGCCGTCCATTCGAGTAACCGGCGTAGCGCAGCGGCAGTTCCACGTTCGCCAGAGCAGTGGCGCGAGGCAGCAGATTGAAGTTCTGGAACACGAAGCCCACCTTTTTATTGCGGATCACAGCGAGCTGATTGTCATTCAGGCTCTCTACCCTCTCGCCATCCAGTATGTACACGCCAGAAGTGGGGCGGTCCAGGCAGCCCAGAAGGTTCATCAGGGTCGATTTTCCCGAGCCCGAAGGCCCCATAATGGCCACGATTTCCCCTCGCTGAATGGTGAAGGTGACCCCACGTAAGGCGGGCACTTCCACTTCACCCAACCGGTATGTCTTGGCCAGGTTTTCCACCTGGATGACGTCGTCAGCAGCCATGCTAATTGCCTCCAAAGCCGCCAGTATTGCCGCCGGTGCCGCCGCGGTTTCCGCCGTTGCCTCCGGCTCCGCCAGCGCCGCCGCGTGGAAAGCCGCCGCCGCCTTCAAACCGCCCAGTAGTCCCTGTCCCAAAACGGAAGATCGAAAGGAGACCAGCATTCTGCCTGAAGAGACTGGTCGACGGCGGCGTCAGCGCGATCTCATCGCCAGCTTTCAACGTGTTGGAGATCACCTGTATCTCGCTCCCATTCGACTGACCCAGTGTGACACGCACCGGACGCAGCGTGCCATTGCTCTTCATGTAAATCAGACTGGTGTTGCCAACGGTTTGCACCGATTGGCTCGGTACCAGCAGCGCGTTCTGGATCTCCGAAACGACGATATTGGCCGAAGCGGTCATGTTCGATTTGATCTGATTATCAGGATTCGTGATTTGAACCGTCACGTTATAATTGACCACTCCAGAGCTGGAGATGCCCACATCGCTCACCTGGGTGACCTTGCCGTCGTAGGTTTTGTTGGCGATGGCGTTCAAGGTCAATTGCACCGGCTGCCCCACCTTAATGTTGTTGATGTCCAGCTCGGATACCTGCAAGTCCACGTAATAGGTCGAGAAGTCATCCACCTCAAAAGCCTGGGTGCCTTGCGTGATCACATCCCCTGGCTTGATGCCCACAGCAGTGACGGTTCCATCGAACGGGGCCACAATCTGAGCCTCGGCGATCAGGGCTTCATCGGAAGTTACCCGTGCCTTGGCCTGCGCCAATTGCGCCGGGTCAGGACCGTTCTTCAGCAAATTCCATTGCGCCAGCGCGTCGTTGTACTGCGCCTGAGCCAACGCCAGATTGGCGTTGAGCTGATCGATCGTGGTCTGATCCGGCTTTCCTTGCAGGTAATTGAGCGTCGCCTGATCGGTATTCAACTTGTTGGTCGCGCTGGTGAGCGCCTGCAGCGCCTGAGCATAACGAACGTCGCTGTGCGGGAGGCCCTTCACTTTATCGAACTGATCCTGAAGGATCGCCACCTGGGCCTGATCCAGGGTAATGTTGGCTTCTACCTGGTTGATGACCGCCTCGCTGCCTCGCGGGTAGCTCACGCCTGCCGCGTGCTGTTTGGCCGTATTCAGCGCTGCTTCTGCGTTTGCCAGGTTCACTTGCGCCTGGGCCGCAGCAGTATTGGACTGTTCCAGCGTGTTCAAGGCTTCCTGCGCGGCTACCAGGTCGCCGCGCGCATTTAAGATAGTCTGCGAAAGCGATGTATCGGCAAGCGTTGCCAGTACCTGGCCGGCTTTCACCTTATCGCCGATGTTGACGTAAACTTTGTCCACTGTGCCGCTGGTTTGCCAGTTGAGCACCGCAGACTGGTTGGGGGTCACCGAGCCAAAGGCGCCCACCGTTGCCGTCAGCGTGCCTTCCTTCACCGTGGTCGTCGGGATGTTGGCCAGCGCCGCTTGCGCCCTATTTTGGGCGTAAGCGTTATAGCCGAAGAGGCCGGCAACGACTACCACCACTACTACGATAGGTATGATCCACCACTTGCGCTTCTTCATAACGACCTCTTTCTCAAAAAGGTAATCTTCTAAGTCTTGTCTACTATATCCAGCCCGCCTTCCAATGGCTAGAGATCACAATCACCAAGAGGCGTGACCCCGATCACACCGCTTCGTGACGCGCGTCACACCTACACATGACCCTCCCCAGCTAACCGAGGAGACCAGGCGTGCTACAATAACATCATGAAACGCGTCGTGTACGAGCCTGGCTTACTGGCTGTTTTCCGCGTTTACGCCGCTGCCTGGCTGATCTTCTCTCTGGTGGGGGTCGTCACTTTCGGCATTGTACCCGGCACCCGTCTGCAACACCTCTTCCCCTATCCACTCTTGGCAGTGGTCGAATCGGTCTTTTTGCTTGGGTATCTTTCCTGGCCTTGGTTGGAACGCAAGCTGGGCGGCGCCTTTTTGCCTATCGCGCTGATCATCGCCACGTTGGGGCCGATGCTCGAATTCATCTATGGATTGAATCTGTCGGTGGGCGACGAACTCACCTCTGTGCGTCTCCTTGCCAGCCAGTGGCAACTTGCGTTGATCCTTTTTGTTCCCCTCATCATTTTGAGTTGGCAGTATAACTTCCGCGTGGTGGTGGGTTACACTTTGTTCCTCGCTGCCAGCGATGTGGCCCTGGCGGGTTATTTCTGGCAAACCGCCCTGCTGAGCCTTCCGCCAGATTTGAGTTCCAGCCTGCAGAACAATTTCCTCAGAATAAGCCTGTTCTTCCTCGGACCGCGGCTGAGCGTGATGGTGCTTCGTACCTTCTCGTATCTGCTGGCCGGATATGCCATCACCCGCCTGGTGTCCGAGCAACGCAAGCAGAACGCTGAGCTCAGCGAAGCCAACCGTCAGATCGCCTTGCAAAACGAAGAGCTCGAGCAGTTAACCCTGACCCGCGAACGCAACCGCCTGGCGCGCGAAATGCACGACACGCTCGCCCACACCCTGAGCGCCCTGGCTGTGCAGCTCGAAGCGGTCAGCACATTGTGGAACAGCGATCCAGGCAAGGCGCATGAAATGCTCAACGGTTCGCTGGCCATGACGCGCGATGGCCTTAACGAAGCCCGTCGGGCGATTTTGGCTCTGCGTACAGCCCCCCTGGACGATTTGGGGTTCCATCTGGCGCTGACCAACCTGGCCCGCTCCGTGTCCGAACGAAGCGGCCTACAGCTCGACCTCCACGTGCCGGAGGGCAACTCGGGTTTGAGCCCGCAGGTAGAGCACGGAGTATACCGTATTGCCGAGGAAGCTTTGCGCAACGTGGCTCAACATTCCAGGGCCAAGAAACTGTGGGTGCGCGTGGATGACGACGGCCGTTATTGGTCTCTGACCATTCGCGACGACGGCCTGGGCTTCGAGCCGGGTGTATTGCACAACGGGCATTATGGACTGCGCGGGATGCGTGAGCGTGCTGAGGCCTTGGGGGGTAAGCTCACCATCGAAAGCCATCCCGATGAGGGCACAACGGTTCGGTTGATTCTGGAGGACCGCCATGGTGCGCGTGCTGATTTGTGACGATCAGATCGTGGTGTGCGAGGGGCTGCGCGCCATCCTTGGCACGGTGCCCGAAATCGAGGTCGTGGGGGTGGCTTACGACGGTGAAAAGGCCGTTCAGCTAGCCGAACAGCTCAAACCCGACGTCGTGCTGATGGATCTGAAAATGCCAGTGATGAACGGCATCCAGGCCACCAGCGCCATCCGCGAGAAGCTGCCCGACATTCGCGTCCTGGTGCTTACCACCTACGACTTCGATGAATGGGTCTTCGACGCGATACGCAGCGGAGCTTCCGGCTATTTGCTCAAAGACACTCCCCGCGAGGCGCTGGTCGAGGCCATTCTGGGCACTGCCAAAGGTCGCACCTATGTGGATCCGTCCGTGGCGGGCAAATTGTTCGAACACATCAGTCGCGGCATTGGCCCGGCCGATTCTTCATTGGCCAGCCAGTTTTCAGAACGCGAGCTGGAAGTGCTGCGCCTGATGGCGCACGGGCTGAGCAATTCCGATATCGCGTCGCGTTTGTACCTGTCCGAAGGCACAGTGCGCAATTATGTGAGCACCATCCTTGCCAAGATGGGCGTCTCAGATCGTACCCAGGCGGTCGTACTGGCTATTCGCGCCGGCCTCGCCGATCTGAGCGATCACGAAAAGACCTGATCAACATGATGTAGCCTCGCCTTGTGATACCCACCCCCGGCCTCTCAACCAGGGGTGGAGGCATCTGGCTACTGGCAGCCACAGCGACCGTCTGCGGAAGATTGCTTACTCTGATTCCCAAATGGGAGGTGGATCATGATCCTTACCAGCGTCAACCCCGCCACTGGGGATGTACTCGCAACTTTCGAATCCCTCGCCCCGGCGCAAATGGATGAAAAATTATCGCTCGCCGGTCGCACATTTCACGCTTATCGAAAGACCACCTTCGCTCAACGTAGTCGTTGGCTGCTGAACACCGCCGAAATCCTCGAAAACCGCAAGGAGGAATTCGGCCGCCTGATGGCTCTGGAGATGGGAAAACCGTATACCGCGGGCGTCTCCGAGGCCGTCAAGTGCGCCTGGGCCTGCCGCTATTACGCCGAAAACGGCGAACGCTTCCTCTCCGATGAGCCGGTGGCCACTGGCGCGTCGCGCAGCTACGTGCATTTCCAACCCCTGGGCCCGATCCTGGCCATCATGCCCTGGAATTTCCCTTTTTGGCAGGTTTTCCGCTTTGCCGCTCCCGCGCTGATGGCCGGGAACGTCGGTCTCCTCAAGCACGCTTCCAATGTGCCCCAATGCGCTCTGGCGATCGAGCGCATCCTGCTCGAAGCGGGATTCCCACAGGGAGCCTTCCAGACCCTGCTGATTCCATCCAGCCAGGTCGCCCGCGTCATCGAGGATGACCGTATCAAAGCCGTCACCCTGACCGGCAGCGCCCCCGCTGGACGTCAGGTGGCTGCCCTGGCCGGCGCGCGCATCAAGAAGACCGTACTGGAGCTGGGTGGCAGCGATCCCTTCATCGTTACCCCCAGCGCCGACCTGGACGAAGCCAGCCGCACAGCGGTCAAAGCGCGCGTAATCAACAACGGCCAGTCATGCATCGCCGCCAAGCGCTTCATCATCTTCGCTTCGGTTTACGATGAGTTCGAACGCAGGTTCGTTGACGGCATGCGCGCACTCAAAGTCGGCGATCCCCTTGACCCCGCCACCGAGATTGGTCCGCTCGCCACTCCCGACATCCTCAAAACGGTCGATGAGCAGGTGCGTAAGAGCGTGGCCATGGGCGCACGCCTGCTGACCGGGGGAAAGCCCCTCGAAGGACCGGGCAATTTCTACCCTCCGACTGCCCTGGCAGATATCCCTCCTGATTCGCCCGTCTACAATGAGGAAGTTTTTGGACCGGTGGGATCGCTCTTCCGGGTTGAAACCATCGAGGATGCCATCCGACTGGCCAATGATACGCCTTTTGGTTTGGGCGCCAGCGTCTGGACGCGCGACGAGGCCGAGCGCGAACGCTTCATCGACGAGATCGAGGCCGGTATGGTCTTCGTCAACGAAATGGTGGCGTCCGATCCCCGTCTGCCGTTCGGCGGCGTAAAGGAATCGGGCTACGGGCGTGAGCTCAGCCTGATGGGGATGCGTGAATTCGTCAACGCCAAGACGGTATGGGTCAAATGAGCCGCTAAACGGGCAGTTCGATGATCTCTGGCTCCAGGCGGCCATCGATCACGGTCAGACGCGCCAGCGTGGCTGGTTGGCCGAAGCGCCGCGGTCCTGCGCTGCCAGGATTGAGATACAGCACGCTGTCCTCCACCCTCGCCGCCTGGCGGTGGGTATGGCCGTAGACGACCGCCGCGATGCCGGCCGCCGCCGGGACGATGTCCATGTCACCGATGATGTGAATCAGGTAAATGCGCAAGCCGCCTGCTTCGACCACTTCGCTGAGCGGCAGACCATTTGCCCATTCGTCCCGATCGGTGTTACCGCGCACGGCGTATACGGGGGCCAGGGAGCGCAACCCATCCATAACACGCTTATCGCCAACATCTCCAGCGTGCAGTATCAGCCGGGAACCTTCCAGAGCCCGCAGCGCCGACGGTCGCAATAACCCGTGCGTATCCGAGATCACACCAATGTTGAAACGGCCTTTGTCAAGCGGCATGGCGGATCATCTTTTCCGCAGCAGTCGGGCGGCAGCCTCGTCAACCAGCCAGATTACCTCGCCGTCGGTAGGACGGATGCGTTGCGCCGGCCAGCGCAACGGGTCGGGCTCCCCTTCCAGGCTGCCGGCCAGCGCCTCGGCCTTCTCATCTCCAGAGACCAGGAAAACCACCTGACGAGCGGCGCTGAGCGTCATTGGTGTCAGGGTGATGCGTTGGGCCGGCCGACCCTGGTATTCGCCTCTCGTGTGAATAACCAATGCTGACCATTCAAGCGGGTCGTGAACGCCTGGAAAAATGGAAGCTACGTGCCCGTCCTCACCCAATCCCAGCAGCGCCAGATCCAACCTGGGGAGATCGCTGCCTGGGTCGGCGAAACGGCGCAGTTCTTCGGCGGTTTCCGCGACCGCCTGTTCGGGCGGCAGCTCGCCGGGAATACGGTGGACATTCCCTTTTGGGATGGGCACTTTAGAGATCAATATATGATCGGCCTGGAAATAATTGCTGCCCGGATCGTCCGCGGGAACACAGCGTTCATCGCACCAAAACAGATGCACTTTCGCCCATGGGATGCGTTCGCGCACGGGGGCAGTGGCCATGTGGTGGAACAGGCCGATCGGCGTCCCTCCACCCGATAGGGCTGCCAGGAAGCGTCCGCGCTTTTCGACCGCCGTTGTCGCTGCCACGGCGAATTGTTCTGCAGCCGCACGGGATAGCGCCTCGTAATCAGGGTAAATCAGGATTGTCTTGGTTGCCATATCCTTCTCTCTACTTAAAAGCCCGCAGCGGTCATCATATCACGCCTGGCTCGTCAGGGCAACAAGCGCCTTGATTCGAGCGCCTTTCGCTCAGTCTTTGCACGCCCTGATGCGTGTAAAACCGAAATAGGGGTAGAATCGGATTGTTTCCGGAGGAGCCAGAAGTGAACCAATCCGCTCAAACAGGTTTGCGATGGATGGCCTTTGTTTTATTATGGCTGGGAGCGGCCTGCACCAGCGTGACATCCACGCCTGGCACGACGCCTCCGCCTACGCCGAGCGAGACGCCGCAATCGGTCACTTTCACCTCCCTGCCTCCTACGGAAACGTCTGCCCCTACATCCACACCCACACTTGCAGCCACATCCTCGCCCAGCGCCGCGCCAGCCGCGTCCGCCATTCCACACCTCGTCGCTGGCGCTCCCCTGAGCCTGATGTGGATCCAAATGCTGGATGATCTTCACGGATGGGGCATCGGCCAGAGCGGACAGGATGTGAACGAACACCTCGCTTATACCGCCGATGGCGGTCGCACCTGGCGCGACGTCACCCCGCCGCAGCCGGCTGCTCCGCCCGACGCCGGCGGAATGGATCTGCTCGCCGGCGTGCTGGATGGCAGCCGCGTCTGGGCCATTTTCAGCCCTCGCCAGCCAATCCAGGCTGTCGGTCCGCAGGTGGTATGGATGACAACGGACAGCGGTAATACCTGGACGGCGGGGCAGGCGTTGCCCTTGCAAGGCAACGAAGAGATCTTCCAGCCATCCCAACTCACCTTCTCAAACGCTTCCGATGGCTGGCTGCTCGCTCACGTTGGTGCAGGGATGAGTCACGATTATGTGGACATATTCCATACTTCAGACGGGGGTCGCACCTGGCAACTGCTCGTCGACCCGGAAACAGACAACCTGCCCATGAGCTGCCACAAGAACGGACTGACTTTCCTCGACGCAAACAAAGGCTGGGCGGCGGGCGATTGCCAGGGCGTAGAGCCTGGCGTCTATTTTTACCAGACGACCGACGGCGGCAACACCTGGAATGCGGTCAGCCTGCCTGCGCCCGCCGCCCTGCCAGAGCTGTTCACCAGCGAAGCCAATTTGTGCGGCGCCTTCCCACCAGTTTTTACCGACCAGCAGAACGGAAGATTATTAGTCACATGCAACCGCTATGATCCATCCAGGGCGCAGGATTGGCTTTTCGTGACGGGTGATGGGGGTGCTTCCTGGCAGCCGCGGCAATTACCCGCAGGGGGCGGCGCAATGCACTTCACCGATGCCAGCCTGGGCTGGTATCTGGGAAACGGCCGCTTCTATCGCACCCTCGACGGCGGCAAAACCTGGGAGGCCCGCTCGCGTGTTTCCTGGAGCGGCCAGCCGGATTTCGTCAGCCCCACGCTGGGCTGGGTGATCGCGCATTCCGCGAAAGCAGTCGCCCTGGTGACTTCTACCGACGGCGGTCTGCACTGGCAGGAGATCCATCCTCTCATCGCCCCATGACCGCCGCTGACTAAAGCGGGTTCGCCAGCCTTCTGACGCATTCTCCTTCATGGCATACTTGGATTTCGTCTCAGGCTTGCGCAATGCTCGCTGGCTCCAGGTAAAAGACGTTCTCGTCGTCATCGTACGCCAGCACCTCAGCATAGCGGCCCCAGTTGATGGCCGTTTCGAGCTGGCGCACCGCTTCATCATGGGGAAACTCCAACTCAAGGGCAGTCTCGACCACATCCCAGCGCAAGCGTGAGCCTTCCGAGGCGCCGATGAGGTTGAGCAGCCAGCGGAAGAAGGGCAGGCGCCGTAATCGTGAGGCGAAGATCTCCTTGCGCGCCAGAATAGAGGCTTCGGCGAACGTTTCCCCCAGCGGAGTGAGGGTTGCGTCGCCTTGTGCAATGGTGGCGAAGCCCAACAGCTCGGCAGCTTCGACCACCTTCAGCAAATCATCCGAGTCGATCTTGAGGTTGGCAGCCATCTGGTACAGGTCTGCGCGATTATTGGGCTGTTCGCCCAGGTGTTCCAGCAATCCGGCCAGATCGCTGATGGTAATATACGGCAGGCGGCGTTTGGGACCCGGTTCGCCAGGAGCCGAGCCCATCTCGATGGCTTCTGGTTGAGTCTGGCCTGCTAAAAGCGCGTAGGTCTGGTCTACCAAATCGAGAACGGCAGGCGATTTACGATCGCGCGGGTGCGGCAATCCCACCTTGAATTCAGCCACTACCCGCCCAGGTTCTTTATCCATAACCACGATTCGGTCGGCCATGAATATGGCTTCTTCGATGTTGTGGGTGACCATCAAAATGGCGCGGGTCGGAATGCGCCCGTTGAGCCACAGCTCGAGCAGCTCGCCGCGCAGCGATTCCGCTGAAAGCACGTCCAGGGCCGAAAAAGGCTCATCCAGGCAGAGCAGCTCGGGTTCCACCGCCATGGCGCGCGCGAAACCGACCTTCTGGCGCATACCGCCAGAGAGCTCACGAGGGTAAGCGGTCTCGAAACCGTCTAGTCCAACGCGGTCGAGCAAGTCGACGGCGCGGGCGGTGCGTAGCTTGACGGGCACGCCGCGCGCCTTCAACGCCACCTCCACGTTCTCTTGAACAGTCAGCCAGGGGAACAGGGCGAAGGTCTGGAAGACGATGGCAGCGTTTGGATTGACGCCCACCAGGGGAGCGCCTTTGTATACCACGACGCCTTCAGTCGGTTTTTGCAAGCCTACGATGATGCGCAGCAAAGTGCTCTTGCCGCATCCGGACGGCCCTAACAAGACGACGAATTCACCCTCGTCAAGCTTCAGGTTAATATCGTGAACGGCGGTAAAACGCTTCGCGCCGCTGCCATAGGCCTGACTCACGTGGCTTAATTCCAACAGATTCCGCCCATCATCGTTCATGGTTCACTCCATCCGGTATTGTTCCTCGGCTATATGGTATAGACGACGCCAGAAGAGGCGATTGATCAAAACGACCGCCACGATCATGCTGAGCGTTGCTCCCAGAAGCATCGGGAAATTCCCGCTGGCCGTCGCCTGCGAGATCACTGCGCCGATACCCGTAACGTGGTAAGCCCGGCCCCCGAACACGGTGTACTCCGCCACGATGGATGCGTTCCATGCCCCACCCGATGCGGTGATACTGCCGGTGACGAGATAGGGGAAAAGCGCCGGCAGGATGAGCGTGCGCCAGCGTTCAGCGCGGCTCAACCCGAGCATCGTCGCGGTGTATTTCAAATCTTGTGGGATGGCTGCCGCCCCAGCGATCACATTGAATAGCAGGTACCATTGGGTGCCCATCAGCATCAACAGCACCGCTGCGATGTTCAGGCCAGCCGGCAGAGCAATGAGTATCAGGAGAAAGGCCGGGAATAGGGCTGTGGCCGGTATTGAAGCCATAACCTGCACCAGAGGCTGGAGTACGCTGGCGGCGCGTTTGTTCGTCCCGATCAACACACCCAACGGGACTGTCCAGGCCAGCGTGATGATCAGCGCCGTAATGACCCGCAATAGGGTGGTTGCCAGGCCGATGACAATCTGGCCCCAACCCACCATGGAAATTACGACCAGCATTCCAAACGCGCGATATGCTCCATAGGCCAATCCCAGGCCGATGACAGAGAACACAGCCATTTCCTGCCAGCGGCGGCGATTTCCTTCCGCGGTGACCGGATAGCTTGCCGGTAACCAGCGCCCCATCAGCGCATCGACCTTCTCTATCAGCGGATGAATCACCCTTTGGCCGAAACGCGCCACCAGGCGGGATTGGCTCAATACGTCATAGAACCAGGAGGTCGGCGGATTTTCGCTCTCCACCATCTCCAGCTTGAAACGGTCCGCCCACGCCAGCAGCGGACGCCAGACGAACTGGTCCAATAAAACAATAATGACCACCAGCGCGGCGATGCCGTAAGCCAGGCCGAGTATGTTGCCTTGATTAGCTGCCACACTCAGGTAAGCGCCCAGGCCCGGCAGACGAAAGTCGCGCTGGCCTACGGTGAAGATTTCGGCCGCCATCAGGAAAAACCACCCGCCTGACCAGCTCATCATACTGTTCCAGATCAAGCTGAGCGCCGCGAATGGTAGTTGCAGCGTCTTCAAACGCAGCCAGGCATTTAGGCGGAAGATTGCGCTGGCCTCGCGCAGTTCCGTTGGAATTGTGGTTAACGATTGGTACCAGGCGAAAGTCATGTTCCAGGCCTGACTGGTGAAGATCAGCACCACAGAAGCGAGCTCGGCTGCTGTACTGGCAGGCAGGAGCGCACTGAAGCTGAGCAGCACTACCGGAAGGAAGGACAGGATGGGAACACTCTGCAGTACGTCGAGCAGCGGCAAAAGAACCTTCTCCGCCCGTTTATTGTTTGCTGCGACGTAACCATATATGATTGAAAATACCAGGGATAAGATATAAGCCAGAAGCATGCGCCCGACCGATAGCACGGCGTAAAAAGGCAGCATCAGGGGCGAGAGCGAGATCTCTGGTCCATGAATGACCCTGGGCGCATCCAAAGACAGACGCACGCCGATGTACACCACCACCCCTACGGCGAGTAAAACGACCAGGTCCGCCAAGTTCAGACCCCGCTCGTGGGGTTGGCCTGTCTTGAATAAGCGGATTTCGGAAGCCATCCGCTACCTCCTTGGCGAAAGAATGCCTGCTAACGATCTTTCTGGCAGGCTTAGGCCCTGGCTCGCTCACTCCGAGGCGGCAACATCAGCGCTCTGCGTCGAGGACTCAGCGATTATACCTCCGCCATGCGAAAAGGGTCACAATTTGAAGGGCCGCTTATATTATTTTACAGATTTTATGATCCGAATGTCGAATTCGGTTGTCTTGATAAAATCAAGGCCGGCCGAGGATATAATTTATCCATCACAACAATCGAGACCGGAGAGAATTGAGTCATGGGAAGTCTGGAGACCCTTGGACGCTGGCTGGCAGTAATCGGCATTGTCCTGGCCTTGACCGGTGGCCTTATCTGGTTGGCGGGCCGCCTCCTCGGGCGCACTGAGCTGCCCGGCACCTTGCGCATCGATTTCCCCGGCGGTTCATGCTTCATCCCGATACTCGGTTCGATCCTGCTTAGCGTGTTGCTGACCATCGTGCTCAATGTGATTGTTCGCTTGTTAAATCGGTGAGCATGAAATAGTCGCGGATTTTATCGACGGACTTTTAACTGAAAACGGCGCCGAGAATCGCTCGGACGCCATTTTCTCAAGCATGAATCGTTCAGCAGTAGATTACTTTTGCGCTGCGTTCCCCGGCCAGAAGGAAAAAGCAGTGGACCAATCCACGTAGCCGTAATAACCGAAGCGTCCACCTGGCAAAGAGAGGCCATCCACCAATTTGGTCGGCTGCTGCCCCGCCTCCCACGGCCACAGTGCCCAGATCGATACCGTTCCATCCGCCGTCATGCGCGGGAACAGAATCTCCCCATCTGGCATCCAGGTGGCTGGACCATCACTGTAGTTGGCATCGTTGGTGAGTTGACGCTGTTGGTTGCCTTTCAAGTCAGCCAGCCAAAGATGACGGCCGAATTCCAGCGGATTGGTCACCGCGGCTACGTCACCCAGGTCTGCGCCGCCAACGTATGCCAGCCATTGGCCATCTGGGGAGAAACGCGGGTAAAGTCCGATGACGCCAGGCGCGCTGGCCGTCCAGCGGCTGCCATCCTCCGTAGAATAGACCTGTATCTGCTTGTTCTCCCAGGTCTGCCTTCCGTAACCGGACATAATCGCTATATATGCCCCATCTTTCGTGCCGTCCCACACGCCTGGCTGCTCAAGCGTCGGCCCCACCTGCTTCGGCAGGCCGGAGGATTGGGCCAGGGGTGCGATAGACATTACCTGGCCGTCCGCTGCCAGCGATGCCGAGAAAGCCGGATTCGGCCAGTAGAGCAGCGACTTGCCGTCTGGCGTCCACCCCGCTAGAGCGACCCCATAAGGAGGGGGCGTCCCGGCCGAGTACACTTCTCTTGGGTTCGCGCCGTCCTTCGCATCCACCACCCACAATCCGGCGTACTGCGCACCACCACTTCCGGTTGGATTGTCAACCGCCACAGCGATCTGACTGCCGTCCGGGCTCCAATACGGCAGCCCCTCCACGCGCACTCCGCTGACCGGACCGCCCTTGGACGAGATCAAGCGCACCGGTTTGGAAGCACTTGGACCGATTTGCGCCAGCCAGAGCTCGGCATCACCAGTGACGTAAGCCAGTTCATCTGTGGTTGGCGACCAGGCAAACGCGTGCACCGAGACACCTCGAGCGACGGCGTCGAATCCCTTACCATCCGCGCCCACTTTCCATAGCTCGGTACCAATCAGGAAAGCCAGCCAGTTTCCCGATGACGACCAGGCCGGGCTTTGAAAACCGGACAGTTGGGGCGTCACCCTGGTTTTTTGCCCGCTTGCCAGGTCTTGAACCCAGACTGCGTTACCCTGCACATAGGTGATCTTGCCGCTCAGGGTCGCGGGCGGCGCAAGCGTGGGCGTCGGAGAGGGTTGCGCAGTAGCGCTGGGCGCGGGGGTTTGGGTTGGCTCCGGCGTCGCAGTCGGCGTCGAGCGAAAACGAAATTCGAAGGTCGGACGCACCGTTGGCGCCGCTGCGGAAGTGCAGGCGGTCAGCGCCAACACAAGAATCAAAGAAAGTGTCAATGCATTTTTACGCCAAAAGGTCATACTTCCCTCCTCATCTGACCAACCACTTTGATTATACCCATGGCGGTCGCGAGTTAAGTGCCGTCATTACTATATCCGCTTGACCATCCCTCGGCTAGAGGTGGAGATCATAAGCAAATGTGACCGTGATCACCCAGCTTTGTGACCCCCGTCACACCCATATAAAAGTGAATCTATGATTACAACAGGGGATTTTATTCGGTATGGGTTCTGATGGCCTCACACAGGTGTTGCCTGGCCTGTGCCAGACTTTTCCTTACCGCCTGCGCCCGCCGCCCGATGACCGCGGCCGCCTCAGCATAATCCAGCTTCAGCACGTCCACCAGCACCAATACTGCCCGCTCTTCGAAAGCCAGCGAGACCAGGCCGGCATGCAGCCCCTCGGCTGACGAAACTGTACCCTGCCTGGGCGCTCCATCGCGTCTGGTTTTCGTTCTTGCACAGACGCGCAAAACTGCGGCCAGTATCTGGGCTCGGCCGCTGGGCTCAAACTTCGAGACCCGTGGCGCCCTCTTGCGCCTGAACTCACGCCAGACCTGCTGAATGCCCTCCTGTGCGGCCATCTCGGCCTTATCCTCGTCGCTGAGTACATAATAGGCCAAAGTGAAGGCCTGGTCCTGTAAAGCTGAGATCAGGCGGTTCATAGCCTCCATATCCGGCGAGGGTAAGTCGCGCGAGAGTGCGGTGCTTTTCATCCTCGTAATCCTGGTTTATATTGATTTCTTACCCCGGCATAACGCTCTCATGTGCGGGCGGCAGGATGGGATATAGCTCTTTAAAGAAATTCAGGCGTAACAGCTCGACGAAATCGCGCTGAGTTAGCAGGGCGTAAATGTTTCCATTGACTCCGGCAGCAACACTGTGTTCAACGTAAACAAACTGGTCGGCCAAAGGCACCCGTGCGATGCCCCAAAATTCTGCCGTGGATGTGTAGCACCGCACCGTCAAATCTACCTGGAGGGGCACGCCGCTCCATACTTCTTGAACCAGCAGGCAGAAGCTGCCGTCCGTCTGGACTGAAAGTAAATCCAGCACGTCAACCTGGTTGGGTGCGGCGATCTCGATCGTATCGTCTCCAGCCTGGAAAAAGGCATGGTATGGATCTGCACCGGCCCCGAGGTTGCGGTAAATCCTGCCATAATAAATATACCCATCCAGCTCGCGAAAAGTTTGCTGGCCGTGAGCATCCACCAGCTCGACCAGCTTGCTGCCCGCGTATTCAGCGATAATCTCCCCCTTTTCGCCCACCCTGAAGGTTCTGAGGAGGCCGTAGGTCTGTTGATACGATTCGGGCAGACCATAGCTCGCCAAAACCTTGCCATCCTCGCTCAAGCGGAACAATTTGGGCGGCACTGCGGCCGAGTCGAGCACATAGATGTCCCCTGCGTAGGTATGCACATCGCTCACACCGACCGCGAAATCCTGATAATTAATCTTTCCAAGCAGCGCCCCGTTGGTGTCGAAATGCATGAGCCTTTGCCCGGGTCCATCCACAATCCAAAAACTGTCATCGGGCGCAAGAGTGAAAGCCGTGGGTCCCCACCTGAACCTTTCCGGTTGGTCGACGCCTTCGTAATGCAGTCCGTTCTCGCCGGCCGGTGTGGTAAAAAGGACCTCGTAGGGTCGACTGCCTGTTGGCTGAATTGGCGGTAATAACGGAGTAACTTGAGTTGTCGGTGCCCTGACTGTTATGGCGGCAGTGGGGGTGGGATGATCCTTCCGGGATTCGACCGCCGCCATGGCGGTCTTACTAGGGAAGGTCGTTTCCTCCACCTCGATTTCCACTGTAGTAGCGCAAGATGGCAGTCCTGATCCAGCCAGGATCATGAACCCAACGATGATTTTCGCCATCTCTTGCCTTGACATCACATTCCCAACTTTCTACACCGAGGGATGGGCCCGCAAAATTTCATTCAGGGCGCGGTCACGGGCTTGATTTCGCGCCAGGCCAGGCCGCCGTTGGAAGTCGCCACCAGAGCCTGGGCGTCTCCGGCCCGGGCTGCCACCCACCCGCTCTGGCTGTTGACGAAATCCAAAGCGCCAGTCCATCCCAGGCTGACGATCGGCTCCCAGGTGGCGCCCCCATCAACTGTGCGGTACAGGCGGATCTCCGCAGTGGCTTCGGTGCTGCTGGCGCCCAGATACCAGCCTTGCAGCGGAGAGAGGAATTGCACGCTACCATAGGCGGTGGGTAGCGCGTACGGCGTCCAGGTCTGACCGCCATCCAGCGTGGTATAAAGCCAGGATCGCGCCCGGGCGGCTCCTCCTGGGAAGCAGCGCACTTGCATAGAACCGAATCTACCCGGCAATAATTCGATGGTGGTCACGCCGCAGCTATTGCGCGCATCCTGATACAGGTTCTGAAAATCCGCCGGCGGGTTCAACCGCTGGGGCTGCCAGGTATGCCCCCCGTCGGATGTCTTGAACAGGTAAACGCCGGGCACGATCCCGCCGCAGTCCCCCACAATCCAGCCATTGAGTGCATCCCTGAAGGCCGCGCCCGATTTGGCGCAGGCATCGCTCAATGCTCCAGTCCCCGGATCAGTGCTGCGTTGCCAGTTCATGCCGCCATCCTGAGTGGTAAACAGAGCCACCGCATCGCGCCCGGCGGTCACGCCCAGATGCACCAACAGCCAACCATGTTGGTTGTCCGTAAAGCCCATATTGGATGGGACGTAGAGATCCAGGGGAAGGTTGGTTAAATCCAGCGGCTGGCCTGCGGTCCACGAAGACCCGGCATCGGCCGTGTACCAGACCACCGCACTGATCGGGCGTGGCGCAGGCGGTCGCCGATAGAAAGCCACCCAGGCGCGCTGGGCGGTCGAAAAGAAACCCACCGCGCTGACGTCCTCGCCCTCGGCCAGGTCGTAGGCGCGCCAAGGGGTCACATCCCGCCAGGAATAGCCGCCGTCAACCGTACGAAAGACGCGGGCGGATGTGTCGCCGCTGGCCTGGCCGATGGCCCAGCCCATCTCCTGGTCGAGCATGTGGATGGCAGTGACGGTAACCGGCGTGCCGGGGCCCAGGCGCACATCGGACTGGCTCGTGCTGATGATCGTGGGTGTCGGCGATGCCGTCGGGCTTTGCCGGGTGGCCGTGGGAGAAAGAATTGCAGGGGTTGGAAAGGAAGTTGGCTGGGGCGCGCCGCCCGGCATTTGCACTTCAATAGTCAAACTGCCACAGGCCGCCAACAACAGACCCGCGGAAAGGGTGAGAGCTGCCAGGACCTTTGAGCTGGGCTTCATCGGGTTGTGCCTCCATGGGAACCGGGCAAGCGCGCAAACCGGCCTGAATTCCCCTTCCCTGAATTTGAGCATACCACAGGGATGTTACCGGCCTGTCACTGTCCTGTTACGAATTTGAAACAATCAGGCCTGCGGCAGGCGCACGCTGAAGACCGTCCCGCCGCCCCCTTCTCCGGTTGCACGGCTGCGGACCGCCACGCTGCCGCCGTGCCTGGTCACAATTCGCTGCACCAGGGCCAGCCCCAGGCCGCTGCCTTCGCTGCCGCCTGCATTCGCTCCGCGGTACAGCTCCTCAAAGATGCGCGGTTGATCGTCTGGGTGAATGCCTGGGCCGGTGTCGGCGACCTCGACCAACAGGGAATGCCCGTCCTCGAGCGCGCGCACCTCGATGGCGTCATCGGCGCGGGTGAATTTGAGAGCATTATCGAGCAAGTTGTAAAACGCCAGGCTTAACAGATCGCGGTCTCCGATCACCGGGGGCAAACGCCAGGGAACCTGGGCGACCACCAGGCTCACCTTGCGCCGGGAATAGGCCGGGTGATTGCTGGCGGCCTCCACCACTTCCTCCAGCAATTCGCCCAGATCAACCGGGAGCTGCTCGATGGGCCTTTCCTCAAGGTCAGAAAGCTTACGCAGGTCGGCTACCAGCCGGCTCAGGCGCTCGACGAGGCGCTGCGCATCCTGGGCGGTGCGCTCACCATCCGAGGTGGTAATTTCTGCGCTCAGGTTGGCCAGCGCTGCGCGCAGCGCGGTGAGTGGGTTTTTCAACTCGTGATCCAGGCGGCGCAGGAAGCGACGGCGGGCGTCATCGGCTGCCGCGCGTTCCTCCTCGATGAATTTGCGGCTGCGCCAGCGCATCCGCTGAGAACCGGCCAAGTACAGCAGCGCCAAGGCGCTGATCAGCCCCCCTATAACATACAGCCAGGTGCCCGGATCGGCGCGCACCACCAGCAGCGGTAACGGATGGTAACGCGTCTGAATCCACAGGCCAGCAGCCAACGCCAGAAGAAGCGGGGTTACCGCCAGAATCCAGGGCAGCCAGCTTCGCTTCACGCCGCCGCCTTTACCGGAGCGATGAAACGGTATCCTTCCCCCGGCAGGGTTTCGATAAAAGCTGGCGCCCCCGGATCGTCATCCAACGCCCGGCGCAGTTCGGCCATGCGGGTATCCACCGTGCGCGTGCCGGTCGGATAAGCCCAGCCCCATACGGCGTCGAGCAGACGCTCACGGGTGAGCAATTCATCTGGATGCACCATCATATATTCGAGTAGTGCGTAGGCTTTTGGGGTGAGGGAAAGCACCTGCCCATTGAGCGTGGCGCGTCGCGCTCGACGATCGATGATCAGGGCGCGTTGTGGATCGCCTGCATGACAGGAGAGCTGCCAGGCGCTGGCCAGCGACGGACGACCAGGCGTGGCGCGGCGCAGCACGGAGTGAATGCGGGCCACCAGCTCGTACGGATCGAAGGGTTTGTTCAGGTAATCGTCGGCGCCTTCTTCGAGGGCCAGGGCTCGTTCCGCGGATTCGCCCACCTGCGTGAGCAAGATTACCGGCGTCCAGTCGCCGGAATGACGCAGCCGGCGCAACACCTCCCGTCCATCCAGCTGCGGCATCAGCACGTCGAGGATGATCAGCTCCGGGGAGTGACTGGCCGCCTGCTCCAGGGCGGATTGGCCATCGCCGGCCGTGATCACGCGGAAACCGGCCCGCTCCAGAAACGCTGCCAAATTGGCGGTTATGGCTGTCTCATCATCCGCCAGCAAAATGAGTCGTTTGGTTTCCGCTTGCATGGCCCTCGATCCGACTTTGCCGATCTACCCAATCATAACCCACCCTGGAAAGTTTTGGAATCTCTCAAAGGAGAGACGAATTGATTACCCCTTAGGATTTCACGCTCGGTTAAAAGCCACAATGGGTGGTGACTGGCTGATGGTGTGAAAGTCCTCCGCGCCGGTTTTTATTTCATTTGTGTTCCGCCGCTCTGTGCGATGGCGAAGTCCCTTTGGTTCTATCCGGCCGACACACCTGTAACACCTTTTCTCGCGCCGATCCTTCGGCAACTACAAGTAGCAGGTCGCCAGCTTGAAGCTGTGTGTCTCCACGCGGGATGAGCGTCTGTCCATCTCGTTGTAACGATGCAACCACACAATCGTGAGGCCAAGGGACTTCTCTCATCCGCTTGCCTGCACAAGGGGAACCATCGGCGATCAAAATCTCCTCGACATCCATTCCGCTAAAGGTGCCCAATTGAACCTGGTGAGCCCGGTTTCGCAGTGTGACCCGGCGGGTGAGTGCAATATCGTAGGCGCGAATCACGTCCGCTCGTCTAAGGATTCCAAGAATATGCCGGGGGTCTTCACGCGCGACCACCGGAAGACGTCCGACGTCAGCCGCACTCATGCGCTGTAAAGCCTCACCCAATGTCTCGTCCGGATGAGTGACCAGCACGCCATGCGTGCAAATCTCCCCAACCTTCAAATTGGGCCATTGCTGAGGATCAACCTTATTGAGATCCTGCAAGGCAAATACGCCCACTAGCTTTCCTGCATGATCGACTACCACCACCCCGTGCCGGTGCAGCTTGAACAATAGATCGGCAGCCGTTGCCAGCGTATCGTCCTCGTAAATGGTGGTTACATCTTTGCGCATGACCTCTTGGACGCTGAGCCCCTGTAACACCTCCACATCATGACCCCGCTCGAGGCGAATGCCCTTGCGCAGCAGCGCCAGGGTATAGACAGACTCATGGGTCAGATGTTGGCTGACTACTAATCCGGCCACCACCGCAATCATTAACGGCAGGATGATACGATAATCGTTGGTCATCTCGAAAAGCAGCAATATGGCGGTAAGAGGTGCATTGACCGCTCCAGCCAGCACTGCCGCCATGCCGACCATCGCAAATGCGGGCGCGACAATCTTCAATCCTGGCAGCAGTATCTGCATACCATGGGCGTAGGCGGCGCCCAGCATGGCCCCAAGAAAGAGCGAAGGAGCAAACATTCCGCCGGTGAAACCGCCTCCGAGACTCAGCGGAGTGAAAATCAGCTTGCCCACTAGAAGCAGGAGCAAGAAGGCCAATGTCATACGAGTTCCATTGAGGGTCAGCTCGATGCTGTCGTAGCCGGTGCCGAGTAAATTCGGCAGGAATAGAGCGGCCAATCCCAGCGCCAGACCCGTCGAAGCCGGCTTTAACCAAAGGGGAATCTTGACCCTTTGGATGGCATCATGAAACAGATAGATTAAACGGATATAGGCGCTTGAGATCACCCCCGCCAACACACCCAATAGAAGATACAAAAGCAATTCCCAGGCAGAGTTTAAAGCGTATGAGGGGACCGCGAAGGCTGGCTGCGCCCCTGAAACTGCCTGGATGAACGCCGCCGAGACCACCCCCGCCAAGACAATAATCATCAAGGCGCCTCTGCTCAGTTCGCCCATAATAATCTCCAGGGCGAAGAACACGCCGGCGATCGGTGCATTGAAAGCCGCAGCAATGCCACCGGCCGACCCAGCTGCCACCAGGGCGCGGACGCGTTCATCCGAGAAGTGCAGCCAGTGACCAAACATCGCGCCCAGGTTGGCCCCCAATTGCACCGACGGATCCTCCGGTCCGACTGAAGCACCGCTGCCGATGGAAAGCGCTGAGAGAAACACCTTGAGTGGCATGCGCTGGTAACGCAGGCGCCCACCTGCCAACGCCACGGCTTCCATGATGCCGGCCACTCCTTCATGGCGTTCAGCCTTGACAAAATAAACCCTGATCAGACCGACCAGCAGTCCGCCCACCACCGGAACGAATATCAGCGTCCAACGGCCTGCCAGGCGGGTCAGCAGGCCGCCAAGATCATCGAAAAGCAGAATGTGGATGTACGCGAAAGTTTGCTTGAACAGCCAGACTCCCGCGCCGGTTCCCAGGCCGACCAGGCCAGCGGCAACTACCTGCAAAAGCCCTTCGGAGAGCTTTAAGCCACCGACGAGATCGTTCAAACGCGCCCACCAACTTATGGATTTTTCCGTCGCCTTATTATCTTCCATCCTGGGATCCATCTTCCTCCAGGCTTGACGCTTTCAATTTAAAACCATCGATACAAATTGTATCATCTTGGAAACATAAAATTTGAATGAGCTTCGAGGCACCTGAAACTATCCATCGAAACACGTCCGGGTTGGCGCCAGATAAAAGCTCAATGGTCGAAATGTACTGGAAGGCAAGGCCGCTGCCGTCACGGTTTTACCGGAATGAACCCGTACTTCGCAAGGATGGCCTGCCCATCGGCGGAGAGCGCCAGATCCACAAAATCTCTTGCCAGGGATGGGTGCCGGCTGTCATTCAATACGGCGATCGGGTAATCAGCCGACACATTCAGCGCATCAGGGATGGGAATTTGTCGCACCTTATCGGCTTCTGCCCCGCTCGCATCGCTGATGTAGACCACGCCGCCATCGGCCTCGCCCAGCTCAACTTTGCTCACCACTGATTTGACATTTTCTTCATAGGAGACAACGTTGGCCAGCACTTTTTGCTTGAAATCGGCGCCAAAGGCGGCATCCTCAGAAGCCTTTTCCAGGAAAATCATTGTGTAGCTCCCAACCGGCACCTCTTCCGCGGCGATGACGAGCTTTAACCCCGGCCTGGCCAGGTCCTGAAGGCGGGTGATGCCGGCCGGATTGCTCCGAGGAAGGATGACCACCAGGCGGTTGTGCGCGAAGGCAACCACATCCCTGGCCGCCACTCTGCCGGATTGTTCCGCTACCTCCATTTGTTTGCTGTCGGCGCTGGCGAAGACGTCAGCCGGGGCACCCTGAGCGATCTGCTGCGAAAGCTGCTGTGAGCCGCCAAAATTAAACACCGCTTTTACGCCCGGATGGCGTTCTTGATACAATCGCCCGATCTCCTCGAACGCATCCGTGAGCGAGGCAGCCGCCATCACCGTGATCTGCGCGGATACCGGCGAGGTTGATGTCTGCGATGAGCTTTTGGCCGGTGCGGCGCAGGAAGCAAGGAGGGATATCATCAGTACCCATACCAAAAACGGTTTTATTTGCATAGGATCTTTTCTCAACTCTGGATGAATTATATTCGGTCATCGAGTTTTGGTTGAAATGAGGGCGTTTTTTCACTTCTAAAACGCTGTAATAATTTCTCAGCCCATTCCTGTATCCCATATTCACAAAGAGGGTTATATTACTGGGTGCAGTACAACCCGCTTTCTGTGAAACACCTGCTAGTTAAAACCAAAGTCAAATACCAGATGTAGGGATGAGATGATGCTCACGATTGAGAAAGTCGACTTTTCCAACCCATCACAGATTCATCGCTTCGTCATGCTCCCGTTCCGCCTTTACAAGGATACCCCTCAATTCGTCCCGCCGCTCATCAGCGACGTGAAGACCATGTTAAACCCCAAGAAACATCCTTATTACGAGCATTCCCAGGCGGAATTCTTCATCGCCGTGCGCGACGGCCGTGATGTGGCTCGTCTGGGGGTGATGAACAATGACCACTTCAATAAATATCACGGGAAAAAACAGGCTCACTTCACCCTGTTCGACAGCGAGGATGATTCCGAAGCGGTACAGGCGCTTTTCGAGCGCGCCTTCGATTGGGCGCACGCACACGGCCTGGTCGAGATCGTCGGTCCGCGCGGGCTGGCATCCTTCGATGGCTATGGTATCCTCATCGACGGATTCCAGTACCGCCAGATGATGAACATGTACAGTTACAATTTCCCATATTATGCTCGCCTGGTCGAAAACCTGGGATTCGTGAAAGAAGTGGACTTCACCTCCTTCCTTTTGGAAACCACCACCTTCCGTTTTCCTGGGGAAATCAAAGAAATTGCCCGCCGGGTGATGGAACGGAACAAATTCGAGGTTCACCCGTTCAAGAATAAACGCGAACTGGTAAGCTGGGCTCATCGCATTGGCGAGGCTTACAACCATGCCTTCGTAGAAAATTGGGAATATTATCCCCTGACGCCCCGCGAAGTAGATTTCATGGTCAGCCAGCTCTTGACCATCGGCGATCCCAATCTGATCAAGATCATCACCCTCAAAGATGAGGTCGTCGGCTTCGCCCTTGCATTCCCGGACATCTCAGCTGCTCTCCAACGGGCTAAAGGACGGTTGACGCCCTGGGCAATCGCAGATATATTGCTGGAGATTCGCCGCACCACCTGGGTTACAGCCAATGGCGGAGGCGTGCTGCCCCAGTATCATGGGCGCGGTGCAAACGCCTTACTTTACAACGAGATGCTTAAGCTGATGGACGTGTACCACTTCAAATACGTCGATATCCCCCAAAACGCAGAGACGGCTTCCCAGATGCGCAGCGACATCCTGCGCATGGGCGGTAAACCCTACCGCGTCCATCGGGTTTACCGGCGCAACCTGTAAGCCAGCGTTTCCTTCCATGATTGGATGGGCCAGGAGGGAGAATCGCTCGATACCAGATGCTCGTGGGGATGACCAGCAGGTCGAACTGCATCACTGATGGGAAACAGCATTGCGGCAGGCGTTTATCATCTCCACAAACTGGTAACGATAAGAGCGGGGCAGAAGGATGATCTTCAGAAAAGCGGGCGCTTTCTGATCGACAAAATAAACAGGAAAATCGGTGTTTACATGTGACATTGGGTCTGTACAGGGAGGCTCCAGCCCATGGAGTGCACAGTTACGCAATTCAAGCGCTGTGACGTTGTGAAGGTCAAGGGACGCATCGATAACTTCACTGCGCCGCAGTTGGCTCAGGTGCTCACCGACTTGCAGATCAATAATCGTTTCCGCATCGTCTGCGACATGAGCGAGGTGGATTTCCTTTCCAGCGCCGGTTGGTGGACGCTCATCCGGGCGCAGAAGACCTCGCGGCGGTGGCACCGTGGGGAGGTGGTGTTGGTTGGGCTCAAAGAACCGATCCGCGACTCGATGAAACTGGTCGGGATCGGCCCTTATTTCAAGCAATTTGACGACGTTGCTGCCGCGGTGGGCAGCTTCTAACCGATCATTTGATGCCCAGGCTGGTCATCGAACCGCTGCCGCTGACGCTCTCCGAAATAGTCGGCGATCCATAATAGGAAATGCGCCCGCTTCCGCTGATGCGCGCCGAGAGGTTGTCCTCCACCCACAAAGTTGCGCTGCCCGAACCGCTGATGGTGACCTGCGCCTGGCGCGTCTGCAATTCCCCGGCGTCAAACTTCCCCGAGCCACTGATGGCGATATCCAGCGAATCGACCTGACCAGAAAGGTCAAAGCGACCCGAGCCTGAGATGCGCACGTCGAGCGATTGGGCATCCACCTGACTCAGGTTGCCCCTGCCGGAGCCGCTCAGGTTCACATTCAGGCCGGCCGTGACGAGCCTATCTGCGCTCACGCTCCCCGACCCCGAAATGTTGACCCCGCGCAAGTTTTTGACATGCAGCGTGTACTGGATGCCCTTGGTCGGCATGACGTTCACCCCATTCCTGGTTTGCAGGTAAAGAGTGCTGCCCCGCACCTCTGAGGTCAGCTCCGGGAGTAGGTTGTCCTCAGCCTGGATGGTCAATCCCTCCTTATCCCCCTGGATAATGGTCAAATCACCCACCCCGCTGAGCGCCACGGTATCAAACCCCGAAACCTCACGCGTCTCAGAAACCATCTTGCCGGAACCCACGATGGCATTGAATGGGGAAATACAGCCGGCCAACAGCGCTGCGCCGATCCATAATCCGAGAAATCCACGAATCTTCATTTTCGCACCCCTTCTTTCTATTCTTATATACCCAATACGGGGATTTGGTTCCCGAGTTGCGAAAGAACCTGGACAGAATAGGAATAAAAAGGTTGTGAGCGTCCATGCATGCGCCCACAACCCTGACGATTGGATGAGCTTTCCCCTTGTGAGCTCATCTCAAAGCTGTATTTTCGACCTCTCGCTTCACCTGTGTGGTTACATTCTTTATATCTCGATTCACGGACATTGGAAATAGTCTATACAGCTATTCAGCTAGACATTTGTACCGTTTTCTGTCTCTACGCGCGTCGGAAATAGAAATTTCAGTGTTTCCGTTATACAATCGAAATATGAAACCAGCCGCCAAAATCCGGGTCTCCATCCTGGATGATCACCAGAGCATCGTGGATGGATACCTCTACCGCCTGAGCAGTATTCCCGAAATCTCGGTCGTTGGAGTGGCTTCCTTCGGCGAGGAGCTGGAGCCAATGCTCAAAGAGCACCCCACCGACGTCCTGCTGCTGGACGTCACCGTGCCCACCTCTCCTCAGAACGCCAATCCCTATCCCATTCTCTATCTGATACCCAAATTGCTGCAAGTCTACCCGACGCTGTCCATTCTGGTCATCAGCATGCACAACCAGTACACGCTGGTAAAAGCGGTGATGGAAGCCGGGGCCAGCGGATATATCCTGAAAGACGACCAGGCTTCGATCCGCCAGCTTGGTTCTGTGATTACCTCGATCGCCGCCGGGGGAATTTACCTTTCGCAGGCCGTTCACCAGAAGCTGCTCAGGCGTCAATCCGGCGAGCTGGGGCCGCTGCTCACCACCCGACAGCAAGAAGTGCTCTCGCTGTGCGCGGCCTACCCCGATCTGACCACCTACGAAATCGCGGCACGCCTGTGCGTGGCAAACTCGACGGTGCGCAACCTGCTTTCCAGCGCGTATCTGCGCCTGAACGTGCGCAATCGCAGCGCGGCGGTGGCCCGCTGCCGCCAGCTCGGCTTGATCATCCCAATGAAACCGGAAGCCAAAACCTGATCTCGGCCTATTCGTATTTCAGAGCAGTGACCGGCAATAAGGTTGCGGCGCGCAACGCCGGGTACAGACCGGACAGCAACCCTACCAAAGTGGCAAAAATGAGCGCAAAACCAAGCAACCATAGCGGGGTTACGATCGACTCGCCCGGCGGAGCGCCATAACCCTGCGACATCTGTCCGGCCAGGTAAGCGACGGATAAGACGTTCAGCACTTTCCCTCCGCCCCAGCCGATGAGCACGCCTCCCAACCCGCCGATCAGCCCTATGCCGGCTGCTTCGCCCAGAAACACGCTGAGCACATCCCGGTTGGTCGCCCCGATGGCCTTCATCAGGCCGATCTCACGGGTGCGCTCCAGAATGGCCATGGTCATGGTGTTGGCGATGCCGATAGCCGCCACGAGCAGGGCCACCGCGCCCACACCGCCGAAGACCACCTGCATGAGTAGGAAGAAGCTGTTGATCCCCTGTACGAATGTCTGCGGTGTATCGGCTCGATAGCCCATATCGTTAATCTGCTTGGCAATTTCCAGCACCTGATCTACGCTGTCGACCTTCACGATGAGGTTGTTGTAGCCCTCTTTGTTGCGGTTGATGCGCCGGCCCTGCATCCATTCGTTGAAGGCGGTCGCTTCGTCGAAATTCATAAAGAATGAAACGTCCGCCTCATTGCCTGTTTTGGCAAGGATGCCTGCCACGCGCAGGACGACCGTCTTGGTGACCGGCGTCTGGCTGTCCGGCAGCCAGCGCTGCAGGGTCAGTCTGACCTGCTGATCGAGCAAATCGGGCGGTGGAGGAGGTTCCTGCCCTGGACGCAGGCGAGGATCCATGAAGTTCTTGGCGAAATCGGCGCCCACCACAGCGGTGCCCTTCTCCAGGCGTGTGGTGCCCGCCTGAACCTTGTAGTCCAGCGTAGCCAGGTCCGCGACGCCCATGGCTCGCATGCTGCCCCAACCCTCCAGGCGGCCAAATTTGATCGGCCCGCCGCCGATATAATCGTGCGGCACGACGGCTTTGACGCCGGGGATGGCAGCAATCTCTTTCAGCGCGCCGGTGGTGAGGAGCTTTTGATTCACCGGTTGCCCGCCCTGGGTGACTGCTTTTCCGCCCGGTCCTGCTGCCATGACCATCGGTCCGCCCTCGCCGTAGTTGGGATAGACCTGGATCTGGGTCAGATCACCTATGCCGGTGAACTGACGCTGAGCGTTGCGCTGCAAGCCGATCGCCAGCGAGACAAGCACCACAATGGCTGCCGTACCGATGACCACGCCAATGGCCGTGAGGACCACACGGCCCTTCCGCCGGCTCAGGTTTTCGGCAATCAACGCGATCAAATCGAACAGGCGCACCCCTTACCCTCCTTTGGGGACGACCGGGATCGGCCTGACGGTCGGGCCTTTCGACGGCGGGGTCGGCTCAATGGGTGGCTGCACCGGACCGCCGGGCGTTGATTGGGCGCTGTCCAGTCCAATCAATCCCTTGAAGAAACGGAGCACCTTCTGCCAGAAGGTCTCCGAACCGGCAGTCCCGCCCTCTACCCCGGGGGGTAAACCGGTTCCGTCGCCTCCTGGTGCCATGCCAGGGCCTCCCATGCCGGGACCCATCGACGGCCCCAACGGTCCTCCTTCCTGCACATCGAGATTCAGCGTGCGGGTGATCGTTTGAGGCTGATTGAAGTCGTCGGTATAGCTCACCGTGACGGTGATGACCAGGGGACCTGCCTTGGATGGCACCACGTTCGCATCCAGCGGGAAATAGCCGCCCGGATCGAGCGGGCCGATAAGGGTGGTGTTATTGGTCAGCTCACCCCCGTCGGTGGCAGCGGTGAGATTGCCCAACACCGCGCTGGATCGTCCAAGGTTAACCACCTGAATCGGCAAGACACCCGGTTGTCCGACGAACAATGGATCAGGCTGGCGGTAAAAATTGATCTCAATCTGGGGGATGCGGTAGATCAACAGGGTGATGACCTGCTCGTCTACGTACTTGTTGGCCTTCTCGTCCACATAGACGAAGGAGAACTTCACCGAATAAGCCCCTGGGTTGAGGGTGGTGTTGACGATCAGACGCTGCTGCGCGTTGGCGACCGCGCCTTGAGCCAGGTCGCCCAGGAAAAGCAGGTTTGATGAGCCAAGCGGCGCGAAATTGGTGAATTCGCCCGAAGCCCCCGGCAGACCGCCCGGCTGGGGGGTGCCAGATAAGGCCGCATCCACGTTCACCCCGCCTCCAAGCACCATGGTCACGCTTTTGGCGTCGGTGTTACCCAGATTGCGCACCTCCAGATTTAAGGTGAAAGGCGTGCCGGGCTGGAGCGGCTCCACATCCGTCTTGTAGCTGCTGATGACCAGTTGAGGACGGAAGACCTGCACAGGAGTGGGCGTCTTCGTCGGAAACGCCGGGCCAGTGTAGGGCGAAGCGATGCGCAACGCCAGGTTGAAGGCGGCGCTGTATTCGTCGCCCGTGGACTGGTCAGTGTAGGTCAAATTGACGACGATATTGGCCACGCTGCCGGCGATCAACGACGGGCTGGCGATGAACGGCTGCACCATACTCTTGGTCTCACCGGGTGCGATCTGATAGATCGTCATCGCGCCGCCGGTGCTGACTGCGATAAGATCCCCGGGGGTGAAGGAAGCTACGATATTAATAGCGTTGTGTGAGCCCTCATTTTTCAACTTGAGGATGACCTTAAAATCTTTGCCGGGCGTAATTGTATCCTGATCCACGGTGTAGGAATTGATCATCACCAATGGACGCATGCCCGGCGGCGGGGGAGGTTCGGTGGTTTGGGTGGGCGTGGGTGTGGACGTTGCCGTCGCCGTCGGTGTGTCGGCCTGTGTCTCCGTCGTCTGAAGTTGCTCGTTCTCTGCCGTCCCCGTGCTTCCGGATGGATCGTTTATGCCGTCCTGAGAATAGACCGGGTAGGCAGATCCCAGCCCGGTCAGTGCGACGATGAGCGCTAACAGCAAAACCGGTACGCGTTTGGCTAGCAATTCCATGTCTCTCTCCCTCAAAAAATGACTTTACATTTCATGGCTGCCGCCCGGGGAGGCCACCGCCGCGGCGTACTCCGTCTCGTCCACGATACGCCCATCTAACAGGTGCACCGAATCGCTGGCGAAGCGGTTCATGCGTGCGTCATGGGTCACCACCAGGATGGTGCGCCCCTCGCGGTTCAGCTCGGACAGCAACTGCATGATGCCGTAGCCGGTGGCGCTGTCCAGGTTTCCGGTCGGCTCATCTGCCAGGATGAGCGGCGGGTCCATGACCAGGGCGCGGGCGATGGCCACGCGCTGCTGCTGCCCCCCGGAGAGCTCGGTCGGCCGGTGGTGGGCGCGCTTCTCCAATCCCACCTGGCGTAAGGCTTCCATGGCTCGCTCCTTGCGCTTACGTCCGCTCACGCCGGCGAAGCGCATGGGAAAAGCCACATTTTCCAGCGAAGTCATGCTGGCAATCAGGTTAAAGGACTGGAAGATAAAGCCAACCTTGTGCCGCCGGTAAATGGCCAGGTCGTTCTCATCCATGCCTTCCAAAGCCGTGCCGTCAATGGTGATGCTGCCGGAGGTCGCCCGATCCAGCCCGCCCAGCAGATACAGCAAGGTGCTTTTGCCCGACCCGGATGGACCCATCACCACCGTCAGGCTGCCTTCAGACACATCCAGATCCACGCCAGCCAGCGCGTGAACGGCGAAACCGTCCATCGGATAGATCTTGCGCAGACCGCGCACCCGGATAAACGGGCCCTTTTCCATAAAACGATCAGAAGAAAAACGGGCGCACGATGCTCAGACTTCCCAGCTTGGCGCCCACAAAACCGGGAACGGCGCGCAGCAAAAGGACGACCAGCGCGGCGACCAGCACGCCTACGAGCACTTTGCCGATTTTCAATCCCGACATGATGCGCGCGCCAATGGTGATCAGGACGATTTGCCAGATCAGATATAGATCGACCGCCGTGAGCAAGAAGCCGAGAAACAACACGAGGTTGCCGCCATCGGCCGGGACAAAACCCGACAATCCTGGCTTCGTGATCGTCTGGCGAATGACGAGCATGGCAGCGATCTGCACCAGATAGCGCACACCAAATGGAAGGCTGGCCCAGGCGACGACATTCATGGCCGCGACGTTCCCTGCGCGGCTGCCTAACAAGGTCAGCGAGAGGTGCAACAACGCGCCCAGTATCAGCCACCCCGCCCAAATGCCCGTCAGGGCAGCCAGCGCCGGAAAGCCGTGGGTGATCATCGGCCCGGCGGCGGCTGTGCGCGCCTGCTCGAACTGCTGCTGCATTTCCTGAGGCCAGTATTCGTATCCTTGCGGATATTCAACCGGCTGGTTGAGCAGCGCTTGCCTGCGCAAAGGCCCGGCTACCATCACCGCGGCTAGCGCCAGCACTGAGAGGATCAGCAGCGGCATCAACCAGATGGAACGCGTCTGGGCGCTGATCGTTTCCATGGCCTTGCGCGGGCGGATCAATAGCGGAATGAACAGGTCGAAATGAAAATCCCTCCGCCTGACGGCGGGTAAAACCTCGACATCCGTCATATTTCTCCCTTCGGTTGTACGGGGCATCCCCTTATCGAGTTTTTATGGATCAGCAGAACAGATCGCCAGCAATGGAAGCAAATTAATAAAAAACAGCATTTATTTGACGTGAGGATTGTGTAAAAAGTTCCCGCTTGTCGAAATTTTCAGCAAACCTCTGTGGATCATTTTACCATTTTAACAGCGGTTCTAATACTGTAAACCAGGCTTGCAACCGCCTAGTTTACCTCCCGCCAATTGTTTTGATTAAAAATCACAGCGCAAGCGGGATACCTGCGCTGTGATGGTCGCGCCCGCGCTGCGGCCATTTATTCCAGCGCGTTTCCATCCCCCTGCTCGCCTTCTTGGGCGACGTAAGCGGTGATGACCACATCACCATTGCGTGTTACCGCAACCGCCAGCTCGACGGTCTGCTCGCCGAAAGTCTCCAGCAAATGCTCTCGCAAGGAGGTCAGGATTTCTTTCATCGGATAGGTATACATCACCTGCCCGGTGATGAGTGTAACGTTGGGGACGAGAGGCTTGATCATGGCGCGCTCGATATCTGTAATCAAACCGAACATGGCTTCACCTTATAAACACGAATGACCAAAGGACACAGATGATCGCCAATAAGAAAAGCGTCACGGGATGATATGTGCAAGATTCTTACCAAAACGGCCATTAGGACGCAAATGCTAAGGATCGATGCATTTCCCTGATCCCGCGCAGGGGCTGAGAACATTGACGCACCGGAAGAAAAAGTTAATTTCCCAAACCGAAGTTAGTATTTAGTTAGTTTTTTGTAACAGAATCCTAATTCCACCGTTTTATATGCTGAGTGAAGAAATTGATCCTCCTTTTTCCTGAAAGGACAGAGCCATGAAGAAATCACTGTCAATCCTTTTCATCATCGCCTTCGCTCTCGTTTCTGTGACGCCCGCAATGGCTGCCGATAAGAACCCGCCCAACGGCAAGAAGAATAAAACGCCCTATGTGGTTGCCACCACAGATCCTCAGTCCACGCCAGTGCCCCCCGGTAAGGGCAAGAACATGGATAAAAGCCTCAAAGGGAAAGGCAACTCCCCTAATAAGGTGCGCAACTTCCTGTTCTTCGGCACGATCAGCGACGTAACCGCGCTGGCCGACGGAATGATCATGGTGAACGTCGTCTCCGGCAACGCTGCCATGAAGTCTTTCTTCGGCCAGGACGTTCCCGTGGTGGTGAACGCCGGCACCGTCATTCGCTTCCAAACTGCGGATGGCAGCACCCTGGCCACACCCGAAGAGCTCACCGTTGGCATGGTTGTCCGCGTCCATGGCTGGATGGCAGCTCCTCCAGAGGAGCCGACTGCATCCGAGACCGCGGAAGCGACCGAACCCACCGTAGAAAGCACTGCCACCGTGGCCTATCCTTACGTGTGGACAGCCCGTCAGATTTACGCGCACACAACCATGGAAACCGAGACTGAAACCGAGACGGGTGACGCCAGCGCTGATCGCTAATTTTGCCAACGCAAGATCGGGGTGGAAAATGGGAGGGATAAGCCTCGGACGAATGTCCGGGGCTCTTTTGCGTATGAATTCTATCCTCGCAAAAAGCAACTCCCCCGACTGATGCAGTCGGGGGAGCGGTCACGCCTGCGCACCTGGCGCAAGGATATGTACGCTGCCTCGCACACAGCAACGATAAGGGATACGCTTGTCCCGCCGGGAGCCTAATCGGCCGGCATCCACTTCGGAACGCCAAATGCCAATCGCCGATGAGGAACTCCGATCGCTCGGTTCAATCATCCCTGCCTGATCCTGTCATGGATGCGGCGAGTAACATACTGGCTGTAAATTCGTTCAAACTTCCGATTTCGACCCCAGCAGACACAGGGCGCCAAATAGCAGTCCGAACAAGGCAACCACGATATAAACGAGAAACATTTTGCACCTCCTACCGCCCGATTTGCCGCTCTCGCACAGTCCCGTTCAGGTTGTCGGGCGGCTTCCCCCTGTCCTAACTGTAACCAGCCGGCAGCTATGGTCGACTTTTACATTATTTATAACCCCATAGGCGGCGGAAAGCATCAACTGAACGGATGAGCAAAGATTGTCCAATCTGATGAAACGATCTCTGACCAGATGGCCAGGTATTTGCCGGCCGTTTCCGATAACCGCGAGGAATTCCATACCAAAGCTTTCTCCATCCAGAGGAGCGCTTTAATATCCTCTATCAATCAATACGCAGGATTGTCGGAAAAAGTTCCGCAAATTGACAGATTTTTATAAGAAACGGGGGCTTATCTCCCGCTGAAGGGGATCGTGATGCGCATTCTACCTGTCTACAGGGCCGCCAGGCTGCGCGAGGCGCGGATGGCCAATTCGATGAACAACGCCGCCGACCAGCCGAAGGTCGTGGCCGCCTTGGGCGGTGGAGTGCCATCCTGCGGATTGTAATACTCGTAAATATCCGGTCGCTGGCTGATCATGTCCAGGGTCAGGCGGCAGAGCTCGTCCGCCACATCGCGATAACCGCTGCGCTCCAGACCCTCCATGAGCAGGTAATTGACGTTCACCCAGGTTGGGCCGCGCCACATGGTGGTGAGACTGCACTGGGGATCGTCCAGGGCCACACTGGGCACCGGATACCGCGGCCAAAAAGACGCCGGGTTGGTCAGGTGGGCCAGCAATCGTTCGGCCACATTGGGTTCGAGCGCGCCGGTTAACAACGGGAACAGGCTGAACGGCGTGCGCACGCGGATCGGCCTGCCGTTGTGTAGCGCCCAATATAGCCCGGCCTCAGGGTCCCACAGCTTTTCGTTCATACGCTTGAGCAAACGGCTGGCCATGAAGTTCCAATGGCGGGATTCCTCCTCCAGGCCCAGGACATGGGCTATCCGGCCCAAATTTTCCATCTGCATGTACAGATAGGTGTTGAGATCCGGGGAAGTAACGGGCAGGCCATCGTCCCACAATGGGCTGTCGTCCAGCCCAGAGGAGTAGGGGTGGTGGTATTCGCATAACCCATCACCGTCGAGGTCGTTGTACTCAAACCACCAGCGGTTCCAGCGCACTGCCGGCTCATAGATTTCATCCAGGAATTCCTTGTCCAGGTGCGTCTCATAATATTTCCATGCCGCCCAGGCCAGCAGGGGCGGTTTGGTCACGTCGGCATCGACCGGGAAATCAAGGTGAGTGATCGTGCCCTCGTCGTGGACCGCATCGGGGAGCTGGCCATCCGAGCGCTGGTGATCGATGATGATGCGAATCTGGTCCTGCGCCAGACGCCGGTCCACGTGGCGGTAAGCCAGGGCGTGGAAATACGCGTCCCACTGCCATACCCCCACGTAATAAATTTTGGAAGGCGTCATCGCCTCGCGGGTGGTGTAGAACCGGCTGGAAATCAGTCCGGCGCGCATCACCCACCAGGCGAAGTAGTATTGGGCGCGATAAGGCTCGGCTACCGGCGGGGCAGCGGCAAACCAATCGTGCCAGCGGCGCTCGGCTTCTGCGAAAATCTCCTGATCGTTGGGTATGTAGCGGTTGAAGCCCAGGCGGGGAGTCAGGTTGAGCAACATCACGGAAGGTTCGCCTTCCGCCACCTGGATGGAGACGCTCAAATGATTCTCCCCATCCGGGCCAATCTCATTGCGGCGGATGGCGCGGTTAGTCGTATAGGCAATATTGCGGCGGATGTTGCCGGTCACATGTAGGGTGCCTCCCCGTCGGTCGGTCTGCCCTTGATTGACGTTGGCCAGAAAGGTGATCCCGCAGGCCGATTCGGGCAGGCGAATGACCAGCGTCTCGGCATCGCTGAAGGTTAACGAAAAGAGTCCCACCTGAGTTTGAAAATCCACCCGATGAGGATAGGTGATCGGGGTAAATTCCAACCGGTTGCCGTCGCCGTCGGTGAAGTTGAACTTCTGCAGCAGTGGCGGGCGCTCCCGGTAAGCCGAGAGGCGCGGATCGGCTTTAAACCAGCGCTCCGCCAGCCGCACGCTCAGTCCGGACGGTTCGCGCAGAACGAGGAGCCGGGAGCCTCGTTCGGTGAAGGGTACTTCGCTCAGATCAACTCGATTTTTCAACAACTGCAGATAGGGTGAGCTGGGCTCAGGTAGCATATTACTCGCCAAAACAATCCGTTATCAGGGTTTCCAGGCGGCGCTTGAGGAGACTGTAGGAATAATAGCGCCGCCCCAACTGGTAATTTTTCTCCGTCATACGCCGGGCCAGGTCTGGATCCGTGAGGACGCGACGCGCCCGTTGCACGGTCTGATCGGTGATGAAACCATCGAAGGTGATGACCTCGAAGCCTTTGGGGGCAATGTCGATGGCAAAGATGGAATAGTTGTTCACCACGATTGGTTTTCGATAAAAAACAGCCTCCAAAAAGGCATTCCCGAAGCCCTCCAATTCGGAAGGGTACGTCACCAGGTCGGCATACGGATAAACATCCCGCAGGGTGTAGATGTTACGCCCATCGGGCGTCTGACCGCGCCGCTCCTTAATGATATCCGAAATAAACAGGGTTCGGACGCCCAGACGCCGGGCATATTCCTTCAAGTAGCGTTCGTAGGAATACCCTTCATCGCCGGATGCATGCGAGATCACCAGGACGACCGGCAGATCCAATCGCGAGAGCAGTTCGATGGCGTGCTCGATGCCCTTACGCTGCACCACCCGCGTTGGCTGCAAGACCATGCGCTCGTTTTCCTGCAAGCCAAGGCTGCGGCGCACCTCACTGGCGTAGCCGTTGGCTGGGGCGGGGCCGTGTTCGAAATCCATTACGTTGGGGATCAGCAGACTGGAAATTCCTGTGCGCAGGCTGAGCTGGTTCCCGCCCGAGGAGTTGATCACCACATGGTGGATGCTGGGCAGGTGAGGCGGGAAAGCCATATTCAGATAATCCCAAACACAGTTAACCAGGAACCGTTTCCGTTCCCAGAAAAAATCGTGATGGTGGGCGATGACCGGAAAGCCGGTCTCGGCCACATATTCGGTAATGGCCAGACCGAGGGGCAGGTTCATCGGGATGGCCAGCGCATTTTCGACAATCAGCAGCCGCAAATCGAATTCATTCACGAAGGCGGCCAGGTGATCTTTAAGATAGTCCTTTATCTCTAGGATGCGGCGGGTTATTGACGGCGGGCGGCGGCGCTTCTCGAACGCCGCCTCATTGATCGCCTGAACATCGGGATGTTTAAAGTTTGCCTCGGGCACCGTGCGGGTGACATCGGGAGGCCGGTCGCTTTCACCGCAAAAGTAAAAGCAACGGTGCCCCAGCGACTCCAGCACGCTGGCCCATTTTTCCGTTTCCAGCGAAACGCCATCCGTGCCCACGAAGCGTGTAGAAACAAAACCGATGGGTATATTCTCCAGGTAAGCTGCCGATTTGCGCATGTTGCACTCCTCCCTCAGCGCTCATTCGGGTTGGAGCCACAACACCTGATAAGGCTCCAGTTGAATCTCGGCGACCCCGCCCAATTCCATGATTTGGTTGGTGCACACATCGCGCCAACCGCCGTGCCGCCTCTTTACGGTGCGTACATCTACGCGCACAGTCTGCCGACGAGCGAGCACACTTTGCAGGCACAACACCGGCCGGCTGCCGTCAGGCGGAAGGCGCAGAACGGCAAAAGCGCCGCTGCCTGCGCTCAGCACGCGCTGCTCCCCATAGGGATCGAAAGCCGGCGTCGAAGATCTGACTCGCAGCAGCCGTTCAAAACCAGCCAGAATGCGTGCGCGTCTTCCAGTTGCGTCGCTCAACTCGCGCAGCAATGCATCGCGCTCGAATTTCTGGCGGTTGATGCTCCGGTTGCGGCCGGTTTGGCGTACGCCTTCCGGCCAGCCGCGCGAACCCAACAGGCTGTGGACATAGATGCCGGGAAGTCCGGCCAGACTGAGCAGGATGGCGTGCGCGCCCAAAAAGCGCTTCACCTGGAGATCGAGGGTTTCGCCCGCAGCAGCATCGTTCAATGCGTCAAAATAATTGATATTGAGTTCGTAAGCGCTCTGACTCCCATCCTGTTCCGCCTTCAACCCCACCAGCCCCCCGCGTTCCTGGGCGGAACGGACCAGGCGTTCGATCTCCGCCTCGCTCAGGATACCGCGCACGGGATTCAGGCCAATGCCATCGTGCGAAGCCAGGAAGTTAAAGAAAGCGACTTCCGTGGAAGGCAGATGCAGGCTGGCGGCCCATTCGGTCAGCTTGGTAGCGTCACCCGACAGAAAAGTGTGCAGCACGAGGGGCGGCAGGGCGAAATTATATACGAGCTGCGCTTCATTCGTCCCATCGCCAAAATAGGACAGGTTCTCCTGGTGCGGTACGTTTGTCTCGGTGATCAAAAAGACGTGCGGCGCGACCCAATCCAGCATCGCGCGGATGAGCCGCACCACCTGATGAGTTTGGGGCAGATGAATCGAGGGCGTGCCGGCTTGCTTCCAAAGGTAAGCGATCGCGTCCAGACGCAGAATCTGCGCGCCTCTGGCAATGTATTCCAACAGCACATCCAGGACGGCCAGCAAGACCTCAGGGTTGGCATAATTCAGATCGACCTGATCGGCGCTGAATGTGGTCCACACCCGCTCTTCCCCGCTGGCTGTTTGGAACGCTGTAACCAGGGGCAAGGCGCGCGGGCGAACCACTGGCGTGAGGTCCATATCCGGTGTGATGCGAATGAAGAAGTCGCGATACCGCTGCTCGCCCGTTAAAAACCCCTGAAACCATCGGCTGCGGCTGGAGACGTGGTTGATCACCGCGTCGAACATCAGGCGGAAATCCTCCCCGAGGGTGCGGAGATCATCCCAACTGCCAAGCTCGGGGTCCACTTGGTAGTAATCGACCACGGCAAAGCCATCATCGGATGAAGATGGGAAGAACGGCAGCACATGGACGCCGCTGACCAAACCGCGCAGGTATCGTCGGGCGAAGGCTGCCAATGTCTGGAGCGGAGCCTCGCCGGGGGTGCGCATCTGGTCGCCGTAGGTGATCAGAAATGCGTCCTGATGATCCAGCGGCTGGCCTTCCCGGGCGCTGCGCACTCGCCTAGCGAGCCGCGGCGACGCTTCGGCCACCGATGTCGCCAGCCGGCGGTAGATTCTTTCACCCACTTCATGGCCGTAAAGGGATAAGAGGATTTCGTGGGCAATGGCTTTCGCTGCGGATGGAAGCCGTCTCGCCATCCTCAGGCTCCCCGTTCGAGGTCTGAGCCGGCAGAAGGCGGCCAGGCTACCACGGCCGGAGCGGCGTTTTCGGGCACAAGCTCCCGCGCGCGTTCGAGCGGAAGACCCCGGGCGTGAGCGAGCACGACCGCCAGGGCGAGCCCATGCGATACAACCAACACCCTTTCGTTTGGATGGGAAGCGGCAATGTCGTCCAAGGCCGCCCGCAGCCTTGCATCCAGCTCGGCCAACGTCTCGCCGCCTGGCGGACGGGCGTGCAGCGGGTCCGTCTGCAGGGCAGCGATGACCTGCGGATAACGTTCTGTGATCTTCTCGAACACTTCCCCTTCCCAATCGCCCTGGCTGATCTCACGCAACCGTGGATCATAATGAACCGGCAGGCTCAGCCGGCGGGAGAGAATCCCGGCGGTTTGCCGCGCGCGCAGCAAATCGCTGCTGTACACGGCGCTGAAACAACGTCCATCCAAGCCAGCGGCAAGCTCTTCTACCTGTGCAAAGCCGGTTGGGTTCATCGGCAGATCGGTCTGGCCGATGAAGCGGCCTTCCAGATTCCAATCCGTTTGCCCGTGACGTATCAGCCACAGCTCGGTCATCACCCGATACACTCCCCAGGGCGGTGGATTTACGTTGATTTAACTCCGGCGCGGGCAGCCTGGTATTCGGGAATCTCGATCATCGGGGGACGCTCAGCCTCCGCCACATCCTGCACCTCGAGCATGTAATCCCCATCCACATAACGGATTAGCTTCATCGATTTGTTGACTTCTTCGAGGATCGGCCGTCCGGAGCGCCTTTCCAGCTTGCGTAACACCGCCTGGAGGATGACGAATGACATCTTGCTGAGCGCTTCCAGCGGCTGATTATGGTGGATACGCTCCAGCAGATCCACCTGGGCGATCGAGGACAAGCCGAAAGTTTCGAACATATCGATCAGTAGGCCGGTCTCCACGCCGTAGCCGGAGAAGAAAGGCAGCCGCTCGAGGGCCGAGCGCCGCCCGCCGTACTCACCCGAAAGCGGCTGGATGACTCCTGAAAGCTCGGGGTAGAACAGATTGATGAGCGGGCGGGCCGTCAGCTCAGTCACCCGCCCACCACCGCTCGAGTGGGTGATCTCCCCTGTGCGCAATGGGCGCTGGTAAAAACCCTTGACAAACAGGATGCGCGGATCCTGCAGCATAGGTCCCAACACCCCGTAGACAAAACGGGGATGGATGTTGACAATGTCGGTGTCGATCCACGCCAGGATGTCCCCGTTGGTGACCAGCAGACTCTTCCATAAGGCCTCGCCTTTTCCGTGACGTGCGCCATATCGTGGAAGCAGTTCCTGATGGATGTAAACGGGCACCCCCAATTCTGCAGCAATCTCGCGCGTGCGGTCGGTGGAGTTCGAATCGATCAACACGATTTCGTCCAGGAGGGGCACCTCGTCCATCAACGCGCCCTTGATCGTGCGGATGACTTCGCCGACGGTCTCCTCCTCGTTCAAGGCCGGCAGCGCCAGGCTGATCGTGATGTTTTGATCTCTCTTCAGCCGCACCAAACGGTCCAGGTCGTCGAATTCCTCGGCCCGGTAGGTATTCTCGGCAAACCATTTATCCACCAGCAGGGAAATCGCGCCCTTGCCGGCCAGTTCACCCTCCAGCCCTGAAAACTTTGCCGGCAACGGCCGCCGGGTTTTGACGACCACGACGGGGCACGGGGCTTGCTGCAATAAAATCTCAGCCAGCGTAGGGACAGCGCGGTCAGCGCTCAGGAAGCGTGGCGATGCTCCCACCACCAGCAGGTCCGCCTCACGCGCTGTTTCCAGAATCGTCCCGGTGACATCGGCGGCGACAAGCTTTTGATATTTGACCTCCGGCAGGCTTGGAAAGATGCGTTCCAGGCCGTGAAAGGAGGGCTCGGTGACGCCGGAGGCTTCCGGGCGTACGACATTGAGCACCTGCAGCTCACGGTGAGGCAGCGTCAGGCCAATGCGCAAGGCCAGCTCGGCGTATGGCCCGCCGCGCAAGGGCATGACCACTTTGGGCGGGTAAACCTGCGTCTTCCAAGGCCCGCGCACCAGGGCCACATCGCACTGCACGCGGGTCAAAATCTCGGCCGGGGGCGCTGATAGCGTGCCTAAAAACCCTGGCCATTCCAATACCAGCAAGTCGAAACTTTCCTCGGCGGTAAACGCCAATAAATCCTGCCAGGGATTGTACGAGACGCGCACGGTATTGCGCCCTTTGATATCGCCGTTATCACGCAATCGCTCCAGGTAGTTGCGCAAACGGCGCGCGATGGGCGTGCCAGAAGAAAGGGGAGTTCCTTCGGCCAGGCAAGCCAGACCCAGCAGATGAACCCGTCCGCCCAACAGGCGGGCGAAAGCCAGGGCGCTGGTAACGTCTGTCCCTTCCATCACCGGCACTAACACACGGCGAAAAGGGTTGAAAATTCGCTCAGACTGTGCGTTCATGCCTCCTCCAGGAGGGGCGCGATTTGGGCGGAGAAGACCGCCTCCCAGGTGTAATTCTGGCGCACATTCACGCGCATCTGATAGCGCGGATCGTTTTCCAGTCCGTTCGCGATAAGTGCGGCGACTCGTGCAGGAGGCTCGTCGGGCGAGAAATACGCCGCCCGATGCCCCGCCAGGGCGCGCAACGGAGGCAGATCGGCGCAGAAGATCGGCAGGCCGGCCAACCCGGCTTCCAGAATTGGGATGCCGAAGCCCTCCTCGCGGCTTGGGAGCAACAAGGCGTCCGCCAGGCGATAGAATTCGGATACGCCGTTCTCGGGCAATCCCTCGGGGACGCGTTCTGCCAGGAAGTGCGCGGCGCCGGTCAGGTTCAACCCATCGCGCAGCTCCTTTAATCCCTCAAAGTACTCGAGATTGGATGGGTTATGGGCCCCTGGTGGACCGGTGACCACCCAGGCAGCCGCAGGCATACGTTCCCGCAGAGCGGCCAGCGCTTTCAATCCCAATTCTAAATTCTTACGCCGGGTGATGCGTACCGGCGAGATCAAGAGCGGTGCGGCCTCCACCAGATGCAAATCGTCGGCCAGCTCCGCCACCCGAGGGGACAGCCCATAGAATGAATGCAGATCCACCCCGGCGGCGATCACGTGAATGCGTTCCGGCGATAGGCCCATCAGCGCAGCCAATTCTTCCCGGCGCGCCTGTGAGACCACCACGTGCACGGCCCCCGGCCATGGATTGCGCAGCAAATCCCAGGGCCAACCCGGGTGCAACTCAGACTGGTAGCGCGGCGTCGTCCAGGCAAGATCGTGATGCCACAAAATCAGGCGCGCGGAACCTGGCGCACGAAAAAGCTCATACAAAGCGGCGGTGAAAGCCAGATTCTTATGCAACGATGCCACATTATGGGCAATCACTGCGCCGGCTCCATTCATGGCCTCACTTAGCCGGTCACGTATCTCAGCCGAAAGCGGTTCGAAATCTGGAGGCACGATTCCCTGGTCAAGGCTGGCCTTGACCGCCAGCACTCGTGGATGGCGGGAATCGAGCAGCGGAATCACCTCAACATGGACGCGATCGTCCCACGGCGCGCCTCGACCGGCCAGTACACACACCTCGTGCCCGGCGCTTGCCAGCAGTCTGGCCTGTTTTGCCAGCACCGTCTCGACGCCGCCGACAACCGGCGGGGCGGCATAGTGCAAGAGGATGATCCGCATACTCCTCTCCTGCGGGCGAATCCGACCTGAGATGCTGCCGGTTTCCTCAGCCGACTGCTAGGTAAGTATACCAGCCGAGGACGGTATGTCAATTACTCAGAAAAGGATTGGGTTATTATGTAGAAATTGCGCGGGCGCACAACCGTGTGGATTGAAATACCGCACTAAGCCTGGCACTGCCACAGTGCCAGAAGCGCATCCCAATGGGCAATCATAAAGAGCGAGCGCTCAAGCCCGCTCTCTTTTATATAATCGTTTTATCTGCTCATTCACTGCCCGCCAGATCGGACACCGATCGTAGACCGCGCTGAAAGCAAACGCACCCCCCAAAACCATCAGCCAAAAGGACCATTCCAGCCGGGAAGCGATTAACACCAACGTCCCTGCAATGATTAACCTCACGATGCGGTCTGCTGGCGCGGGGCTGCGGGGAGGGATTTCTCCCCCTTCCACGGCAGCCTGCGCCAGGGCATCGAGGGCGCGGTAGGATTGTACGCCTACCCGCCGGGCCACCTCTTGGCCATCGCGGTACAGGATCAAAGTGGGGAGGCCATATACGCCCAGCCTGCGCACCAGATCGGGCTGCTCATCGGCGTTGACCTGCCATATGGTCAGAGATTCACGAAATTTTTCACCCAGGCGCTGCAGGGACGGCTGCATCGCCCGGCACGGTGCGCACCAGGCTGCCCAGAATTCGACTAGGATCGGTCCTTCGGTATCTGTCAGACGTTCGAAATAGGCGTCGCTGGATTCCATCTGATTTCTTGATCTTAAATGTGCAGGCGGGCGCTTTGCCCGCCCGATTTGGTGCCGATGGATTTAAGCGCGCCGGGTGCTGAACTTGAACAGGCTGTAGATCGGGCACCAGCCGACGATGCTGGTTAGCGCGAATACAACGCCGATGATCTTGAAGACCAGCCCCAATCCTCCGGTCACATAACCGCCGAAGCTCAGGATGAGCAAAATTGCCGCGATCACCACCCGCGCGATTCGGTCCCAACCAGCCATGTTATTGGTAATCATAGATAACCTCCAAATAAGCAAATCGGATTAAATTCGCCATAAAGCCTCTCCGCTAACGCGGGAAAATCTGCTTTATCACCAATTTAGATGATGATGCTCCAAAAAAGTTGCAATGATTTCAGACGATCATCAACGCTTCAGTCATTTTGGGATTTGTTAGAGGGGAAGGAGTTCAGCCGGCAAGGGCCGATTTTCGATCCACGCCCGCAACGTCTCGGTAAACAGATCGGGGAACTGCATGTTCCAGGCGTGTATGCCGCGCGGCACCACGCGGCACTCGGCGCCCGGGATGGCAGCGCATAGATCTTTTTGAGATGCGCGGATCGCGCCAGGCTCACGTTGGCCGACGAGGATCAAAACTGGGACGCGAGTATGTTCTAATCCATCCGGCAAGCGGAAATTAAGGCTTTCTAAAGTGATGTGCGTGAGTGCGTCGAGGGTCATTTCCCTCGCCTCGCGCAGCACATGCGGGTAGTAGCGGTCGGGAATACCGCCGGATTTCATACTCAAACGCAGCAACAAAGGGACAGCGCGGAACGGCATCATCAGGCGGAAATAGGGCTTGAGCAGCCAAGCGCCGGGCAGCCCGCGCACGTTCGCACCACTGATGAGAGCGCGGATGATTAAATCGGGACAGGTGACCAGCATCTGCACGATAACCTGCGCGCCCAACGAAAGACCAGCCACATGCGCGCGTCCACCATGGGCGCGATCACGAATCAACCCGGCCATTCGATCCGCCGCGTCGGAAATCGTAAAGGGTCCTTCCTCGATACTTTGACCCTGCTCAGGCAGATCGGGGATCAATACATGGTAAGCGCCGCTCAACCGTTCGGCCTGCGGCTCCCAGAACCATCCTCCCGTTCCACCGCCGGGAATCAGCAGGATCGTCGCAGCATCTGTGGGGCCGACTTCGCGCACATACAACGCCATATGGATTTGCCTTCATCCGATGAAAGGGCTCAGGCTCTTGAGCGCACCGAACTGACCCCCACCACGACCAATCCCACTGTGCAGACCACCACCAGGGTGATTCCCAGGGCGCGTCGCTGGACGACCGGGTCGTCCATGCCGGGGATGAGCGGCGGCCGGGTGGCCGTCGGCGTCAATGTTCTTGTGGGCGTTGGGGTTGGAGTGCGGGGACGCCGGGTCGCGGTTGGAGTAGCGGTGGCTGGCAGCGGGGTGTCTGTAATGGTCGCCGTGGCCGTGGCCGGGCTGGCCTTGCGGATGATCAGTTTTTGGCCGGGGTAGATCAGGGTTGAAGTGGCCGGCAGTCCATTTAACTGGCGGATGTCATCCACTTTCACGCCGTAAGCCAGGGCGATGGTCACCAGGGTTTGCCCATACCCAACCACGTGCACCAGTGAACCATCACTGTTGGGCGTCGCGGTGACCAGGGGCGCCAGGGGAATGGCCGTGGGCAGAGGTGCGCCAGCGGCAGCATTGCTGCCGGCCGTGCTTGCCGGAGCACTCCCGGTTACATAACCCACGTCGATGACGTAGTAAACCGCGCTGCCAGCCGTGGCGACCCCGGCCCCGATGTCGCGGTAACTGGCCCCCATCATCGTATTCCAGTGGGGCGCATCCCCCGTCCAGTTTTGCACGGCCTGGGCAGCCGAGAGGTTCATGCCCTCCTGTATATTTTCGGAAATGAAAATGGTGGCACCGCCCCCATATCCTGCGGCGATTGCGCGATCCTTGGGACTTGTGCCGCCCGGACCCGTATGGGTCACCTGACCGATGGAAGCCATGTAATTGGCCTGCGCCTGGGCAGTACCCATCAGTATGGAATTCGGTTGCAAAGGAGTCAGACCCTGGGAAGCGCGGAGAGCATTGACGGCGTCAATCAATTCAGCGGAACTGCTGCCCTGAGCCTCTGCAGGATGAGGAATTGGGAGTAAGAATAACCCGATAACCAGGACCAGAAGCGGAAGATGGAGGTTCCGGGAAGCCATTGCCGTAATTATAATGCTGAACCGGGGTGCTTCCCCGGTTCCGGCTGGCGAAAACTGGCGATCACAATAAAAAATATTTAGCGGCGGAGCTATCCGGTAAGCTGCTCACCAGGCTTACGGCCCATTGCTTCCGCCGCCACCAGGAAATCGGTGGCCGAGATCATTCCCACCAGGCTGCCATTCTCGTCCGCTACAGGCAGGTGATGGATGTGATGTTCTTTCATCGTCAGAGAGCATTGCTGCAAAGTCCAATCCTGCCTGACGAGGATCAAGGGCGAGGACATGATCTCGCGCACTTTGGTCTTGGCCGGATCGCGCCCGGCCGCCACAATCTTGTCGCAAATGTCGGTTGAGGTGACGATGCCGTATTCTGGGTTCGTCTCTGACTTATTGACGATCAGGCTGTGGATGTAGCGGCGGCGCATCTGCGCCAAAGCCTCCATGACAGAAGCATCCGGATCGATGTACACCACCAGGGGAATCATCCAGTCGCGAACCGTGAACTGCATCTCCGCGCTCCTTTCGAGAATGATCTGGGTTTCGGCCGGCGAACCGGTTTATCCATAGTATAGCGTATTTCGCACAAAAGGACACAAGCTGGAAACATCCGTCGATGGCCCTTATGTACGGCGTCAATCGCCCACGATCCGATCCTGAAAAAAACCTATCTTACAGATGATTCGGCTGAGTTTTTGATGGGGAAAGGTATCGACACGATAATGGGGACGCAATTTGGCCATGGCATCCCGACTGGTTTCCAGTTGGTGTGGCCAACCCTTGCGGGGGCTGGGGTTGGCCACTTGAGCCAACAAGGGAAGGTCTCGGCGTCCCCATCCTCTATGTGCAGTGTAACGGTGAGGGCCGGATGATTACACCTACCTTTCGATAGGTTTTTGGGGTAGGTTTATTGTCTCTTATCAGTGCAGGCGAGTGGATTGGAAAATGTCTTTGTCGCCCAGACTGCGCATATCGCGGAGCAAGTCGTTCCAGCCTGTATCCTGCCCTAAGTATTTCTCGAACTCCCCTGGTCGTGGCTCGCTGCGATCCGAGCGGAGTAGCAAACCCATTCGATTGGCGTGAGCCAGGGCCTGCGCGCGGCTGTGTACGTTCATCTTGCGGTAAATATTGATGATGTGCCACTTCACTGTCCCGATTGAGACCACCAATCGCTCGGCAATCTGCTGGTTGGACATCCCGGCCGCGATCAGCACCAGCACATCCACTTCGCGGTTGCTCAACGGCTCGACCAGCGCCTGGGTGGGCGACGGCTCCGCCTCTGTATTCTTGAACGGTTCAGCCGGGTGGGTGTTCATAGCCGCCAGCAGGGTGCGCACATAGTCTTCCAGGACGATGCGCGTCTCGCTGTTCGATTCGCGGCGGATTTCCTCCCACACAAACGACAATAATCGCGCCATCTCCGCGCCCAAATCGAGGAAAGTGCGCATATATCCCTCAGGCTCGGCCAGCAGCAAGGCCCGCTGTAACACAGCAACAGCCGATTGCGTCTGTCCGGACGCCATATAAGCAAGCGCCTTGTAAGCCAGAATCAATATGAGGCTCCCCCAACGGCCGCTGCCCTCGGCTCGCTCCGCCAACCGCTCGAGGACACTTCCTGCTTTCTCTGCTTGAGCCTGCGCCAACCAGATGCGAGCAAGGACGAGATATTCTGTCTCCCGCGACGGATCAATCATCTGGCTGGCGTACAGATCGGCGGCATGCGCCCAGCGCACGGCAGCCGGCAGATCACCAAGCTGCAGCCATAAGGCAGCCTGTAGCGCCATGGTGCCGCGAAGATCTGGGGTTGCGCTCCGATTCTTTAACGATCGGTTGGCCGAAGTGAGCCATTGGATGGATTTATCCACCTGGCCGCGGGCGTAGGCTATTTTGGCGGTCCAAATTTCGAAGGCGGCGGATAGATTCCGGTTGCCCGAGCCTTTAGCGAGGGAATATCCTCGCTGCAGCGCGCGTTCCGCCGCATCCAGCTCATTCCATTCGTAATGGAGTCGTGCGATTTCCAGGAGCGAGGACGCGCCATAGTATTGACGTATTCCTGGCCTGCCGGAAGTCATGTTGAAGGCGCGGTGGCATCGCATGGCAGCGGAATGGATCTTCCCGCGCTCCGCATCCAGACGAGCCAGCTCGTAAAGCGCGGTTAAAACAAAGAAACGATTGCCACTGGCCGATCCTGCCTGTTCTGCCTCTGCCAGCAGGTTTTGGGCCTGGGACAGCTCGCCGTAGACGCGCTCCACCATGCCGCTCGCCAGCTTATACAGCGCAACCAGATTTCCGTCCCGAAGGATGCTGGCCTCCACTGCATCCAGGTGAGGTCGTGCTGCCAGCGCGTCTCCCCTCATACAGGCAAGAAAGGCCTTGGCCAGGTTGAGCTCAGTGCGCAGGGAGGAAGGCTCCGGTTGGCCGTTTCGATTGCTCTTTCCGGCGAAACGTCCCTCCTCGCCGCTTCCACCCCGAGTCAGAGAACGCTCGGCAGCAGCCAGATGCTCGTCAGCGTCTTTGAACCGCCCGGACATCAGAGCCACCCAGGCGGAAGACAGACACAAACGGCCGGAGGACAGGATTAACTCGCTTGGCAGTTCCCGGAGAATATCGGCCGCATCGCGCGGATCGCCTGAAGAAAGGCTCCACTGACACCCCTGTTGGGCAATGTCTACAGCAGCTTGCGTTTGACCAGCCCGCAAAGCGTGGGCGGTGGCCTGGGAGATCTCCTTCCGACGGATAAAGACCTCCATCGCGCGGCGATGCAGATCGGCCTCTTCTTCATCGCTCGATGAGCGTCCCAGCTCATCCAACAGGAACTCCCGCCAGGGGGTCAACCAGCGCGCCGTCGCGCCCTTGCTGCGCACGTCAATCGCCAACAGACCGGCGCGCTCCAGGCGGGAAAAGTTGTCATCGGCGTCTTGCGCGCCGGTGATAACGGCGCAGAGGTCGGCATCCGGCCGATCCAGGATGGCCATACGGAGGGCAAAGCGCTGCACTTCCTCAGACATCAAAGTGAAAATTTCAGTGCGCAGGAAATCGAAAGACCACCTCCGACCGGCCAGTAGAAGGCTGGATGCATCCCAATCGCCTTCCGTCTGCACACCGGCCAGCGTGATCAAATGCAGCAACGCCGGCCAACCCTCACTCCAGGTATGCAGGCCTTTCGCTATCTTTTTCGATATTTCGGATCCCAGCCGTAGTGTCACCAGTTCCGCGGCGGCTTCAGGGCTGAAGAACAGGTCATTCGCACGCAACTCAAGCAGATATCCGCGCGCCCGCCAACGCTCAAGGGGCAAATCCGGATCCTCGCGTGTGCCCAGGATGATATGCAACCCGGGTGGCAAATGTTCCACCAGGAATGAGACACACGCGTGAACGGAACCGTCCGTGATGAGCTGATAATCATCCAGGATCAGCGCAGCTTCCCGCCCTTCCTGAGTCGCAGCATTGATGACCGCCGAAAGAACCTCCTCCCAGCGATCTTCGCCATTGAGCCGGGCGAGTTCTTGAATATCCAGACCTAATCCCAGGCGAACAGCAGCGGCGGCAAGATAACGCAGGAAAACCACGCGGTGATTGTCGCCACGATCCAGGGTGATCCAGGCAACTGGCAGACCGCAACCCTGCGACCAGCGCGTCAAAATGGTCGTCTTGCCTGCCCCGGCGGGGGCGGAGACCAATGTAACTCGCCGCTTAAGGCACACGTCCAAGCGCTCGAGGAGCTCCGGCCGTTCGATCATCGGATCGCTCAAATCCGGAGCCGAGAGCTTGGTTAGCAGCAAAGCACCGCTTTCTTGAATTACCCGCACTTCATCTCCTGCCACCCACCGATGAAATGATTGAAGAGCACACGCCGCTCGCCCGTTTTGGCTGCTGTTTAGCCAGTCGGATGGCGTACATCGGCGTAAGAAAAACCCCGTTCCGCGCGCTGCTCCTGCTCCGCGATCCACATTTCAATGCCGATGGCTTTCATCCGCCGGACGTCCGCCAGGAAAGTCGGGTAGTGCTGAAGGAGCTCTAAACGCTCACAGGGAAATTCAGAGCACAATGGGCAGGCGGTCACGCCGCGATCCTGAACACACTGGCGTATCTCGCAGCCCGGATTGCCGCCGCCTGCCCGGCAACCGGGGCAGGGCGTCTCAGCCAGCCGGTTGAGGCCCTGCCAGAATTGCGAAAATACATTTTCCAGCTCAGGGATATCGAAATATCCCAGATCATACCCTTCCAAATGCAGACTCTGACGCAATGCGTTTGCCTGTTCGGGAATGCGTCTGCGGCTGGCGCACAACCCACAGTACAAACCACAGCAAGCCACTTCGGTCAGATCCATCCTGTCCCTCCTCTGCCATCCCGTGAGACGTACCCCGACGGCTATGAAAATGAGCAAGAAGTCTTGGCCGCAATGGAATTTCAATAAAATACCGGATTTTTCTTCTAATTCGATTATACCGTGCTTGGGATTGGATTTCGCATGACTTCGCTCACAGCACAGAGCGGAATCCCGATTTCGTTTCATGGTATGATTGCTTGAGAAGCACCACCACAATGGTCGGGTCGGCATGAATGTGTATGCACTAATGATCGGGCTGGGCGGGACGCTTGGACTGACGTGGGCAGTGTGGCGCGCCCCGCTGAAGCAAGCGCGCGCAATCTTGGATGCAGGCCTCGTGACCATGGTTCTTGCGCTGATCGGCGCCAGGCTCGCCTATGTACTGGTCAACTGGGAGTATTACCAGGTCCATCTACCCGAGATGCTGGCATTCTGGCACGGCGGATTGGCCTGGCCGGGCGCCCTGCTCGGTGGGCTGACCGGCCTGGCAGTGGGGTCGCTGGCCGTTAATGTCCCCATTGGCGTCCTGGCCGACGGTTTGATGCCGCTCGTCCCTCCTCTGGTGGTGGCCGCCTGGTTGGGATGCTGGCAGGCGGGCTGCGCCTACGGAGCGCCCCTGGAGAGCACCGCCTGGGCACTCCCCGCCCGCGACGAATATGGGGTGATGGCCTCGCGCTGGGCCCTTCAGGTAATTGAAGCCGCCATCACTACGTTGCTTTTCGTCTTCCTGGACCTGCTCAGATCGAGGCTGCACCATCCAGGACAGGCGGCCAGCTTTGGCTGGCTGGGGCTTTCCTTGCTGCTGCTGGCAGCAGCCTTATTCCGCGCCGATCCGATGCCCGCCTGGCGTGGGTACCATCTGGATGCCTGGGCAGCTCTGATCTCCCTCGGGCTGTCCATGCTTGCCTGCCTGTATACAACGCTGCGCCGGCCTTTGGAGATGACCTCGGCTACCGGTTGAACTGATCGCGAAATGCGATACAGAAACGCAATGACCCATATTACGAGGTGTGGTTTGGTTGAGCCATGAAATTGAATATTGCCCTTGCTCAGATTAATACCCACCTTGGAGATGTGCAGGCCAACCTCCAAAAACACCTGGAGTGGATTCGCGAGGCGCGCGGTCGTGGCGCCGACCTGTTGATTTTCCCTGAGCTGTCCCTGACCGGCTATGTGCTGCAGGACCTGGCTCCAACCATCGCCTATCATCCTGAGCCCGACGATCCGATCTTCAAACCCCTGCTGGAAGCCAGCCGCGATTTGGATCTGATGGTCGGCTTCGTGGATGAGGATCGACGCCACCGTTTTTACATCTCTGCGGCCTACCTCTCACAAGGGGAGGTGCTGCACGTCCACCACAAGGTCTATTTGCCGACTTATGGACTGTTCGACGAGGGGCGTTTCTTCGCCTGGGGTGATACGGTCAGCGCCTTCGACACGCGCTTCGGTCGCGCGGGCATGTTGATCTGTGAGGATTTCTGGCACGCGTCACCGCCGTATCTTCTCTGGCTGGACGGCGCCGACCTTTTCCTGTTTGCCTCGGCCTCGCCAAGCCGCGGTCTCACGGCCGCCCCTCAGCTCGAATCTTCACAATGGGTGGAACAGATCAACCGCGCCTACGCCAGTCTGTTCACCGCTTTCGTTGCCCACACCAACCGGGTAGGTTTCGAGGATGGGCTGCACTTTGGCGGCGGAGCCACCGTCTTCGACCCCAATGGGGACCTGGTGGTCAGCGGCCCGGCATTCAAGGAAACGCTGGTGCAAGCCGAGCTCGACCTGAACCAGCTCCACCGCACCCGCGCCCGCCTGCCTCTGCTTCGCGACGAGCGCACCGCCCTGGTGTTGCGTGAAATGACCCGCATCCTGAACAGCGGAGCGGATAGAAGATCAGGCCGATAAAGAACGCTTCTTTTTTGGGATCCGCCTATGAGCGATTTAACGATCAACACCGATCTTGCCCGCCAGATCCTGACAGACTTCATCCGCAGCGAGATCACCCGCGCTGGTTTGGAGCACGCCGTGGTGGGCGTCTCCGGCGGGGTGGATTCGTCGCTTACCTGCTTCCTGGCTGCCGAGGCCCTCGGTCCACAGAACGTCCTGGCGGTGCGCATGCCCTACAAAACCTCATCGCCCGACTCGCTAGAGCATGCTCAGCAGGTGATTGACCTGACCGGAGTGCGCTCTATCACCATTCCCATCACCGATATGGTGGACCCGCTCTTCGCCCGCTTCCCTGATATGGATGCCGTCCGGCGCGGAAATGTCATGGCTCGCGAACGCATGATCCTCCTTTACGATCAATCGGCCGCCTTCAAAGGCATCGTCGTCGGTACGGGCAATAAGACTGAAATCCTGCTGGGATACACCACTCTGTACGGCGACGCCGCCTGCGGGATCAATCCCCTGGGGGATCTGTATAAGACCCAGGTACGCCAGCTCGCCCGGGCGATGGGCGTACCTGAAGTCATCGTTGCGAAAGCGCCCACCGCCGACTTGTGGAAGGGACAGACTGACGAAGGCGAGCTTGGCTTTACCTATGCCGAAGTGGACCGGTTGCTTTATCTCCTGGTGGATCAGCGCTACAGCCCTGATGATTGCGTGGACGCCGGTTTTGCCAGCTCTTTCGTGAACACGGTCGTCGAGCGTATCCGCCGCAACCAGTTCAAGCGCATGCTCCCGCCTATTGCTAAAGTGTCCAATCGTACGGTTGGTTACGATTTTCTTTACTTACGAGATTGGGGCACATAATAACTTTTGAGGCAAATATTCATCTAATTACGGTATAAGCCAAAACCCTTTCAAGCGGCCGATCCTCCTCATGTCAATCCATTACCCTCCTTCGCTGCGGCACCGCCGCTTCACCTTGCTGTGGGCTGGACAGATGATCTCTTTCGCCGGCTCACAAATGCAACTGTGGGCACTGTTCTGGCATATCCGCACCCTAAGCTCCAACCCGATCGCGGTCAGCGGCATCGGCGCTGCGCGCCTCGTGCCGATCCTGTTTTTCTCACTTCTGGGCGGCCTGGCGGCCGATACTCACGACCGCCGGCGCATCCTCTTCTTCACCCAGTCCACCATGACGCTGGTAGCCGTCGCCCTGGCCTTCCTCACCGAGCGCGGCGTGATCCAGCTCTGGCACATTTACCTTCTGACCGCCATTCAGGCAGTGGCTGTCTCTTATGACACCCCAGCGCGCCAGGCCCTGGTGCCCAACCTTGTGCCGGTCAAAGATTTGCCCAGCGCCTTCAGTATGAACTCCATTGCCTCCAACGTGGGAGCGGTCGTCGGTCCTGCTTTGAGCGGCCTGGTAATCGCCTACCTCGGTCAGGCCTTCGCATACTGGATCAACGCGGCCTCCTTCCTGGCCGTTCTCTTCGCGCTGGTGCTGATCGGTCCGGTACCGCAGCAGTTACGCGCGGCTCCAGTACGAACCTCCGGCATCGATTTCAAGGCCATCGGCGAAGGCATCCAGTTTATCCTCAGCTCGCCGATCATCCTTGCCACCATGATCCTGGACTTCTTCGCCACCTTTTTCTCCTCGGCAAACACACTCCTGCCATACGTGACGCGCGACATCCTGCATGTAGATGCGGTAGCCTACGGCTGGTTGTCTGCCGCCCAATCGATCGGTGCGATAGCGGCTGCTCTGGTCATCTCACAGCGCGATCGCATCCACCACCAGGGTCGAATTTTACTGATCGCCGTGACGGTCTTTGGGCTGGCGACGATCGGATTCGGGCTGTCGCGCGTTTACGCATTGACCATGCTTGCGCTGATCCTGGCCGGCGCAGGCGACTCGGTCAGCACCATTATCCGCAACACCATCCGCCAGTTACAGACGCCCGATTACATCCGCGGGCGCATGACCAGCATCAATCAGATCTTCTTTATGGGCGGCCCTCAGTTAGGGGAGGTGGAATCCGGCCTGGCTGCCGAGCTTTTTACCACCGGTCCGGCCATCGTGATCGGGGGTGTGGGTTGCCTGATCGCGGTAGGTGCAATCGCCTTAATTTACCCTCAGATGCGCAGCTACTCTGGCGACGAACCAGTTTTGGCCGGCGCAGCGCCCGCTAGCCGGTCCTCTCAACCGGCCAGCCTTTCCCATTCGCCCAGCAAGCCTTCCAGCTCGGATTGAACCCGTACGTACTCCCGTCCCAGGTGCTGCACGCGGACAGGGTCAGCCGGCGGATTTTCCAATTGGCTGGATAAGAGCGAGAGCAGCGCTTCCATCTCAGCGATGCGGCCTTCGAGCTGTTCAATCTGCAAGCGCCGCTTGCGGTCCTGCCCCGGCGAGACTGTCGCTGCCCGGCTGTGTGCGCTCCTGGCGGAGCGCAGATGACCCCGCGCTTCGCGTTCGGCAACGCGGGATGCGGCCTCGTCAACCAGTGCAGCATGATATTCGCTGTAGCTCCCTTCGAAGACGCGCAATACTCCTGCCAGTGGGTCAACCGCCCAGATCTGGGTTGCCAATGCATCGATCAGATACCGGTCGTGCGATACCAGCAGGATGGTGCCATCGTAATCGGCCAATACGGATTGCAGCACCTCCTGAGCGGGAAGGTCCAAGTGGTTGGTGGGTTCGTCCAGCAGCAGCAAGTTGGCGCCGGCGAGCGCCAGTTTGGCCAGAGCCAGCCGACCCCGCTCGCCGCCGGAGAGAGCCTTCACCGGCTTGAAGACATCCTCGCCGGTAAACAGATATTGGGCCAGATAGGAGCGGATTTCGGCCGGACGCATCGCTGGCGCCACCCGTTCGATCTCCTCCATCAGTTCCAGCTCAGGGTCCAGGTCTTCGTGCGCCTGGGCGAAGTATCCAATTTTCAGGCTGGCTCCGAGCGCCAGCTCCCCCTCAAGGGGAGGTACCTGCCCCAGCAGGGTCTTCAAAAAAGTAGTTTTCCCTGCGCCGTTTGGCCCGATGATGGCAGCACATTCACCGCGCGTCAGGGTCAGGTCCGGCACAGAAAAAAGCGCCGAACCTTCGCCGGCATAGCCCACCTTCAGGCCGAGTGTGCGCAGCACCACATCACCTGAGCGTTGACTCGGTTCCAGGCGCAGACGCACATAGCGTTGTTCTCTCGGCGGAGTTACACGGGCTTCTTCCAACAGGCGCTGCAGGCGCTTAAGCCTTCCCTGGGCCTGGCGCGTATTCTGCCCGGCGAGATTGCGTCGGATGAAATCTTCTTCTTTTTCGATCAATTCCTGCTGTGCTTGATATTCCTTCAACCGGCGCTGGTAACGCTCGGAGCGCTGCGCCAGATAAGCGCTGTAGTTGCCATGGTATATTTCCAGAGAGGGGGTCATCTCCCAAATGGTATCCACCGTCTGATCCATGAAGTAGCGATCGTGGGACACCAATACCACTGCCCCCTGCCAGTCGCGCAGGTAGGTTTCCAGCCATTCCACCCCGTCGATGTCAAGGTGGTTGGTGGGTTCGTCCAGCAGCAGCAGGTCGGGGTTCTCCAGCAGCAAGCGGGCCAGCAGCGCGAGGGTGCGCTGCCCGCCGGAAAGCTGGTTGAGCGGCCGGCCGTAATCCTCAGCTTCGAATCCCAGCCCGCTCAGAGTCCGTCGGATGCGCGTTTCATAAGTATAACCACCCGCCTGTTCAAAGGCTTGCTGGATACGGCCATATTCTTCCAGCGCCGCGCTGGCCTGGGCCGAATCTGCCATGAGCCCTTCCAGGCGAGCCATTGCTTCCTGCTGGCGCACCAACGGTGCGTATGCCTGCAGACATTCCTCCCAAAGGCTGCGCTCAGAGATGAAGGTCGTTTCTTGCGGAAGGTAGCCGATGCGTAACCGGCGGGCCCGCTTCACCACGCCCTCGGATGGCTGTTCCTCGCCCACCAGTATGCGCAACAGAGTCGTCTTGCCAACGCCGTTCGGCCCTACCAGGGCGATGCGCGCCCGATGGGGAATGCTGAGGGAGATGCCCTGAAATATGTCATTCTGACCGTACGATTTGGCCAGATTCGTGGCGGTGACCAATGGCATGGGCAGTGCCTTTCAGATGTCGCAAAGCTAGTATACCATGCGGGAATTTTGGCATTGTCCCGCTTTCGGGCGGGAGAAACCGAAAGGAACGGCGTATGGTAGAATTCCTGTCATGAAACGCTGGCAGTTTTGGGTTGGGGTTTTAATCAGTGCCATTTTTTTATACTTCGCACTACCCGGCGTCCGCGTCAACGAGATGTGGCAGGCTTTGAAGACCGCCGATTACCTCTGGCTTCTGCCGGGAATTGCCGTATATTTCGTCGCCGTATGGGCGCGCGCCTGGCGCTGGCATTACCTGCTGCGCCCACTCAAGAAGATCCCTACCCTGAAAATGTTCCCCATCGTGTGCATCGGATACATGGGCAATAATATCTACCCTGCACGGGCAGGGGAGGTTCTGCGCGCAGTGGTGCTTAAACGCCATGAGGGTGTACCGATTTCGGCGTCGCTGGCAACGGTTGTGGTTGAACGCATCTTTGATGGCGTGGTGATGCTGGCCTTCGTATTTCTCAATCTACCAGAATTGGGCAAGTTGACCTCCGACGCGGGTTTGATGGGCATCGATATCCAAACGCTGACCCTGGTGGGTACCTTTGTTTTTTTTGGCGCGCTGGCCGTTTTTCTGTTGGCCGCCATGTTCCCCGCCCGCAGCGAACGGGCGATCGATTGGATCGTGGATCACCTGATCCCGGCGCGTTTTCGCAAGAAAACCTCTGATCTCGCCAAACGCTTTCTGAGCGGCCTGGAATCGCTGCGCTCCCCCAAAGATGCACTCATGGTCTTCCTGACCTCGGTGGTCATCTGGCTGCTAGAAACGGTGAAATACTGGTTCGTGATGCATGCTTTCCCCTTCACGGTCAGCTTCTTCGCCCTCATGCTGATGAACGGCATTGGCAATCTGGCCACCACATTGCCATCCGCCCCAGGTTATATCGGGGCTTTTGACGCCACATTGATCGCCGTCTTAAAAGCCTATCGCGTCAATCCATCTGTCGCTGCTGGATACACCGTCGTGCTGCACGCCGCTCTCTGGCTGCCGATCACCGCCCTGGGAGCTTATTTCTTCGCCCGAGAAGGATTGCGCTGGAGCCAGGTGCAGAAGGGCAAGGAGCCTCAGCTCGAGACGATTGGGCAGGAAGGCCCTATCCACTGAACGCCCTGCTTATGGGGTAACAAAGCCATTAACGGATTTGAGATCCAGGCATTATCCAGGATGCCGTTCAGATCATGTGCCTGTAAAATAGACCAGCGTGTGGTTATTGGGCTGGCTAGCCATGCCCTGCCTGAGCGATTTGCCTGTCTCGTGATTAGTAGTACAATCCTGCTGATCTTCAGCGGCCTCTAAACACCTGGCTGGTTCATTGGCTGAAGATCTTGGATGATTGGGAAAGCCGCAACTCCATCAAACATACGGTAAAGACGCATGGCTTCTCAAAAAAAGATTGCCATCATTGGTGCCGGCATCGGGGGTATGGCCGCCGCTTACGACCTGGCTCGCGCGGGCCAGCAGGTGACGATCTTCGAGGCTGCCGATTACGTCGGCGGCCTGGCCGCCGGCTTTAAAGAACCGCACTGGGACTGGTGGGTAGAGCGGTTCTATCATCATTGGTTTGCCTCTGATCGCTACATCCAGAGCCTGATCCGCGAGCTCGGCTGGCAGGACCGGGTGCTTTTCACCCGCCCCGTGACGGTCATGTATTACCGGGGTAAATTTTATCCTTTCGATTCCATCCTTTCGGCCTTGCTCTACCCCGGCCTGGGATGGGGCATCCACAAAGTGCGCTTCGGCTTTGTGGGTTTATACCTCCGCCTGACGAACAACTGGCGCCCTCTCGAAAGAGTCACTGTCGATGAGTGGATGCGCCGCTGGGCCGGCAGGCGGGTATATGAACAAATGTGGGAACCTTTGGTAATCGGTAAGTTTGGCGATTATGCCCGCCAGGTCAATATGGCCTGGATGTGGGCCCGGTTGAAAGCGCGCACCACTCGCCTGGGCACCTTCCAGGGCGGATTCCAGGCTTTCTCTGACGCTTTCGCCGCGCGTCTGCGCGAGATGGGGGTGGCGATTCGCCTCAACACGCCGGTGGGGCAAATCGCCCCCCTTCCACAGGGCGGTCTGGAGGTGTCCACCCCGCAGGGACCTCACTATTTTGACCAGGTCCTTTCCACCACTTCCCCCGAGCTCCTGGCGCGTATTGCCCCTGAATTGCCGCCCGAGTATCTGAGGGGATTGCTGGAGCTGAAAAGTATGGGGGCTTTGGTGCTTATCCTATCCCTCAGTCAGCGGCTCTCCCCAGAGGGTTACTACTGGTACAACATCCCTAAATCGGCTGGCTTTCCTTTCCTGTCTCTGGTTGAGCACACCAACTTCGTTCCTGCTGAGCATTTTGGCGGCGACCACATCGTGTATATTGGTGATTATCTGCATCCTTCTCACGAGTATTTCAGCTTGACCCAGGAAGAACTGCTGGCGCGCTTTCTTCCCAGCCTGCCGCGCTTCAATCCACAATTTCGGCCGGAATGGATACGCAAGACCTGGCTCTTCCGCACCCCCTACGCTCAGCCGGTGCCTTTCGTCAATCATTCGCGAAACGTGCCCTCGATTCAAACGCCCATCCCTGGTCTGTACTTTGCCAGCATGAGTCAGGTCTATCCCTGGGATCGCGGCACCAATTTCGCCGTGGAAATTGGCCGCAGAGCAGCGCAGTTGATGCTCTCTGCGCGGTTAAAAACCCCCGCCGAAAGCCGACAGGCATGATTCCAAAACCGGAATCCCCTCGATGGAAATTACGCCATGTTTTCCCCAAGTATAACTCTTCCAAACCACCCATCGGTGCGTTTGGATAAGAAATAAGGCCTGCAACCGCCAAATGTGGGGGTAACATTAAGCATCGCCTTTTATAAGGGGGTAAGGATATACGCAAGATTTAATCTCTAACCGTTTCGCCCATTGGCATTTCTTAATAATTAATAATCTTAAAGATTCCGGTATTTTTAAGCTGGCGTAGGTTAAATGGCTTGCCACACCTTCCCTTCTCTGTTAGAATTTAATCGTCACAGGCAAGGGGTGACGGCCCATTTAGAAGTCCACCCACAAAGTATTAGTAAGTCCCTTCAAGTTATTATCGCTGTACCCACTGCACTGGCAGTGGGTTTGTTTACCCGTGCCCATGGCCAGGTGGTAGTACGTATTCTTTTATCGTGGAGGTCGTCGAGGATGAATCCGGAGCAGGCGTGGCAGGCTACGATTGGACAACTTCGAATGGACATGTCAAAAGCGGTTTTCGACACCTGGGTGCGTGCCGCTAAGTTGGTCTCATATGAAGAAGGCATATTTACCATCGGCGTGCCGAACGCTTATGTGCGTGACTGGCTGGAAATCCGACTGACGACCACTGTCACCCGCATCTTGACAGGCATCATGAATCGGCCAGTGACGGTGCGCTTTGTTGTGCACCAGGGCGAACGCGAGGTCGAAGAGGATGGTGACTCATCATTCGCCAACGAGGGGGAGCGCCCCAGCCAAACGTCGCGGCGCAAAGATGGAACGGTCAACCCCCGCTACACCTTCGAAAATTTCGTGGTTGGTCCTTCCAACCGGCTGGCTCATGCGGCCTGTCTGGCCGTGGCCGAGAATCCGGCCCGCGCGTATAACCCGCTCTTCGTGTACGGCGGGGTAGGGTTGGGCAAAACCCACCTCCTGCACGCGATTGGAAACACCGCCCGAAGCAACGGCTTGGAAGTGCTTTACGTATCCTCAGAGGAATTCACCAACGATCTGATCAACGCCATCCGCACCCACGATACCCAAGCCTTCCGTGAGCGTTATCGGCGTATTGATGTGCTGTTAATCGACGACATCCAGTTCATCGCCGGTAAGGAATCCACCCAGGAGGAGTTCTTCCACACCTTCAACACCCTCCACGGACAGGATAAGCAACTGGTGATTTCCTCCGACCGCCCTCCCAAAGCCCTGTTCACCTTAGAGGAACGCCTGCGCTCGCGCTTTGAATGGGGACTGACGGCCGACATCCAACCGCCAGACCTGGAGACGCGCATCGCCATCCTGCGCTCCAAAGCCGAGCGGGCAGGTCGCGATCTGCCGGCCGATATCCTGGAGCACATAGCCCGCCAGATTCAATCGAACATCCGTGAGCTGGAGGGCGCTCTCACCCGTATCCTCGCTTTCTCCGACCTGAGCGGCCTGCCCCTCTCCCTCCAATTGGTGAGCTCGGCCCTCGCCGATCTGATCCCACAGCGCCGCCAGATAGACCCCCAGCAGGTTATGAATGCGGTGGCGGAAACGTTCGGCATACCCGCTGAGCGTCTGTTGGCGCGCGACCGCTCGCGCGAAGTGGCTTTACCCCGTCAGGTCGCCATGTATTTGATGCGCGAGGAGGCCAACGCCTCTCTCCCGCAGATTGGCCAGGTGTTGGGTGGTCGTGACCACACCACCGTGCTGTATGCCTGCGATAAAGTCGCCGACATGCTGGAGCGCGACGATCGGCTGCGCCGCCAGCTCTTCCAGATCCGCGAGCGGCTTTATGGGCGACCCCAAATGGCAGCCTGAAAGCCACATCTTTTTCCAGCGCCTCATTTTTCGCCTGAATTTAGGAAAAAAATAAGTAAGGGTGAGTATTTTGTGTTGCAGCCGTGCAGGGCGTCCGGTATAATATTGGTATGCATATACGCAATATGCTGCTGGCCCTGGTCTTTTTGGCGGCGATCTCCTCCCCATCCGGAAGCCAATCCGTAAACGCACAACAACAGGCCGCCCGTTACTTTACCGAGACAGGACATTGGGTTTCGGGAGATTTCTTGCAGTTCTACGAGGACGCCCCTGACCCGCTGTTGGTTTTCGGCTATCCAATCACCGAAGCAATGCAGGATTCACTCTCAGGGCGCACCGTTCAATATTTCCAACGCGCCCGCTTCGAGCTGCTCCCTGACCAGCCCGACGGCCAGCGAGTGCGTCTGAGCCCACTGGGGGAATGGCTGCTGCGCGAAGGCGAGCGGGTTCAGGTGCCGATCGAGCCGTCTTCCTGCCAGTATTTTGCAGGCCACAAACATTTCGTCTGTTTCACTTTCCTGGACTTCTTCAAGGCTCACGGCGGCGTGGATATATTCGGCGAGCCAGTCAGTGAGATGGAGAAGCAGGACAATCTATACGTCCAATACTTCGAACGGGCGCGCTTTGAATGGCACCCTGAATTACCCCCCGGACAGCGTGTTACCCTGACTGATCTGGGCTCGATTTATTTTGATCAGCGTCTGGGCGATCCCTCCTACCTGGCCCCTATCCCCCGCGACAATCTGCCCCAATCTCTGATCCAGATAAAGGGCCGGGCTTTCGTCTCCAAGGCGGTCGCCGCGGCCAACAGCCAGCAGACATTGTACGTCGTTGTCCAGGACCAATACCTGCGGCCGGTAGCCGGTGCTGCAGTTTCTGTCATGGTCGTCTTCCCCAATGGGGAGGAGCAATATCAACTGCCGAATACAGATGCCAACGGCTTGACCCAGTTGACCTTTTCTATTGGTGACCAACCGGTTGCGCGCATCGTACGCGTTAAAGTCCATCTCACCTACGGTGGACGCGAGGCCCTCGCCGAAACCTGGTTCTACACCTGGTGGTAATGCTCATTCGCCCGATTGAAGCTGGTTGAGCAGTTTCTGATATTCGGAAGCATCGGCCGGCTTCAGTTTTAAGATGGATTGAACGCAGGCAATCGCCCCAGCGCGGTTGCCTGCGTTTAACAACAAGTCGCCGGCCACATCCAGCTCTTTTACGGCCTCCGGGATGCGCCCCACCTGTTTGTACAGGTCAGATAGCCGTTTGTGTAGTTCGGGGTTGTCATGGCGTTCTGTCACCAGGCCAGAGAGGAATTCAATCGCCCGCTCTGCCTGGCTATTGCTGGTCAGGTATACGATGTAGCTATCCAGCACCTGTAGAGCCGCCTGCGGTTGCCCCATACGGAAGTTCAGGTCAATCAAAGTGGCATGCGCCTTTTCATCTCCCGGCTGGATTGTGCGGATTTGCTCGAAGACCCGGATGGCCTGGCGCCAGTCCAGCCGCTGCAGATCGATATCCGCCATGCGGTTGAGGATCTCGAGGGTCCATGAACGGCCATCGCGGGACTGTTGCGTCAGCTTGAGGGCTGACATATACGTGCTGCGCGCTTTTTCCAATTCAGCCTGCCGATAATAAATATCCGCCAGGTTGATCGATTCCTGAATCGCCTCATCGATCTGCCCCTGGGCGACGAGCTGGTCGATCAAACGCAAACGGGTGGGTATTTCCGCAGGGGCCAGCGCGATGACGCGGCGCAGCAAGGCGGTGGAACGCCCGGCTTCTCCCCGCACATTGTAGGTGTTTGAAACCACGGTCAATTTTTCGATCGCGTCTTCTACCCGCCCTTCTTCTAACAGCAAATCGGCAATTTCAACATGCAATGGCAGGTAGGTCGGAGCATGTTGGAGGGCATCGTAGGCCACCTCCATGGCCGTGCGAATGCATCCTTTCCTTGCCAGACGGCGGATTTCTTCCAAAGCCTCCACCACCTGGCTGGAACCGGTCTGCAGCAGCATTTCGGCCAGCGGCATGGCCGCGCCGCCATCCGCGTGAGTCGGAAGCTGTTCTCGCACCCGCTTGAGATAGGCGCGCCAATCAGGGCGAAGGAGCTGGGCGAGCACATTGGCGCAGATCGATTCCAGGACTTTATCATCTTTCTCCCGTGCCTGGGCTTCGATCAGCGGATCGTAAAGCTGAGCCAGGTCATCTGCCAGGTCGGGTGGGGCGGTGGCCGCATCCGCGCATCGCAGCGCCTCGAGGTATTCGATGGCCGCCTCGCGAAAGCGGTGTGCGCGCTGGTACCCCTGCCCCATCAGCAAGCGCGATGCCAGGGTGAATTCGGGGTGGCGCACAGCATGGCCCAGGTTGCGCAGGGCCTGGTCGAACCTGCCAACCTGAACCTGTAAATAACCGAGGTCAAAAAAGGCTGCCGGATGATTTAACCCCGCCTCTACGGATTTTTGAAGCTCGAAGGCTGCCCGGGCGTCATCTCCCTGAGTTTGAGCCGTGATGGCCTGCCCCAGGTGCAGCACAATCATGGCGCGTTCCGCTTTCTCGGGCGGCATGCCTGCATCCCCCTGTTCGATCGTCTTCAAGTCGCGTCGGGTGGACTGCTCTTCCTGAACTTCCTCGCTGCTCTCGAACAGGATTTCTGCCAGGGCAATCAGCGCCTTTTTTCTGGCTTCGGCGATTGGGTCTTGCGCAACCTCAGCCTGATCTTCAGCCTGGGAGGCTTCCATCTGACGCACCTGGGCCATCGCCATGGGTCCGGTACCGCCCTTCGTGCGCACCGGCTTGGGCAGCGGCTCAGATGAATGCAGCATGGCCAGCGCTTTGCGGGCTTCTTTGCTCTCCGGCATGAGCTGGATGGCATGTGCGACGACCTGTTCCGCCTTGCTGTTGTCGCCCGGCCTTTGGACCAAAGCGGCTACCGCCAGGTATTCCGCCACCGCCTCGGATTTGCGCCCCATGTTCTCATAAGCCACCGCCAGGCGGGAGTGCGCCATGAGGTGTTCAGGGTTAAAGCGCGTCACACGAATCCAGTTGACGACAGCCTTCTCGTCGTTATGCTGGCGGATATACAGATCAGCAGCCTGCAATGAAGCCTGGACGGCTTCGTTCAGCCGCCCCATGCGCTCGCAAATCTGCGCTACCTTTTCCAATCCAAGCGGATCGTTCGGCGTTACCGTCACCACCCGCTTGTAGATTTGGAGGGCTTCTTCATAACGCTGCTGCTCGAACAAGGCCAAACCCAGACTGGCCAGAGCCTTTGGATGATCCGGGAATTCCTCCAGCGCCTGGCGGTAAAATTTCGCAGCCTGGTCCCACATCTGATCCCAGGCGGCCGAATGGCCCTGGTTCATCGCTTTTTGGAAACGCTCATCATTTCCTGCCATAGGTCATCCCGACGCTATTTGGATGAGTTGCCTTCTATTGCCTGCAGGCTGCCCCAGTTCACGCCCCAACGGGCTTCGGTTGAAAGCGGAATGGACAACTGAAATACGCTTTCCATGACGTCCTGGACAACCTTGGCGGTCTCATGCAGTTCCTCGAACGGGCACTCCAGGACGAGCTCGTCATGCACCTGTAGCAACATACACCCGTGCAGACCGGCATTTTTGAGCGCGGGGGGTACCGCCAGCATGGCGCGTTTGATAATATCGGCAGCCGTGCCCTGTATCGGCGCGTTGATCGCCTCGCGTTCTTCCCGATTGCGCAGATTCGGATTCGACTGGCTCTTCAGCCCGGGGAAATACCGTCGCCTGCCCAGCAGCGTTTCCACATAGCCTTGTTCAGCAGCCAGCCTGCGCATGCCATCCAGGTAACTTTTTACCCCCGGAAACTGCCGGAAATAGGCCTTGACGAACTCCTCGGCTTCGGCCAATGTCAGGCCAGTGGTGCGGCTCAGGCCGTAGGGGCTCATACCATAAATCAACCCAAAATTAATCGCCTTGGCGTGGCGGCGCTGTTCTTTGGTGACCTCTGCCAATGGTACGCCGTAGATGGCCGCGGCCGTTGCCGCGTGGATGTCTTGGCCGGCGCGGAAAGCAGACAGCATGGCCTCATCATTGGCCATGTGCGCGACGATGCGCAGTTCGATCTGCGAATAATCAACCGACAACAGGACCAGCCCATCTGCAGCCACAAACCCTTCCCTTACCCGCCTACCCAGCTCGGTGCGGGTAGGGATATTCTGCAAATTCGGATCCGAGGAAGCCAGCCGGCCAGTGACCGAACCAGCCTGGTTGTAGGAAGTGTGCACCCGGCCAGTTTCCGGATTGACCTGCTGAGGCAATGCGTCCACATAGGTGGACTTCAGCTTGGAGAGCTCGCGATACTCCAGGATCCAGTCCACTACCGGGTGCTGACCGCGTAGCTCTTCCAAAATATCAGCCGAAGTGGAGAAGTGCCCGCTGGATGTGCGCCGGCCGCGATCTGGCGGTTCCAGTTTTAACTGCTCGAAAAGCACCACGGAGAGCTGCTGGGTTGAATTCAAATTGAAGGGCTGACCGACGGCCTGGTAAACTTGATGTTCGAGCTCTTTCATGCGCTTTTCCAGCTCGAGCGACATACTCTGGAAGAATTTCACATCCAGGGCAACGCCGGTCATCTCCATGTCCATAAGTACAGGCACAAGCGGCATTTCCAGCTCGGACATTAATCGCTCGGCGTTCTGCTTCTGCAGGTCCTTGCGTAGTACTGGCACCAGGCGGAGGGTGGATTCGGCGTCCGCGGCGGCGTACGGTGCGGCCGTTGCGATCGGCACCTGATCCATGGTAAGCTGAGCCCGGCCTTTCCCGATAATATCCTCGATGTGCGTCATCTCGATTCCCAGGCGCGTCCAGGCCAGATTTTTTAAGCCCAGGTTGCGGGATGATGGGTTGATCAGCCATTCGGCGATCATCGTATCGAAGGTGAGCGGCGCCACGCGCAGCCCATTGCGTGCCAGCACGGTGGCGTCGTATTTGACATTGTGCCCATATTTGGGGATGGCGTGGTCGGTGAGCGGACCGCGTAAAGCTTCCAGCACCTCTTGCGCGGGAAGCTGTTCGCCGTCCCGATGGCCGACGGGCACATAATAGGCTTCCCCTTCCTTGATTGCCAGGGAAATGCCCACCAGAGCGGCGCGCATGGCATCCATCGAGGTCGTCTCTGTGTCGAAGGCGATGGCTGGCGCAGAAGCAAGCCTTTCCACCAGGGCTTGCAACGCGGCGCGGTCCGTGACCACGTGGGTTTCGGTTGTGGTTGGAGCCGCTACCGTCACCCGCTCCACAGGCTGGCCGAATAAACTGAGTTGATTGCCGCCATCGTTGCGCCCGCTCAGCTTCTTCGAAAGATCGGCAAGGCGACCTACCAGCGAACGAAATTCCAGTTCGCGGAAGAGCTCCTCAACCGGCTGTGGGTCGGCCAACGCGACACGGGCGCGGCTCAGATCCAGACTGATCGGCACGTCTGTCACAATTTGCGCCAGCTTGCGGCTCAAGTAGGCCGAATCTTTGCCCGCTTCCAGGCGCGTGCGTATCCTGGTCGGCAGCTCCTCCAGATGAGCATAGATGTCGTCCAGAGTGGGGTAGGTCTGCAGCAGGGAAACGGCCGTCTTTTCACCAATGCCAGCCACGCCGGGAATGTTGTCGGATGGATCCCCTACCAGAGCCTTGTAATCCACGATTTGTTCGGGCCTTACGCCTAAATAAGCCTTGACCAGTTCTGGCGTGTAATCTTTAGCCTCAGAAAGCTTGTTGCCAGCCAGATTGACGATGATGCGCTCAGACACTAGCTGGAGCAAGTCGCGGTCCCCGGTGATGATCTTGACTCCCAAGCCCTGTTCGGCTGCCTGGCGCGCTACGCTGCCAATCACGTCATCCGCTTCATAGCCCTCCACCTCTAAGCGTGGGATATTGAAGGCATCCACGAGCTGGCGGATGCGCTCGATCTGGGGGCGCAGGTCGTCGGGCATCTTGGCGCGGGTAGCCTTGTAGGCCGGGAAATAGTCGTCGCGGAAGGTGCGTCCCGTGTCGAAAGCCACGGCTAAATAATCGGGGGTTTCTTGATCCAGGATGCGCAACAAAACGCTGGCAAATCCGTAGATGCCCGCCGTCGGCTCGCCGCTGCTGGTCTGCCAGCGATCGCCGCCGCCGGAAGCAGCCGTCAATGCGAAATACGTCCGATAAGCCAGCGCGTGTCCATCAATTAAATATAAAGTGGGAGGCATGTATCCATTCCGTTTGAATTCGCGCGAACTGCTCGTGAATGTCTTTCCATTGAAATTTTAACCTATTTATCCGGCATCTGGCTTTGCAATTTCCTTGTAATTCGGGCGGACACAACGGCTGTCCTTTCATCCGGCTTCCTGGCGTCATAGCTTGATCGACGCGCTTCTGTTTCACCTTGATCGCCATATGATCCGAACGGCGTATGAATGCATTTCACCAATCAGAATTGCATCCCGGCTGAGCCTATGGTAAACTTACTAAGAAGATGGTTTAGCGGAGATTTGGGCATAGGTTTTGGTGGTAGGGTATGTTGGAAGCCATTAACAATTCCCGCATAGAAATACTCCCTCAACGAATAAGCGCCCGGTTGGTTTTCCCGCCAGCGCGTAGCGCGAAGGCAGGCATCATCCAGTTCAAAAGAGGGAGGGAGACCGCGCATTTATTTTTCCCTCGCCTTGATGACCTTCCCACTCCGGTCGGCGCACCAGCCCCCCGAACCGGTCACATAACGTTTGTTTCTCCAATAACACCTTGCGCCTCTCCGCATTCCGCCAACTTGTGCAAGATGCCTGCCAGGGTTTTTACCGGAGGGATGCAGGTTCCCACCCTTCGAAGGGAATCTATGGCGCAGTCATTCCAACCCGGCTTATGTCCGGGTTGGATTCTTAACCTCATCCTGATGTTCGGGGATATCCTGCCGGATAGGTCATAGAGGGCATATGACAAAGTGCCCGGTGAGGGATTGACAGGTTGCAATTTTAGTGGAGGAATTCTATCCATGGAGATAGCAAAAAACACATTTTTAGATATGTACTGGATCATGCTGCTCGCCCGTCGCCTGGACGAGCGCGCATGGGTGCTTCACCGCCAGGGCAAGATCGCCTTTCACATTTCGGGCATCGGCCACGAAGCCGCTCAGGTGGGAGCCAGCTTCGCCCTGCGCCGTGGATATGATTGGGTCGCTCCATATTACCGCGACCTGGCGATGATGCTGGCCTTCGGCATGACCCCGGCCGAGTTCATGATGGGCTTAATGGGCAAGGCCGGCGACCCCAATTCCGGCGGCCGGCAGATGCCGTCTCACTGGAGCCTAAAACGCGCCAACATCATCAGTCATTCCGCGCCGGTGGCCACTCAATCCCCACACGCTGCAGGCATTGCCCTGGCCATCAAGATGCGCAAGGAGGACCGTGTGGTGCTGACCACCGCCGGGGAAGGTTCGACCTCACAGGGAGAGTGGTACGAGGCCGTCAACTGGGCGGCCGTGCACAAATTGCCGGTCATCTTCCTGGTCGAGAATAACGAATACGCCATATCCGAGCCGGTCGATAAGCAGATGGCGGTGAAAAGTTCGGCCGACAAGGCCTGCGGCCTGGGCTTACCCGGCATCGCGGTGGACGGCAGCGATGTGGTTGCCGTGTACCAGGCAGTGGCGGATGCCGTCGAGCGGGCCCGCAAAGGCGAAGGCGCAACGGTGATCGAAGCGCGCATGTATCGTCTTACGCCCCACTCCTCGGACGACGACGACCGCACGTATCGTTCCCGCGAGGAGGTCGAGGAAGCCAAGAAGCGCGACCCGCTGATCGTGGCGTATGATCGCGGCTTGAAGGAGGGTTATCTGACCCCCAAGAAGAACGATGAGCTGGAAGCGCAAGCCAAAGCGGCTGTGGAAGAAGCCGTGCAAGAAGCCGTCAACGCCCCCTATCCGCGCGCAGAGGATGCTCTGCACCCGGTGTACGCCGAGGAGGTGGTGCATGCCTGAGATCACCCTGGTCGAAGCCATCCGCCAGGCGATGGACGAGGAATTGGCCCGCGACGAGAGCGTCTTCATCGTCGGCGAGGACGTCGGCAAGCGCGGCGGCGTGTTCCGCGCCACAATGGGCCTGTACGAAAAATACGGCCCCGAACGAGTGATCGATTCGCCCTTGGCAGAGCTGTCCATCGTTGGCGTCGGGGTGGGCGCGGCCCTGTACGGGATGCACCCGATCTGCGAAATCCAGTTCGCCGACTTCATCCACCCAGCCGTCAACCAGATCATCAACGAGGCTGCCAAAATGTGCTACCGCTCCAACGGCGATTGGACCGTGCCCATGGTCATCCGGGCGCCCTACGGCGGGGGAATCGGCGGGGGCCTGTATCATTCGCAGAGTGTGGAGGCTCTCTTCGCCCATGTGCCTGGTTTGAAGGTGGTCATCCCCTCGAATCCGTACGATGCCAAGGGGCTGCTTAAATCCGCCGTGCGCGATCCGAATCCGATCATGTTCTTCGAGCCAAAGAAGGGCTACCGCCTGATTAAAGGGGAAGTACCCGAAGGCGAGTACAGCGTGCCCATCGGTCCGGCTAACATCTCCAGGCCGGGGCGTGATGTGAGCGTCTTCGCTTACGGCATGATGCACTACTATGCCCTCCAGGCGGCCGAGAAGGTGGCGGCCGAGGGCATCGAGGCGGAGGTGGTCGATCTGCGCACACTATACCCACCGGACAGGGAGACCATCCTGGCTTCGGTGCGCAACACCGGCAAGGCCTTGATCGTCTATGAGGATAATCTGACGGGTGGTTACGGCGCTGAAATCGCCGCATTGATCGCCGAGCATGCCTTCACCGACCTCGACGCGCCCGTGCGCCGTCTGGCCGGCCCCGACGTGCCCGCTGTGCCCTTCAGCCACCCGATGCAGGATTGGTTCATGGTGAATCCAGATAAAATCGCACAGGCTATCAGAGATTTAGCTTTATACTAAATTGGCCCCAGAGACGCACAGGGCACAGAGATGGGCTTCAATGGCTTAATTCGAGCGATCATCGCTGCAAGAAAGGACATCCAGCGCGACCCTTGCGGCCGGTTGACCACAATCAGCGTTCGCAGAATGCGCCTGCCGACAGCTTGGGCTGAAGGGCATCCGTTCTGAAGGCTGGTTCAATGATCAGCAGCATACAGAGGCATTCGCCGGATGATTCCAGGCCATAGACAGCGAACTGAACTTGATCCGCATATACAACGATGACCTCAGGGTCCTTTGCGCCTCTGCGGTGAATGGCTCGTAAAGGTGAACAAATGGCAACTAAAGTGATCATGCCCCAATTGGGCGAATCGGTTGTAGAAGGGACGGTGACGAAGTGGCTGCACAAGGAGGGGGAAACCGTCCGGGAGCTCGAGTCCCTGCTGGAGGTCAACACCGACAAGGTGGATACCGAGATTCCCAGCCCGGCCAGCGGCACGCTGCTTAAGGTGCTGGTCCCCGAAGGGACTACGGTGCGGGCCGGCACCACCCTGGCGTGGATCGGCCAGCCGGACGAGGCCATCCCCGGCGAAGGAGACGGTGGCTCGGGCAATCACGGCGCGGCCACGGCCGCCCGCCAGTCCGATGCCCAACCCTCTGCTGCTCCGCTGCCATCCGCGCGCAGCCGTGACCTCGGCTTCATTTCCCCGGTGGTGGCGCGGCTGGCTCGAGAGAACAATCTGGACCTCAGCCTGGTGAAAGGTTCCGGCGAAGGCGGACGCATCACCAAGAAAGACGTGCTCGCCTACCTGGCTCAGCGCGAAACGTCGGCTGCGCCCGCTCCCGTCGGGCAGCCCGCTCCTTGGGAAACGCCGGGCGAGGGCGATCTTTTTCGCCCGCCCGAGATCCAGTTCGCCGCCGGCGCGCCTGAGGCAACGCCCTCCGCGCCGACCGCTCCACCCGCAGCCCCCATACCGCCCGCGCCGGGGCTGCTTCCCGGGAGAGTCATACCGCTCAGCCCGGCGCGCCGCATCATCGCCGAACGCATGGTGGCCAGCAAACACACATCCCCGCATGTCACCACCGTGATGGAAGCAGACATGAGCCGCGTGGTGGCCCACCGCGAGGCCAACAAGGAGGCTTTCGCCCGCGACGGCGCCCGCCTCACCTTCACGGCCTATTTCATCGCCGCCGCGGTGGCCGCCCTCAAAGCCAACCCGATCGCCAACTCTTCCTGGAGCGACGAGGGCATTCTGATCCATGACAGCATCCACATCGGGGTGGCCACCTCGCTCGGCGAGGAAGGACTGATCGTTCCGGTGATCAAAAACGCCGACCGCCTTTCTCTGCTCGGCATCGCCCGCGCCGTCAATGATCTGGCTGAGCGCGCGCGCTCCCACCGCCTGCAACCCGACGACGTCCACGGCGCAACATTTACAATCACCAACCACGGCGTGACCGGTTCCCTGTTCGCCAACCCGATCATCAACCAGCCGCAATGCGCCATCCTGGGCGTAGGCATGATACAGAAGCGCGTCGTGGTGATCAACGACGCCATCGCCATCCGCCCGATGGTCTATCTCTCGTTGACCTTCGATCACCGCATCCTCGACGGCGCCATCGCCGACCAGGTGCTCGCAAAATTTGTGGAGACGCTCCAAAACTGGGTATAATCCGGACGGTCTGTAAATCATCGCCGGAAGGAGATGATCCCCGGCGTCCAAAGAAAGGGAACAGGCATGAGTGATTATGATGTGGTCGTGATTGGCGCCGGTCCGGGCGGATACGAGGGCGCCATACGCGCGTCTCAATTGGGGCTGAAAACTGCGATCGTGGACCGGCAGTGGCTGGGGGGTGTGTGCCTGAATGTGGGCTGCATCCCCTCCAAGGCGTTGCTGAAGAACGCGGAAATCGCCCACACCCTGCGCGAACGCGGGAAAGAATTCGGTTTTTCTTTCGATAACCTCAAGCTGGATTATGCGACGGCCTTCAAGCGCAGCCGCCAGGTATCGGAGCGGCTGGTGCGGGGCGTCGGCTTTCTGATGCGCAAGAACAACATCGAGGTGCACATGGGGAACGCCCGGCTGACCGCCCGCGATACGGTGGTGGTGACCGACCAGGACGGAAAGGAGACCACTCTCAAGACCAGGAACGTGGTGGTCGCCACCGGTGCGCACGCCGCCGCCATCCCCGGCGTGGAAGTGGATGGGAAACGCGTGCTCACCTACCTCGAGGCCATCATGCAGGACAGGCTGCCCTCCTCGGTCGTGATCATCGGGGCGGGGGCCATCGGCGTGGAATTCGCCACCGTGTGGAACTCGTACGGCGTCGACGTGACCATTGTGGAGATGCTGCCGCGTCTGGTGCCCCTGGAGGACGAAGAGATCAGCGCGGAGCTGGCGAAAGCCTTCAGCAAGCGCGGCATCCAGACCATGACCGGTGCGCGGGTGCAGTCCGTGCAGGCCGGCGAGAAGGGTGTCACAGTGAAAGTGAGCGCCCAAGACGGCGACAAGACTCTGGAGGCCGAACAGGCCTTGGTCGCTATCGGTTTCAAGCCGAACAGCACCGGCTTCGGATTGGAGGAGCTGGGCGTTAAACTCGATCAGCGCGGCTTCATCGAAATCGACGAGCGCATGGCCACCAACGTGCCGGGCATCTGGGCCATCGGCGATGTGACCGGCAAGGTGCTGCTGGCCCACGTGGCCTCGGCGCAGGGCATCGTGTGCGCCGAGAACATCGCTGGCGTCGAGACCATCACCCTTGATTACACCATGATGCCGCACGCGACCTACTGCCAGCCGCAGATCGCTTCCTTTGGATTGACCGAGGCGCAGGCCAAGGAGAAAGGCTACGATGTCAAGGTAGGGCGTTTTCCCTTCCAGGCCAACGGCAAGGCGCTCGGCCTGGGCGACTATACGGGCTGGGTGAAGATCATCACCGACAAGCGCTACGGTGAGATCCTCGGCGCGCACCTGATCGGCCCGGAGGTAACCGAGCTGCTGCCCGAACTGACCCTGGCCCAGCGCATGGAGCTGACCACCAACGAGATCGCCCGCAACGTGCATGCCCATCCCTCTTTGAGCGAGACAATCATGGAGGCAGCGCACGATGCGGAAGGGCATCCGATCAATATCTGAGACGTCACCGTGATGCCCTCGTAGCAGTGCAAAGAAAAAGAGACTTCCGAAGTCTTCGATAGGGGGCCGCAAAACAGGCGGTCTGTTCTGTGAAACACGAAGACTTCGGAAGTCAGCGCTAATATAGGGGGAATTATTTTTTTATTTCAAATCGAACAATTTTAGTGAAAGATCAATTCTCGGTCCCTGGCCTGTTACAAACCCTGAATAGATGCGTACGGCCGTGCGCATCTACCCAGGTTGGCAAATAACTCCATTACCCCGCGCAGCAGCTCAGCATCGCCACGTCCTTCTCGAAGGCCAGCGCCGCCAGCTTGAGCCCTTCCACGTTGGTCAGATAAGGGAACATGGTCTCCCGCAATTGGGTCAGCGAGATGCCAAAGCGGATGGCCAGCACGGCGGTCTGAATCATCTCGCCTGCCTCGGGCGCCAGGAGATGGGCGCCCAGCAATTTGCCGGTAGAAGACTCGGCGACCAGCTTGATCAGGCCGCGCGTATCACGCGCTGCCAGGGCGCGCGGCACATAACTCATCGGCAAGCTGCTGACCTGCACCTCAAAACCCTGCGCGCGTGCCTGTTCCTCGGTTAGCCCGGCGCTGGCAATCTGCGGATCGGTAAACGTGACCCGTGGTATGTAGCTTGCGTCGTAGACCCGCCCAGCTCCGGTCAGGGCGTTCTCAGCAGCCAGCGTCCCAGCGTAGGCTGCCACATAGACGAACATATCCTGCCCGGTTACGTCCCCGGCCGCATAGACATGCGGGTTCTCCGTGCGCAGGGTCTCGTCCACCAGGATCTCGCCGCGTTTCCCCAGTTTCACGCCGGCCTCCTCCAGCCCCATACCGGCGGTGTTGGGCCGCCGGCCGGTAGCCACCAGCAATTGCTCGGCGTCAAAAGTGAATTCTCGACCGTCCTGGGTGCCCGTCGCGAGATAACGCCCCTCACGCCTCTCGACCATGGTGGTCTGGAAGCCGGTGACGATCTCCATGCCTTCTTCTTCCAGGTAGCCTTGCAGCGCCTGGCTGATCTCCTGGTCCTCAAAGGGGGCGATGCGCGGAAGCAGTTCCAGCAGGGTGACGTGCGTCCCGGCGCGGGCGAAGGTCTGCGCCAGTTCCAGCCCGACAGCGTTGGCCCCCAGCACGATCATCGAACGGGGCAGTTCCTTTATTTCCATCGCCGTAGTGCTGGTGAGATAGCCGGCTTTCTCCAGGCCGGGGACAGGCGGCGCCCAGGGTCGGGCGCCGGTGGAGATCAAAATTTTTCCGGGTGCGTAAGACTGCCCATCGACCTCGACGCCGTTTCCCCCGGTCAGGCGGGCGCGCCCTTGGATGTAGGTGACCTCCGGATAGCTGGCCAACACATCGATGTACTTGGATTGGCGCATTTCAGCCACCAGTTCGTTCTTATTGGCGACCACCTGTGCCCAATTGAGCGCGCCAGGTAGGGTGTGTACCCCCTGGAAGCGGTGCGTCCCGGCCTGGTGGTACTGTTCCATGGCGCGAATCAGGGTCTTCGACGGCACACAACCCACGTTCACGCAGGTGCCGCCGATCGTTCCGGCTTCCACCATCGCCACCCGATGCCCCAGCTCCGCTGCTTTGATCGCGGCGGCAAATCCGGCTGACCCGGCCCCAATGACCATGAGGTCAAACCTGCGATCTCCATCCGCCCCTTCGACCGGTTCCCCTGCAGCTTGAGCCTGATCCATCGATTTCCGCTCTTTCAGAACTGCCCGGTAGCCCGCTTTTTTTACCGCTTCGGTCAGTTCCTGTTCGGAAACATCCCCCTCCACAACGACGGTTGCGCGGCCCGATTCCCATCCCGGGACTCTGGCCTCACGCACTGCCTGCACCTTCTTCAAGGCGTGTTCAACGTGCTGGGCGCACGAGTCGCAGGTCATGCCGTGGATTTCGAATTCGAGTTGTTCTCGCTTGCTCATTTTCTATCACTCCATTCTGTTCGGCCAACGCCGGTAAACGAACACCCATAATCCGTTCGATGCGCCATCCGCTCAGTTGTTTTGACTGACGAGATGACAGACGCAATTCTTTCCCTCGACGTCATCTGTGGGGAAAGTCAGACCCAGAGCGTAAAGCTGGCGCAGCTCCCCTTCCAGACGATTCAATTCCGCTATGCGCCGGGAGACCTCGGCGGCTTTCTCTGCCAGCAGAGAGAGCATCACCCGGCAGGGCGCCTCGCGGCGGTCGCGCATGGAAAGCACTTCGCGGATATCGTCGAGAGAAAAATCCAGGCGGCGCATGCCGGCCACCAACTGCAATCGCTCCACATCTTCCTGGTTGTAATCGCGATAACCATTCGGTAAGCGTCTCGGGGACGGCAGGACGTCCGCTTCCTCATAAAAGCGGATCGTCTTTTCAGAGAGACCCGTTTTCTCCGCCAGCTCTTTGATCTGCATGGTTCCACTCCAAACTCATTCACTGATGAACAGTGTACACCTTCCACCCACTGGAATGTCAAGGGGGAATCGATTTTTAATAAATATGCGCTATTCGTGGGAAATGAGTTTTTGGAAAAATTCTTCCACCCTTGGCCGTACGACCGCCCGGTCGGCCCGTTCAGTTACCAGGCGGGCATTCATGTCGGCGGCGCGGGCGCGCAGGCCGTCGTCCTCCAGGGCGTGGAGGATGGCTGCGGAGAGGGCCGCCTCGTCGCCCGGATCCACCAGCAGGCCGTTCTGGCCATCGGTGATCCATTCGCGCAGCGATTCGATGTCCCCCGCCACGGGAAAGCAGCCGCAGGCCATCGCCTCTAGCAGGGAGTTGGGCGTACCGTCGTGACGGCTGGGGGAGACCATCACCTGGGAGCGGTGGAACAAGGCCCACAGTTCCGCCTGGGGCAGAGTGGGAAGCAGGCGCACGCCAGCCGCGATCCTCAGACGGCTCACCCAGGCGAGCGCTTCGGCCTGGCCGGCCATCGCGGGGCAGAGGAAGATCACCTCCGGCCGCCGCGCCAGCACGCGCGGGATGGCCTTGAAGAAGGCCTCGTTGAGCACGCTGCCCGGCCTGAAACCACGCGGGTTGATGACCAGGGGTGCATTGACAGGGAGGCCGTCGAGCGCCAGCGGGGCTGCTTCCCGTGAGCGGCGCACTTCCTCCAGGGGCAGGCCGCCCGAGCCGGGCACGGTCAGCGTGGGCCTGCCGGCGCGCAGTCCCCAGGCGGGTGCCAGGCGCAGGTCACGCCGGGCGTCGGCCAGCAAGCCGTCAGCGCGGCGCAGGCAGCGCCGGGTTAGAGCGGCCATCAGCGGGGAGCCGTGGGCGTGGAGGGTCAGATCGTTGCCCCAGATCGAAACAACCAGGGGGATTTCAGGAGGGGCGGCCGCGGCCAGCATGCCCTCGAAAGGAATGCGCAGCGCGTGCACGACATCCGGGCGGACGGCATGCACCAGGCGGCGGAAAATGGCCCAATTCAAATAGATGGAGAGCGGGCCCAGCCAGTAGCGGGCGGCCAGAAGTGAGCGGCGATAGCGGCTCACCAGCCAACCCGATCGTCCAGCCGACCCAACCGGCTTTCCGCCACCCATCAGGCCGCCCAACGCCAGCGGAAGTACCCGAAAACCCTCCACCCCGGGCGGGGGCGGACAGGGGTAGCTGGAAATCAAATGGACGTGTGCGCCCGTCTCCCCCAGCATCTCCAGCCAGCGGCGCGTGATCGGGCTGCGACCGTCAGCTACCAGCAGGATGCGCATCCGCCTCCATCGTCAGTCCTCTGCCTTCGGCCATTCGGGGAACAATGATGCGCACCGCGCGAGGCACGAGCTCGATGTTCACCGGGGTCATCCCTACCACATCGCCATCGACCTGAACGGTCTGTGGCGGATCGGCCTCGACGGTCACGCGACGGGCGCGAAAGTGCGGCACCGCCTGGCTGTTTTCCCCAGACAGGACGATGCGCGCGGCGGAGATGATGGATATGAGATCCACCTTGCGCAGCACGAAGACATCCAACAGACCATCGCTCGTCCCCAGGGCGGTGATGCCCAGGTTCGAGCCATTGGCCACCAGGCAGCTCACGCCCTGCACCTCGGCCATCTGTCCGTCCAGCTCCAAATGGTAGTGCGCCAGAGGCGGGTCGCCGAGCGCGGCCAGCGCGGCCAGCCCATAGGCCAGCATGCCAAACCGATCTTTCAGCTCACGGCTGGCCCCTTCGATCAGCTTGGCCTCCAGGCCGATGCCGGCCATCTGCAGGAAGTAACGTTCGCCGATGCGCACGATGTCCATCACGTGGATGGGCGCATCGCGCGAGGCGACCAGGCGGCAGGCGGCGGTCAAATCGCGGGGGATGCCGAAGGCCGCCGACATGATGTTGGATGTGCCGCCCGGCAGGACGCCCAGCGGCACGCCGGTGCCCACCAATCCGCTCGCCGCTTCACTGACTGTGCCGTCTCCTCCATACACCACGACCGCATCCACACCCGCCTTCGCCGCGCCCTCGGCCAGGCGGCGCGCGTCGCCCGGCTGGTGGGTGATGAACGCCTCCCACCCGACCTGGGCTTCTTGAAAGACCTTATTGATCGTCTTCAGAATCGGCCGGTCACCGCCTGCGGCGGGGTTGATGATCACCGCCACCTGACGGGGATAGGAGCGACCACGCAAGCGCAGGCGGATCACGTCCGCCAGACGTAGCGGCTGGCGGCGCCTCTTTCTGCGAACCGGCATCAACGCCGGAACACGCCTCTGCTTCATCACCACTCCATTGCCAGCCTGAAGCCGGCAGGCATCGCTTTCATGAATTCAATCTCACCCTAACGACCTGACGGCCGCTTTGATCGCATCAGCGAAGGCAGCCACCATGGTTTCCAGGTTAGCCTCCTCTGCCACGATGCGGTAGGATTCCCGCCCCATCTGCCGCAGGCGGGCAGGATCGCTCAGCGCCTGGCGGAGTACGGCGGTGAGTGCCTCAGGGTCGCCCGGCGGGACGCGCCAGCCATTGGCCGGACGAACCAAATCCTCCTGGGTGCCATCCGCCTCGGCGGCCACTACCGGCAATGCATGGGCCATGGCCTGCTGCACGGCCAGCCCGCCCGTACCGGGAAGGACGAACAGGTCGGCCGCATCGAACTGAGCATCCAGCTCCGGGCCGTGCAATGCGCCGACGAACTCGGCGCGGGGATACACTTCACGGGCCAGCTTTTCGAGGTCGGGCCTTGCCGGGCCGTCGCCCACGATGCGCAGGCGTGGGCGCAACACGGCGGGAAGCGCCGCGCAGGCCCGCAGCAGGAAGTCGACCCGCTTGCGCGTCTGCAGCCGGCCCACAAAAAGGAGGGTTGCAGGCGAATGCACTTCAACAGCTCGCTCCGGCGGCCGGGCCGGCCGGGGGACCACCACGTTGGGGGCCACGAAAACGCGCTCGGGCGGAAAGCCCTGCGCGCAGAATTCTTCCGCTCCCCGCCGGCTGTAAGCCACTAGCACGTCGAAGCCGTCCAAATAGCGGCGCCTTAAGGCAGCGCGCAGCGCCGCAGCCGCTCCGCTGATGGCCGGGGCGCCCAGGCCCCAGCCGATGACCGGCCGGCGGCGCGCGTGCATCCAGCTCACCGCGCGAGGATTGCTCAGGTTGCGGGGGTTCGCCTCCAGCACCAGAGCGTGCGGCTGCCAGGCATCCAGCCAGGCGAGGACGCCGCGCTGCCAGAACAAATAGGCCGCGCCGCCGAAGAAATGCAGATTTTTCGTCCTTGTGAGTTTTGTCACATTCAGCCCATCGGCCGGCTCGATGGCCTCACCCGTGCGCGGCTGGCCGGCCAGCACCGCCAGCCCGCCCTGGCAAATCTCGGCCAGGGCATCGAAGAAGGGTACGCGATAAAGCGGCAGCACGCGTTGCTGCACCGCCAGTCGATAAGGGATCGTCGCTGACATCATGTTTCGGCTGCTCAGCCCAGCAGTGCCTCCAAATATCCGTCCAACATACGCTCCAGCCCGAAAGCCGCCTCAGCCCGCGCTCGCGCCGCCGGCCGGTAGCTCTCCTGGTGGGTGAGAATGCGGACTGCGGCGGCGGCCAACCCCGCGATGTCCGGCGGCTCCAGCTTCCAGTGATCAGCGCCGTAGGGCACCACTTCACCTGCGCCATCCGCGATCATCTCGCCCAGGGCGCCGGTGTCGAACGCCGCCACCGGCAAGCCGCAGGCCAGCGCCTCGATGACCGAGTTGGGGCAGGCGGCATTCAGGTCCGCCGAGAATAGGAGGTGGGCCGAGCGGTCAGTCTCGGGGATATCCTCGCGTTTGCGCACTCCAGCCCAGTTGACCCGCCCTGCCGGAAGTCGCGCCCAGCGGGCGCGCAACTCGGCGGGCACCTGACCCACAACGAAAAGCTCCACCGGTAGGCCGTGATCGCGCTCAATCGCCTCAGCCAGAGCCACGGCATTCTCCAGCCCGCTCACGTTGGATCCGCCCAGGTGCCCTTCGACCAGCAGGACGCGGAAACGGCCCTGCGGGCGGGCATGCGGGCCGTCCGGCGAGTATGACGCCAGATCGACGCCATTGTACACCACAGCGGCTGGCGCCCCGGCCGCTCCATGGACTTTCTCCCACCAGGCCTGCGAAAATCGGGATTGATAAACGATGCGGTCGGCCAACCGCGCGCGGATGACCGCCAGCAGCCAGTTGCTGCTCTCCGCGCGCAGCCACGCGCGCAGCGGCGTTGGCTGGCGGCGGTGCAGCCAGTTCATCCCGTCCAGACGCTGGACGATGCGGGCGCCGCGGCGGCGCGCGCGCACGAGCGCCGCTATCTTGCGTGTGCCGCCGATGACCAGCACGGCAGCCGCCCGTGGATCGGCCAGGTCGAAGGTCGTCTCAACACCGCGCCCCGCCAGGCCGGCGGCGAGCCGCTGCTGAAACGAGACCATACCGCCCAGTCCGCTCAGTCGGGGGACAAGGCAAATGCGTTCAGCCGGAGAGCGCCTCACCCACTCCCTCCTCGCGTGGGCGGACGCCCACCCGCACCGCCGGCACGCCGGCCCACAGCTCATAGGGACCGGTGGACTCCAACAGGACTGCGTTGGCTCCCACCACCGTGCCTTGTCCCACGCGTAAGACGCCATCTTTGCACAGAACCTTGCATCCCGGCGAAAGAATGACGTCGTCCTCGATGACAATGCCTTCGAAGCGCGAGCGCTCAGCCGGCAAATAGATGTCGGCCCGTCCAAGGGTCACGCCGGGATAGATGCGCACCCGCGCCCCGATGCGGCTTTTCGAATGGATCACCACGCCGAACCCGCCGTGTTCGAGCAGAAAATCGGGCCCGATCGGGACGGAGCGAGGGATCTCTGCGCCGAGCAGCTTCAGCAGATAATACGCCAGCGGGCCGAGCAATGGCCAGCGGCGAGCATAAACCAGCGCGGTATAGAAATCACGGCGGTACATTTCTCTATGGGTGGAACGCCAGCAAGGCGCGCACGATGCGTTCAGCGGCGCGCCCATCGCCGAAGGGATTGGCCGCGTGGGCCATGGCGGCGCGCGCGGTGGCGTCATCCAGTAAACGGCGGGCCTCGCGGTAGATGACCTCCCGGTCGGTGCCGACCAGTTTGAGAACGCCGGCGGCGACGCCCTCCGGCCGCTCGGTCACAGCGCGCATCACCAGGGCGGGCACGCCCAACCCCGGCGCTTCCTCCTGGATGCCGCCCGAATCGGTCAGCACCAGTGTGGCGCGCTTCATCAGGTGGATCAAAGGCAGATAATCCAGCGGCTCGGTCAGGGTGATGCCCTCCACTCCGTCCAGGATGCGATAGACCGGTTCGCGCACATTGGGGTTGAGGTGCACCGGGTAGATCAACTGCACCTGACCGCGGTAAGCCTCCGCCAGATCGCGCAGCGCCAGGCAGATATTTTCCAGCGGTGCGCCGAAGTTCTCGCGCCGATGAGCGGTGACCAGCACCAGGCGCCTGCCCCCATCGGACAGACCGCAGCGCGCCAGCAGATCATCCACTTCCGGTGGGGCGGGTTGCGCGGCAATCTGCCGCAGCGCGTCGATGACCGGATTGCCGGTCACGGCGATGCGCTCGTCCGGCACACCTTCGCGCAGCAAGTTCTGGCGGTTCAATTCGGTCGGCGCGAAGTGTAGGTCGGCGACCACCCCTGCCACCCGGCGGTTGATCTCCTCCGGGAAGGGCTGCCAGCGGTCGCCGGTGCGCAGGCCAGCTTCGACGTGGCCCACGCGGATGTGCCGGTAGTAGGCGGTCAGAGCGGCCGCCATCACCGTAGTGGTATCTCCCTGCACCAGGATCCAATCGGGGCGCTCGGCCTCCAACACGGGATCCAGGTGAGTAAAGATCGCCGCGCTGAGCTCTGCCAGGCTCTGGTTGGGGCGCATCAGATCAAGGTCCACATCCGGATGGATGGCGAATAGGTTGAGCACCTGGTCGAGCATCTCACGGTGCTGGGCGGTAACGCACACGCGCGTCTCCACATCCGGCGTCCGGCGTAGTTCCTGAACGACCGGCGCCATCTTAACCGCCTCTGGCCGCGTGCCGAAGATCACCAGCACACGCAGCGGGGCCATGTCAACCTCCCACCCCCAGACGGTGCAGGCGGAATCCGGCTGCCTCCCAATCCGCCGGCGGCCAGACGTTGACCGCGTCCACCGCGGTGCGCGCGGAGGTCATGGAGGCGACCTGGCGGGGATCGAGCGCCTTGAACGGCGTATGCGCGACCAGCAAAAGAAGCAGGTCTGCCTGAGCGATGGCCTGCTCCAGGCTGGGCGCCAGGTCCAGCGGGGGGATGCGCACTTCAGGCCGGTTGGGCTCGTACGCCAGCACCTGCGCGCCTGCATCCACCAGCCGCCGCGCCACCGCGATGGCGGGACTCTCGCGCAAATCGTCCACATCGGGCTTATAGGCCAGGCCAAGCGCGGCGATGCGCTTCCCGCGCAGGTCGCCGGCAGCCCGCCGCACCAGATCGACCACGAACTCCGGCTGGGCGTCGTTGACCTGGCGCGCGGCGCGGATCAGGCGCGCCAGATCGGGCGCCGCTTCCACCAGGAACCAGGGGTCGACGCTGATGCAGTGTCCGCCAACCCCCGGCCCAGGCCGAAGGATGCGCACGCGCGGGTGGCGATTGGCCAGCTCGATCGCCTCCCAAACGTCCACGCCGAAACGGTCTGCCAGGCGCGAGAATTCGTTGGCGATGGCGATGTTGACGTCGCGGTAAGTGTTTTCCATCAGCTTGACCATCTCGGCGGTCGTCGCGTCGGTCAGGTAGATGTCGCCGCGGACGAAGGTAGCGTACAAATCGCGTCCGGCCTCGGCCGAAGCCCGGTCTACGCCGCCGATCACGCGCGCATTGTCGATCAACTCGCGCAGAATCTGTCCCGGCAGCACCCGCTCCGGGGAATACGCCAGATAGAAATCCTGCCCGGCTGTGAGGCCGGACTTTTCCAGGATTGGCCGCACCATGCCGCTGGTCGTCAACGGCGGGGAGGTGGATTCCAGCACGACCAGATTCCCGCGGCGGAGGTGCGGGACGATCGCCTCGGCTGCCGAGATCACCGCGCGCAGATCGGCGCGTTTATCCTCGTAAAACGGCGTGGGCACGGCGATGACGAAGGCGTCCGCCGGTTGTGGCTGCGATTGGATGGTCAGCTTACCCGAGCGCAAAGCAGCCTGGACCAGCGTGCGCAGGCCGGGCTCATAGATGTGCAGATCGCCGTTTTTCAGCTTGGCGACCACCTCGGCATTGACATCCACACCCACCACGTCCAGGCCGTGAGTGGCGAAGGTGCTGGCGGTGGGCAATCCAATGTATCCCAGGCCCAAGACGCAGATCTTGTGGAATTCCACACATTCTCCTTATGCTGATTTTCTGGCAAAGCCTATTATCTCATAAAGGTGTGCACACTGGGAGGGCATAGGCCGGCGTCATTTTTGGGGGATATTTCTATATTTAGTCACATTATTGCCTTTACATTCATATCATGATTATATTCGGGCTTGACACAGAACGAATGTTCGTGTATAAATATGTTAGCACAAATGAGCGGTAACCATGGAGTAAACCTATGCCAAGACGAGCCGGCGGTTTAAGTGAGCGCCACAAGAAAATCCTTGAATTCCTGGAAGACTACCAGGCCCAATTCGGCTACCCACCCTCCATTCGGGAGATCGGCGAGAAAACCGGAATCACCTCGACCTCGGTGGTCAACTACTACCTCGACCAGCTCGAGAAGAATGGCTGGATCGCCCGCGAGAGCCACATCTCACGCGGCATCCGCCTGTTGAGGCCCGTTCCGTGGCGCAAGCAGGTCGCCGCGCGCTTCAGCCAGGCGGTAGAAGCGATCAACGACATGCTGCGCATCCCGGTCATCGGGCGCATCGTGGCCGGCTCTCCGGTGCCGGTCCCGCCCTCCGACTTCAACTACTTCGACGCGGAAACTAGCATCCACGTCGCCCGCAGCCTGCTGCCCGCCCGCGAAAAGGGCGACGACCTCTACGCCCTCGAGGTGCAGGGCGAGTCCATGATCGACGCCATGGTCAACGACGGCGATATCGTGATCATGAAGCCGGTCAATCAGGCCAACAACGGCGACATGGTGGCTGTATGGCTGGACGACCGCGATGAGACCACCTTGAAGTACTTCTACCTGGAGGGCAACCGCGTGCGCCTGCAGCCCGCCAACCCCACCATGAAGCCGATCTACATCGACGATCCGAGCGTGGTGCGCGTGCAGGGCAAGGTGGTGATGGTCATCCGCAAGGTGGCTGAAGTCGCCGCCTGAGGCGGGGAACCCGTCATCGGCCGGCTTCCATCGAGTGGAAGTGGCTCGAGATCGAACCATACTCCCGCGGCGTCTGACGGGATGCTAAGCGCAGGGCGCCGCCATTGTGGTTAACCGAGATTCATGTCATGGCGGAATACGCGCTATATCTCGAATCCGGGCCTCGCAAGCAAAAGACCATGGCCCATGTCCTGGACCTGCTGGGATGCATCGCCCAGGGTGCGACCACATCCGACGCAATCGCCGCCGCTCCCGAAGCCATCCGCACCTATCTGCGCTTCTTGAACCGCCATGGGGAAACGGTCGACCTGGAGAAAGAGATCACCACCCGCGTCGCGGAACACGTCATGGAGGGTCCTTGGCTGGGCAACGGCGATCCGTACCCGGGTTTTGCCCCCGACTTTCAGCCCCTCAGCCGCGATGAACTGGGGGTGTTTCTTCACCGCCTGGCCTGGCTGCACGACGATCTGCTCAGGCTGACCCGCGGCCTCACGCCGGAGCAGTTGCTGGCCAGGCCCGCGAGCGGCGGTCGGCCGATCAGCCGTATCCTGGAGCACGTGGCCGCCTCGCACGCCGGTTATTTGAACGCCGCTTTGGGATCGGTGGATGGTCTGCGCGACGCCGTCCGCGCGGTCGAATTATTCCCCGAGGTGCAGCCCGCTGCCCTCACCCGAGTGTGGCAAATCAGCCTGAACCGGCTGGAGGCGATGACGGCAGCCGAGCTCAACCAGCGCATTCAGCGCGGGCAAAAGACCTGGACAGCGCGCCGGATGCTGCGGCGCATGCTGGAGCACGGTTGGGAGCATTTGCTCGAAATCTCCAGGCGTGTGGAAGTGAACCTCGCGCGGTGACCGAACGGCAGCAATCGTCCAAAAGAGGGCCTGGGAGCACCCGGCCCTCTTTTTGCGTCTCATTGCGCAGGGATCAGACCACCTCGACGCTGGCGCCAGCCGCCTCGAGCTTGGCCTTGGCATCCATGGCGGCCTCTTTCCCGACCGCCTGAAGCACCTTGGCGCCGGCTGTCTCGGCCATGGTCTTGGCTTCCACCAGGCCCAGGTTGGTGAGCTGGCGGATGACTTTGATGACCTCGATCTTCTTGGGGCCCACGTCCTTCAACACCACGTCGAACTCAGTCTTCTCCTCGACCGCTTCGGCCGGGGCGGCGCTGGCGAGCGGCGCAGCGGCCATCGCGGCCACCGGCGCGGCGGCCGATACGCCCCACTTCTCTTCCAGCTTCTTCACCAGTTCGGCGGCTTCCAGCACGCTCAGGCCGCTGAGCTGTTCCACGATTTTATCCAAATCAGCCATTTTGATTTCTCCTTACTAAAATTTAGCAATCTATAGAATACCCTTCGTCACCCGGCGGGCGAAATCGCCCGATCAACCAGCCGCCGGCGCGGGAGCCTTTTCGGAGTACGCCTTGAGCACTCCAGCCACTGCACGAGCCGGTTCGGCCAGGGTGCGGGCAAGCTGGCTGGCGGGGGTCAGGAGCAGACCCAGCAGGCGGGCGCGCATGACCGGCAGCGGCGGCAGCTCAGCCAGTGCCTTGACCTCTTCGACTGAGATAGCCTGCTTCTCCAGATAGCCGCCTTTGATTTTGAGGATCTCCGAGTTTTTCGCGGCGTCGCTCAACGCTTTCGCCAAGGCAGGGGCGTCCTGGAAGGCAAAGCCTGCCACGGTGCTGCTCTCCAGAAAAGCTGGCTGGCGCGGCAGACCGACCTTATCCATGGCCAGGCCCAGCAAGGTGTTCTTCACGATGTGGAACTCCCCGCCGCTTTCGCGCACCTTACGGCGCAGCTCGTCCATGTCTTTCATCGTCATCCCCTGGTATTCCAGCAGGAATACCGCCTGGCTGCGTTTCAACCAGTCCTCATAGCGGGAGACCATTTCTTCTTTCTGCTTTCTGGTAAAGGCCAACGGTTTCTCACCTCCTTTCGCTGTTAAAATAAAAGTCCTTGCCCGGCAACCTGCCAGGCAAAGACTCTTTTCCCGCACAAATACGGGCGGGCCCAATGGGCCATCTGGTCTTCACCTCGGCAGGAGATTAAGCCACGCGAGCGGCTCCGGCGGTCTACGGTGAATGGCGCCGACACACGGCCGGCGTTCGTTTGTTAAATTTTACCGATCGGTTTCATTGACAACTTCATCAATTGAAACCCATCGCCCAATCTGATGTCAGTCGGTCACCGTCATGCTCTGAGCCAGATTGGGATCCACCTTGATCCCCGGCCCCATGGTCGAGGTCACGGTGACGCGCCTGAGGTAAGTGCCTTTCGCGGCTGCCGGCCGGGCTTTCTTGACCGCATCCATCAACGCGGCCATATTCTGATACAGCTTGTCCACATCGAACGAGACCTTGCCGATCGGTACGTGCAGGTTGGCGGTCTTATCCAGGCGGAATTCCACCCGGCCAGCCTTGGCTTCGCGGATCACCCGCGGCAGATCCTCCGCCGGGACGACAGTGCCCGCCTTGGGATTGGGCATCAGTCCGCGCGGGCCTAAAACGCGGCCCAGTCGTCCGACCTTGCCCATCATGTCCGGGGTGGCGATGGCCACATCGAAATCGGTCCAGCCAGCCTGTATCTTGTTGATCATCTCATCCGAATCGGCGATGAAGTCCGCCCCAGCCTGCTGGGCGATCGCAGCTCCTTCGCCCTGGGCAAAGACCAGCACCCGCACCGTCTTGCCGAGGCCGTGCGGCAGTACGACCACATCACGCACCTGCTGATCGGCCTGGCGCGGGTCGAGGCCCATACGCATGTGCACCTCGACGGTGCTGTCGAAATTCGTGGTCGCTGTTTCCTTTACCAGAGCCAGCGCCTGGCGCGGCTCGTAATACCGGTTATTTTCCACCTTGGCTGCAGCCGCCAGGTATTTCTTTCCGTGTTTTGCCATGGTTTCTCCTTCGTGGTGCCAGCGGGCCGTCGCCGGCCCTCCCACCGGATGTCAGTCTACCACCGTGATGCCCATGTTGCGGGCGGTGCCCTCGATCTGGCGCATGGCCGCTTCCAGATCGTTGGCGTTCATGTCCTTCATTTTGATCTCGGCGATCTCGCGAATCTGGGCGCGGGTGACCTTGCCCACCTTCTCGCGATTCGGCTGGGCAGAACCCTTCTCGATCCCGGCGGCTTTGCGCAGCAAAACTGGGGCCGGCGGCGATTTCAGAACGAAGGTGAACGACCCATCCGTATACACGCTGATTTCAGCCGGGATGATCTCACCGACGCGATTCTGCGTGCGGGCGTTGTACTCCTTGCAAAAGGCCATGATGTTGATGCCGTGGCCGGCCAAGGCCGGGCCGATCGGCGGCGCAGGGTTGGCTTTGCCAGCCATGATCTGCAAACGAACGACTGTCTTGAGTTTCTTTGCCACGATTGACTCTCCTTTGTGGTATTAACGGGAGCTCGCCAGCGCCCTCCCACCCGGGCATCCCAGGGATGCCCGGATTATGCTTTCTCCACTTGCAAGAAATCCAGCTCGACCGGCGTCTCACGGCCGAAGAAATTCACCATCACACGGACTTTAGAACGCTCCATATCGATCTCCGCCACCGTGCCGCGGAAATCGTTGAACGGTCCATCCACGATGCGCACCCGCTCGCCGATCTTGAAGGTGACTTTGATATGCGGAGCTTCGGCCTCCATGCGCTTGAGAATCTGAGCTACTTCCTCGGGGCGCAGGGGAGTGGGCGTGTTGCCCATGCCCACAAAACCGGTCACCCCTGGCGTATTGCGCACCACGTACCAGGATTCCTCGGTGAGGATCATGTTCACCAGAACATAGCCGGGGAACACGTGCCGTTCGACCGTGCGCCGTTTTCCATCCTTGACTTCGATCTCCTCCTGGGTGGGGATCACTACGTCAAAGATCTTGTCTTTCATGCCCATGGTCTCGATGCGCTGCTCCAGGTTGTGGCGCACTTTATTTTCATATCCGGAATAGCAGTGCACCACATACCAGGCGCGTTGATCGCTTGCGGCGCCTTCGGGCAGCGCCTCAAAATCAGGGGCTTCGCCTGGTTGAGCGGCGGCCGCCCCTTCGTCGGTCGTCTCAGCCTGAAAACCAGGCTCCGGTGAGGTGGGCGGTTGCAAGAATGACGACGAACCCTGAGCTTCCGAAGCGAGGTCTTTCTCCTCTTCGGGTTCCTCCGGCTCGAAGATGTCGTCCATATCGTTCATTTCCATCAAAGTATCCAACCTTCCATCCCGATAAGAAGACTTGCGTGGATCAGGTCAACAAATGGGTGACGAGCCAGGAGAACGCGTAATCCAGCAAACCCAAAAACAGGCTGGTGGCAAGCATCACCAGCAGGACGACCTTGGTCATGTTCCAGGCCTCCTGCGGCGTCGGCCAGGTTACCTTGCGCAGCTCTCCGATCGTTTCACGGAAATAGCGCTGGATGGCATTCGGTTCTCTACGCTTTTCAGCTCGCTCAGCCACTGATCTCTCCTCCGCCTACGGTCAAAACGCCGCCTCGATGGACGGCGTCGCCAGTTCCTCAGGCAGGCCAGGCAGGAATCGAACCCACAACCTCCTGTTTTGGAGACAGGCGCTCTGCCAAATTGAGCTACTGGCCTGTGATTGCGATGGGTTCATGGCCCATCGCTCCAATCCAGACTACTTGGTCTCGCGGTGCAAGGTGTGCTTGCGACAGCGAGGACAGTATTTGTTCAGTTCCAGGCGGCCGGGATCGTTGCGGCGGTTCTTCTCCGTAGTGTAGTTGCGTTCCTTACACTCGGTGCAAGCTAAGGTAATCACCGGCCGGATGTCTTTCTTCTTCGTTGCCATAAATTTCTCGCCTCGGCAGAGCCCGTTTTGCAGACCCTAACCGCTCCTTTGCTCCTAGTCCAAGATCTTGGTGATCGTACCGGCGCCAACCGTCAGACCACCCTCGCGAATGGCAAATCGGGAACCCTGCTCCAGCGCCACCGGCACGATCAGCTCCACTTCCATGTCCACGTTATCGCCCG
>DAOTWA010000052.1:0-19474 GCA_034435955.1 Anaerolineaceae bacterium | reverse complement strand
ATCATCCAGATCTTTCAAATCGGAACTGGTAAATAGGAGAAATGTAATGGCTAAAGAAGAAATGTGGCATGGGATTCCGCGCAAGGAAATTCCCTGGTTCCCGACGGTGGATGCCGATGTCTGTATTGGCTGCACCCTCTGTTACACAACCTGCGGTCGCGGCGTCTACGAAATGCAGGATAACAAAGCCGTGCCGGTCAATGCGATGAGCTGCATGGTCGGCTGCAGCACCTGCGGCACGGTTTGCCCGGTGCAGGCGATCAGTTTCCCTGACCGGGATATGATCTGGAAGCTGGAACGCGAAAATAAAATCTTCAAGATCGTGCGCCAGGAAGCCAAAGAGAAAATGGCCAAAGAAGATGCAATCAAAGCGCGCGCCGCGGCCGAAGATGCGATCGCAAAACTGACCACGCGCGTTCGGTTTGAGGTCGCCGGAGAGTTTGGCGAAAAACGCTTCCTGGTGCAGATGGAAGAACTGATCAAAGACCAGCCGGACGACTTCGTCAATCTACGCCTGGAAGTGCCGACAGTGAAAGGCGCCATGGAGAACACGCCTTCGTTCATGTCCTTCGAGGTTACTTCGACCGAACAGGAAGATATTCAGGGATTTTTACCTGCCGTGCGCGACCTGATCCGCCGCAATGGATTGACGCTGGTGAGTGAGAACAAGCTTTAAGCCTCCTTGGGGGACACCTTGCTCTGGCGGGGCGTCCTCATGAGCCGTTGATGCCGATGAGCAGCCGATCGGGAACTTTTGATGTGGTCATTCACGCCAGCCTGGGCCTGGCAGCCGGCCTGAGCGCGGCTTTCTTTGCCGTGCTGGCCACACGCCTGGGTGCTTCGGCCTGGCTGCTGGCGCTGATCGCCAGCGCGCCTTATCTGGCCAATCTGCTGTCCCCCTATTGGGTAACGCAGGCAAAGCGTTGGGGTGCTCGCGAGATGATGATCGTATCGCTGGCGGCCGCGGCGGTTGTTCTCTTCGGCCTGGGTTTGGCGCGTTCTGCCCTGGTTTTTTCGTTGCTGGTACTGCTTTATTACCTGTTTTACGGCGTGGGCGATCCTTTATACGTGGCTTTAGCAGAAATTGTGTATCCAGAGCGCACCGGCGCCAGCCTGGGAAGAGTGCAGGCGATCTTCAATGGTATGCGCACTCTGGCAAATGCATTGGCAGGCTGGATGATGGGGTTTTTTGGCGTCTTTGCCACCCTGGCGACTGCGGCAGTAAGTACCGGGATCGCGGCTGCATCTTATCTGTCCTTCCCCAACCTATCGCGAACCGATTCGTATGGGGACACCTCACCCTGGCAAATTCTGCGCCAGGACAGCCTGGTGCGGCGCATGGTGACAATGCTCATGGTCGCTGGTACAGGTATGGTAATGATGCTGCCAGCTTTTCCCCTGGTTGAAGTAAAGCAATTAGCCCTGAGTAATGCGCAAATTGGCCTGTTACTAGCCGCCAATAGCCTGGCGCTGGTTTTCGCGAGCGAAATCTGGGGAAGATTGTTGAGCGAGACGCCCGAACACATCGTCAACGCCTTTCGTTTGGGAATGCTGGCGATCATCGCCATGGCGATCCTGTATGCCATCGGAAGGTCTTTTTGGCTGCTGGTCATTGCCAATGTCCTGTGTGGGATTGGCGGTTCGGCGCTCGCGGTTGGCTGGCGCTTGATGGCCATCCGCCTGACCTCCTTTGGCACGGCTGACTTATCTGGATTGCACTTGCTGACCTGTGGCATCCGCGGATTGTATGCCCCAGCTCTAGGCGCAATGTTGATCACCCTGTGGAGCCCGGCGGTTGCTCTATGGGTGGCGGCCGGTTTGATTCTGGCAGGGATATGGATCATGCCGCCGGTGAGCGCAATTTCCAGCGCATTTTACCAATGACGTTCATGAACTCTAAAAAGCAAACGCATGCCTGAGCATAAATATGACGACTTCAGAATTGTCGAAATATGAAACACCTCAACACGAAGAAACTCTGATCGAACGGGCGCATGTCCCCCTGAAGACAATCTTCCTGGCTTATCTGCAGGTTGGATTAACCGCTTTTGGCATGGCGATTTTGCAAAAACTCAAAGCGCTGGTGATGACCCGGCGCTGGCTGAGCGAGGAAGAGATGAACGATGGGCTGGCAATGGTGCAGCTTTACCCAGGCCCGATCATGGTTGATTTCACCGCCTATGTTGGCTATGTGCTGCACGGCGTCCCTGGGGCCATCCTGGCCACCACCGGTTTTATCCTGCCTTCGTTTTTCCTGATGTTGGCCCTTTCCGCGCTGTATTTTGCCGCCGGGAATCTGCCCTGGGTCCATCCGTTGTTCCTGGGATTGGAAGCGCTGGTTGTAGGCGTGCTGTTGAACGTTACCCTCGATATGGGCAGCCGGGCGCTAAAAGGCCGCGTGGAAGCAATCATTGCGCTGTTCGCGTTCGCTGCCTTGTTGCTCAAATTTAATGCGATCATGATGGTGCTGATTGCCCTAGGTTTGGGCGCTATTCTCATTCACCCGGCATCGGTCAAAGGAAATCCGGCGGCGCAGGCTGGCAACCCGGCGCGGGCTCCCGCCTCGAAACGACGCTGGCTAGGGATTGGCGCCGTGACGATCGTTATTCTGGGTGTGGTCGTGCTGGCCTGGTCTTTACACTCTGACATGGGAAATTTAGGGCTCTCGCTCTTCAAGATCGGGGCGGTAGCCTTCGGCAACGGAACGGCCATCATTCCCCTGATTCAATCGGAAGTAGTGGATATTCATCACTGGATGAGCCTGAACCAGTTTGCCGATGGAATTGTCCTGGGTCAAATTACCCCGGGTCCATTTTTAATCACCGCGGCATTCATCGGATATAAGATGGGTGGCTTTTGGGGCGCGCTATTAGCGACCTTTGCCATTTTTTCTCCATCTTTTGCCATGACGCTGGTGTTTACCGAGATATTTACACGGGTGCGTAATCTTCAGGTCGTACGCGGCGCTTTGGCCGGGGTATTGGCTGCTTTTGTCGGCATGTTGGCCGCGGTCTCGCTCCAGATCGGCGAGGTAGCATTGACGACGTCTGCGGCTTTTGTGCTGGCAGGTGCAGCCTTCCTCGCTGTACGCTATTTTAAGCTAGATATCCTGTGGGTTTTTGCCGGCGGTTTGGCAATCTGGGGCGGACTGCTGGCCCTGGGTCTGATATGAGAATGGGAGTTTATCCTTTCGGAATATGGGGTATGGATCCTTGCCAGGTTACAAGCATTACAAGGGACTGGTATGAAAAAGAAATCGTCTGACAAACTGGCTTTTGTGCTGGCCGGAGGGGGAGCACGCGGCGCTTTGCAGGTTGGGGCGTTGCGCGCTCTCTACGAAGCCGGGATTCAGCCTGATCTCGTCGCGGGCGCCTCGGTCGGCGCCATAAACGCTGCTTTTCTGGGCATGCATGGTTTTAATCAAACCGCGCTGGCCTCTCTGGAAAGGGCCTGGCTCAAGGCAGCGAAGTCCGATTTGCTGCCCCCCAATCCAGCCTGGGTCAGCTTGAGAGTGATTTTTAACCGCATTCATTTTCGGCTGGATCACCGAATAAAGGATTTCTTGGTATCTCAGGGATTAACACCCGATATCCGTTTTGGCGATTTGCCTGGCCCGACCATTCTTCTGGTGAGCGTTGATCTAAACCGCGCCCAGCCGGTTTACTTTGGGGACGATCCGCAGCAATCGGTGCTGGACGGGGTTCTGGCATCGGCTGCGATCCCCCCGTGGGTCCATCCACTCGAGGTTGAGGATCGGTTTCTCTTGGATGGGGGCGCAATCAGCAACCTGCCGATTGAACCCGCCATCCTTCATGGCGCGACTGAGATCATTGCCCTGGACCTGTCCGCCCCTGGGGAGATCGATCCAGGTGCGCACGGCTTTGGGCCATTCTGGATGAAATTCCTGAGCACGATTATCAGCCGGCATACCTACCTGGAAATGGAGCTGGCCCGTTCCAAAGGGATACCGGTTCATCGGGTTGAGCTGGTTACCGAGCAGCCGGTTCCCATTTGGGATTTCTGCCAGACACCCTTGTTAATCGAGGCGGGTTACCGTCAGATGAAAAAGGCTCTGGAGAGGGGAGAAGTGGTCCCATTGACCTCCTCTGGTTATAGCGTGGAGCGCTGGAAAAGATGGAGCCTTTTTGGAAAGCATGAGACTCGCGGCGTTGCCGACGCGAAAGTTAAAGCTGGAAAGGATTTTTACGGATGAAATCAATTACTATTTTGCCGGCCAAAGGCTGCCGGCGAAGTCGAAAAATCATGAAATACCTGCAAGACAATCGAATTCCCTTCCAGCGAATTGAACTGGATTCGAAGGAAGGCATGCATCTCAAGGATGAATACAATTTTCTGGCTTCACCGGGAATTTTAGTGGATGGAGTCAGTATTAATCCTTTTGACCTGTTCATCAGGCCTGAATGCCGGATTGATGAACAGAAAGCCAGACTAATTTTTGATCTACAGGGAGAATAATGCAATGGCTGCAATTTCAGAGAAACAAATCATGGAGGCGCTGCGCCGGGTCATCGATCCTGAGATCCAGCGCAACATTGTTGATCTAAATATGGTGCGGGATTTGAAAGTCGAGGGTGGAAAAGTCAGCTTCACGCTGGCGCTGACCATCCCGGAATGCCCGCTGCGTGATCAACTGGCCCAGGATGCCCGCTCAGCCATTCAGGGGCTGCCGGGGGTGCAGAGCGTTGAGGTCAGTCTGGGCGCGATGAGCCAGGAGGAACGCGATGCTCTCCTTCATCCTGCCAAGACGAAGCCGGCGCTGGCGGTAAATAATCGGATCGCGAGAGTCATTGCCGTGATGAGCGGCAAGGGCGGGGTAGGCAAGTCGTTGGTCACCGGTCTGCTGGCCACCTCATTGGCGCGCGCCGGGCATCGAGTGGGCATCCTCGATGCGGATGTCACCGGCCCCAGTATTCCGAAATTATTTGGGGTGCACGGACCACTGCTCGGAGGAGAACAGGGCATTGAACCGATCCAGAGCCGGCTAGGGATCAAGATAGTGTCCATTAACCTGGCGTTGGAAAATGAAGAACAGGCGGTCATCTGGCGGGGGCCGCTGATCACCAAGACCATTCAGCAATTCTGGAATGACGTCAACTGGGGCCAGCTCGATGAACTCCTGGTCGATTTACCCCCCGGCACTTCCGATGCAGCTTTGACCGTCATGCAAAGTTTGCCTATCAGCGGCGTTTTGATGGTCACGACCCCTCAGGCATTGGCGGGTATGGTGGTCAAAAAAGCCGTAAGGATGGCCGCTTCTTTGAATGCCCCGGTGATTGGAATTGTCGAAAATATGGCCGGTTTCCGGGCCGAGGATACCGGGCGGCATTACGATATCTTCGGGCCGAGCCATAGCGAAGAAGTTGCCAAACTGGCCGGCGCTCCGCTCCTGGCGCGCATTCCTTTGCGCCCTGAACTGGCAATCTTGTGCGACGCTGGGATGATCGAAACAGCAGAAGAGCCTAATATGAACGCTGTGGTCAAAGCGGTGGAAATGATGACGCTTGAAACCGTAACCCCGGACGTAAAAGGCTGAAGCCCGTTTTTTACAGCTTTGCTTCCCATACCAGGATGGCCGCGTATTTGCTTGGGAATTGTGGAGGTAAGAATTTGAACGATGATACCCATTATCACATAACGGTCACTCGCCAGGATGATTCACACGCCATAGCCGAAGCGCGCGGTCATTTGCTGGTATTGAATATTAAAAAAGGCAGCGGCGAAGCCGGTTTTACTGCCGCGGAAACGGTCGTGGCGGCCTTAGGAGCCTGCTTGCTTACGAACGTGAATGCTATCGGGAATAAAATGCGCTTGCGGATTGATGATGCGCGCATCGAATTTGATGCCAAACGCCGCGATGAGCCGCCTGGTTTGACGCAGATAACCTACCGCCTTATCTTAAAGAGCTCTGAACCGCAAGAAAAGCTGGCCGAATTGCACGAACTGTGCGTAAAATGGGGTACGGTGACGAATACCCTGATCAAAGGGATTACACCCCAGGGTGAACTGGTGATTGAACCCTGAAATGATCGTCGCAGTCTGGAAGGGGACACCAATGGCAGACCGGTTAGCGCGCTGGATTTCGATTTTGTTCGATAGCTCTGTATTGTCTTTCCCGGTTTTTGTGGCCTTTGGCTGGCAGTCAGCTCAGGCTTCGGGAGTACTCTGGGCCGTCTTGTCGCTGGCCATCGTGACGGGGATTCCTCTGGCCTATCTGTTGATCGGACGCAGACGAGGCTGGGTCAGTGACATGGAACTCTCACATCGGGAGGAACGCCCGCGATTTATCCTGGTCAGCTTAAGCAGCGACGTGCTGGCGCTGGTTTTGCTTTGGCTGGGCAATGGTCCCCAGCTCCTTCGTCTGCTTGTCCTGACTTACTTTTGCCTGGCGATCGTCATGTTCACCATCTCCAGTTTTTGGAAAATCAGCATGCACCTGGCGGGCGTGGGCGGTTTTTCCACCGCGCTGGTTTTTGTATTCGGCGCGGGGGCTTTATGGGCATTTCTTGCACTTCCGCTCGTATCGTGGGCTCGTCTGCACCGTCGTAAACATACCCTGATCCAATTAGTCGCCGGCGCTTTGGCGGGAATCTTGGTCTCTTATCTGGTTTTTGGTTGGTACGCCATGCGGGTGGCGGGATGACAACGCGCGTTGGCTGGTACTCCGTTCTGGTGAATATTATCCTGTTTGGATTGAATCTGTTGATGGCGGCATACTCTGGCAGCCTGGCGTTACGCGCTGAAACCGCCCATAATTTGCTCGATCTGGCTGCTTCTCTATCCGTGCTGGGTGGATTGGCACTTTCTCAAAGGAAAAGCCGCGATTTTCCTTATGGGCTTTATAAATTGGAAAACATGGTGGCCGTCTTCATTGCCTTTGGGATGTTCTTCACCGGTTATGAAATTGCCAAAGAAGCCTTGTTTGCGTCTGCCGCACCCCCCAATGTCCGCCCCATCATGCTGGCCGGGGTAGCGCTGGCCATGGCGATTCCAATTGGCTTCAGTCAATACGAGCTGCGCATTGGGAGGGAAATCAACTCACCCAGCATCATCGCCGATGCGACCGAATTTCGCGCCCACATACTTTCGTCAGGCGTGGTCTTTATTGCCATAGCGGCGCAGTTGTTGGGCTTTCCTCTGGACAGGGTCGCCGCAGTGTTGATTGTGCTCTGGATCGCTTACATGGGGTGGCGCACGCTGGTCGACGGTATGCGCGTTTTGCTGGATGCCTCGCTGGATGCGCCGACGCTGGAGGCGATCCGGACGATCATCACTTCCAATCCTGAGGTGTCCGAAATTAAATCATTGATGGGGCGTAATTCTGGCCGCTATCGTTTTGTTGAAAGCGAGATCATGCTGCGCGTCCAGGATCTGGATCGGGCTCACCAGGTGGCCACTCAATTGGAAGAATCCATTCGTGCGGAGATCCCCCACGTTGAGCGAGTATTGATCCATACGGAACCAATGCGCAAGCAGATATTGCGCGTAGCCGTACCACTGGCGTCCAGGGATGGCGAAATCGCAATGGATTTTGGGAGGGCCTCTTATTTTGCTTTGGTCAAAATCAGCGCCAAGGATGGTGTTGTATTAGAACAAAACATCCTATCTGCGCCTAAACTGCTGGAGACCAAAGGGCGCGGTTTGAGGACTGCCGAGTGGCTCGTTTCACAACAAATCGATGTGCTGATGACCCGCGAAGACCTGACCGGCAAGGCGCCTGCGTACGCGCTGAAGGCGGCAGGGGTGCAGGTTCAAACCACTGATCTCCATACATTGACTGAAGTCATCTCACAAAATGAAACCCTCAAAGGAATCGCAGATGCTGGCACATGAAAATATCAACACTGGCAAACGCTTTCTCTTATCTATCGGGCTGACCCTGGCCATTTTGATCGCTGAAGTTGCTGGTGGAATCTGGACGGGAAGCCTGGCGCTCCTGTCTGATTCAGCCCACGTGTTCATGGACCTGTTCGCTCTGGGGTTGAGTTACCTGGCTATCCGTGCTGCGGCGCTGCCTGCCAACGACCGGCATTCCTATGGTTACCACCGTATGCAGGTGTTGGCAGCTCTGGTCAACGGCGCTACGCTGTTACTGATTTCCTTTGAGATTCTGAGAGACGCCATCAACCGTTTTCAAAATCCTGAGCCGGTTATGGCAGGTCCCATGCTGGTGATCGCCGGTCTTGGTTTAGCCGTGAACATTGTCGTCGCGCTGGTATTGCGTGAGCATAACCATGAGGATCTCAATGCTCGAGCCGCCTTTTTGCATGTTTTGGGGGATGCGCTGGCATCGGTTGGGGTCATCGGCGCAGGCGTCGCGATTCTGTTGACCGGCCAGGAATGGATCGATCCTTTGGTGAGCGTGTTCATCAGCCTGTTGATTCTGGTCAGCTCCGGACGATTGCTGAAAGAGACCGTACATATCCTGGCAGAAGGCATACCCGAGGGAATGACGGCTTCCGGCGTGGCCGAGACGATGAAAGCTGTCCCAGGCGTCGCTGAGGTTCATGACTTGCACATCTGGACGGTCAGTCCCGGTTACATTGCTTTGAGCGCGCACGTGATTTTGAAAGATCAGACCATCAGCCAGGCGGAAAAGATGATGGCAGAGATCAAGCAGCAACTGTCCAGCCAATATCATATTGAGCATACCACCATCCAGTTCGAATGTTCCAACTGCGGGCAGGGGTTGGTGGCCTGTACACCAGGATAAACCTGATTGAGTAGTTGTCATCGTCTCTGACGAGCACCGGGAATATCACTGGCGGTTGTTTAATTCAAGTCGAAAAGGTTTTCCCTACCAGGATAACAGGAAATCTGTCACTATTTGCCGGAAGGATCGCGGATTATAATTGTATTCAATATAATGAATATGGTTAGGAATCCGATAATTGGGCAAGAAGCAGGAGTGAATAAAAGATGCTTCAAGAAACCGATCAGGTCTTGGTCGATCTTGCGCTTAATAAGGCCCAAAAGATTCTGGATAGCGAGTGCAGTCCAATTGGATTGATGGCCTCACCGGAAGGCTATCCCCACGTTTGGGCAAGAGACAGTGTGATCACCTCTCTTGGATCACTACTTTCACCAGGCCATGAAACCTGCCTGCGCCTTTCCCTCCACACTCTGGCTTCCCAGCAATCCGACCTCGGTGCAATTCCCAATAATGTCAATGTGGCGACCGGCAGGCTGGATCACACCAATGCCGGTTCAGTGGATTCGAACCTTTGGTTCATTCTGGGACATGCTTTTCAATATCGGGCGAAAAAGGACATTGATTTCCTGAGGGAATCCTGGCCGGCTTTGGAAAAGGCATTGCTCTGGCTGCGCTATCAAGACTCGAATGGATGTGGATTATTGGAAGTCCACGAGGCTGCCGATTGGGCGGATCTTCTGGCGAACCATTTCAATGTTCTTTATGATAATGTATTATGGTACGCCGCGTTGAGGTACATGGCGGAAATGGCAAATGTCCTGGGGAAGAATGGCCAGCACTATGACAGTCTGGCGGATGATGTCCGCCATAAGATCCGCATTCTGCTATGGGTTGGAGAAGAAAACCGGGAGGAATGGGGGCCTAACTGCCCGGGACACGTCGAGTGGAAATACACGCTCAGCCAGGTGACGCCCGTTCTGGTGAAGCGGCCCTATTTCTTGCCGTACGTGGCTTTTCGCGATTTTGGCGACTACTGTGATGTGTTGGGGAATCTGCTGGCGATCTTGTTTGGAGTGGCGAACGAGGCTCAGGAAAAGCGCATCCTGACTTATCTGGATCAGGTTGGTATTGCCGACCCTTACCCCGTGCGGGTGCTCAATCCGGTCATTTACCCGGGCAATAAGGACTGGCGGGAATATTACCGCAACAACAACTTGAATTTGCCCGACCAATATCACAACGGTGGTATCTGGCCGTTTGTAGGTGGTTTTTACGTCGCAGTCCTGGTCAAGGCAGGCCGGATTGCAGAGGCTGAAAAACAACTGGTAAAACTGGCCGAGCTGAATCGACAGGGCCAGGAAGAGGAATGGGAATTTAACGAATGGTGTCACGGCCGGACCGGAAAGCCGATGGGATATCCTCATCAGGCATGGTCGGCAGGGATGTACATCTTTGCTCATCGATGCGTAAAAGATAAGCGCGTTCCACTGATTGGGGGATAAATCTGCATGATGCTCTGAAAAAGGAGGAAAAATGCACACATTCGAGCGCGACACACTTGCTGTTATCGGTGCAGGGAATATCGGCAGAATGCTGGTTCGGCGGCTTCTGGCCGCCGGCATACCGGCCGGGCAGTTGAGATTATACGATGCGGATCCCGACAAAGCGGGCAAAGCGGCCGAAGAATTTGGAATCCAAGGAGATTTACTGGTTGATGAGAAGTTAAGCGAAGCCGATATCTGGCTGTTAGCCGCGCCGCCAAAAACCATCCTGCCGTTGCTCCAATCTTTGAAAAGCTGGTTAAAAGCGGGAAATCTCGTCATTTCATTCGCGGCTGCTGTGCCATTGGCGTCCCTTGAGGAGGCCGTCCCGGCCGGCGTCCAGGTGGTGCGCGTCATGCCATCGATGACATCGTTCGTGGGAAAGGGGTTAAATCCGGTTTGCTTTGGCGCAGCGGTGACCCAAGATGCGCGCTTGCAAGTCGAAAGGCTCCTGAGCGCATTGGGAGAATTCATTGAGGTGCGAGATGATCAAATGAACTGGTGTGTCGGCCTGACTGGCGCGGCTTTGCGGGCGCTCTTGCCCGTACTCGAGGGCATGACGGCCGCCGGGATTGAGGCGGGCTTTTCTGATGCTGAAGCGCGCCGGCTGGCTGCGAAAATGATGGCCGGCACCGCCGCGCTTGCCCTGGAGACGAACCTCGGCTTTGACCGTTTGAAGGCGATGACCCCCTTGGACATGGTGGACGAAAAGGCTGTCGCGGACATTTTCTACCAATCTATCCAACAGACGAAAGAAAAGATGGATGCCCTACAAAGCAGGATCCTCAGCCCATGAGTACTCGACGACCGTCCGGAAAACTTCTCCCGCAATTACTGCGCGCCATTGCGATTCTCGCCTGCGGGATATTCGTGATCATTTCTTTCTCCCAGGCTTCTGCGACTGCAGCAGTCCAATTTCCGCGCGGAAGCGCCGCCGCCACTTCGACGCCGGCTTCTCCGAGTGGGGCGTGCGACGTCAGCGCAGCGACGCCATGCGAACCGGCAGCGACCGAACCGGCGCAGCAGACGTCTTATAATCAGCTCTCACAAAGCGGTGTTGTAAACGTTGTCTTGTTCTGGATGCAGGGCTGCCCGCACTGTGAAGCCATCATGAAAACGGTCATTCCTGCGCTTCAGGCGAAATACGGAAATTCTCTGGCGGTTCAGGAGATAGAACTCACCGATACTCAAGAAGTAGATCGCCTGTATCAACTGGGCGCCCGGCTGGGAATTCCTAAAGAGAAAATTGGTGTACCCCTCTTACTGCTGGACGATCAATATCTCATCGGCGATCAAGATATTCAGGATAAATTGCCGGGGTTGATCGAAAAGGGGTTGGCGGCGGGTGGAGTAAGCTTTCCAGACATTCCGGAATTCCTGGAAGAGGAAAAAATCAGAGCCGGCTCCACGGATGTGCCGAATAAGGCGATTATCTATCTGTTTTGGGGTGATGGGTGTCCGCACTGCGCAGAGGCCAAGCCTTTCTTACAGCAGCTTGACAGCAGCTCTGAGCAGGTGGAACTGCGCATGTATGAAGTATGGTACGTGGAGGAAAATCGGACGCTCTTTACCCAGATGGCGAGAGCGTTTGGTTTTGAACCACAGGCCGTACCCACGATTTTCATTGGCGATCAATATTGGGTTGGCTACAACAACCAGATACGCGGCGAAATACAGGCTGCCGTAGAAGCCTGTCTCGCGAACGGGTGCCCGGATGCAGGAGCGGGCATCATTCCCGCCGTGGATACTTCACAAAACGGTTCAGCTGCAGCCCCAATCGAGCAACCCGCATCGTCAAAAGATGCTGATCTGATTGATCTTCCAATCATAGGTACCGTTGACCTATCTTCGCAAACCTTGCTGATCAGTACAGCATTGATCGCTTTCGTCGATGGCGTGAATCCATGCTCGGTTTGGGTGTTGACCATGCTGCTGGCGCTCACCCTGCATACTGGCTCGCGCAAAAAAGTTTTATTGATTGGGCTGATCTTCCTGACCGTCACCGCCGGGGTATATGCGTTATTTATCGCTGGCCTGTTTACCGTGTTCAAGATAGTCAGTTTCGTGGGTTGGATTCAGGTGCTGGTGGCGCTCGTGGCCCTGTTTTTTGGACTGGTTAATATCAAGGATTACTTCTGGTACCAGGAGGGAATCTCTTTCACGATTGCAGACGAGAAAAAGCCGGGCATCTTTCGACGCATTCGCTCCATCATGGATGCCAGCCAATCCATCTGGGGATTGGCAGCCGGCACGATTTTACTGGCCGGAGGCGTATCATTGGTGGAATTTTCCTGCACAGCCGGGTTCCCGGTAATATGGACCAACCTGCTGGTTTCTCAAAAGGTGACGACGATAACGTTCATACTGCTTTTACTGGTTTATCTGTTGATTTACCAGATCGATGAAATGGGCATCTTCCTAGCCGCTGTGTTCAGCATGCGGGCGAGCAAACTGGAAGAAAAACATGGGCGGATTCTTAAATTGATCGGCGGCATGCTTATGCTCACCCTTGCGGGGGTCATGCTGATCAATCCCGGTTTGATGAACAAACTGAGCAGCTCTTTAATTGTGTTTGCTGTTGCTTTCATGGCGACCATGCTCATTTTGTTCCTTCATCGCAGGGTTTTACCGGCATTGGGCATACGCATTGGGACGGAATTTACTTCCAAGGCCAGGCGAAAGAAACGTAGTTCGTCCCGGGGAGCCGATCATGTCCCTTAGAAAATCCGCGAATCCAAATCCGATTCAGGCAACTCTGTTACCGCCCGGCGCGAATGCACACAGGCGGTTTATCGCGCCGCAGCCAGCCCGGTGCAGGATTGGACGCACACACAAAGGCGCGGTGTGCCGGTCACTCACATTGATTTGGATCGGCGCTCAAGCCTGGGCCAGCTATTTGGGGTCGTTTGGGGGGCCACATAAATCCTGGTAGATGAGAAGGGGATATTCATTACCGGCAGAATGTAAGTCGCTAAGGATTCTGAACGAATGAAACTGCCACTGTTCGATGCTCAAATTGCGGAGGTCTTCGATGGAAATTGATGCGGGATGGTATTTTGAATTGGAGCCGGCGCTGGATGCTGCCCGCTCTGAAGGCAAGAGCGTTTTATTACAATTCCACCGGGATGAGTGCTCTGGTTGTAAGAAGATGTACGCTCTTACGTATCCGGATGAGGATGTCCAGCGCGAACTATTCCAATGGTTTGTCCCGGTGCGCCAGGATATCTTGAAGAATCGGGATATCCGATCTCGATATTCTGCGTATTGGACCCCTTCTTTTTATTTCTTGGATTACAAAGGCGGGCTGCATTATTATTTCAATGGCTATCAGAATGCGGAAGATTTTCGGGTTCTGATGCGACTGGGTAAAGCAGCGCTGGACTTGCCGCGCGGAAAATACCTGCAAACCATCGATCTAATGGACGACGGTTTAAGCAAGTTCCCAAAGAATCCCCGCGCTGCTACATTGTTGTTCACCCGCGGTATGGCAGAATATCTGCTCGGCAGAGAAAAGAACGCATTTCGAGAGGCGATGACCGAAATTATCGAAGACTATCCAGATAGCCCTGAAGCGCGCATGTGGCCCTGGATGGATCGAAGTTAATCCAAAGGCCGCTCAGCTTGAAAGAACGATAGCCTATGTCCTATCTCTGCGTTATATGCGGCGGTAAATTAGAACCGGTGGACACAGTCGCCGTGTGTACCTTCTGCGGGCGTGAAACGCCGGCGCGGTATCTTTGTGTTAATGGGCATCACATCTGTGATGAATGCCAGACTGCTGACTGGCCGCAGATCGTTGAACGGGTGTGTGAAGGTTCGCGCGAGACTGACCCGACAGCGATCGTGAATCTGATCATGAAGCACCCGATGGCGGTGATGCACAGTCCGCAGCATCACATCATTGTCACACCGGCAGTGCTGGCGGCCCTGCGCAACAGCGGGCAGCGCAAGCTCAACCCGGGCAGGCTGGCGTCAGCAATCGAACGGACGAAAGGCATCCCTTTGGGTTCATGCGGGATACGGGGTGAGTGCGGTGCCGCGACCAGCGTTGGCGCTCTGGTCTCGATCCTATCTGGGGCCAGTTATCTGAAGGACCGGGAGCGATCGTTAGCCCTGATGGCCACAGCAGAAACTTTGGTGTCCATTGCCCAAGCCGGCGGCCCTCGCTGCTGTAAGCAGAGCGTCTATCTGGCATTGGAGGTCGCTTCGAATTTTCTCAAGCGCGAATTGAACATTGATCTTCCGGTGCATCCTCATTGCGAATTTACCACGCGCAATTCCGAGTGTAAAAAAGAAAAGTGCAAGTATTATGTTGGTTGAATGGCGGCTATTAAACGACGGCATCTCGGAAGCTCGTCATCACTTTGCGGTAGAAGAAGCCCTTGCTCGGCTTTTGGACCAGGGTCATACGCCGCCGACGCTGCGGATACGCAGAGTGCGTCCGGCGGTTTTCGTGGGTGCTTACCAGAATACCTGGTCCGAGGTGGATGTGGACTTTTGCCGGGCGCATGATATTCAGATCGTACGTCGGGCGAATGGCGGCGGAGCTGTGTATCAGGAAATGGGCAGCTTCTGCTTCTCGGCATTCTTTCGCCGCGAACTTTTCGCCCAGAGTGATGAAGAGCTTTACCGCCTGTTCGCTGTTCCCGCCATTCGCACCTGCGCCGATTATGGCGTTGTAGCCAGTTTTCAGGGCCGGAATGACGTGGCCGTAGGCCAGCGAAAAATCTATGGTTCTGCCCAGCTTTCCTGGTACAGCGCGTTTGTGCAGAGCGGAACTTTTTTGGTTAACATGAATTTCGATGTAATGGAACGCGCGTTAACGCCGCCCGACATCAAATTTGCCGGCAAAACGGCTCGCTCCATTCGAGAACGGGTGACCTCATTGTCGAACGAGGTGGGGCGCGTGGTGGATACGCAGGAGGTCATTGCCCGCTTTGTCATCAATGCGGCCGACACACTCGGGTTGCGGCTGGTGCCAGGAGACCTGACGACCGAAGAACTGGCATTGGCGGATGAGTTGCTGGCGGTCAAGTACAGCACCGATGCGTGGAATTTTGGCTCCCAGAAAGCATATCAGCTTACCGTTGCCAATCGATCGAATGCAGGCGTGCTCTCTCTGTCTGTCGACATGGAAGGCGAGACAATACATCAGGCCCGGGTGACCGGCGACCTTCTGCTCAGCGACCGACATGAGCTGGAAATCCTGGAACATTCCCTGGCAGGCGTTTCCCTGCAGGAGGCGCAGACCGCCATCCAAACCATTCCCATTTCGACCGAAATTCAACAGAGCCTGTTGCAACTGCTGGCGAAACTCGCTCGCGAGGTTGCGGACATATCTTCGTCAAATCCCAAGGGAGGACAAACATGAGTAAAATCATCAAGGTTGAAGCATTGATCGCGACACCCCCCACAAGCAAATGTTTGGAGACGATCGCGATACTCGAGGAGCTCGTTCGCCGTTATCCCGATGAAGTCCGTCTGGTGGTGTTCAGACGCGGGATCGATTTTACTCCCCCAGAGTTACGTCTTGAAGAGTTCTCACCCGAGGAAGACTGCGGTCCCAAGGAGGCCAGTCTCCAGATGAGAACGATCATCAACAAGGGGAGCGTCGTGCCGTTGTGCGTTGTGGATGGCGAGCTTTTCTCTTCGTTTGAGGTACCTAAGCTGGAAGACCTCGAGGCGAAAGTGCGGGAGATATTACGAAGCGCCGAGATGGAAGGTGACGGCAGATCAAAGTGATCAGTGAAGCCGCACCGAGCATCCGGTTTAGAAAAAGGACATTCCCTGTATGGAGGCACGGTCGGTGCACATCGAGCGGCGCAGCGTCTCGCGCCTGGAATGGGTCGAGAGGATGCACCAACCGGCGACTCGATAGACGGGGTTGCGGCGGACATCGAAAACAAGGCGAATGACCTGATTCAACTTGTTGAAAGCCGGCTGCGCCTGACCCGTTCGGAGCGAGCGATCCAGAGCCGGTGCTGCAGAGGCGTGGGACTGTCTGATCCATTCCTCTTGAAGAGTGTCGTCCCAGGATCAAACCCTTGACAACCTTGTTTTCGGGGATATAATTCAATCATAATTGAATCATATATCGGGGCTGAGATGGAGAAGCGCGTTTTCTCAAATGAAGAGATATCCGAACTGGGCCGCTGGCTCAAGGTGATCAGTGAGCCCAATCGGTTGCTGCTGCTGGAAAAAATCATCGAAGGAGTGCAGTGCAATTGTGAAATGGGCGATGCGCTGCAAATGGCGCCCAACCTGATCTCCCATCACCTGGGTGTGCTGCGTGAAGCAGGCCTCGTGAGAATTGAGCGAGATCCCATGGATGCCCGTTGGGTTTATTATTCAATCAATCCGAAAGCGATGGCCGAACTCAGGAAATTCTTAGGGGATTTCTTTGATCCTAATCGCATTCAGCCCCGCCGCCTGACCTGCGGCCCGCGCGCGATGATGGAAATCCGCCAAGAAAATCTAAAGGTGGAAGAATAATTTTTCCACCATATTTCAATGGAGGTTGTAATAATGGTCAGCGAGACTATTGATTACGGGCGGACGTTTGCTTTTTCAAAGCCGAAGGCTAAGCCCGACGTGGAGATATTCGATCCCCCGATGTGCTGTCCTACTGGACTTTGCGGGCCAACTCTGGATCAGACTTTGTTGGACGTAAACGAAATGATTCTGAGCCTGCAGAAAGAAGGGTACCGGGTAGAACGCTATCAGATGACCTCTCATCCTCAAATGTTTCTCGGCAACCCGGAAGTGATGCGCCTGGTGCGTGAAAAACAAATTGCGGCCCTTCCGATTGTCCTGGTTCGTGGGAAAGTCATCGCCGAGGGTAGTTACCCGAAACTGGCCGATATCCAAAAGAGTCTCAATGGAGGGGAATAGCATGTCAACGCAATATATCTTCTTCTCTGGCAAAGGTGGTGTGGGAAAGACATCAATGGCTTGCACGCACGCCGTCCGGCTGGCCGAAGAAGGCAAGAAAACCCTGATCGTCACAACCGACCCGGCTTCGAACCTGGCGGATGTCTTTGAGCAAGAAATAGGTCACCAGATAACAAAAATTCGAGACATCGCCGGTTTATGGGCGATGGAAATCGACCCGGATAAGGCGACGCAGGAGTACATCGACCGCGCCATGGCGCCCATCCGTGCGGCATTCCCGCCTCAAATTGTGCAGGTGATGGAAGAGCAGATGAGCGGCCCTTGCACAGCAGAAGTTGCCGCCTTCGACCGTTTCACGGACTTCCTGGAAACGCCCACAAACGCAAATAGGGCCGATACGGATTTTGACGTGGTCATCTTCGATACTGCCCCAACGGGACATACTATCCGGCTGCTGGAGCTACCCTCAGAATGGAGCCAGACGATCGAGGCAGCCAACGCGGGCAGCGGGCAGACCTGTCTTGGTCCGACTGCCGCTATTCAGGATGCCAAGCAAAAGTATGAGCGCGCTCTGGCAGCGATGCGTGATGCCGAGCAAACCACCTTCATCTTCGTGTTGAATCCTGAGGCGATTTCCATCAAAGAGACTCAGCGCGCGATCCAGGAATTGAGCAAATTGGGCATCCATAACTATCGCCTGATTGTGAACGGGATCATTCCAGTTGAAAGCGCCGAAAATCCTCTATTCACTGCACGCGCTGAAATGCAGGCCCGCTACCTGTCTCAAATCGAGACATTGTTTCCCTACCCGAAACAAAAGATGAACCTGTTAGCCGGTGAAATCAAAGGGCTGAAGCGGCTGCGCCAGGTGGCGAAAATATTCTTCGATGGTGCTGCTCCTGATGGAACTTTCGAAGCGGAGGACATTAGGCCGAGGATGGCCGGATTGGCGACGCCCATTGAGGAAATCTGGGCGCGCATACAGCCAAACAGCCACCATCGCACGGTATTTTTTGCCGGTAAAGGCGGGGTCGGGAAAACGGTTGCGTCCTGTATTACCGCTGTATGGCTGGCACGCCAGGGGTATAAGACCCTGCTGCTGACCACCGATCCGGCAGCACACCTGGGCGATGTGCTGGATACCCCGGTGGATGACAAAATTGCCCCTGTGAGCGGGCAACCCAATCTTTGGGCTGCCAAGATCGACCCGAAAGCCGCCGCGGAAGCGTACAAGGCGCGCATCCTCGAAGATGCTCGCCGGCGCGGGCGGCCAGAGAGCGCAATTGCCACCATGGAAGAAGAGCTCAATTCACCCTGCACCGAAGAGATGGCCGCATTCGATAAGTTCATCGAATATGCTTCCCAGGACGAGTGGCAGGCGGTTGTTTTTGACACTGCACCGACCGGTCACACTTTGCGCTTGCTGGAACTACCGGTGGATTGGAGCAAGCAGATCGATGTAAAAGTCTTTGCGTCGGTGGATACAACCGCCGCGGACGATGTGGCCAAGAAGCGTTTTGGAAAAGTTATCGATATGATGCGCGATCCGGCGCAGAGCACTTTTGCTTTCGTGATGTACCCGGAAGCCACGCCCATCCTCGAAGCCTGGCGCGCGGCTCAAGAGCTGTCGACAGTGGGAATTCGTCCTGGCATGGTCGTTTCGAATTTCATCATACCCCCTGAACAGGCCACAACACCCTTCGTTCAGTCTCGTCGGGCGATGCAGGAGAAATATATGGCGGAAATCGCCGAGCGATTCGGCGTGCCATTGGTGCAAATCCCGCTCTTGCCGCAAGAGGTGAAGGGGTTGGCGATGCTGGCAGAGTTAGGTCAAAAGATTTTTGGAGATGGGATGAGGTCATGGGAAAAGCTGAAAGGGTGATCCACTGATGAGCGAGAAACGAAAGGTCCTCTTTTTGTGCACCGGAAACTCGGCCCGCTCGCAAATGGCAGAGGCGATTGTAAACGCCCGCCTCAGCGATGAGTGGCAGGCTTTCAGCGCTGGGACGAACCCGGCCGGTTACGTTCACCCAAATACCCTGGAAGCGCTTCGGGAAATCGGGATTCAACACGACGGCTATTCGAAGCGAGCGGATGTATTTCGTGACATAGACTTTGATCTCGTCGTGACCGTCTGCGATTCGGCGGCGGAGGAATGCCCCGTTTGGCTTGGGAAAGGCAAACGCGCCCATCTCAGTTTTCCTGATCCTGCCAGGAGCGGAAATATGGATGATTTCCGCAAAGTGCGGGACGATATTGCCCTTAAAATCCCCCAACTTCTCAAGCAAGTTGGGTAATCCTTCTTGTGATGGAGGTTTTTAATGCCTGACGTCGCAGCAGTGCAAGCTGGGGTGCAAATCCCACGGAAGCA
>DAOTWA010000051.1:0-25530 GCA_034435955.1 Anaerolineaceae bacterium | reverse complement strand
GCGCACGGCATCCTGGTGGCAGGCAAAGACCTGTTCGCCGCCATCGATGCGCTGGAGCGGATCGACTGGAACGCCTGGTGCATCCTCGCGCAGAAGCTGCTGCCGTAATTCGTTGGAAGGAAACCGGCCATGTACCTGACTGTCACCGCCAATTCCGCCCTGGATCGGGTTTTCTTTATCGACCGTTTCGTCCCTGGCACGGTCATGCGTCCCGAGCGCGTAGTCGAAGCGGTGGGCGGGAAGGGATTCGATGCGTCGGTCGCGCTGCGGGCGCTGGGATTGGAGACGACCGCGCTTGGCTTCGTGGCAGGCGAGACGGGCCGGGCGCTGGTGAACCTGCTGGAGGACTACGGCATCCAGCACGACCTGGTGTGGGTGGAGGGCGAGACGCGTGTGGCGCATGTTATTGTGGAGACGGCCCTTCAGCGTCACAGCCACATCATCGCCGCGGGTTACAGCGTCACAGATGAAGCCTGCGATGAACTACTTGGGAAGCTCAGCCGCCGGCTGCCAGGTTCCCGCTGGCTGATCTTAGCAGGGTCGCTGCCGGAAGGAGCGCCGGCAGATTTTTACCGTAAGGCAGTGACTGCGGCGCAGAGGTCGGGCGTCCCGGCGCTGGTGGATTGCCCAGGCGCCCCCGCCCTGCAGGCGCTGCCGGCCGGCCCGGCGGTGATGAAGATGAACCACCAGGAACTCAGCCAGACCTTTGGGGTGGAGAGCGGTTCGATGCGGGCGCTGGGGGAGGAGGCGGCGGAGATTCGTCGGCAGAATGGCCTGCTGGCGCTGGTAGTCACCTGTGGAGAAGAAGGGGTCCTAGCCAGCCTGCCGGAGGCCACCTATCTAGCTGCTGCGCCACGCCAGGAGGTGGTCAACGCGGCCGGTGCAGGGGATGCCGTATCAGCGGCGCTGGCCTGGCGGCTTTCTCTGGGGGACGCTTGGCCCGAAGCGCTGCGCTGGGGAGCGGCGGTCGGCGCGGCAACGGTGCTCACCGCCAGGACGGCCGAATGCCGGCGCGAGGACGTCGAGCGCATCTATCTTCAGGTCGAGGTTTTCAAACTCTGATCTTACGGTTCACTGGAGGGTCCGCATGAAAGGTTACCGCATCGTCGATTTGTCCCACACGATCATCCCGGGGAAGGAGGAATACCGCTTGGAGATCGATACCCGTCCGACCGAACAGTGGGAACAATTCTCTAAGTACAAACGGGAGCAAGGGCACTGGTACGTGCTATCTGAGGTCACGTTCAGCACCCACGTGGGCACGCACATCGAGTTCCCTTACCACCACTTTAAGGACGGCCTGGACGCGGCTCACTTTCCCCTTGAGAAGCTGATCGGCGAAGGTACGGTGATCGACATTTCTCGCTGGGGGCATAATGAGCGCATACCGCTAGAGGGACTGAAGGAGGTGGCAGAGGGCCGTATCCGGAATGGCGACATCGCCTATTTCTACACCGGCTTCGACCGCTATTATCACACCGACAAGCAGCATCATCGGCCCTGGTTCGAGACCGAGGCCATCCACTGGTTGGTGGACACCGGTCTTAAGGTGATGGGGGTAGATACCTCGGGGATCGAGGTTCGCAACCCGGATGGCAGCCCATCCTTCGGTCAGCCCAACCACGAGGTGCTGTTAGGCGCGGGGATACCGCTGGTTGAGTATCTGGCCAATCTGGGCGGCCTGGTGAACAAACGATTTTCGACCTTCATCCTGCCGGTGAAGCTGCAGGGAGCAGAATCATTTCCGGTGCGGGTGATCGCTCTGGAACCGGAGGGGTAAGATCTTGATCTCAACTCCTGATGAGGTGCCTGCGTTAAATTTGGAGGGGCTGGAGCGCGGAATGCTGCTCGGCATGTATGAGCGCATGCTGGCGGCGCGCGAGTTCGAGGAGAAACTGTATTATTTATTCCTCACGCGTCCGATGCCGGGTACGATGCACCAAGCCACCGGTCAGGAAGCGGTGGCGGTGGGAGTGGTCAGCGCGCTGGAACCGGGTGATACCATCACCAGCACGCACCGGGGGCATGCGCACTGCATTGCCAAGGGTGTGCCGATGGACGGGATGATGGCAGAGATGTTCGCGCGACGTACGGGCGTGTGCAAGGGCATGGGCGGGTCGATGCACCTGGCCGACTTCAGCCGAGGGATGTTGGGCGCATTCGGGATCGTAGGGGCTGGCATCCCCATCGCCGTGGGGGCGGCGCTCTCGGCGAGGGTGAGAAGGTCAGGGCAAATTGCTGCGGCGTTCTTCGGCGACGGCGCCATCAACGAAGGTGTTTTCCATGAAGCGATGAACATGGCTGCCCTGTGGAAGCTACCGGTGCTGTTCGTGTGCGAGAATAACCAGTACGCTCTGTCGATGACGGTGAACAGATCTTCGGCGGTGACAGAGCTGTACAAACGCGGCGCAGCTTACAATGTGCCGGGCGTGCGGGTGGACGGCAACGACGTGGCAGCCGTCTACCGCGCGGCGCGGGAGGCAGCGGAACGGGCCCGCTCAGGTGATGGACCGACGCTGATCGAGTGCGTCACCTACCGCGTGCGCGGGCATGCGCGCTTCGAGGCATCTCACTATCGCAAAGCAGAGGAAGTGGAAGCCTGGAAGAAGCTGGACCCGATTGAGCGCCTCAAAGAGGCCTTACTGGCGGCCGGGCTGGCGCATAAGGATGAGCTGGAGGGCATCCGCGCCCGTGTGATGGCCGAGGTGAACGCCGCGGTGGCCTTCGCCGAAGCCAGTCCTGAAGCGCAGGCCGGGGATTACCTGGCGTTCGTAACCGAGGAGGCCGCGAATGGCTAAACTGACCCTATCCGAGGCGGTCAATCAGGCCCTGCGCCAGGAAATGGCGCGTGACGAGCGAGTGATCCTGCTGGGAGAGGACGTGGGGCTGTTCGGGGGTGCATTCCACGTCACCCATGGGTTGCTGGAGGAGTTCGGCCCGGAGCGGGTGTGGGACACACCCATCTCGGAGGCCGGTTTCATGGGCATCGCCATCGGCGCGGCGCTGACCGGTCTGAGGCCGGTGGTGGAATTCCAATACGCCGATTTCTTATTTTGCGCCATGGATCAGATCGTCAACCAGGCCGCCAAGCTGCGTCTGATGTCCGGCGGTCAGACCAGCGTGCCGCTGGTGATCCGCGCGCCGCAGGGAGCGACCGGGAGGGGAGCGCAACATTCGCAAAGTGTGGAAGCCTGGTTCATGCATACACCCGGTTTGAAAGTCGTGGTGCCCGCGACGCCCTATGATGCCAAGGGCCTGCTGATCAGCGCTATACGGGATAACAATCCGGTGCTCTTTCTGGAGCATAAGGCGCTGTACGGAAGTGCGTCGCCAGGTGGAGGCAAGGCGGTGGGCGATCGCAGCGTGGGCGAACTGGGGAGCGAGGTGCCCGATGAGCCGTACACCATCCCGTTGGGCGCAGCGGATGTCAAACGGGCAGGAAAACACGTCACTGTGGTAGCCACCCTGCTGATGGTGCACCGCAGTCTAGCGGTTGCGCGGCGGTTGGCCGAGGAAGGCGTTGAGCTAGAAGTGATCGATCCGCGCAGCCTGGTGCCGCTGGATGCGAACACAATATTTGAGTCGGTGCGCCGCACGCATCGCGCGGTAGTGGTGTCCGAGGACGTATCGCGAGCGGGGGTGGGTGCTGAGTTGGCGGCGCTCATTGCACACGATGCCTTCGATTATCTGGATGCGCCAGTGGAGCGGGTGTGCGCAGCGGACACGCCCATCCCATTTGCGCCGCGGGCCGAAGCGGCAGTCATCCCCCAGGAAGAGACCATCTATCAGGCTGTGCGCAGGGTGTTGAGCGGCTGAGGAGGACGGCGATGGCGACCGAGATCGTTCTACCGGTGTTAGGGGAAGCAATCGGCGAGGCGGTGCTGGTGCGCTGGTACAAGCGCGCCGGAGAGGCTGTCCGCCGCGGGGAAGAGATCGCCGAACTGGAGACAGACAAGGCGACCCTGGGCCTGGAATGCCCAGAGGACGGCGTTCTGCTGGCGCTTATGGTTGAGGAAGGTGCCAGTGTGCACATTGGCGAGCTGTTGGCCGTGGTTGGACAGGAGGGGGAGGTCTACAGCGGGAGAGAAAAGGCTGTGGAAGCAGAGGAAGCAGATGCGGCGCTTTCTGCAGCAGCACCGGCGTCACCCTTCGAGGAGACCGAGCAACGCATCTCGCCGGCGGCGCGCAAACGGGCGGGGGAGCTAGGGGTGGACATAAGGCAGGTCACACCTTCGGCGCCGGGAGCGCGGATCACCAGCGAGGATGTAGAACGCTACGCAGGAGTTAAGATGGCGGAAGGCGCAGGGACCGAGCTGCCGCCCTTCCACATCGTGGAATTGAACGAGGTGCGTCGCATCACTGCACGACGTATGAGCGAAAGCGTTCGGACCATTCCCCAATTTTCGGTCTCGGTCGAAAGTGATGCCGGGTCGCTGATGCGGACGCTGGAAGAAGTCCGCACAAAGGGTGGGGAAAGCATTCCGCGGGTTAGCCTGACGGCGCTATGGGTCTACCTCGTCGGGCAGGTTCTGCCGCGCCATCCGCTGGCCAACGCACGCTTCGATGGGGAGCGAGTGTTGCTGTTCGAAACGGTTAACCTGGCCGTGGCGGTGGCAACACCGCGGGGACTGGTAGCTCCGGTGATCCATGCGGCCGAAAGGCTGACACTATCCGAGGCGGCAAGGCAGCTCGAGGAGGCGGCCGGGCGGGCGCGCGAGGGGAAGCTGACACCCGGCGATGTATCTGGGGCGACTTTTACGTTGAGCAACCTGGGCATGTTCGGGGTAGGGTCATTCGTTCCGCTGGTCAACCCGCCGCAAAGCGCGATTTTGGGGGTGGGGATGGTGCGCACGGCGTCGTTGGGCCTGCTCAAGGGAGAGACGCGTCCGGTGCAAACCGTGACGCTGACGTTGGCAGCGGATCACCGCGTGATGGATGGCGCAGACGCGGCCCGATTTTTAGGGGATTTGAAAAGCGCAATCGAAGGGTGCAGCCTGGAGCAGATTCGTCTGTAGCCAATACCAGTGCATCTGGAAAATGCAGCGCTTTGAAAGCCATCGAGACAAATTGGAGGCAGGATGCTGAAAGAAAACGATTATCCCATTACAGTGAAATTCGATGCAAAGAACGGTATATTTTCACCGGTGCAAAAAACGGTAGAACGCCGGTTGAGCGACCTGAAGAATATGTTCCACGATCGCCAGTCGGTAGAACAGATCTTGACGGCAGGTGACCGGCTGGTATACGAGATACGCTATTATCCTTTCATCACCAGCAAGTCCGACATGGCGCTGGGTGTGACGCGCATTTTTCCCGGCAAGGTGGGCGACGAGTACCATATGACCAAGGGGCACATTCACGAGCGGGACGACCAGCCGGAAATCTATCACTGTGTACAGGGCCACGGTTATTTATTGATGGACACCTTACAGGGTGACTTTGAAGCAGTGGCGTGGGAGCCAGGGACGATCACTCATATTCCGCCGATGTGGGCTCACCGGGTGGTTAATACAGGCGACGAGCTGCTGGTGTTCGTAGCCAGCTACCACATCAGTGCCGGCCACAATTACGATTTGGTTGAACAGAAGGGTTTCGCCAGGATCGTGGTGGAAAGGGAGGGTAAGGCCGTGCTCCTGCCCAACGATCGGCGGTAAAATCATTCAGGGAGGGCTGCCGTGGAGTATTGCCTGGCCGTCGACATCGGTGGTTCTAAGATTGCGCTGGCGCTGGTGGACGTCCAGGGTCAGGCAATGGGAGATCTTGAGACCCATCCGGTGCCTTTTGATGCCCAGGGAATCGCCGATCCGGCCGCGTTGATCGAGATTATGCGCACATTCCTCGACAAGGCTCCAATGGATAAAAAGGCGATCGCTGGAATTGGGCTGAGCGTGTGCGGTAACATCGACATTGACAGCGGGGACGCCATTTTGGTGCCCAATCTCCACTGGCGTTACGTGCCCTTCGGTGCGATGGTGTCAAAGGCGCTGGGCCTGCCGGTGCGCGCGGCTACGGATGTGCGCATGGCCGCCCTGGCGGAACACACCTGGGGGGCAGCGAGAGGCGTGCGTAATTTCATTTGGGCGACAGTGGGCACTGGTTACGGCGGTTACCTGTACCTCGAGGACCGGCTGTACGGCGGTTATCACGGCTTTGCCGGAAATTTTGGCCACATCACGCTCGATGAGATCCATGGTTACCCGTGCGGGTGCGGGCGGAGAGGGTGTTTTGAGACTTTCGTGGCCGGCCCAGCCATCGCACGGCAGGGACAGGCGGCTGTAGACGCGGGGCGCAGCCCGCTGATGGCAAGGCTGGCGGGTGGCCAACCTGTGACTACGCGGATCGTCTTCCAGGCGGAGGCGGCCGGAGACAAAGCAGCGACAGAGATCATCGAGCAGGTCATTCGCCTGATTTCGATTAACCTGGGCGGGGTGGTCAATCTGCTTGATCTGGAGATGATCGTCATGGGGGGCGGAGTTGTCAATGCAAGTCCGGATTTCGTCCAGCGCATCGACCGGCGCATCCGCGATTATTTGATGACCGAGGAAGCCAAACGGGATCTGAAGGTGGTAAAGGAATCTTTTCCGAATGCGGCTGTGTTCGGGGCGGCAGCCGACTTCTTCCAAACGCACGGTTTTATGCTGCCCGGCTGAAGGGTCATTCTGACGGCAAATGGTCAGAAGGGAGGGGTCGACATGTTCGAGAGAACAGATTTGACCGCTACGCTGGTTGAGGTGGCCCATCTGTATTTTGAGGAAAACCTTTCCCAGCAGGAGATTGCTGACCGTTTGGGCGTTTCCAGATCCCTGATTGCGCTTTACATTAAGAAAGCCAGGGAACAAGGGATCGTACGCATCGAGATCATAGATCCGAAGAACAATTTGGATAACCTGGCCCGTCGGGTTGCGGAAAAGTTCAAGCTCGCGAACACCCATGTGACAGCCAGCGCACACAACTCGGTCGCGCTGACGCGCAGGGCGCTGGGCAACGCGGTGGCGCATTTCCTGGACGAACGATTGCACGACGGCGACGTGCTCGGACTGGGGTGGGGGCGCACGATTCTGGAGGTGGTTAACCTGCTGGCGCCGGCCAGACCCCGGCGTGTGGACGTGGTGCCGCTGTTGGGTGAGAGCGGCTACACCGGCTCGTACACTCAGCTCAACCAGATCGTACTCCAGGCGGCAAAGAGTTTTTCGGGCACGCCCTATTTTCTGCTGGCGCCCATCCTGGTGGGAACGAAAGAACTACGCGATGCGCTGATGCGCGATGTGGTCGCCCGCCAGGTGGTGGCATTATGGGAGCGTCTGACGATCGCATGTGTGGGCATTGGGGCAGTGCCCCCTACGGAAGGGCAGGTGGTGTACATCGGTGAGGAGAACATCCCCCGCCTGGTCGCCCAGGATCTGGTAGGGGATATCTGCGCGCGCTACTTCACCCGAAGGGGGGATTTTCCGCCCTTTGAATTTTACGACCGCATACTGGGAGTCGATTTAGAGCAACTCCGCCAGGCTCGCATTGTGGTGGCTGTGGCTGGCGGAGCTGAGAAGGCCACCGCCGTCCGGGCTGCGCTACGTACCGGATTAATCTCCGCATTGTTCGTGGATGAGGCGCTGGCGCAAATTCTGTTGATGGACGAAGATTGAGGAGAAAGGGTCGTGGAGCTGAACGGCAAAGTTGCGATTGTCACCGGCGCTGCCGGAGGAATAGGGCGGTGCATCGCGCTGGCGCTGTCCCAACGCGGCATGCGACTTTCACTGGTCGGACGCAACCTGGAAAAACTCCATGAGGTCGCTGCAGAAGTGGGCGAGATCGGCGGGATCGCTTTGCCGGCAGCCTGCGACGTGCGCTCTCCAGCCGAAGTTGAGCGTATGGTTGCAACGACGCTGGAGCATTACGGGCGGATCGACGTACTGGTCAATTCAGCCTTCTGGGGACCACCTGCAAGCCTGGATGAGACGACCGAGGAGTTCTGGGACCTGACCCTGGATACCACACTCAAAGGGCCGTTCCTGTGCGCCCGCGCCGTCGCGCCGGTGATGCGCAGGCAAGGTGGAGGGCGCATCGTCCATATCGGCTCGCTGGCTGGGAAGGTTGGAGAGGACAACCGCACGGCTTACTGTGCCGCCAAGTGGGGATTGGAGGGGTTAACCGCCGCTTTGTCCGTCGAGCTGCTGCGCGACAATATCCACGTGCACCTGATTTCGCCAGCAGCCACCAATACTGGCTGGTGGCGCGAGGTAGGTGCAGCGCTGACGGAGCAGACGCTGGCCCGCATGATCCCTCCGGAGGTGGTCGCCGAAGCAGTCTGCTGGGTGTTGAGCCAGCCCGATCAAGTGCACATCCCGGATGTGCCGGTATACAATTTCCGCAACCCCTTCGAAGGGAAAGGTTCGCCTTTCGAGCGCTAATCCCCAGAGCGCAGAAATGCGAGGCAACGCGCCAGACACTCCTGGAGAGGTCGGCCGGTGTCTAGGACGAGCTTGGGAGGAGGTATGGGCGCCCAACGCCGTTTTAATTCCAGATAGAGACGATAATCCCGGTTGGCCGCCCGGTGGGCACTCTGGGCGGCATCCTGTTCCAGGCGCTGACGGGCAATTTCGTCTGAGCAAACGCACTCGATCAGCCGATATGGGATGCCCCGGGTGCGAAAGAAGGCCGCGAGGTCGTCAACCTGATAGGCGTGGGCGAAGGGGCGGCCGTCGATGATGACCGTCCGTTGCGGGTCATTTTCGAGCAGGTAAGCGGCGGTCTGATAAATCAACTGCATGCAGAAATCGTCCTGGGAGGTGGAGTATTCAATGGCCTCCGGCGGGAAGAGGGCTGCACGCAGGCGATCTTTGTCCAGGACAATGCCGTCCAGAGCGGCTGAAATCTCGGCGGCGATGCGGCTCTTTCCGCTGCCGGGCAGACCGGCCATGACAATCAGCACGTCAGTCCTCCTGCGGGCCGGGTAAACTGTGAGCCCAGGCGGCCGTTTTTTCTGGATGATCGCTCTTGAAGAGGAGCGAACCCATGACAACCACATCGGCCCCAGCGGCGCGCAGCTCGGGAACGGTGTGGCTCCGTATGCCGCCGTCGGCGCCGATGCGCACCGGGGAAGTGACCGCCCGCTCGGATAGCAGGGCCTTCAGATCACGGATGCGCCCGGCAGCCAGCGGTGAGAGGCCCACACCTTTCACCCCCAGGGCGGTGCCCATCATCAGGATCATCTCGATCCCTTCGAGATACGGCAGGGCGGCATGCGGGGATGTATCCAGGCTTAAAGCCAGACCGGCAGACAGGCCGAGGGAGTGGATGCGCTCGATCGCGCGATAGGCGGCGCGGCCGTTCTCGGCGTGGACAGTGATCAGGTCGGCGCCAGCCGAGGCAAAATCCTCCAGCAGGTTGAGCGGCTCCTCCACCATCAGGTGGACATGGAATTTACGTCGTGTGAGGGGGCGCAGGGCGGCGATCAGATCGGGGAAGAAGAGCAGGCCGGGAACGAAGTGGGCGTCGCTCACATCCAGGTGATAGAGATCGACGAAAGGGTCAATGCGGCGCACCTCCTCGCCGAGGCGAGTTAAATCCGCTGACCAAAGCGAGGCTTCAACCAGCAGTCTGCCATCCTCGAAGTGTGACCAAAAGTTCACGCGGTAAGTTCCTCCACATGGAAGTCAGGCAGCATAGAGCGGTAATTCTCCAGGCTGTGGGCAGCCGCCTTGGCGGCCCCCGGAATACCCGTTTATCCAGTCAGGGAGCTGAAGCAACACACCCGTCCACATAAGGTGTGGGCGGTGCACGTCACGGTTACCCCTTTACTGCTGGGCAGAAGTATTTCCTTCAGAAAGCATCAGATTTACCTGGCGAAAGCGCATCGCAGCGAGAAGAATCCGTTTAGATGAAGGTTATTTTGCCACTACCTCGGGCTGAGCGTCTGGAGACGAGGCGCGAGCAGCATGCACGCGGATGCGCACCTTCTGTGCCTCGAGAAGCAAGGCGACCAGAATGATCAGCCCACGCACGCCATCGACCCAGAATGGGTTTACCGACATCAGATTGAGGCCATCGGCGATAACCGAGAGGAGTAGAACGCCGGCGAAAGCGCCGATAATCGTGCCGGATCCACCGGAGAGGGCTACGCCGCCGATGACTGCGGCAGCCACGGTCTCCAGGGTCATGCCCTGACCGAGGTTCGGAACCGAAGTTTGCAAGCGGCCAAGCAGCATCCAACCGGCCAATCCTGCGGATAGGCCACCGATGATGTAGGCTTTGGTCACGATGGATTTTGGATTGAAGCCGGAAGCGCGGGCAGCGTGCTTATTGGCGCCGACAGCGTACAACTCACGACCGAAGCGTGAAAAATTCAGAAACACGCCGGTAACGATGAATAACAGAACAGTTACGATCACAGAGACCGGTAGTGGGCCAATCCGTCCTGCTCCCAGCCAGTTGAATGCCTCGGGCGTACCTGGCATGATCGCGCCCATACTGATGACGAATGCGATACCGCGCAAGATGAGCTGCATAGCCAGCGTTACGATGAAATTGTTCATGTTCAACCGGGTGATAAGAAGGCCATTCACCAGCCCGACCAGCGCGCCGACGATCAGCATGATGGGGATGACGATGAAAGGCGATAGCTGCCAGCCAATACCGCCTGCCTGAGCCAGGGTCATCTCCCGGTAGGGGAGCATTAGCCAGGCTGCCAGGACGGTTACCAGAGAGAGGGTACCTTCCGCAGAGAGATCAAAGTTACCACTCATCAGACAAATCGCCTGGCCAATGGTCAAAACGCCCAAAACCGAAGCGTGCAGCAAGATATTGATGAAATTAATGCCGGTTAGAAAGTCTTTCGTGGTAAGGGCAAAGAAAATGACCACCAACAAGATGATAATCCAGATGAGCCGGTCCAGAATCACCTGGGTCCAATTACCTCTGGCCATGATTGTTCCCTCCTTCAATTGCCAGCAGGATGTTATCGGGAGTGGTTTCGGGATCACCGATCTTAAATTCTCTGGTAATCTTACCTTCGTACATCACCAGGATGCGGTCACACACCCCCAATAACTCACGAACCTCCGTTGAGATGATGACGATTGCAATTCCCTGCGCGCTCAGCTCATCTACGATGCGATAGATGTCCAACTTGGCGCGCACATCGATGCCTTGGGTAGGCTCGTGAAGAACCAGCACGGCGGGTTTCGTGGCGGCCAGCTTGGCGAAGACCACCTTCTGCTGGTTGCCGCCGCTTAGAAGACCGACGCGCTGCTCCTGGCTGGGGCAGATGACGCCCAATTGGTCGATATACTGCTGGACCAGACTGCGCTCCTGAGGCGCGTTGATGAAACCAAACAGCATCGCCAAACGGTCGAGGATTGTGTAGGTGATGTTCTCGCGCACCGGCCGCAGGCTTACCAGGCCGTAGCGATATCGATCCTGAGGAAGATAGGCAAGCCCCTGATCCAGGGAATGGCGTGGACTGCTCGGCACGAAGGGCTTGCCTTTCACCAGGATAGAGCCGATGCCCATTGGCTCCAGGCCGAACAGAGCTTTGCCCAGAGAAGGCGCGCCACTGCCTTCCAGGCCAGAGATGCCGACCACTTCACCCTTTTGGACGACCAGATTGACGTCCTCGTAATGGCCGCGGCGGGTCAGTCCTTGGATGACCAGAACATCCTCCGGCTGGCGCGCGGTGACGCGCGAATACTCTTTGATGTTCTCGCCCACCATCAGGCGGATTAATTCGGCGGCATCCAGCGAAGAGACGTCGCGGGTAGCGACCAGAAAGCCGTTGCGCAGAATGGTGACGCGGTCGCAAATCTCAAAAACTTCTTCCAGGTGGTGTGAGATGTAAATAAAAGCTACCCCGGTTTTTTTCAGGGAGCGGACGAAGTTAAACAACCTGTCGATGTCAGCGCGGGGCAGTGCAGCGGTGGGTTCATCCAGGATGATCAGCTTGGCCTGGCTGAAGAGGGCTTTGGCAATGGCCATCATCGTCTGTTCGACGACGCCCAGGCCTTCCACTCGCTCGCGGACATCCAGATTAAGGCCGAGCATGTTCAGCCGCTTTTCGGACTCGGCAAAAACTTTGTTCCAGTCGATCACCCCAAACCGGTTGATGGGCATCTCACCGGCCAAAATGTTTTCGGCCACGGTCAGGCTGTCCATCATGGTCACATGCTGAGGCACATAGGCTACGCCGGCCGTGAGGGCTTCGTGCGGGGACCAGGTTGTGAAAATGTGGCCGTCAATTTCCAAAGAACCGGCATCCGGCCGCTGGAGCCCCATGAGGACCGCCATGAGGGTGGATTTGCCCGCTCCATTCTTGCCGACCAGGCCGTGAATCTCACCTTCACAGACTTCCAGGCTGACATCGGTGAGAGCTTGCACGCCGGGGAAAGCCTTGCTGATCCCCTGCATTCGTAAGACAGTTTTCACAGAAGTAGTTTCCATTCGATCTTCCTTCCCCCGGCAGGGTCATTCGAGCTGCCTGGCGGGATCGGCCAGGCCAATTGAAGTGGTTGCCAGGAGTTTGCGGATAGAAACCCGGCGCAAGTAACTGACTTTCAGCGCATCGATAAACATGGCAAAGAGCAACAGAGCTCCCCGACTGACTTCGATCCAGAATGGGGAGACTTTAGCAATATTCAAGCCCGTGTCCAGAATACCCCACAACAAAACGCCGCCAAATGCTCCGGTCATGCTGCCGCGCCCGCCAAACAGGCTGATCCCACCGATGACGGCGGCAGCCTGGACGGGGAAAATCAAGCCCGCTCCGGTGCGTGGGGTGGCGCTATCCATGCGGCCGGCATCTAACAGACCGGCCAGGGCGGCGCAGAAACCGCTCACGACATAAACCAAGAAAACAATGCGATCAGAATCAATACCAGCGGTTTCGGCTGCCGGACGAGAGGAACCCACTGCGTACATATCGCGGCCGAAGCGCCGATATCGAGTGATGAAATGAGCAATGGCAAAGGAAAGGATAACGAAGAAAGTGGCTACCGGGATGGCGAGTTTTGTGCCATTTGCCAGCGAGAGCTTAAACAATGCGGCCCCACCAAGCCAATCGAAGGCTTTCGGCAGGAAACTGATGCTTTCGCCGGGTGAGATGGCGTAGGTGGCTCCACGTAAGACCATCATCATTGCGACGGTCATGATAAAGTTGTTCATTTTAAGGCGGGTAATGGCGAAACCGTTAAACGCGCCGATCAACACTCCCACCAGCAGCATGACGGCAATCCCCAAGATGGGATTCATTTGGATGCCCAGCCCACCGTTCTCCGCGGAGGCCAGCAACAGGCCAGCCACCATAGCGGTGAAACCCATGGTCGATTCCGAAGAAAGATCGAAGTTCCCGGTGATCAAAGTGAATGACTGACCGATTACCAGCAAACCCAGCGGCGCGACTCTCAAGAGGATATTCACCAGATTGTATGGGGTGAAGAAACTCTTTGAAATCAGCGAGAACACGATCAGGGCAAGCACCACCAAAACCCAAATCAGGTTGTCAACAAACAGGAGAAAGATCTTATTGGATTTGCTCTTATCCATGATCCATAGCCTTTATCACGATCCCAAATCCCACGACGTGATCATGATCTGGGTGTGGGCTGCGCACAAACACGCAGCCCACTTTCCCATTGTAGCGCTAAACTTTATTGGGACTGATTGCCCCACAGAGCTTTGTCGTCGACGTTATCCTTGGTAACCGCGGTGGTGGCCAGATTGAGCATGAAGCCGGTATCGGACTTCTTGATGGTAGCGGGGGACCAGGGAGCGCCTTCCTTGGTGACGGTGCCTTCAGTGATGGGCTCACCGTTGAAGGTCTTCTCTATGTAGTCGGCGATGACGATGCCGAAGTCGGGCAGGGGCTGGCTGGAAGCTTCATCCGCCCAGCCGTCGCGGATTGCCGCGAGGGTATCGGGGCAGCCGTCCACACCGGTGAGGAAGATGTGATTCTTGTCACCCGCCTTGAATTTTTTATTGAGCTGCTCCAGGGCTGAGAGCACGACCTTAATGCCCACGCAGTCGGAATGCATGTAGATGCCGTCCAAGGGGGTTGAAGAAGCCACATCCAGGGTGGCGGAGGAGAACTTGGCAGCGTCCCAGTTGGTGGGTTTCTGGATGAGCTTGATGTTCGGGTACTGCTTCATGACGTCATCGAAGCCGGCGCCACGTAGTTGAGCCACGTTCTGACCCAGATCGCCCTGAAGCTCGAGGACGGTACCCTTCGGTTCGCCGTACTTCTCGGTGAGCAGTTTCACCATGGCTTCGCCGGACTGCTTACCGGCCATATAATTGTCTGACTGCACAGTCATGTTGATCTCGCAGCCGATGGGCGCGCGGTCAATGGTGAAGAATGGAATGCCAGCATCCTTGGCTTTCTGTACGGACGCGCAGATGGCTTTGGAATCCACGGGCACGGTCACAATCGCCTTGACGCCCAGGGAGATGAAGTAGTCTACCTGGTTAGCCTGGGCAGCGGCGTCGAAGTTGGCGTTGGTCGTGACGATAGCCCAATTCTTCTCTTTGGCGCCATTGACCATACCGTTCATGATTACGCCCTGGCCGCCGCTCAATTCAGGAGCGCCGTAGCCAATGGTAATGGTGCCGGGTTTCGTCACCTCAACTGTCTCTTTTACGACCACTGTTTGCTGGACAACCTGGGGGGCAGCCGTCTCAGCCGGTGCGACGGGAGTTGCAGCAGGAGCACAAGCCGCCACAACCAGGGAGAGAACGGCAAACAGGGAAACGAGCACAAATGTTTTTTTCATTGCTTCTTCTCCTTTTCTTATTTTTGTAGACTGGTTCTCGTAGCATGTCTGGAAACTGGTTTATGGCCATTAGGGTGCAGCGTATTTCGGATGGCGGATCACCTCCTTCCGTGGAGCAGTTTTGTTAAACGTGGTTTAACTTCTACCGAATAAGCTAACAATAAAGGGAAGAAAAAGGGCTACTGGCGGACTGCGTTGTTAACAAGCCATCGACCCTAATCTTATCACGGTTATTGACATAATACAATAACAAATTCCATACTTTCAGTCAGCGCACCCATATGGCCGGTACGTCCCACGAGCCGGCAGGCGTATTCACCTGCATCAACGGCCAAAGTTCACCTTGCGAGGCAACTTCAAAGCCATGCGGGGTTAACAGTCCGAGCTCCTCAACTTTGGCGCCGGTCACGGTGATGAACCAATCGAATGCCTGGCAAGAGGCCACGACAGCATCGGTTTGATGGCGCAGGCCATCGCTCACCAGGTAACCGGTAGGCCCGCCTTGAAAGTGATACTGCCATTCATCTGGGAAGCCAAGTTCGGCGTACCAGATTTTTTGTTTCTCGAAAATATCCTGGAAGCGTATTCCGGGCTTTAGCAAAGCGAAGATGCGGGCTTCGACCGTTGCAGCGGCTTGGTATGCCAGGCGCACTGCCTCGGGCGGCTGGCCGAAGTGCAGACTGCGCGAGACATTGGCATGCAGCCCCCAACGCCGAGCGGCGGGGTGAAGAAGCAGATATCTTTCCAAGGGTTTGCGAGTCGGCAGAGGATGGCGGTAGCGGACAATGCGCTCGTCGCTGCCCACAATCAAGACATCCAGCTCGATACCTTCCAGGATGAAACGGCTGTGCAGGAGGCGGGCAATCTCTTCTTCGGTCTGGCCGGGGTAAAGCTCAGAAGCCACGTCTTCGAGGATGGCGGCCACAGCCCGACCGAGCCAGCGGCAGCGCTCCACTTCCAGCGGTGTGAGCGGATCGTGGAGGTGAGATATTTCAAGGTTGGCTTCGCGTGCGCCGGGGAAAAGGGTATCGGCGGCGACGCGCTTGCCGGCCAGATCGAGAGCGCGCCGACGCACGTCGCCATCGTACCAGTGCAGCACGACCAGTTCATATCCCTGTCCTGCCGCCTGCTCTTCCAGCAGGCGAGCTGCGTCCATGCTGTAGGCCAGCAGATACTGGCGGTCGGCAGTGATGACCAAGTGACCGGCGCCCACTTCGGTATTTTTGAGCACGTGGCTGTCGCCGCCGCAAGTTAACCAGGCGAAGTTATCGCGCCGCGAAAGGATGACGCCGTCCAATCCTTCCTGATCCAGCCAGGTGCGCAGGCGCTCACGCCTGGCTGCTGCGTCGGCAGCGAGGCGGGCGGGGTCGGTCTCGGGCGGTGCCGGTAGGGGCTTCATGCTTTCATCCCAGACGGTGTAGAAGCGGAGCTAAAGCGGGGTAAAGCTCGCGGTAAAGCGCATAACGCTCGGTGTAACGCCTGGAGCGGTCTGGATGCGGCTCGAAGCGCCGATCCAGATTCAGAGCTGCCTGTGCGGCGGCAGCAGTATCTGGAAATATGCCGGCAGCATGGCCGGAGAGCAAGGCCGCCCCCCAGGACGCCGCCTCGGTGATTTGGGGAGCAACGACAGGGATGCCGGTTACGTCGGCCTTGAGCTGGAGCCACAGGTCGGAGCGCGCACCACCCCCGATGGCGCGCAGCTCATCGATGCGCACCCCGGCGCGGTAAAGGACCTCCAGGTTGTAGCGCAACTCGAAGGTCAGTCCCTCGAGGATGGCCTTAGCCATGTCCGTACGGGTGGTCGCGAAGGACAGGCCTAGAATGGCGCCCTTTGAATCCAGATCAAACAGAGGCGTGCCGCTACCAGAGAAATGGGGGAGGAGCAGCAACGAGGTTGGTTCGGGCGAGGCTTCGTGGAGGATCAGATCATAGGCATCGCTGCCCTCAGCCGTGGCGCGAGCCTTCTCGTCCACACAGAAGGTGTCCCTGAACCAACGCAGGATAAGGCCGCCGCTGTGGTTGAGGGTCATTGCCAGGTACATATCCGGCACGACGTGAACGTAAACCGAAATATTGCTGTGCTGAAGGGCCTCGTTTAGAGCGAGGGAAGATAGCGCCACCTCAACGACCTCAGCCGTTCCGGTGGACACCATCGACAGGCCCGGCTGGACCAGGCCCACGCCCAGGGCGCCGCACGCCTGATCGTGCCCACCAGTAGATACCAGCGGCTGGTTTTTCAGGCCGAGGCGAGCGGCCAATTCGGGAACCATCTCTCCGACCGCCGTCCCCGAAGGGACAACCGGCGAAAGGCGGCCCGCATCCAGCTCCAGAACATCCAGGATCTCAGCCGACCAATTATTTTCCAGCAGGTCATAGAGTTGGGTTCGGGAAGCTAAGTTTTGGCTGATCAGCGCCCGCCCGGTCAACTTGTGGAGGAGAAAGTCCTCGTACAGGCGGAAGTAAGCGGCTTTCGACCAGATATGCGGTTCATGCTCCTTCAGCCACAACAGTTTGGGGAGAGTGTTGATGGTGTGAATCGGCATGCCGGTGTGCTGGAAAAGGTAGGATGGGCCAAATCGCCGCACCAGCCATTCGTTCTGGGCGGAAGTGCGGGTATCCATCCCGAGGATAGCAGGGCGCAATGCTGTCCCAGCATCGTCCACGGGCATGACCGCTTCACCCTGCACGGAAAGGCCGAGCGCATCCAGGCGGGAAACGCCCGTCGAGGATAAGACCTGGCGAATGGCCTCCTGGGCCAACAGCCATACGCGCTCGGCGTCCTGCTCGGCCCAACCAGGTTGGGGGATATTCACTGGATACTCGCGGCTGGCGCTGGCCAGCAATGCGCCGCGCTCGTCAAAAAGTGAAGCCTTACAGCCGGTCGTGCCTACGTCTAGGCCCATTAAGCGCATGAATCAGCCCTCGTGGTAATACACTTCCCAGCCGAAATAAGTCTCGAAAGCTTCGGCCAGCACGCTCGCACTCAAAGATCCGTTCATGGCCGCGTGGTGCTCAAAGCCGTTCTTGCAAATGTAACGCATCAGCTTCTGCAGACCGGGCACCTCGACCACGGCGCGGCTGCCGAATGTATCCAAAGGATCGTCGGTAAAGCGACCTTCGCCCACGTAAGTACGGATGAGCCCATTGAAGTCATCGGTGGTGAGGCGGGCAAAGGTCACCGGACCGGGCGGGACGCGTCCGGCCACGGCACCATAGGTGTTCATCTCACCCAGGGTGGTGCCAAGGATCTCAGCGGTCTTCATGGTGATACCGGGCAGGAAACTCTTTGCCCAGTTGCCGCAGTGAAAGAAGACGCACTTATTCGGGTCGTCGCCGTAATTATTGTTCCAATCCACCAGGGCAGAGGGCTTCCCGGAGGCGAGCTGGAGGGCATACATGGATGCCACGCCGGTGATGTCCGTCTCACAGGCGCTGGGCATGAGCTGTTCGCTCATCATGCTCATCAGGGTGCAGGCGTTGACGCCGTAATTCTTCTGGAGCGAATTCCAGCACTGCAGGGCGGTGGCGCGCAGATCGTTAGCCGCCATCCAATCGGAGAGCACGATGCCCAATTTAGCCATGCGCACAAGCGATGCGGGCGGCACGCCTTCGGTTTTCAGGTAGGTTTTGATCTCGTCCAGCTTGGCTCTGACGCGCCGATCGTCATCGGACAGGCGGGCGGCCTCGCCAAGGATTTCCGAAAGATCGATGGAGGAGACGCTGATGCCGTAAGCCTGTAAAAGCTTCTCGCTGAAGCGCACGGTGTTGAAATTGTTTGGGCGCGCCCCAACCACTCCCAGGCGGGCATTGCGCATGCCTTTGACCACCCGGCATACGCCGATGAATCTTTCCAAATCAGCTTTGAAACTTGGGTGGGAAGGGTGGACGACGTGCAGATCGGTCAAGCTGAATGCAAATCCATACTGGCGCAGGTTGTTGCAGACGGAAATCTTACCGCAGAATGCGTCACGCCGGCGCTCCAAATTAAACTGGCTCAGATCGTCGGGGTAGGCCTGCACCAGGATGGGCACGTCCAGGCCGGAGAGCTTGATGGTGTCGGCTACGCCCTTCTCGTCGCCGAAATTGGGCAGCGTGACCAGTATCCCATCGATACGATCGGCGTTTTTTCGGAACAGCTCGGCGCAGCGTTTGGCGTGCGTGTACGTTTCCACCGAGCCAAGTTTGGTGTCGGTCTCTTCAAGGATGACCGGCTCGATATCCATTTCCTTAAACAACGCCAAAATATCCTGGCGGCCTTCGGTCACCAGGCGGTCGGGGAAGAAGTCGCGGTTGCCGACGATCACACCCAGAGTAGCGCGTGGCATAGTATTCTCCTCTCTCTTAGATAAAGTGCTATCCGGTCAGCGGGTTCAGTCGTTGGCCAGGGCATCCACGGCGGCCAACATTTCCGCCTCACGAATGCGGTTCTCGAACCAGGCATCCTGCAGGCGGCGCAGATCCAGCACGGTGGAAGGCTTTATTTCAACGTCGTTGCAGGTGATGGGCGTGTCTTTGGCCACCGGGCGCAGGACGCGCGCACCCTTGGCCAGCCCGGTTGGGAGCAGGCACTCGGCTTTGGCAGCCTCATAGGTGTCGATCAAGCTGTAGTAAGTACGTCCGCCGATGCCATCCAGAACGTCGCCGGGCTTCAGGTCGCGTTTGGCGACGGCGAAGACCTCGGAAACTAGCCGGTCCAGCGGCACCATGTTCGACTTTCTTTGAATGGTGAGCAAGGCAGCCGTCAGAGGGACCTCGATGCTGCACAGGTGGTAAGGGCGAAAGAGTGTGTAATACGGACCGTTTCCCATATCGCGCAGGACCATGGCCTGTCGCAGACGCGGATGGTCTGTGCGGACGATGGCAAAAACGCCCGGCGCCACCTGGCCGACGCCAAAATCCACCACGCCCATCTTGTTCAACACGCCGCCGTCTTCTTTCAGGGCGAAGGTTTTGTTGAGCATGTCGCGGTTTGTCAGCGGGCCGTGCATGCCGCGCACATCAGGAACCAAACCGGTGGCGTTGGAGACAGCCGCCATCTCAATCATGGTTTTGCTGCCGTCGATGAATTCGATGAGCATGTTCGGGCTCAGACCGCGCCTTGCAGCCTCTTTCTGGATATCGACATCGTCAGGCGAGGCGTGACGGTCGAGGGGATTATTCTTGCCTTTCCCCAAGGCCACGATGGTGAAGCCAAGTGAATCGGCGAAGTCATAAAGCTCTTTACAGGCAGCAGGCTCGTCGCCAGCGGCGAGAGCGTACAGGACGCCTTTTTTCTCCGCATACCAGCGTAAAATAGGCCCGACGGTGATGTCCGTTTCGACGTTCATCATGGCGACATGGTGGCCAGCCCGGGCGGCGCGCAAAGCAGCCCGCGCGCCCACCTCGGGAACACCGGTGGCTTCAAGCATCACGTCGATGCTGCGCATATCCGTCACCACGCGGTAATCCCGGGTAGCAACGAGCTTTCCGGCGGCAACGGCGGCGTCCGCCTGATCGGGTGACTCAACAACGGAGACTTCTCCGGGAACCTGGCCGATCTCGTAGGCTTCGCGAGCCCGCTCGATGTCGATGTCGGCGGTGATCACCACGCGGATGCCTTTCATCATTTTCGTCTCTGCGACCACGTCCGTGCCCATCTGACCAGCACCCACCAAACCGATGCGCACGGGTGCCCCTGAAGCTTCGCGCTGTTGCAGATCTTTATTGAGACCAATCATGTTATGTACCTTCTATCTGTGGAATGTAATCATGACTTTGAGAGCCTCGCCGCTGGTGGCAGCTTCGAAAGCCGCATCAATCTGATCGAGAGGAAAGGTATGGGTGATGAGGCGATCGGCCGGGATCAGGCCGCGGTGAATGGCATCCAGTGCCTGCTCATGGAAGACCGGATGGTACGAAAATGAGCCGATCACGGTGATCTCGCCATAATGGATGCGATTGGCGTCCAGACTGGTGAGAGGATTGGTCTTGGGGAGGCCACCGAAGAAGACGACGCGGCCGCCCTTGCGCACCGCTTCGACCGCCTGGGCCTGTGTGGCGGCAACCGGGTTGGCGCAGATGGCGATGTCCACGCCCAAGCCATGAGTGAAATCTTTCACTTCCGGGAGGATATCGCCTTGAGAGGGGTCGAGCACCAGATCGGGTGCAAAGGTCTGAGCGATCTGGCGGCGGTAGGGGCTGGGCTCGGAAAGGATGACGCGCGCGCCGCGCGCTTTGGCGACCACGATGTGGATACAGCCAATGGGTCCAGCGCCCATCACCAAGACAGTGTCAGAAAGGCTGGTGCCGGCTTTGGCGTGGCAGGCCAGTACGGAGCTGCACGGCTCGGCCAGGGCCGCTTGAAGGGCGGTCATCCCGCTTGGGACAGGATGGACGATGCCCAGGGAAAGCATCTCCTGGGTGAGAATCATCTTTTCGGCAAAGCCGCCAGAATAGCCAGGGGTAATGCCGATCAGGCGCAGGTCGTCGCACAGGTTATATAGTCCTCGTCGGCAGTAGTAGCAACGACCGCAATGTACATCTGGCGCGACTGCCAGGCGCTCGCCGGGAGAAAAGCCAGAGAGACGGGGGCCGACCGATTCGACCACACCCGCGACCTCGTGTCCCGGGATCAGATCCTCTCCACCGGGGAGAGGGCCCTCTTTCCAACGGCGGATATCGGAACCACACACCCCACAGGCTTCCACACGCAGCACCAGTCCATCGATGGGTGCGGTAGGTTCTGCAACGTCTTCAACGATAAAACTGCTCACTCCACGAAGAAAGGCTGCTCTCATCCCCGGCTCCTGGGCGTTTTTCTATCATGTGACAGCTTTTGTCCGACCGCACCGCCGGGGTGGGTTTCGCCGAACTCATCTCTGGTATAACCGCGCAGGCGTAATAGGACTACACATAAGGCGTCACCGAAGGCGGAATTGACCAGCGAGCTACCGGTGGCAATCATGCCGTAGGGATCTACGTCGGGCGGGGCCTGGACGCGAAGGACCAGGTCGCAGAGTGAGCCGAGGGTGGAGGCGGGCTGTTCGGTGATGGCGATCAGAGTGGCGCCGCGCTTTCTGGCGATGCGAGCCAGATGGTTGACCTCCGAAGTCTCGCCGCCTTTGGAGATCAGGATCAAAACATCCTTTTCAGTGACCGCGCCAGAGAGACCATGCTGGCTGTCTCCGGGGTGGATAAACAGGGCGGGTGTGCCGCAGCAGGAGAGCAAATGCGCCAGGCGGGCGGCCACCGGATGCGAGGTTCCCGATCCAGCTACCAGGACGTGACCACGGCAGTGGAGCATTAAATCCACGGCACGGACGAATGAAGAATCGAGCTGGCTGGCCAATGCAGCCACGGCCTCGCTCTCTTGGAGAATAACATTCGAAGCGAGCTCAAGTATGTCGTCTGGTGACAAAGAGATGCCTCCTCATTCCAGCCGGGTATGGTTATCCAAGAGCAAGCCGGCAGTGATATGATCTGTGATAAGCACGTTGATCAACCCTCCGCGCAGCGCCCCGCGTATCGCAGTCACCTTCTGCGGCCCGCCGGCCACGCCCACTACGCGGTTCACCCCGGAGAGCTGCTTGAGGGTGATTCCGATCACGCGCTGGTCTATCTCGGACTGTATCGGCTCGCCATGCGCATTGAAGTAGCGCAGAGCGATATCACCGACGGCTCCTTTGGATACCAAATCGCCGAGTTCATCGCGAGTGAGGATCGATCCGTCGCGCATAACGACTGAATCGGGGGTGGGGGAGCCAATGCCGACGAAGGCGACCGTCAGGCGGTCGAACAGTTCCAGGGCACGCTGGACATGGCTGTCCGAGAGGAAGGCGCGTTTGATCTCCTGGTTATCGACGATGCCAGGAGCTGGCAGAAGTGTCAGGTGACAATCGAGCAAGCGGGCTAAACGACGGCACAGTTCGGTGGCATGGACCTCGGCTTCGGGGCGCCCCAAGCCGCCGTTAATCTGTACTACCTGGGCGCCGGGGGTGGGTCGCGGCTGCATACCGAAGACCATATTGCCCAAGGTGGTTCCCCAGGTGATGCCAATGACATCCGAGGAGGAAATGGTGCGCTGCAGATAGGCGGCGGCGCCAAGGCCCACCTCGCGGGAGACAGCGGGCTGCGAGTCTGGCTCGCGCGCCTCTACCACGACGGCTTCATGCAGGTGGTACCGACGCTCCAGGCGCGATTCGAGGTCAGAATAGATGCCGGGAGGGGAGATGACCGAGATTTGCACGATGCCTCGTTCGCGGGCCTGTTGAAGGAGGCGGGAGATTTTGGAACGAGAGAGGTTGAGCTTTTGAACGATTTCATCCTGGGTGAGGCCTTCTTCGTAATACAGCTTACTGATCTTGCTCAACAAGCGCAATTCCTCATTGGGCAGAAGTCTGGCCATGGAAAACTCCAGGGGTTGTAGAATGAGAATATTTTCAATAGAGAACAGATAATGAAAATTTTCTCCTTAGTGAGATAATGTTCAATATCATTTTAAAGATTTTTCGATCCATTGTCAAGAGGGAAAAGAAGAAAAAGGACAAACAACCCCGTGACCCGGATGCGTGCTGGGGTGTGGTAAGCACATGCGCAAGGTCAAAACCGACCAGGGCCAGGTAGTAGAACAGAAGGGATATTTCTATTTGAAGCGGATGGTCAAATTATGGACGGGGGCAGGGTTCAAAACTCAGCCCTCGGCGGCTGAGCGACCAAGGGGGGTTTGCTGCTATGGTAAGCTATCAGATGGAAAAAGTTGAGGCGAGGTCAATAGGCGGCGTTTTAGAGCTGAGTTTGCTGATTTTCACCCATTTATAGACCGCCAAAGAGGAAATTGGGTCGTTTCTACCAGTTTTTCAACGTCCTCGAAATTCACAGCTTGACTTTTAATATTAAACGAGTATACTAATGATTGTATTCGATCGGTTTTCATGTATTAATGAGTGAATATGATTGATTATCAGAGGGATTGGCTTGTTTTCCAACACAGAACGCCAATTAACGCTCATCCAATTGCTTGAACATCGGCAGCGTATATCCGTAGCCGAGATTTGCGCCCAATTTTCGATCAGCGAGGCTACTGCTCGCCGCGATTTAGACGCACTGGCCGAGCAGGGTCTCCTGCAACGGGTGCACGGCGGTGCCATTCCCCTACGGCGAGCCGAGCCTGAGATGCCCATCCTGGAACGCAGCCAGGTGCAGGCCGAGGAAAAGCATCGTATCGGCCAGGCTGCCGCGGCTTTAATCCAGGATGGGGAAACCGTCTTCCTGGGCAGTGGCACCACTGTGCTCGAAGTGGCGCGCAATCTCCGGACGCGCCGCAACCTGACAGTAATTACCAACTCACTACCCGTGATCAACGCCCTGGCTGGTGTCGCCGATATCAACGTGATCGTTTTAGGTGGCATGCTGCGCGACAGCGAGCTGTCCTTCATCGGCCATATCACTGAGCAGGCGCTGGCCGAAGTGCGCGCCGACAAGGTAGTCATCGGGGTGCGCGCACTCAGCCTTGAACACGGCCTTACCAACGACTACCTGCCCGAAACCCTCACCGACCGCGCTATCCTTTCCGTAGGTCGAGAAGTGATCTTGGTTGCAGATCATACCAAATTTGGCGCTGTCGCGCCTGCTTTCCTGGCCCCATTAAAAAGTATCCATATTTTGGTGACGGATGAACAAACGAGCGAAGATTTTCTGACTGCGCTCAGAGAACAAGGGATACGAGTGATCACATCGTGAGGAAAGCCGTGCAACTGGAAGAGTACCGCCCGCGTTCAATGCTGGTCGCCAAAGAAACGGTGATACAGCGCCCACGCTTTGCGGTGGTGGATGCACACAATCATCTGGCCGAACCATTTGGCGGTGGCTGGGAGCGCAAGTCATTCTCCGAGCTGCTTGACCGGCTGGATCAGGCGGGAGTACGCCTGTATGTGGACCTGGATGGGGGTTGGAGCGAAGAGCTGCTCAACAACCATCTTGATCTGTTCAAGGCAAGGGCGCCGGAACGCTTCAAAATCTTCGGAGGAGTGGCCTGGTCCCGCTGGCCCGAACTCGGCGCGTCCTTTCCCGAGTGGGCGGCCGGTCGACTGTCTTCCCAGAAATCGCGCGGTGCCGAAGGCATCAAGATCTGGAAAAATTTTGGTCTGAAGGTGAAGGATGAGAACGGCAGCCTTGTGCGTGTGAACGATCCGCGTCTCGATCCCATCTGGGAAACTGCTGCAGAATTAGATTTACCCATCCTGATCCACGTCGCCGACCCGCCAGCTTTCTTCGAGCCGCTCGACAACACCAACGAGCGGTGGGAGGAGCTGAACGCACACCCCGACTGGCAGTTTCCCTCTCCGCCCTATCCACCCTTCCACTCCATCCTCGCCGATCTGGCCGACCTCGTCAGCCGCCATCCACGGACTATCTTTATAGCCGCTCACGTGGGTTGTTACGCCGAAAATTTGGCCTGGGTGAGTGATTTGCTCGAACGTTGCTCGAATTTGTATGTAGATATCAGTGCACGAATTTCGGAGCTGGGTCGCCAACCCTACACCGCCCGCCGCTTTTTCTTGCGCCATGCGGACCGTATCCTGTACGGGCTGGACATGGGCCCGGACGTGAACGCCTATCGCATCACCTACCGCTTCCTAGAGAGCGACGACGAATATTTCAATTACGATATCCGTGAGATTCCATCACAGGGGCGCTGGCGGATCTACGGCTTGTTCTTACCAGAGGATGTGCTAGCCAACGTGTACTACCGCAACGCAGCGAAAATTCTATCGATTCACGGGAGCGAGGCATGGAAATA
>DAOTWA010000050.1:0-2108 GCA_034435955.1 Anaerolineaceae bacterium | reverse complement strand
ACGAAATCGGCCCACCGGCGGATATTGCTGAAATAGGGCGTCAACTCCTTATCGGAACAACCTGAGAATCCAAATTTTTCATAAAAAGGAGACAGGGATTCCCGGCAGATCAGGTACAGCGGCGGTTGATTTTCCGCCAGCAGCCGCTCGATGATCGCTCTGGCCACGCCGCGCCCTCGATACCGCGGCTGAACCGCAATGGAAGCCAGCTCGCGCGTCCCATCGCGGTGCGGCTTGACCTGCCCACAGCCGATCAACCGGTCGCCATCATCCACCGCCAGCAGAAAGCGCCGCCAAACCAGGCCGGTGGGATTGATGCGCACGGCGAGGATTAGCGCGCGGATAGCGGCCGCATCCTCCCGTCGGGCAGGACGCAATTGATATGTGAAGTCGGGAGAAGATGATGCACCGATAAGTGTGCTACCCGCCAGTCTGCCTCAACGCAACAACTCTTCCAGAATCTTCCGCGCCAGGTTTGGATCGGCTTTACCGCCCATTTTCCTCATCACCTGACCGACGAACCAGCCCAACAGGGTAACTTTGCCCGCCTTGTAACTCTCCACCTCTTTGGGATTCTCGGCCAGCACTTCGCCGGCCACCGCGCGGATGGCGGCGTCATCGCTGACTTTGGCCAGCCCTTCGGCCTGGACGATGTCCGCCGGAGGCCTCCCCGTCTCCTGTACTTTCAGCAGCAGACTCTTGCCGGTGGAGGTGTTCACCGTGCCGGCGTCCACCAGCTTGATGATCTCAGCCAGATAAGCCGGCTTCAGGCGAAGTTCGCCGGCTGAAACCCCCAGCTCGTTGACCATGCGCAGCACGTCGTTCATCATCCAATTGGAGACGCGTTTGGGGTCACCGCCGTAAGCCTGCACGGCTGCCTCGTAATACTCCGATAGACTGCGTTCGCCGGTGAGAATGTCGGCGTCGTATTCCGGCAGGCCATACTGGCGGACGAAGCGCGCCCGCCGTTCGAGGGGCAGCTCGGGCAGTTGGGCCAGGATCGCGTCGCGCCAGGCATCATCCAGGCGGATGGGAAGCAGGTCCGGCTCCTTGAAGTAACGGTAATCGGCCTCGGTTTCCTTGGAGCGCATCTTGCGCAGCACGCCGGCATCCTCATCCCACTCCAGCGTCCAGGCTTCCACCTGCCGGCCGGCTTCCACCTCACGGATCTGGCGCTCGATCTCGGCGGCGATGGCCGTGCGCACCGCATCGATCGAGTTGACATTCTTGATCTCGGTTTTTGGGTTGAGATACTGGGCGCCTTTCGGCCGGATCGAGACGTTAGCGTCGCAGCGTAAATGGGCCTTCTCCATGTCGGCCTCGGACACGCCCAGCCAGCGCAAGAGCTGGCGCAGGCGGATCAGGTATTGAGCGGCTTCGTCCGCCGAACGCAGATCGGGGCCAGTGACCATCTCCACCAGCGGCACGCCGCAGCGGTTGAAATCGATTAACCGGCGGCCGTCTTCGTTCTTAGTCTTGCCAGCGTCCTCCTCGATATGCAGCTTGGTGATGCTCACATATCGGATATAGCCTTGCGATGTATGAGCCCCGGACCGACCAGAGGAGAGATCGAGATCACGGCCCGGGATAGGCAGCTCCAGGTAGCCACCCTTAGCGAGGGGACGGTCGTACTGCGAAATCTGGTATCCCTTGGGCAGATCGGGGTAGAAATAATTCTTGCGGTCGAAATACGATAGCGGCTGGATCTGCGCGTGCATGGCGGCTGCCAGCAGCACGGCTTTCTCGACCACGGTGCGGTTGAGCACCGGCAGCACGCCCGGCAGCCCGGTGCACACCGGGCAGATGTTGGTGTTGGGCGGGTCGAACCAGGAATCAGCCTTGCAGCCGCAAAAGATCTTGGTCAGCGTGTTAAGCTGGATGTGGGTCTCGAGCCCGATGACGGCTTCATATTCGGTCATGTGTATCTCCCCGTTCGATTACCTTATGAAGTTTTAGAGCTTTCGTGAGGTAATCCGTGGAGCCTTCTTTCGCCATTCTTCATCCCGGCTGGCGATCTCGTAAGTCCTGCCAATGCGCAGCAGCGTTTCCTCGCTGAAATCAGGGCCGAGCAGCTGGATGCCGATCGGCAGCCCATCCCTGTCGAGTCC